>NZ_VFSH01000001.1:0-206717 GCF_006385785.1 Streptococcus shenyangsis
TTGGCTTGAACACCTTTATTGTATCGCGTTTGGAGTTTTTTGGGTATAACCTTCGACGCGCACCCGCATAGCGGGTGGTTTTTTTGTCTCGCACCTAACGGAGCGAGACGGACTAATAGTCACATAAGAAAAATCCACCTCAAAGGATGGATTGATGAGTTAACGTACTTCTGCATTGACTTTTTCTTCGAGAGACGCTTGGATTTTTTCCATGTAGCGTGCGACTTCCTCGTCCGTTAAGCTATCTTCCGGATTTTGGAAAGTCAAGCTATAAGCCATTGACTTCATACCAAGTCCCAATTTTTCGCCTGAGAAGACGTCAAAGAGTTTGATATCTGTCAAGCGTTTCACACCGGCAGCTTGGATAGCGTCCACAACTTCTTGATGAGTCACTTCTGCCTTGAGGAGAAGGGCAACGTCACGGCTGACTGCTGGGAATTTAGTAATTTCTACAAATGGATTAGCAGGTTGAAGGGCAGCCTCGATGACTGAAAGGTTGAGCTCAGTCACATAAGTTTCTGGAATATCGTAGGCCTTAGCAGTGACTGGATGCACTTGCCCAAGGAAACCAAGAACTTGGTCACCGAGTGAAATCACTGCTGTACGACCTGGATGAAGGCTAGCGATTTCAGATGTTGCTGTATAGGTCACTTCTAGTCCCAAGCGAGTAAATAATGCTTCTAGGATTCCCTTAGCATAGAAGAAATCAACTGGAACTGCTGCTGTTTGGAAATCTTTTTCAGCAACCAAGCCTGTCAAGGCAAAGGCAAAACTGTTGATCTCATTTGGAAGTTCTTCTTTTGGATTACCTGTTTGTTCAAAGACTTTTCCAATCTCGTAAAGGGCCAAGTTTTTGTTCTTACGAGCCACGTTGTAAGCAACTGTATCTAGGATACCAGAAATCATATTTTGACGGAGGACAGAACGGTCCACTGTCATTGGCCACATGAGTTCAGTAAGGTTAGTTGGTTGAGCCGTAAACTCAACTGCTTTTTCAGGAGTTGTTAGAGCATAGGTGATGATTTCTGTCAAACCTGCTCCTTCAGCAATAGTACGAACTTGACGGCGGAGTTTTTGTGTCGCAGTCAATTCACCAGCTGTCCCATCGTCTTTTGGAAGGCTGGTTGGCAAGCGGTCATAACCATAGATACGAGCGATTTCTTCAAAGAGGTCTGCTTCAATAGTGATATCCCAACGACGACGTGGGACGCTGACTGTAAAGCTATCTGCATTTCCAGAAAGGCCAAATCCAAGACGACGGAAGACGTCTTCTACATCCGCGTAAGAAAGTTCAGTTCCGAGGACACGGTTAACATCAGCAAGAGTTGAAGAAACTTCCACATCAGAGGTATCAAGCTCACCCGCTGAAACGATACCTTTACGCACAGTCGCACCTGCAAGTTCTGCAATCATGCTAGCCGCCGCATCAAGGGCTTCGTTAACAGTTGCCACATTGATCCCTTTTTCAAAGCGAGAAGATGACTCAGAACGAAGGTTGAGGCGACCGCTAGTCTTGCGGATTGATTTTCCATTGAAGACTGCAGCTTCAAGGACGACACGACTAGACTTTTCAGAGATTTCTGTTGCTTGACCACCCATAACACCTGCAAGAGCTACTGGCTTGTCTGCGACAGTGATGACTAGGTCATTAACGTCCAAATCACGTTCTTCACCATCTAAAGTCACTAATTTTTCACCAGCACGCGCTTCACGCACACGAATGTCATTCCCTTCAAAAGTGTCCAAGTCAAAGGCATGCATTGGTTGACCAAAGTAGAGCAGAATGTAGTTTGTCACGTCCACTACGTTATTGATTGGACGGATTCCTTCATTCATAAGAAGGTTTTGCAACCATTGTGGACTTGGTGCGATAGTCACATTGTCCAAGATACGAGCGGCATAGTAAGGTGCCTTGTCTGTCTCAATGCCTACAGAAAGAGCATCTGCTGCAGCTTGGTCAGTTTCTGAAAGAGTAAATTCTTTAAAGTTGACTGCCTTATCATAGATAGCTGCTACTTCGTGAGCCACCCCACGCATAGAAAGGGCATCCGCACGGTTGGGTGTAATAGAAAGTTCGATGATTTCATCATCCAAGTCTAGATATGAGAAGACTTCCTCACCTGGTACTGCATTTTCTGGCAAGATTTGAATGCCATCTGCGAATTCCTTTGGTACAACTGAGTCAGAAATTCCCAATTCACCAAGTGAACAGATCATCCCAAGTGACTCCAAACCACGGATTTTCCCTTTTTTAATCTTGTAGTTGTCCGCAATGCGAGCTCCCGGAAGAGCCACCATAACCTTGATACCAGCACGCACATTCGGTGCACCACAGACGATTTGACGGGTTTCTTCTTCGCCAACGTTAACCTGACAAACATGGAGGTGAGTTTCTGGCACATCTTCACAAGACAAGACCTCACCGACGACAATTTTTGAGAGACCGGCAGCTGGTGATTCCACACCTTCTACCTCGATCCCTGTAGTTGACATTTTTTCAGCTAACTCTTGTGATGGCACATCAATGTCCACCAATTCTTTTAACCATTTATAAGATACAAGCATAATTTAGTTCTCCAGAATGACAGTTGCCACTCTAGTTCTTTTCCTTTCCTATCATTTCAATAGAAGAATCATCTTCTTACCTTAATTTCTTTTTCAGTAACCAATCTGTATCTACTTTTTGACCAACCATAAAATGATGTTGGCTAAATTTTTCAAAACCATATCGATTATAAAACACTTGAGCTTTTGTATTATGCTCCCAAACACCTAACCAAGCCCAGAAAAAACTATTTTTTGTAGCAAGTTCAAGAGCAAATTCAAACAGTTGCTTACCAAGTCCAAATCCTTGGAATTTTTGTAGCACATAGAGACGTTGAATTTCAAAAGCATCTTCTAATTCTCTCTCAGTCTGAGCACTTCCCCAGTTGACTTTGAGAAAACCAGCTATCTCCTTCTCATGCATAATGAAATAGGTTTCGGATTCTGGATTTCCCAACTCAGTTGACAAAGTTTTCAGACTATAAGCCTCTTCAAAGTATTCCTGTAACTGCTCTTCCGTATTATCATGCGCAAATGTTTCACGAAAGGTTTGTTTGGCTATTTTAGCCAACACCTCAACATCTGCCATTTCTACTTTTCTAATCATTATTTAAACTGTTCTGAGAAGCGGATATCTCCTTGGTAGAATCCACGAATATCGTTAATTCCGTAACGGAGCATAGCTACACGCTCTTGTCCAAGACCAAAGGCAAATCCAGAGTAAACAGTCGCATCGATACCACTCATTTCAAGGACACGTGGGTGAACCATACCGGCCCCCATAATTTCGATCCAACCAGTTTTCTTACATACGTTACAGCCTTCTCCACCACACTTGAAGCAAGAAACATCCACCTCAACAGATGGCTCTGTGAATGGGAAGTAAGAGGGGCGCAGACGAATCTGACGCTCTTCACCAAACATTTTTTGCACAATCAACTGAAGGGTTCCTTGAAGATCAGCCATAGAGATATTTTTCCCAACAACCAAGCCTTCGATTTGGTGGAACTGGTGACTGTGGGTCGCATCGTCTGTATCACGACGGAACACGCGTCCTGGTGAGATCATTTTCAAAGGACCTTTAGAAAAATCATGGGCATCCATAGCACGCGCCTGAACTGGAGACGTGTGGGTACGGAGCAAGATTTCTTCAGTGATATAGAAAGTATCTTGCATATCACGGGCTGGGTGGTCTTTAGGAAGGTTCATACGCTCAAAGTTGTAGTAGTCTTGCTCCACTTCAAAACCATCCACGACTTGGTAACCCATACCAATGAAAATATCTTCGATTTCCTCACTGGTTTGTGTCAAAACGTGACGGTGACCAGTCGCAACTGGACGACCTGGAAGTGTCACATCGATACTCTCGCTAGCTAATTGTGCAGCAACTTTCTTTTCTTCCAAGAGCTTAGCAGTTTCTTCAAAGGCTGCTGTCAAGACATCACGAGCTTCATTGACGTGTTTCCCGATAATTGGACGCATTTCAGCAGAGACATCTTTCATCCCTTTGAGGATTTCCGTAAGCGACCCTTTTTTCCCAAGGACTGCGACACGCAATTCTTGCATCTCTTTTTCATTTTCAGCAGTAATCTGCTTCAAGCTAGCCAGCGTTTCTTCTCGAAGCGCTTTTAATTGTTCTTCAATAGTTGACATAATTCCTCCATCAGTCTCTCATAAGATAAAAAGAAAACCACATGCCAAAAACTCCACTCGGAGCGTTGACACGCGGTACCATCCGTTTTCATCTGACAAGTCAGACCTTCATTTCTAAATCCATGCGCAAGTGAATTCACCCAGCTTTCATATAGAGAGCTTGCAGTCACGGCTCTCCTCCCTGATATACTTCCCTTGAGTTACTAGTCTTGCGGATTCCTATTCAATTACTACATAGTTTATCAGATTTTTAGTTAAAAAACAAGTTAGACTAGATTAATTTCAATATAAAACTCATTCCTTTTTCTGTTGCTCCATTTTCCACAAATCCAAGCGACTTGAAACACCTCCTAGAAGCATGATTGTAGGTGTAGATTTCCTTGACTCTCAATTCTTTCCATCCTTTTACTCGAGCCAATTCAATCAAAGTACTTAGAACCTTTTTCCCAAGTCCTCGATGTTGGTAAGCGGGATTCCCAATCACAATGGGGAGATTATCCTGAGATAGTGTAACATCCCCAATTGGAAACCATTCTCCCTTCTCCTTGACTTCAATCCAAAAAAGCTCTCCATGCTGATCCAAATAAGAATACATAGCTTCCAGGGTCGCTGGACTATAAGGTCTCTTCACACCATCTACGAGGTAAACCAGGTTCACATCCTGATACCAAGCAAAAGCTTCCTCACAATGATTGACCTGATAATAAGGAACAAGACGCAGTGTATTATCTATTTGTAGGGTCTGTTTCATCTGCTTTCCTTTTCAATAAGAGAGTTGCTGCTTGATTAAAACCCTCACACCAGTTATACCATTTTGCTTTATACTCATCTTGAGGTAAGATATGATTTTTTAAATCCAGAACAGAGTAAATTTTTCTTTCTTCGCAGACTTGCGCATAGAGATGATATAGTTCATCACCACCATCTCTATCCCACTCAGCAGAAATCGTATCTTGACCCGCCAATAAAGCCTGATAAGCCCTGTGATGCCCATCTGTAATCAACAAGTAATCTCCAAAGGCAAGAATACTGATTGGAGCAACATTGATTATTTCTGCTGACTTATAAAGTGTCTGGATGCCTTCTAGTTTCTTTTCTGATAAGTATAGTTGAGTAGGATGAAGAGCTTTTATATTGACTTTCATTTCTTTCTCCTCAAGGGAATTTGATGCTCACTTCTGCTTACCTTTAAATCGCCATTGGAAGCGGAGCTTATCATAGAAGGGAAACTCGATAAACAGGACTCCCAAGCCCACACAGAGACTGGCAAGAACATCTGATGGATAGTGAACTCCCAGATAGACCCTTGATACCAGTACACTGACTAGGTAGAGGCCAAGGACGATTTGCACGATTTTTCTCCAAACTGGATTTTTAATCCGTTGACTGAGAATGATAATCAAAGTACCTACCATCAGCGTCACTGCCAAAGAATGCCCACTTGGAAAGGAAAATCCCTTCTCCTCCACCAGATGTAAAATAGCTGGTCGTGGGCGCTGGTAGATATTTTTAAAGGTCACGATTAAAAGACCTGCCAAAGCCAGATTTCCCAGCATAAAGAAACTTTCTATCTTCCACCGCTTACGATAAAAGATAAAGGCTGCGATGACAACCCAAGTGATAATCACTGGGATATCAATCAGATGTGTGATGGCTAGGAAAAGAATAGTCAAGTAATTTGGCAAGTCTCCTCGAACTGCCGTCTGAATCGGTTGGTCAAAACCTACCAGCGTGTCAGGATAAAATTTGACCATATAGCCAAGAATAACGAAAAGTAAAAGGGCAAAACTGCCCTTCATTAAAAATGTTTGTTTATCTTTCATAATGTTTTAAGGTTGGTTTCAAAAGGACGTACAACAACCAGAATGAAACGGAAAAGATTACACCCTCAATCAAGTTAAAAGGTAATACCATGGTCATTAGGTAGTTGGAAAGTCCCAAAATTTTTCCAATATCAAAGTTAGCAAACTTAGCGTACAAAGGAACAGCGTAAACATAGTTGAGAACCAACATAGCCACGGTTAAACCAATAGTTCCAGCTAGAGAGCCTAGTAGGAAACGAAGGGTTGTCCGTTCCTTTTTCCAAATCAAAGCAAATACGATGACAAAAACTCCCAAAGCTATGATATTCATTGGCAAACCAATGTAAGTATTCACTCCCTGGCTGTTAAGAAGCAATTTCAAGAGTGAGCGAAGCAAGAGAACTCCTAGAGCAGCAGGCAAATCCATGACCACCAGAGCCACAAGGACTGGCAAGATACTAAATTCGATCTTGAGGAAGGACGCCGCTGGTAAAAGCGGAAAGTCAAAGTACATCAGCACAAATGAAATGGCTGATAAAATCGCAATGGTCGAAAGTCGACGTGTGTTTGTCATAACAGGTTCCTCCAATTTTCTATAAAATCAGAAGAAGTTAGAAAGGATTCCTCTATCTATTCTCACTTTTTATATCCCAAAAGTTCCCTCTCACTCTATTAAAGAAAACAAAAGCAAGCGATTACAATCTAGCTATAAATCTATCAGAACAGACAAAGCTATTCTTTCGTCTTCTCCCATCCAGACTATACTGTCGGTTGTGGAATCTCACCACATCAGCTTGCGCTCGCGGACTTATTTGGCTAAGATATTTTAGATTTATCTAGGCGTCGCAGTCGAAGATAATACTTAAAGTATATCGAGACAAGACAACGACGAGAAAGCTAAAATAACTAGTCAAATTTACCGCCGGTCGGGAATCACACCCTGCCCTGAAGACTCTTTTATCATAACAAAAAACGCTTGCAAGCGCAAGCATTTTGTTCATTTTCATTTTTTATTTCAATTTATCTGCTTCATAGGTATGAACAAGCTCAAGACCTGCAAAGTTCTGCTGGCGGAGAGCCTCATAGACAATCATGCAAACGGTATTAGACACATTGAGACTGCGAACATGTTCATCATTCATGGGAATACGGAGAGCTTTCTCAGGATGTTCGCGCATAAAGTCCTCAGGCAAGCCCTTGTCTTCACGTCCAAAGAGAAAATAATGGTCTTCGTTAGTCGATAAATCCACATCAGAATACACTTTCTCAGCAAATTTTGAGATCAGATAGAGTTTGCCCTTCATCTGAGACATAAAATCTTCCAAACTCTCGTAAAAATAAATCTCTAGCTTATCCCAATAATCCAATCCAGCTCGCTTCATCTTGCGGTCATCGATAGGAAAACCCATTGGCTTGATGATGTGGAGGGGAGAATTGGTCGCAGCGCAAGTACGCGCGATATTACCTGTATTTTGTGGAATTTGTGGTTCAAATAATACAATGTGATTTGTCATGACTTGCTTCCTTTCACCATTGCAAAAAAATAGCCACACTGCCCGGAGTCAAGCTCAGCAAACAGCGTGGTTAAGGCATCGTTAACTTACCTCACAACAGGTTTGAAGTAAATCAGCGAAACTACTTTCTTAGTATAACACTTTCAGAATCATTGTCAATAGAAACGACTTGATTTTTTCAATTTTTTCAAGCTATTTCCAAGGGTTTCTAGGAGAAAATTCTTAAATATCTGCAAAAATTGCTTACTCTTTTATACCCATCTGTGGACTGGGAATAATGATATTATGACCTCGTTATCTCAAATACTGCTGTATGAACCCACTCATTATGAATTTGTAAGTCATTTTCTATAACCCTACTAAAGGTGAAGCCATTTTTTAAAAGCACCCTCTGAGAGGCTAGATTACCTGTTGCCGTTCCTGCAATGATTCTATTGAAACCATAAGTCGTGAAGGCTTTTTCTAAAACGAGTTTAACCGCTTCGCTGGCATAACCTAAATTGCTAACATTTTCCCCAATCCTATACCCAAGTTCTGCTGTTTTTCGATTATTCTCTAAAACACTTAAATTAATTCTTCCGACCATAACGCCTTGCGAATCTCTGATAAGATGCATGTAGACATCATGATTCTCTTGTTCCCTTAACAATTCTCTCGTAATTTCTTTAAAACCTTCTAAATCAAAATAGTTAGCTGGTCTAGGAGGTAAATTCCGCTCAAAATACTCTCGATTCTCTTTTTCAAAAAAATAGACGTCTAAACTATTTTCTTTAGACAACAGCTCTAAACTTATCATTGTAAATCATCTCCCGTCATTATCTACATTCAAATTTTCTCATGTTTACACAAAATGAAATTAACACGATTTAAATTAAGCACTTTTACTATTTTATATCGTCTCTACATTATGACACTGAACTTAGTTGAAAATGATTATATTTGAATAACTTTGATTTTGTAGTGTAAATTCTACTATAAAATATACAAGCTAATTCATGTTTTGTCAAAAAGTTTCAAGTATATAATTATTAACTTTATTTCTCATACAATCTATTAATAAAAAGTTATAGAATAATTTCTCTTTACTTATCTAATGAAAACTTTGACAATACTATTTCCAAGGGTTGTAAAATCGTCCCTGATTCTGCAAGATAAGTAGTAAACTAGCTACTAAAAACAAGGCTGCCAAAAGCAAGGTAAGATAGTCTCCTTTTTTCAAGGCCTGATAACTATACCAAGTGCGTTTTTTCTCTTTCCCAAAGCGTCGAAGCTCCATGGCGGTCGCGATGGTATCAATGCGTTCGAGCGAGCTAAAAATCAAGGGCGTAATAATGCGCAGATTGCCTTTGATTCGTTGCATAAGAGAAGCTTTCTTGGATAATTCCATCCCACGCGCTTCCTGAGACATCTTGATAGTAAAGAATTCTTCCTGCAAATCTGGAATATAGCGCAAAGTCAGGCTGACTGAATAGGCAATCTTGTAAGGCACACCAATTTGATTTAAACTGGAAGCAAACTGACTAGGGTGGGTTGTCATCAAAAAGATAATAGCCAGAGGAATGGTGCAAAGGTACTTAATAGCCAAATTTAGCAGATAAAAGAGCTCCTGGCTGGTTAGAGTGTAGGCACCGATTCCCTGCCAAATCACACTCCTCTCTCCGTAAAGTCCAACCCCATACTCGGGAGAAAAGAGATAGACCATCAAAACGTTTAAAACGGCAAATACCGTCGCAAAAACGGCTACAAAGGAAACATCTTTAAAACGGATTTCTGACAAATAGAGGAGAAAGACCGAAAAGATGGCAATCAGAACAAGCAGTCTGGTATCATAGCTAATCATGGCCGCCAATGACACGAGAATGAAAAAGAGGAGTTTCCCAGCTCCTGACAAGCGATGAATCATAGTATCTCTATGCTGGTAACCGATTAATTTTGCTTGCATCCTTCTCTCCTTTCTTTGTAAAATGCCGTTAAAGCAAGTGGATCCACGTCGAGTTTCTTAGCCAAGTTGAAGATAGAAGTCTCTTTTAGATTGGCTTTTACTAACAGCTCGGGATTACTCAATAGACTGGCTGGATCAGTATCAGCAATCAATTCTCCATCCGCCATGACAAGAGCACGATCAGAATAATCCAGCATCAATTGCATATCATGGGTAATCATGACAATGGTATGACCTTTTTGATGCAGTTCTTCGAGAAATTCCATAATCTCAGTATAATTCTTCTGGTCTTGACCTGCTGTCGGTTCATCTAAGAGGATAATTTCAGCTCCTAAAACCAAAATCGAGGCAATAGTGACACGTTTTTTCTGTCCAAACGAAAGGGCAGAAATGGGCCAATTACGGAATTCATAAAGACCACAGATTTTCAAGGTTTCATAGACTCTCGTTTCAATTTCCTTCTCATCCACACCTCGCAAACGTAGTCCCAGAGCCACCTCATCAAAAATCATATTGGTTGAAATCATTTGATTGGGATTTTGCAGCACATAGCCTACTCGTTCCGCCCGCTCTGCAACCGAATCTCCTTTGATATCCTGTCCTTCCCACAGATAGCGGCCTTCAGTCTGGATAAAGCTACTCAAGGCCTTGGCTAGAGTTGACTTCCCTGCTCCATTTTTTCCGACAATGGCAATTTTTTCACCCTTTTTAATATCTAAATGAAGAGATTTTAAAATCGGTCTATCATTATAAGAAAAAGACACATCATCTAGTCTAAAAAGTGACTGCAAATCTGGTGTCTCTTTTACCAATTCAGTCTGCAACTGAACCTGACCTTTTGAGATAGACATGTTAGCCAGATTCGCTAATTGTTCTTCCTTAACTAAATCCACACCCAATTGACGGAGAGTGGTTAGATAAAGGGGTTCGCGAATTCCATTTTGGGTCAATAAATCAGTCGCCAGTAGCTGGTCAGGGCCACCATTAAAGAGGATACGACCATCGTTTATCAAGACAATCCGATCCACAGGTCTATGCAGAACATCCTCCAAACGATGCTCGATAATAAGAGTCGTCGTCCCCTCCTCCTTATGAATCTGATCAATCAATTCGATAATATCCTGACCTGACTTGGGATCTAGATTGGCGAGTGGCTCATCAAACAAGAGAATCGGACTCTCATCAATCAAGACACCAGCTAGACTAACCCGCTGCTTTTGACCACCAGACAAATCCTGAGGACGCTGAGACAGTAAAGGAAGAAGGTCCAGCTTTTCAGCCCATTTATGAACACGACTTTTCATCTCATCTAGAGCTGTCACATCATTTTCCAGAGCAAAAGCCAAATCCTCTGCCACGGACAAGCCGATAAACTGCCCATCTGTATCCTGCAAAACCGTGCTAACAAGATGAGATTTATCGTAGATGCTCATATTAAAGGCTGCTTGCCCCTTGATCAAAAATTCTCCAGACGGCTGCCCCTTGTAAATATTTGGAATAATCCCATTCAAACACTGACCCAAGGTAGACTTACCTGACCCAGATGGCCCAACAATTAAGACTTTCTCTCCCTTATAAATAGTCAAGTCTATTCCTTGCAAGGTCGGTTCTTGTTGCGTTTCATACTGGAAAGAGAAATCCTTCCACTCAATTATAGCTTCTTTCATCTTACTCTCTTCATTCGCTTCTTAGACTTCTATTTTATCATAAATCGAACTCTTCTTGCAGTCTCTTCTCTTAAAATCTTAGCGTCAAAAAGAGTCCTAGCATAGCTTGCTTTCCTAACTAATCTATAAACATCGAAAAAGACTGGTTATCCAGCCTTTTCCCTTATGTTAATCCTTTTTCAAACTTCCTGAACGAGTTTGCGTACGTGAATAAGCTAGCAAGAGAAGGGTACCTGCGATAGCTATAGTTACAGCATTAGCAATTCCTGCAACAATCCCTTGGGCAAATACTTTTTCTGCCGCTTCTTGATAAATCACAACGTCTCCAAGTGGTGCCAAGACACCCCAAACAAGAGCATTTGCAACAATTTGAATGAGGTTAAAGAAGACAATATCCTTCAACCCAAAAACACCTTGTGTTACTCGAATGTATTTTCTAAAGAGTCCTACAGTTAGACCAAAGAGACCACTAGCAATAATCCAAGTCCACCACAGACCATAGCCTGCAAGAGAGTCCTTCACTGCATGCCCAATTAAACCAACAAGTAATCCCACTAGAGGGCCAAAAATGATAGACAAGAGGCTCTGTACCGCATACTGGAGCTGGATGCTTGTATTTGGAACAGGTGTCGGAATGCTAATCATCCCGATGACAACAAAGAGCGCAGCTCCAACACCGATAGCAACAACTTGTTTAATTGATTGATTTTTCATCTATATTCTCCTATTTTATGATTCTATTTTCTTTATTTCAATGGTCCAAGATGAACCGACACCCACATTATAGGCCTTAGCAAAGGAACCTTGATTGATAGCCAGACCTAAACGATAGAGAGAGTTAATGTAAAGGATTGGTTGCCCAATTCTCACATCTGCAAATGATTTGCCATAGACAACCTGATTTTGATAGACCAGCATATCAGCGTGATAGATAGTCACTTCAAAACGGTCACCAAATTCTGGTTCCAGTTTGTAAAACTCTTCTCGTGTGATAGAGGTCCAAAGCGAGCCGAAACGCACATCCAGAATATCAATAGCTCCCTTCACCAGATGATCTTCAATGATGGTCTCTACGACTTGAAGCTCCACAATCTGATCCACACTGAGCTCTGGTCCCACTTCCTCAAATGTAATGTGACCACTGGCCAGTTTAGCTCCAGTATAAGCATAAACATCACGACCGTGGAAGGTATAAGAATGCTCTGTGTTTTGACGTCTATTGGCTACCTCAGAAATTTCACGAATGGCTACAATACCAACGTGTTTCTTAATAAAAGAAAGAGTCCCATTGTCTGGCGTGACAATGTATTGATTTTTTGCAGTCTTGGCAACCACACTCTTACGTTTCGAGCCGACACCTGGATCGACAACCGATACAAAAGTCGTTCCCTCAGGCCAGTAATCCACCGTCTGAAAGAGACGATAGCTCCCCTCAAAAATATTATAAGGCGTGATATCGTGCGTCAAATGATGAATTTTTAAGGTTGGAGACTCTTCTAAAGCCACTCCAATCATAGCCGATACCGCACCATCAACCAGACCAAAGTCTGATTGTAATACCAGTAAATTATTATTCATTTTATCTCCTTGTATATCCTTTATCATACCATATTTCATAGAAAGGTGCTAATAGCTATTTTAATTGATTAGGGTATAGTTTTACCTTATAGCAAATTTCCTACTAAAAGCTCTGGTTATTAGCTAGTAGGTGCATTTTTTCTTGAAAAAAGGTATGATAGTTACATCATGAAAAAGTAGGTTTTATTATGAAAATTATCCTTGTCGGAGGGGGAAAAGTTGGTTTTGCCCTCTGTCGCTCCTTGGTTGCAGAAAAGCATGATGTTTTGCTGATTGAGCAAGACGAAGCCGTCCTCAATCATATTGTCAATCGCTTTGATATCATAGGTATCCTTGGTAACGGGGCTGATTTTACCATCCTTGAGCAAGCCAGTGTCCAAGATTGTGATATCTTTATCGCCTTGACTGAGTACGATGAAGTAAACATGATTGCAGCCGTTCTAGCCAAGAAAATGGGGGCTAAAGAGACTATCGTTCGGGTGCGGAATCCTGAATACTCTAACTCTTATTTCAAAGAAAAGAATATTCTCGGTTTTTCTCTTATCGTTAACCCTGAGCTCTTGGCTGCCCGCTCTATCGCTAATATCATTGACTTCCCCAACGCCCTATCTGTCGAACGCTTTGCTGGTGGACGTGTTAGCCTCATGGAATTTATCGTCAAATCAACCAGTGGTCTTTGCCAAATGCCCATTTCTGATTTTCGGAAAAAATTTGGCAATGTCATTGTCTGTGCGATAGAGAGGGATCATCAAATTATCATCCCAAGTGGTGACATGACCATACAGGATAAAGATAGAATCTTTGTCACTGGTAACCGTGTTGATATGATGCTATTCCATAATTATTTCAAATCACGTGCCGTGAAGAGCCTCCTCATCGTTGGGGCTGGAAGAATTGCCTATTATCTACTAGGTATTCTCAAAGACAGTCGTATCGATACCAAAGTCATCGAGATTAACTCTGAAAGGGCACGTTTCTTTAGTGAGAAATTCCCAAATCTCTACATCGTTCAAGGAGATGGTACTGCAAAAGACATTCTGCTAGAAGAAAGTGCTCAAAACTATGATGCAGTAGCAACACTGACAGGAGTCGACGAAGAGAATATTATTACTTCTATGTTCCTGGATAGTGTGGGGGTGCAAAAAAATATTAGCAAGGTTAACAGAACTAGTCTCCTTGAAATTATTCATGCGCCTGATTTCTCAAGCATTATCACTCCGAAAATCATCGCTGTAGATACAATCATGCACTTTATTCGTGGCCGTGTGAATGCCCAGTATTCAGACCTTCAAGCCATGCACCATCTAGCAAATGGCCAAATCGAAACCCTACAATTCCATATCAAGGAAGCCAATAAAATGACTGCCAAACCTCTTTCTCAACTAAAACTGAAAAAAGGGGTTCTTATTGCAGCCATCATTCGAAAGGGCAAGACTATTTTCCCTACTGGGGAGGATACGCTTGAAGTCGGAGACAAGCTCCTAGTAACAACCCTGTTGCCAAACATCACCAAGATTTATGACTTGATTGCGAGGTAAGAAATGAATAAAAGTATGATTCGTTACCTCCTTTCAAAATTACTTTTGATTGAAGCTGTTCTTCTTTTGGTTCCTGTGTCTGTCGCTGTCTATTACCGTGAATCGAGCCAAGTCTTTACAGCCCTCTTTACAACGATTGGGATTCTCTTATTACTAGGCGGTTCAGGAATTTTACAAAAGCCAAAAAATCAACGGATTTATGCCAAGGAAGGAATCTTAATTGTGGCCCTCTGTTGGATCCTTTGGTCTTTCTTTGGTGGTCTCCCCTTTGTTTTTGCTGGGCAAATTCCCAGCCTTATAGATGCCTTTTTTGAGATCAGTTCTGGCTTTACAACTACTGGAGCAACTATTCTGAATGACGTTTCAGTTCTCAGCCGTTCCCTCCTCTTCTGGCGAAGTTTTACCCACTTGATTGGAGGGATGGGGGTGCTTGTTTTTGCGCTTGCTATTATGGATAATGCCAAGAATAGTCACCTAGAGGTGATGAAGGCTGAGGTTCCTGGCCCTGTTTTTGGTAAAGTAGTATCCAAACTCAAAAATACTGCCCAGATTCTCTATCTCCTTTATCTAGCTCTCTTCTCCCTCTTTGTCATCATCTATTATCTAGCTGGCATGCCCCTATTTGATAGTTTTGTCATTGCTATGGGGACAGCAGGTACAGGAGGCTTCACCGTCTATAACGACGGAATTGCCCACTATGGTAGCTCACTGATTACCTATCTAGTTAGTATCGGAGTTCTGGTTTTTGGGGTAAATTTCAATCTCTACTACTACCTCATGCTCCGTCGCGTCAAGGCCTTTTTTGGAGATGAAGAACTTCGAGCTTACTTGGTCATTGTTCTGGTTTCTACAGGCTTGATCAGCCTCAATACCCTCTATCTCTACCCAGGATTTTCTAAGAGTTTTGAAATGGCCTTCTTCCAGGTTTCCAATATCATTACGACTACTGGTTTTGGATACGGAGACATTACTAACTGGCCCCTCTTCTCCCAGTTTATCCTCCTCTTTCTCATGGGAATCGGTGGTTCTGCTGGTTCAACCGCAGGTGGACTCAAAGTCATTCGAGGCCTCATCCTTTCAAAAATTGCTAAAAATCAGATTTTGTCAATCCTATCGCCCCACCGTGTTTTGACCCTCCATGTTAATAAAACGGTGATTGACAAAGATACCCAGCATAAAATTCTCAAGTACTTTGTCATCTATGCTATGATTTTGTTATCACTTATCTTTATTGTCAGTCTAGACAGCAATGATTTCCTGGTCGTTACTAGCGCTGTCTTTAGCTGTTTCAATAATATCGGGCCTATTCTAGGAACCACTTCTAGCTTCGCAATCTTTAGTCCTATCTCAAAAATTCTCCTCTCCTTTGCAATGATTGCAGGCCGCTTAGAGATTTACCCAATCCTACTTCTCTTTATGAAGAGAACTTGGTCTAAAAGATAAAATACAACCACACCTTGTATCTAACAAAGTGTGGTGTTTTTATACTCTCCGAAAATCTCTTCAAACCATGTCAACTCTATCTGCAACCTCAAAACAGTGTTTTGAGCAACCTGCTGCTAGCTTCCTAGTTTGCTCTTTGATTTTCATTGAGGATTATTTTCAAATCCCCCCAACTCAACAAGTTTCTTTGAATTCCGATCAGATATTTCAGTGTCTGACTTTAAGGAATTGAAGAACCCCAAAAACAACCCTCAGTCGACTGACCGAGGGTTCCTTATTTCATTATTCAAGAACTTGATTAGCTCAATGCATCCAAGGCATCATCCATTGAAAGAACTTCGTGGAAGACACGTTGTGTCAATTCAGTTTTTTGTTCTGGAGTGAGGTATTTAGTGTTTACACAGTATCCAGAGATACGTACGATAACATCTTCACCAGACATAATCTTTTCGTAAACATCGTTCAAGTCCATAACGTTCAAGTTAACGTGTTGTCCACCGTTTTCGAAGTAACCATCAAGAATTGTTACCAAGTTATCAACTTGTTCATCACGAGTCTTACCAAGAGCGCGAGGTGAAACTTGTGTAGTCAATGAGATACCATCAGCTGCATAACTAAAGTCAAGGCTAGAAAGTGAGTTCAAGTTTTGCAACCATCCACCTTTAGCTTTATTAGATGGGTTAGCACCTGGTGAGAAGAATTCAAGTTTAGACAAGTTCACAGAACCATCTTCGTTGAGGTATACACCTTTGTGGACTGGTGAGTTACCAGTTTGTTTAGAGTAAGCAACGTTAGATGTGATTGTCAAAAGTGATACTGTAGCTTCAGCGTCTTTGTAAAGTTTGTGGCTACGTAGACGAGTTGTGTAAGCTTCAATCAACCATTCTGCCAATTCGTTTGAACGTGGGTCATCTTCACCCCAACGTGGGTATTCACCGATTGTTTCGTAATCGTAGATATAGCCATTTTCATCACGGATTGGTTTAACTGTAGCATATTTGATAGCTGACAATGTATCAACAGTGTTAGCAAATCCACAAATACCGAATCCCATGTTAGCACGTTGTTTAGTTGGCAAGAAGGCCATTTGAACAGCTTCGTAGTTGTACTTATCAGTCATGTAGTGGATGATGTTCAAAGCATCTACGTAAGTGTCAGTCAACCAGTCAAGAGATTTTTCAAAGTTAGCTTTAACTGATTCAAATTCAAGAACTTCGTCACGGATTGGTTCGATGTCAAATACTTTGTAGTCTTTGTGAACATCGTCGTAACCACCATTCAAACCAGTAAGAAGGGCTTTCAATACGTTTACACGCGCACCGAAGTACTGGATGTTGTGGCGTTGTTCTTCATTTTCTGGGTCAAGTGGAGACACACAGCATGAGATACAGCTCATTTCACCATATCCATCTTTAGCCATTGTTGTTACACCTTCGTATTGGATAGAAGAGTGTTTGTGGCTCATGTGCATACAGTAGCGACGGAAGTTGTATGGCAATTTGTCAGTCCAAAGAACTGTCAAGTTTGGTTCTGGAGAGTTACCAATGTTGTCAAGAGTGTTCAAGAAACGGTAGTCCATCTTAGTAACACGGTGACGACCGTCGTTACCCATACCAGCCATAGAAGTTGTGATGAAAGTTGGGTCACCTGAGTACAATTGGTCATAAGCTTTAGTACGAGCAAATTTAACTGTACGAAGTTTCATAACGAAATCATCAACGAATTCTTGGATTTCTGACTCAGTAAATGTACCACGAGCAAGGTCACGTTCTGCAAAGATGTCCAATACGATTGGCACACGTCCTAGAGATGTAGCAGCACCGTTGATAACACGGCAGACAGCCATGAAGGCAATATTAACCCATTGGATTGCTTCTTTAACGTTCATCGCTGGTTTGCGAACGTCAACTCCGTAAAGGTCACCCAAGCGAACAACTTGTTGCAATGCTTGGTATTGAAGGTTGATTTCTTCACGAAGACGGATTGTTTCTTCATCGATTTCTTCGATTGCATTCCAGTCGTTTACTTTTTCTTGCATCAAGTAGTCTGCACCGTAAAGAGCAAGACGTGCATAAACACCGATGATACGTCCGCGTGAGTATGCATCTGGAAGACCAGTTACAGTGTGAGCGTGACGAGCGCGACGAATGTTTGAAGTGTAGGCACGGAAGATACCGTCGTTAACTGTTGTTACGTATTTAGTAAAGATTTCGTGAACAGCTGGATCTGGTTCGTATCCATTTTCTTTCAAAGTAGTTTCAGCCATACGGATACCACCTTTTGGCATGAAGTTCAATTTGAAGAGTTCATCATTTTGGATACCAAAGATAACTTCGTTTTCTTTATCGATAAATCCTGCTGGGATGTCAGCGATAGATGTTGGACGAGTGTCCATTGGGAAACGAGTTTCTTCGTAGTGAGCCTTAGTTTCTTCTACAATTTTTTTGATGTGAAGTGAACGTTCTGTTGGTCCAGCAAGGAAGCTTTCGTCTCCATCGTAAGGTGTGTAGTTAGCTTGTACGAAGCGTGATACACTTGCTTTTTCTTTCCAATCTACTCCTTTGAAGCCTTCCCAAGCTTTGTCAAAAATATCTTGTGCTTCAACAACTGTCTTAACAACCATGTTAATGTCCTCTTTTTTCTTTCTAGTAACAACCATCTGTTACATTCATGAGACAAGTATACCATACAGTAATCGTTTTCAACAAGTGATAAATCCCTATTTTTACACTTTCTTTTCTAAAACAGTCTATATTTTTCTCTAAACTGTATTATATTTTTGAAAAAATTATACCCTTTTTTCTTTTTTTCAGAAAAAAGGGTATAATAAAAGAAAATAAGCAGTAAAAGGAGCTATGCATGTTGATTTTTCCTTTGTTAAATGATTTGTCAAGAAAAATCATCCATATTGACATGGATGCCTTTTTTGCTGCGGTAGAAATCAGGGATAATCCTAAACTCAGAGGAAAACCTGTCATTATCGGAAGTGACCCTCGGCAAACAGGTGGGCGGGGAGTCGTTTCTACCTGTAGCTATGAGGCGCGAGCTTTTGGTGTCCATTCTGCTATGAGTTCCAAGGAAGCCTATGAGCGTTGTCCCCAGGCCGTCTTCATCTCAGGGAATTATGAGAAATATAAGTCTGTGGGCCTCCAGATTCGAGCTATTTTTAAGCGCTATACAGATTTGATTGAACCCATGAGCATTGACGAAGCCTATTTGGATGTAACAGAAAATAAACTCGGGATTAAGTCAGCGGTCAAAATCGCTCGCCTCATTCAAGAGGATATCTGGCAAGAACTTCATCTAACTGCTTCTGCCGGTGTTTCCTACAACAAATTCTTAGCTAAAATGGCGAGCGATTATCAAAAACCACATGGTCTGACAGTGATTCTACCTGACCAGGCTGAGGATTTTCTCAAACAAATGGATATTTCCAAGTTTCATGGAGTAGGAAAAAAGACAGTAGAACGTCTGCATCAAATGGGGGTTTTTACTGGCGCTGACCTACTTGAAGTTCCTGAAGTGACTCTAATAGACCGTTTTGGCAGACTGGGCTATGACCTTTATCGAAAGGCTCGTGGCATTCACAACTCCCCCGTCAAATCCAATCGCATCCGTAAATCAATCGGCAAAGAGAAAACCTATGGAAAGATTCTCCGTGCCGAGGAAGACATCAAAAAAGAGCTGACTCTCCTATCAGAACGAGTCGCTCTCAATCTCAATCAACAAGAGAAAACTGGAAAAATTGTCATTCTGAAAATCCGCTACGAGGACTTTTCAACTCTTACTAAACGAAAAAGTCTTTCTCAAAAAACACAGGATGCTAGTCAGATAGGCCAAATAGCCCTGCAACTCTATGAAGAATTAAGCGAGAAAGAAAGAGGTGTCCGCCTATTGGGGATTACCGTGACTGGATTTTAATACTCTTCGAAAATCTCTTCAAACCACGTCAGCGTCACCTTACCGTACTCAAGTACAGCCTGCGGCTAGCTTCCTAGTTTGCTCTTTGATTTTCATTGAGTATAAAACCTTGAAGAGTTGCCCCTTCAAGGTTTTTCTTATACAAATAAACGAACAAAGCTATAAAGTAGCAAGACACCACCAAGCACGATACGGTATTTACCAAAAAGAGTAAAGTCGTGTTTTTTCACATAGCTTGTCAAGAAACGAATAGCGACCATGCTGACTGCAAAGGCTACTCCCATCGCAACCAAGAGCAAGAACAATTGCCCAAAGCTCAAGAGCTGTCCTGCTTTCACAAATTTGAAAATCTTTAAGGCACTAGCTCCAAACATAACAGGAATTCCAAGATAGAAGGTAAATTCTGTCACAACAGAACGACTGGTTCCATTCAATAAACCACCGACGATTGTGGCTCCAGAACGGCTAGTTCCTGGTAAAAGGGCAAGAACTTGGAAGAGTCCGATATAGAAAGCTGTCGTATAAGGAAGCTTGTCCAACTCTGTTACACTTGGCTCGATAGCACGCGCTTTATTGCGCTTTTCCAAATAGATAAAGGCAATCCCATAAATAATCAACATGAGAGCAACTGAAACCATATTATGGAAGTGGGTATCAAACCAATCATCAAACTTAAAGACGGCAAGTAAAGGCAAAGTTGCAACCAAGACCTTCAACCACAGTCTCCAAGTCTTACGAATTTCCTGCTTGTCCTTAGTCGGTTTGAAAGGATTGAGCTTGTTAAAGTAAATCACCATAACCGCTAAAATCGCTCCAAGCTGAATTACAACATTAAACATGGACATAAAGGCTTCATTTTGATTTTGGTATTGGATAAATTCCTCTGCTAAAATCAAGTGACCTGTACTGGAAATCGGCAACCATTCCGTAATTCCTTCGACAATACCAAAGAAGATAGATTTTAAAATTTCAATAAGATACATAGATTACTCCTTTTTTCTATCTTCCATTATAGCATACTTTTTCAGTCTATGGCAGTTCTCTTTAAAAGGCTCCGATACTGCCGCCACCTCCGCCTCCAGAGAAGCCACCTCCAGAACTTCCACTTCCAGAAGATACGGAGTAGGTGCTTGCTGTATTTGCGACACTGGCATAATGGCTCATTTGCGCGCTTGAATGATAAAACATACTGTGCCAGCCATAAGCTACATAGAGGTTGATATCTGGATTTTCCACTTGAATCTGATAAACCTTCATCAAATGACTGACCTTGTCCGCATAGCCAAATAAGGTCGCATAGACCAAGAGGCGATTCCAGACCACAATACTTTCCAATTCAGCCTGATCCAATCGTGCAATCTCACGCAACATATTTTCAAAACTGGTCCAGAGATAGTAGATTTCTGCTCCTGCTTCATTTAGGACACCATCACGATTATCTAGTCGAAGCTTCCAATAATAGAAAACAGCCAAAACCAAACCTAGAAAACCAAGTATTGGCAAGAGGAGGTAAAGATAGCCATAAACATCCAAACTGTACAAGAACAAACCAAATCCGATAAATAGGGGCAGGATAGTCAAGGACCCCATACCCACTTGCAAGGCTTTTTCCCCACTAGTTAAAGGACGATAGTAATCCGGAAGCCCCCAGAAGGTAACCCGATTTCTCACTCCTTCTTGCATCTGGTTCAATACTTCTTCAAAAGAAGATTTGAGCTGACGCCCCTTTGCTTGAATCCGTTTTTCATCAGAGACTTTTGCTCTACGATAAAGACTATCAGATACCTTGTAATCCGCAAACAAATTGGAAAGAGTTTCTTCTTTTTTGCCTGAAAAAGCCAGATTTAGACAGTCTTTCTCAAAACTGGACAAACCATCTTCTTTTACTAGCCTCAAACCAACTGCATCTCCTTCTGAAATAATAGAGACATTCCCACGATCTATCACATCTAGCAAGGTAGCTTGAATAAGTTGGTCAAAGGTGAATTTACCTGCTCCTTTTGTTAGAGGACTCACTTCCTCTAAAGAGGTCGAGTAGACAGCCTCTGATAAAACCATAGGCTCTAATTCCATTGGTGGTTCATAGAGACGATGATTTTTGGCATATTTGACTGAAGGAGTGGTCTTTCTTCTATAGATAAAATAAAAGCAGACACTCAATAACAAGGAAATGGAAAGTAGCAAAGGAAATACCCAAGTAACGAGTTGTTTACTCTGATCTTTTTCTCTAACAATCGAGTCTTCTATCTTATTAAACTCTTCTAAACGATTCCCTTTCAATCCCTGATCCCTAGCGCTAGCAAAATCGGTCCGAGGCCAGTAGGCATGCAATTCAACTCCACGCTTAGCCGGAAGATCGTCCAAACGAATAGTATAATCAAGGCTACTCTTTTCAACCGTTCCCTCTCTAAAGAGTTTCCCTGTGTGGAAAAAGAGTTTTTCAGCCCCCTTGTCTCCCCTTACATGAAATTCAAACTTTCCAATAGTCCCTGAACTATCTGTCAGAGGCTGCCAATTTAATTCAGCGATATCATCATAAAGGAAAAGCAAATTCTTTAAGTTCCAGATAAGGTCAACTTCAACTGTATCGCCATCTTGACCTGGATTATAAACTTTAACAGTATAACCATCTGCTCCTTCTGTCACTTCGCTCGTAACATCTGTCAGTTCAGCACCATTTTTCGAGACCTGAACCTTTGGATGGGAATCAATGTCAAATCCGCTAGGCATCTTGCCAGCACGTCCAAGTCCCACGATTTGGCCCTTAAAGTCCTCCTCAAACTGGTAAACTATCTTCTGTCTAAATTCTGCTGTATTGTCTGCATGAATATACAAATCCCCTTGATAAGAGTTTATCTTGAAATCAATGGCAAAAACAGAGAATGGCAGAAGGAAAAACAAGCCTAAAACAAATAAGAAAAAAGTTTTTTTCATCAACTAAGCCCCCTTTTTATCTTTGCTATCATTATATCATTTTTTCATAAGTAAGGGCTTACCTATATTGAAAAATAGAGTTTTTTTCGATAAAATAGGAGACAGTTATTTTTTAATAGATTAGAAATAGGAGAAATCATGAGAAAAATATACTTATCTATTTTCACAAGTCTCTTGCTGATGCTGGGATTTGTTAATGTTGCCCAAGCCGATGAATATTTACGCATCGGAATGGAAGCAGCATATGCTCCCTTTAACTGGACCCAGGACGATGATAGCAATGGAGCTGTCAAAATCGATGGAACTAACCAGTATGCCAATGGATACGATGTCCAAATTGCCAAGAAAATCGCTAAGGACTTAGGTAAAGAACCTTTGGTTGTTAAAACCAAGTGGGAAGGTCTAGTCCCTGCCCTTACTTCTGGTAAGATTGACATGATTATTGCAGGTATGAGTCCTACTGCAGAACGCAAACAAGAAATTGCCTTTTCAAGCAGTTACTACACTAGCGAACCAGTTCTACTAGTCAAAAAAGATTCTGCCTACGCAAATGCTAAATCTTTAGATGACTTTAATGGTGCGAAAATCACTTCTCAACAAGGTGTCTACCTCTACGACTTGATTGCACAAATCCCAGGTGCTAAAAAAGAAACAGCCATGGGAGACTTCGCTCAAATGCGCCAAGCTCTTGAGGCTGGTGTCATCGATGCCTATGTTTCTGAACGCCCAGAAGCTCTGACTGCTGAAGCTGCTAACTCTAAGTTCAAGATGGTCCAAGTGGAACCAGGTTTCAAAACTGGGGAAGAAGATACAGCTATCGCCATTGGACTTCGTAAAGATGACAATCGTATTAGCCAAATCAATGCCAGCATTGAAACCATTTCAAAAGATGACCAAGTTGCCTTGATGGATCGTATGATCAAGGAACAACCTGCCGAATCTACAACAACTGAAGAGACTAGCAGTAATTTCTTCAGCCAAGTCGCTAAAATTCTTTCTGAAAACTGGCAACAACTCTTGCGTGGTGCTGGTATCACTCTTTTAATCTCTATCGTCGGAACCATCACAGGTCTCATTATCGGTCTTGCCATTGGTGTCTTCCGTACTGCTCCTCTCTCTGAAAACAAAGCCATTTATGGCCTACAAAAACTAGTCAGCTGGATCCTCAATGTCTACATTGAAATTTTCCGTGGTACTCCAATGATCGTTCAATCAATGGTTATCTACTATGGAACTGCCCAAGCTTTCGGTATCAACCTTGACCGTACACTGGCCGCTATCTTCATCGTTTCAATTAACACTGGTGCCTACATGACTGAAATCGTCCGTGGTGGTATCCTAGCGGTTGACAAGGGACAATTTGAAGCCGCTACTGCTCTTGGTATGACTCATAACCAAACCATGCGTAAGATTGTCCTACCTCAGGTAGTCCGTAACATCCTACCCGCAACTGGTAATGAGTTTATCATCAATATCAAAGATACATCTGTATTGAACGTTATCTCTGTTGTCGAACTTTATTTCTCAGGAAATACCGTGGCAACACAAACCTATCAATACTTCCAGACATTTACAATCATCGCCGTGATTTACTTTGTCCTCACCTTCACCGTAACACGTATCCTACGCTTCATCGAGCGCCGAATGGACATGGATACCTATACTACAGGTGCTAACCAAATGCAAACGGAGGATTTGAAATAATGACCCAAGCAATCCTTGAAATTAAACACCTCAAAAAATCCTACGGACAAAACGAAGTGCTAAAAGACATTTCTCTCACTGTCCACAAGGGAGAGGTCATCTCTATCATCGGAAGCTCTGGAAGCGGAAAATCAACCTTCCTACGCTCCATTAACCTACTTGAAACACCAACTGATGGACAAATCCTTTATCATGGACAAAACGTCCTCGAAAAAGGCTATGACCTCACGCAATACCGTGAAAAGTTGGGAATGGTTTTCCAATCCTTTAACCTCTTTGAAAATCTCAACGTTCTTGAAAACACAATCGTCGCTCAGACAACAGTCCTTAAACGTGAACGCACAGAAGCTGAAAAGATTGCCAAAGAAAACCTTGAAAAAGTCGGCATGGGGGAACGCTACTGGCAAGCCAAGCCAAAACAACTCTCAGGTGGTCAAAAACAACGTGTGGCTATCGCTCGTGCCCTCTCCATGAATCCAGACGCTATTCTCTTTGATGAACCAACATCAGCTCTCGATCCAGAAATGGTTGGAGAAGTCCTTAAAATCATGCAGGAACTGGCCCAAGAAGGCTTGACTATGATTGTAGTGACTCACGAGATGGAATTCGCTCGCGATGTCTCTCACCGTGTTATCTTTATGGATAAGGGTGTTATTGCTGAAGAAGGTAAACCAGAAGACCTCTTCACCAATCCTAAAGAAGACCGAACAAAAGAATTCCTTCAACGTTATCTCAAATAAAAAGAAAAGGCTGCATCAACCGTGCAGTCTTTTTGCTGGCCAAAAAATGAAAAGGCAGACCCAATTCAAGAATCCGCCATTATCCAAAGATTAATCTTCAAATTTTTCATGATTTTTTTCATAGAAATCAATTAAACCTAGAGCTGTTTCAAATGAAATATTTTTTACTTTTGCACGACCCTGCGCTAGAGCAATGATAGACATTTCACGCGCATTCGTTTCTTTAGAGATACGGTAGCCTGTGATTTTCTTATCACGAACCCAGCCAACAACTGATTCTACTTTTTCAAAGTTTGACTTAGCCATGTCCTTCTCCTATTTTCTTCTTTACGATATATTATTCTATACGTTTTTATGTCTTTTGTCAATAAAAAAACATATATTCAATAAAATAAAAGATTTTTATTTTTCTTACTTCTTTTTTAAAGCCGATAATATATAGGTTTTTACTTGCTATAAACCATTAGCAAGCACCTAAAAAATAATTGAATTATTAAACTTTAAATTCGCAAAAATATTCACCGAGAAAAAATACCAGTTTCTCAATAAGATAAACAGGAGTCATATCTATATCTTCATTTTAATCTATAAGTTTGTCAAAGAGAATCTTCCTTTTCGGACTATCTCATATCTATTTTATCCTTTCTATTTCCTTTGTTTCCCTTCCTATTATAACTTTTTTAACCGGTACAATTGACTTATCTCATCAAATTTTGCATATTCTTATAACACACCGCTATTACAATCAGCATTTAGAATAGAACTTCCTAGTATTCCAAATGTTCTACTCGCCTCATATTACTGCTATCATATACTATATTCAATCAACTCACCAAATCTACTTTATAAGCATTGATTATTTTTTCTAATTCCTATTATATTTAATCAAACTTAAAATTAGATATATATAAAATATGGTATTCTAAAAAATAACCCTATATATAACAAGTCATTCTTCTTTATTATCATAAGCTGAAATAAAAAATAATAGGTGCTATAGTGAGTTGTAGTAGAAATAGCACGATAGATTTCCTAAATCCATAGGAATCGCCCCCTTTCTTCACCCTCATTATAACACCTATACATCGATTGTGCAAATAATATGATATTTTTTTATTAGTCCTCAGACAAGCATATTATAGAGCGTTTCATTACCATTTAAGTTAATATAAGCTGGATCAAAACCTTCCATTCTACGGATTAAACCTGCATAATCATGCTTATCTGCTAAGGCAATCCCAATCAATACAGGCCCTGTACCCTTGCTAGCTCGTTTGATATACTCAAAACGTGTGATATCATCATTCGGCCCCAAGATATCATTTACAAACTCACGCAAAGCTCCTGGACGCTGTGGAAAATTGACCACAAAGTAATGCTTGATGCCATCATAAATCAAGGCACGCTCTTCCATTTCTGGCATACGGTTGATATCATTATTTCCTCCAGAAATGATACAACAAATGGTTTTCCCCTTGATATATTCAGCTAAAACCTCTAAAGAGGCGATACTAGCCGCTCCAGCAGGTTCTGCGACAATCCCTTGCTTAGAGTAGAGGTCAATCAAGGTTTCAGAAATCAGACCCTCGTCAACACCTACCAAGGTTTGAACATGTTGACGAGTTGCCTCATAGGTCAACTGACCTACCTTTTGCACAGCAATCCCATCCGCAAATTTATCAATTTCTTTGAGTTTAACAGGCCCACCAGCTTCAAAGGCAGCCTTCATGGAACGTGCCCCATTAGCCTCTACTCCTATGACTTCAATCTCTGGATTTGTTTCTTTGATATAGGTAGAAACCCCAGCAATCAGACCGCCACCTCCAACAGGAACCAAGACAGCATCAAAATCAATCGATTCTTTTCGAGCTTCTTCTAAAATCTCATAAGCAACGGTCCCTTGACCAGCTTGAACATGTGCATCATCAAAAGGATCAATAAAGGTACGATTTTCAGAGACTGTAAATTCTTGAGCTGCTTTAGCTGAGGCATCAAAGGTATCTCCAACTAGTTTAATGGTTACGAAGTCCCCACCAAAAAAGCGAACTTGACCAATCTTTTGTTGCGGCGTAGTAATGGGCATAAAGATAGTAGCAGGAATTTTCATCTCATTACAAGTATAGGCAACTCCCTGCGCATGATTTCCTGCAGAAGCACAGACTACCCCACGTTCACGCTCTTCCTTGCTGAGCTGGGAAATGGCATAATAAGCACCACGGATCTTAAAAGAACGAACACGCTGGGCATTTTCTTTTTTCAAATAAATCTTAGCACCATACTTCTCCGATAAATAATGGTCGTAATCCAGTGGGGTATTCACAACCACACCGTTCAAGACTTTATGAGCCTTGATGATATCTTTTGAACTTAACATCATTTTCTCCTAGACTATTTCATACTATCACAATCCATCCTCTTAAAAGAGAGATGAATTGATTATAAAAGCGAGTTAGTCCCCCAACTCGCCTTCACCTTAATTTCTATAAATTAGTTATAGATTTTGAATGCATCATCGTCGTTTTTACCAACGAAAGGCATTGCCTTACGCAATTCTGCACCAACTTTTTCAATTTCAAGGTTAGCTGCTTGTTCACGGTAAGCAGTCAATTTTGGACGTCCAGCTTTGTAGTCATTTACGAAGTCATTTGCAAATTTACCATTTTGGATGTCTGCCAAGACAGCTTTCATGTTTTCTTTAACTTGTTCAGTAATCACACGTGGACCTGATACATAGTCACCGTACTCAGCAGTGTTTGAAATAGATTGACGCATTTTCTTGAATCCACCTTCGTAGATCAAGTCAACGATCAATTTCATTTCGTGAAGAACTTCAAAGTAAGCCAATTCTGGAGCATATCCTGCTTCTGTCAAGACTTCGAAACCTGCTTCGATAAGGGCAGTCAAACCACCACAAAGTACAGCCTGTTCACCAAACAAATCTTCTTCAGTTTCTTCTTTGTATGTTGTTTCAAGAAGACCTACACGGGCAGCTCCAACACCTTTACACCAGTCCATAGCAATGTTTTTCGCATTTCCTGTTGCATCTTGGTATACTGCGTAAAGAGCTGGAACACCAAATCCTTCTTCATAAGTACGACGTACCAAGTGTCCTGGTCCTTTAGGTGCACACATGAAAACATCTACATCCGCAGGAACTTTGATAAACTCAAAGTGGATATTGAAACCATGAGCAAATCCAACTGCGTTTCCAGCTTCCAAGTTTGGAGCGATTTCTGCTTCGTACAATTCTTGTTGGATTTCGTCTGGTGCCAAAATCATGATAACGTCAGCCAATTTAGTTGCTTCTGCTACTGTGTAAGTGTCAAATCCATCTTCTTTTGCTTTGTCAAAAGATTTACCTGGACGTACACCGATGATGACATCGCGACCTGAATCACGCAAGTTTTGAGCATGCGCATGTCCTTGCGAACCATAACCAATAACGGCGATTTTTTTACCGTCAAGTGCTGCTACTTTAACATCTTTTTCGTATTCCATTTGAACTGCCATAGTTTTTTCTCTCTTTTCTATTATTTATTACCTTTTAGGCTGGTTTAACAAATTTAAGTTTTTTTATACTCAATGAAAATCAAAGAGCAAACTAGGAAGCTAGCCGCAGGCTGTACTTGAGTACGGCAAGGGGCAGCTGACGTGGTTTGAATTTGATTTTCGAAGAGTATTAGTCGCGGGTAAATCCAGTTGCACCCGTTCGAGCAATATTACGAATACCATATGGTCGAATAACTCTCAATAGAGCTTCACTCTTTTCAGCATTTCCTGTCATCTGAATGGTAATCGAACTTGGTGCTACGTCTACAACTGTTGCACGGAAAGGTTGAATAATAGCTAGAATCTCAGCTCGCTTCTCAGCTGGCGCTGACATCTTAACCAAAATCACCTCGCGCTCCAAATGAGGCTTGTCTGTAATATCTCGAATGCGAATCACATCAATCTGACGATTGAGTTGCTTGATGATTTGCTCCACTTCATCATGTGAAGCTACATCAATAATAATGGTGATGCGTGATACATTCGGATCTTCTGTTGCTCCAACAGAGATGCTTTCAATATTAACCTGACGACGAGACAGAACGCCAGTAAAGCGATTGAGGACTCCTGAACGATTTTGTAGTTTTGCTGTTAACATTCTACGCATGGAACTTCACCCCCAACATCTCATGATTACTCTTACCAGCTGGTACCATTGGTAACACCTGTTCCTTACGAGAAATATCTACCTCGATTAGCATAGGTACATCCTCCGTAATGACTTCAAGGTCTTGATCCAAGGTCTCAGGATTGTCAAATTTATAGTTTTTAATACCGTAAGCTTGTGCCATCAATTGGAAATCAGGAAGGGTATCAAAGACTGACTCAGACGTTCTACCTTCATAGAAGGATTCCTGCCATTGGCGAACCATTCCAAGTGAGTGGTTGTTCAGCATAACCACCTTGATTGGCACCTTGTAAATGTTCAAAATAGCCAATTCCTGGTTAGTCATTTGGAAACCACCATCTCCAACAAACAAGACAACTTCCTTATCTGGGTTAGCAATTTTAGCTCCAATTGCTGCTGGAATTCCAAATCCCATTGTTCCCAAACCACCTGAAGTCACTAACTGACGTTCATTTTGGTAGGGATAATACTGGGCTGTCCACATTTGGTGTTGACCAACATCTGTTACCACAATGGCATCTCCATTCGTCAATTCACCAATTCGTTCAATAACAGCTTGCGGTTGAACCACACGTTCTTTCTTATCATAAGAACGAACGCGGTTCTTGTCTTTAGTAACTTTCTCAATCCATTTCTCAGTATTGTTATGAACTGTTGGTTCAGCAAGCAACATTTGCAAGGCTTTCTTAGCATCTCCAACCACAGGAATATCTGCACTGATAATCTTGCCAATCTCGGCTGGGTCAATATCAATATGAGCAACCTTAGCATTCTTAGCAAAAGTCTTAGGATTACCCGTCAAGCGGTCATCAAAACGGCAACCAATACTAATCATAAAGTCAGCTTCTGTCATGGCAATATTAGCTGCGAATGACCCGTGCATGCCTCCCATTCCAAGGAAGAGTGGGTGACTCGTTGCAATCGTTCCTTGTCCCAAAAGACTGGTTACCACTGGAATTTGATAACGTTCTGCAAATTCATTTAATTCTGCAGCTGCTTCAGCATAACTAATCCCACCACCAGCTAGCAAGACTGGCTTTTTAGCCTTGGATAATTGCTTCAAGATTTTCTTGATTTGCATATCATTTGGCTCAAGAGTCGGTTGATAGCTTGGTAGGTTCACTTCTGGTGAATAGATGAAGTCCGTTTCTAAAGCAGATACATCTTTAGGTAGGTCAATGACGACTGGCCCTGGTCGACCTGTAGTTGCGATATGAACAGCTTCCGTAATGATACGAGGAATATCAGCTGTCTCACGAACTTGGTAATTGTACTTAGTGATTGGCATGGTAATTCCCACAATGTCTGCCTCCTGAAAGGCATCCTTCCCAATCCCAGCTCGCGCCACCTGACCTGTAAAGACCAAAAGGGGAACGCTATCGCTCATGGCATCTGCAATCCCTGTAATGGCATTTGTTGCTCCCGGTCCGCTAGTGACGACGGCAACACCCAACTTTCCAGTTGATTTGGCATATCCTTCAGCTTCATGCAAACAACCTTGCTCATGGCGTCCTAGAATGTGGCGAATTCCTTTAAAATTATATATCGCATCATAAAAAGGCAAGACTGCACCACCAGGATAACCAAAGATGGTATCAATTCCTAAATCACGAAGTGTTTCCAAAACTAGGTCCGACCCCGTCTTAGGAGATTCTAAACTGATTTTCTCCATTGTTCCCCTTTCTTTCCTCTTAAAAATAACTTGTTACTATCATACCATTTTTTCAAGATTTTTCAAGAGAAAAGAAGAAATTTTCTGAATTTTCTATTTTAACGTTTATTTATGAATGTTATTTTTGTTTTTATTAAAAAAGATACCGATTTCATTTACTATCAAATAAAAAAGAACTGATTTCTCAGTCCTTCATTAATCTTATTCCACACTAAATAGGTATGGGTAAACTGGTTGTTGACCTTGGTGAATCTCAACTTCAACGTCTTCGAATTCTTCTGCGATTTCTTGAGCAATTTCATTGGCAAGTTCTTCGCTCCCGTCTTCACCGACATAGAAGGTTACGATTTCACTATCTTCATCCAACATATGTTTCAAGGTTTCTGTCAAGGTTTGGTGCATATCAGGGTTTGACACGAGGATTTTCCCATCCACCATACCAAGATTATCATTTTCATGGATTTCTAAACCATCAATGGTTGTATCACGAACGGCTGTTGTGACGCTTCCGCTAACGACATCGCTAAGAGCAGCAGTCATACGCTCTTGGTTTTCTTCGATAGACTTGCTTGGATCAAAGGCAAGAAGACTTGTCAAACCTTGAGGAAGAGTACGAGCCTCTACCACTACTGCTGGTTGCTCCAAAACTTCTGCTGCAGATTGAGCTGCCATGAAGATGTTCTTGTTGTTTGGCAAGAAGATGATGTTACGAGCGTTGACCTGTTCAACAGCCTTGATAAAGTCTTCTGTTGAAGGGTTCATAGTTTGACCGCCTTCGATAACATAATCCACACCTTGAGAACGGAAGATATCTGCTAGACCTTTACCAGCCACCACAGCAATCAAAGCATATTCTTTTTCTTCAGCAGGCTTGCTAACTTGAGCAGCTTCTTTCTCAACCTGTGCTTCGTGTTGGTTACGCATGTTGTCAACTTTTACCTTGACCAAGCTACCATATTTGAGACCTTCTTGCATAACAAGTCCTGGATCTTCTGTATGGACATGGACTTTGACAATTTCATCATCGTTAACAACGAGGAGAGAATCTCCAAGTTCATTCAAGTAGTTACGGAATTCGTCGTAGTCAAAATCTTTAGCATAGGTTGGACCTTGTTTAAGGGCTACCATGATTTCAGTACAGTAACCAAACGTAATGTCCTCAGTCGCTACGTGACCAGCTACAGACTTATGATGCTCCGCATTGATCATTTCACTCATGTTGGCAGGAGTCGCTACAAAGTCCTCAGATGCAATATATTCACCAGTAAGGGCTGAAAGGAACCCTTCGTAGATGAAGACCAGTCCTTGACCACCTGAGTCCACAACTCCAACTTCCTTCAAGACTGGAAGCATATCTGGCGTTTTAGCTAGAGCGGTTTTAGCACCTTCCAAGGCTGCACGCATTACTTCAACAGCATCATCTGTTTGCTCAGCCTTTTTCTTAGCACCGATAGCAGCTCCACGCGAAACTGTCAAAATCGTTCCTTCAACAGGTTTCATCACTGCCTTATAGGCAACTTCCACACCTGATTGGAAGGCAAGGGCCAAGTCTTGACCTGTTAACTCGTCTTTATCCTTGATGGCTTGTGAAAATCCACGGAAAAGCTGAGACGTAATAACTCCTGAGTTCCCACGCGCGCCCATCAAAAGACCTTTAGCAAGAATGCTCGCTACTTCTCCAACTGTAGAAGCTGGCTTGTCGGCAACTTCTTTGGCACCATTTTCAATGGTCATTCCCATATTTGTCCCAGTATCTCCATCTGGAACTGGAAAAACGTTTAATGAATTGACATATTCAGCTTGCTTATTCAAGCGAGTTGATGCAGCCTGCACCATTTCTTGAAATAAGCTAGTAGTAATTTTTGACACGGTTATTCTCCTACAACTTTGATATTTTGAATGTAGACATTTACAGTCTGAGCAGTAATTCCAAGTTGGTTTTCCAAACTAAAACGAACACGCTCTTGAATGTTTTTTGACACTTCGCTAATCTTTGTTCCGTAGCTCAACACGGTATATACATCAACTGCAATACTGCCATCTTCGGTCGCTTTTACGACGACACCTTTGGAATAATTTTCCTTACCTAGAAGGGCTTGGAAATTATCTTTGAGGGCATTTTTACTAGCCATACCGACCACACCAAAAATCTCAGTTGCTGCTCCACCTACGACGGTTGCAATCACTTCATCTGTTAGTTCGATTTGACCATCTTTTGTATTAATTTTTACAGTCATCCTTTTTACCTCAACTAGTTGATACTCTATTTTATCATATTTCAGCCCAAGTGTAAAAGCAGAATACTGTCTCAGCGGATATTTACTCTATTATTCAAATGATGTTATACCCGTAATAAAAGAAAAAAGACCCTAAGGTCTCCTTTACTTTTATTATTAAACGCGTTCAACTTTACCTGATTTCAAAGCACGAGCTGAAGCCCAAACTTTTTTAGGTTTACCATCGATAAGAACAGTAACTTTTTGAAGGTTTGGTTTTACGGCACGTTTTGTTTGGTTCATCGCGTGTGAACGGTTGTTTCCTGATACAGTCTTACGACCTGTAAAGTAACATACTTTAGCCATTGTGTTTTCCTCCTATTAGATCTAATATAGCGGATGTGCTAGCACCACATACCGTACTATGTTATCACACTTTTTCCATTTTTGCAAGGGAATTGGAAGATTTTTTTATTTAACGTAAACAATTCCCAATTTCCCAAAAGCCACATCTCCACGGATAATCAAGGTTTTGCTGGTTGGGGCTAGAGAAGTATCTGACTTGGCTACACCACAGAAAGTTTCCACCTTCAAATCAACTCTCCAATGTTGGGGAACATAGATAACTGCATTGCCAAAACCAACTTCCACTTTCAGGGTTGCGCTATCTCCTAAAATCTCTGCATTGTCATAATATATCTTGGCATTGCCAAAACCAACTTCAACTTGGTCTTCTACCAATTCTTGGTCTTGCTTGTAGAAAGTCCCTGTACCAAAAGCGACTTCCTTATCTGTAAGAATGGTCTTTTCACCATCATACCACCATTTTTTTCCATTCCAAGTTCTGTTAGAATGAGTGAGTGCGCTGACACCCATTACGATTAAAATACTAGCCCAAAATAAAGACTGATTTGGAATCGGTAAAATATCATAAAAGTGGTTAGCAATCATGAGGGCTACTAGAGCTGTAAAAGAGGCTGAGGTTAAGTGGCGACGCAACAAAGCTCCGACTGATTGGTAGGCAAAAAAAGCAATACCAATCAAGGGCCAAATGTCCCCTCCCAGAGAAGGGATTCCAAAATTCCCCTGTAATAATACTAAAGCCGCCAAAATAAGCAACACAATACCAAATGCTTTCTTTTTCATGTTCTTACCTCATGTTTCTTAGATTTTCTTTTAGGAGGGATTGGTAATGTCGTGAGACATGAACCTCCTTGTGGGTCTGATAAAAGGAAATAGTGCCCGTTCCTGAAAAGGACTTGTCCACCGAGTAAACCTGACGGATATTAGCAATAGTTGACTTGGATACCCGACTAAAATAGCGAGGAAGGATAGCCTCTAACTCATAGAGTTTAAGCCGAACCTCGTAGGCATCTTTCTGGGTATGGGCATAAATCTTGCTACCTTCCGTCTCAAAGAAGAGAATTTCCGACAAGTCCAGATAATATTCACCCGTCCCCTTGTAAAAAATCAACCTAGGAGACTTGGATTCTTGCAAGAGCCGCTGTAAATCCGCAATCTCATCTGTCAAAGCCGCTGCCTTGATGACAATTTCAGTTTCCTCTAAATTGCTGTCAATTTCGATTCGTAACTTCATTCCATCTCCTTTCTGACTCTACTATATCAAAGCTAAAATAAGAAAACAAGAGCAAAAAGGCAAGTGGTTACTTTAACCCCGTAAGTGGTTCTAGGATCACCTTAACTTGCAGGTCAAAATAGAAAGAAAATCACACCCCATACAAGACCACAAATATATCCAACCAAGACATCCTTAGGATAATGGACGCCACCTAGTACTCTTACTAGGCCCAGGAAGACTGACAAGATCAACAAGATAACCCCTACAGATAGACTAGCATGTAAGCAAGCCATGGAGATAATGCTTGCTGAAAAGACATGACGACTGGGCATAGACTGACCAGGACTATCTCTGTCAAGCAAGGGTTTAATATCCCATTCCTCATAAGGCCTAGGGGCATTGATTTTCTTACGAAGAAGGGATAAAATCACAAAACCTGTAGCAGAGATAAACACATAGATCAATACCTGCTTTCCAAATCCTTCTTGGAAATAGGTAGTTACTAACAAGGTCAGATAAACTATAGGCATAACTACGGTCATGAACCGATTGAAAGTTCTTAACAGTCTCAGAAGAAAGGGCTTATTTTCAATCTTACCAGCGATGTGGTTATACCATTCTTGATAATTTTTCATATATTTTCTCATCACTTACTCAAATTTTACTTGCAGGGAAGCACTTGTCTTCTAGTATAGTGCAGAAAAAGAAGGCCGTCAAGCCTTCTTTGGGTTTATTCTTCTGCTTCGTCTTCTGTAAACTGACTGTTATAAAGGTCAGCGTAGAAGCCTCCTTGTGCCATCAGCTCATCATGATTGCCTTGCTCGATGATATTGCCATCTTTCATGACAAGAATCAGATCAGCATTTCGGATAGTAGACAAGCGGTGGGCAATGACAAAGGAAGTTCTGCCATCCATCAAACGGTCCATGGCTTTCTGAATCAATTCCTCCGTCCGTGTATCAACAGAAGAGGTCGCCTCATCCAAAATCAAGAGTGGCGCATCTTTCAGCAAAGCACGAGCAATGGTCAAGAGTTGTTTTTGTCCGACAGACAAGGTCACTGTGTCGTCCAAGACGGTATCGTAACCATCTGGTAGGGTCATGATAAAGTGGTGAATCCCTACAGCCTTGCTGGCTTCAATCACGCGCTCATCACTAATACCCTCTTGGTTATAGATAAGATTGTCGCGAATAGTACCTTCAAAGAGCCAGGTGTCCTGCAAGACCATTGAAAAGGCATCGTGTACTTCCGAACGCTTCATAGTCTTGGTATCCACGCCATCGATGCGGATACTTCCCTTATCAATCTCATAGAACTTCATCAAAAGATTGACAATGGTTGTCTTACCAGCCCCAGTCGGTCCGACAATGGCAACCTTTTGACCTGCATGAGCTGTCGCAGAAAAGTCATGGATAATGGTTCGCTCTGGTGTGTAACCAAAGGAAACTCGATCAAAGACCACTTGCCCTTTCATATCGCTCAATTGTCTTTCTTTATGAGATTCGTCTTCCATTTCCTCTTCAGCTAGGAATTCGAAGACACGCCCCATGGCTGCGCTAGCCTGCTGAAGACTAGTAATCCCTTGGGCAATTTGTGAAAGAGGCTGAGAAAAGATACGAACGTAGGCCATAAAGGCAACGATAATCCCGATACTAATCTGCCCATTCAGAGCCAAGGCTGCACCAACGATAATCACTAAAGCATAGCTAAAGTTCCCAATGAACATCATGATTGGCATCATAATCCCTGAAATAAATTGAGATTTCCAGATACTGTCATATAGACGATGGTTTAATTTCGCAAACTCTTCTTTGGTGCTTTCAATAGCATTGTAACTGGTCACCACATTATGGCCAGAGTACATTTCCTCCACATAGCCATTGACAGCCGCCAAATCCTGTTGCTGACTCTTAAAGAAGCCCTGCGATTTGCCCATAAAGACGGATACGAAAGCAAAACCAATAAGAGTTGAAACAACCGTCACCGAGGCTAAAATCCAGTTCATCCCAAACATGGTTACCAAGACTGCCACGACCAGTAAAATTGATGAAAGAACTGTTCCCAGACTTTGATTGAGGGATTGGGCTGCAGTATCAACGTCATTGGTCACACGAGACAAGGTATCCCCCTGAGAATGTCCATCAAAATACCCCAATGGAAGGCGATTAATTTTCTCTGCAATCGCTCTTCTCAAACGCTCTGAAAAACGTTGAATGGCTGTTGTAAACAGAAAGGCCTGCAAATAATTTGATAGGAGTCCAATCACATAGATGACGGCTAAAAAACCACCAATAGCTGCAACCGCAGCGACATCCACACTTGTTTCTAGCCCACTGGCAATGATATTGGTCATTTCCTTGATACGAGTCGGCCCATATACAGTAATGATATTGGATAAGATTGTTGCTAGAAAGGCGATCAGAAGGGCAAACTGGAGACCTGCAAGGTAGGGTTTACTCTGTTTCCAGAGCGACAGTTTTTTATATTCCATGTTCCAATTCCTCCTTCGATAATTGTGAATAGGCAATTTCTTGGTAAACTTCGTTGGTAGCTAGAAGTTCCTTGTGGGTGCCTTGCCCCACGACTTTTCCTTGATCCAAGACCAAAATCAAATCTGCATCCATAATCGTTGAAATACGCTGTGCGACGATAAGCTTGGTCATAGATTTTGTTTTCTCTGCTAGCTCTTGGCGTAGGACACGGTCTGTCTTGTAGTCCAAGGCTGAAAAGGAGTCATCAAAGATGAGGATTTCTGGCTTCCGAGCCAAGGCACGCGCAATGGCCAGACGCTGTCTTTGACCACCTGAGAAGTTGGTTCCTCCTTGGGCTACTTCTGACTCCAAGCCAGCTTCCTTATCCTCGATAAAGTTCTTAGACTGGGCCAATTCTAAGGCTTGCCACATAGCTTGTTCACTAAGCGGTGTTTCTTGACTCTGTCCAAAGTCTAGATTGCCCTTGACATCACCTGAAAAGAGTACAGCTTTTTGTGGTATATAACCGACCTTATTGCGCAAATCTTCCAAACCGTAGTCTTGAACATTAACTCCGTTCACTAGAATTTCTCCTGCTGATACGTCATAGAAACGTGGAATCAGATTGACCAGAGTTGATTTACCAGAACCTGTTGACCCAATAAAGGCCACTGTTTGACCAGCGTCTGCTCTAAAACTAACATTCTCAATAACCGCCTCCGAATTTGCAGCATAGCGGAAGGTCACATCCTTAAACTCGACCTGACCTTTGAGATTTTCATCAGCCAGCTGCGCTTGAGCAGGATTTTGGATAGAGGAATGCAAATCTAAAACTTGATTGATCCGCTTGGCAGAAACCATGGTTCGAGGAAGAACGATGAAGAGTGCTCCCATGAGAAGGAAGCCCATGACAACCTGCATGGCATAAGACATGAAAACAATCATGTCACTAAAGAGAGGCAGACGCACTATCGGAGCAGCGTCGTTAATCACATAGGCCCCAATCCAGTAAATCGCCACACTCAAACCACTTGAAATCCCCATCATGATAGGGTTCAAAATAGCCATAAGACGGTTGACAAACAAATTCAAGCGTGTCAATTCATCATTTGCTGCTGCAAATTTTTCATTTTGGTAATCCTCTGCATTGTAGGCACGAACAACACGAATACCTGTTAAACTTTCACGAGTAATACTGTTCAATTTATCAGTCAGACTTTGAATCAAGGACTGTTTTGGAAAGGCTAGCGTCATCAAAACAGTCGTCATCAAGACATTGACAATCACTGCCACAAGTACGGCCCAGAGCCAGTATTCTGAATGACCTAAAATCTTCCCAATAGCCCAGATAGCCATAATCGGACCACGCGTAACCACTTGCAAGCCCATGGTAATCAACATCTGAACCTGAGTAATATCATTGGTGGTACGAGTTAGGAGACTGGGAATAGAGAATTTCTTAATCTCTGTCTGTGAGTAGTCTAAAACTCGGTTAAAAATATCACTTCTCAGCCTACTAGTATAAGAGGCAGCCACTCTGGACGCAAAAAATCCAACTGCAACTGCGGACAAGAAGGTCAGAAAGGACATTCCCACCATCATACCTGCTGGCTGCCATAACTCATCCAAGTTGGTTCCCTGAGTTCCAAGCAAATCCGTGATTTTAGAGATATAAGTTGGCACTTCTATCTCTAGATAGACCGAAAAGCAAGTAAAGAGAATGGCTAGTAAAATCATCCCCCATTCTTTTCCACTAATTCGTTTGGCTAATTTCTTCATTCTCTCCTCCTATTCCCTTGATATTTTCCTGTAGTTGACCGAGAACTTTCTCAAAAATCAGTAATTCATCTTCATCAATGTCTTCCATCAACTGCTTGTCTATTCGTTCAAAAAAAGCCTTAACCTCTTGCATCTGAGAACGTGATTTATCCGTCAAACGAACAAATTTTGCCCGCTTATCGCTAGGACTCGCCTCCAATTCCACCAAACCATTTTGCACCATACGTTTGACCAGATTACTAGCAACAGACTTGGTAATATTGAGTTCCTGCTCGATATCTTTAATCAAGACCAAGTCTTGGTTTTTCTCACGATTATCCAAAAAACGCACAACCTGACCTTGAGGCCCACCCATAAATTCAATACCACAACGTTTGGCTTCCTTTTGCACCATCAGGTGAATCTGATGACCAAAACGCTTAAAGACTAACATCGGTTTATCCATACTAACTCCTTTCTAACTATCACATTTAGTTCTCCTAGGAACTAAACAAGTTTCCATGAGAACTATTTTACCATTTTGAAAAGAGATGTCAAGAAAAAGTTTCCTAGAGAACTATTTTCTTGATTCAAAAAATCCCAAGTGATTTTTTCACTTAGGATCATATTCTCTAGGTTAAATTAGAAGCCGTCTACGTTTGTGTAGATTTTTTGTACGTCTTCGTCGTCTTCAAGGACACTGTAAAGTTTTTCAAAGGTTTCAAGGTCATCGCCTGACAATTCCACTTCTGACTGAGGAATCATTTCCAATTCAGTAACTTGGAATTCTTCGACACCTGACTCACGGAGGGCAACGATAGCCTTATGAAGGTCAGTTGGCGCTGTGTAAACCGTGATTGTGCCTTCTTCTGCTTCTACATCGTCCACATCCACATCTGCTTCGAGCAATTGCTCAAAGACTGCATCTGCATCTTCGCCAGCAAATACGATAACACCCTTGTTGTCGAAGAGGTAAGAAACCGAACCTGAAGCGCCCATGTTTCCGCCATTTTTACCAAAAGCTGCACGGACATTGGCCGCTGTACGGTTAACGTTTGAAGTCAAAGTATCAACAATCAGCATAGAACCATTTGGTCCAAAACCTTCGTAACGTCCTTCTGTAAAGGTTTCGTCTGTGTTTCCTTTTGCTTTATCAATTGCTTTATCGATAACGTGTTTTGGCACTTGGGCTTGTTTAGCACGGTCGATAACGAATTTCAAAGCTGAGTTTGATTCTGGATCTGGATCACCTTTTTTAGCTGCTACATAGATTTCTACACCAAATTTTGCATATACTTTAGAGTTAGCTCCATCTTTAGCCGTTTTCTTGGCTACGATATTGGCCCATTTACGTCCCATTAGGAATCTCCTTTTTTCACATTTTAATCCTTCTTATTATAACACAAGTTTTTTCGATTTTCACTAGAGGAAATAGATTTTATTCAGTAAATCCAACTAGGATTGCACTTTGGTTACCAAGATTGCCTTGCCTTCTTTTATCAAGGGGTGACGAAACAGTGAGAAGTACAGCTGAATGGTCATGGCAACCCAGATTAGGGGTTCGCAAAGGATAACTCCCTTATAGCCCGCCCAAGGAATAATCAAGACCACAAAAGCGATTTTTCCGATTAGTTCAATAAAGCTAGAAACCAGAGGAAGGACTTTTTGCCCCAAGCCCTGCAAGCAGTTGCGATAAATCAACAAGAGACTCAAAATAGGATAAAAAGCTGAGCTGATTTGCAGGTAGAGACTTCCATTTTCTATCAAGTAACCATCCGTCGAACTAGCCAAGAAGGAAACCAAGGCTGGACTGGCAAAAAAGAGGAAGATACAAACAAAAACTGCCCAGGACATACTTAGACGACTGCCGATTCGAAGACCTTGAACAATGCGGTCTGGTCGCTTAGCCCCAAGATTCTGAGAAGCAAAGGTCGTCATAGAAGCAGAGATAGCGGTCATAGGAAGAAGGGCGAAGGCCATAATGCGTCGCGCAGCTGTTTGAGCACTAATAATCACTGCACCAAAGGTATTAACAGAAGACTGTAAAATCACACTGCCGATAGATACAATCGAACTCATCAAGCCCATAGCCAAACCTTGCTCCAAGAGATCCGCGTACAAGGCCTTGTCCCATTTAAAATGTTTCAGCTGAGGTAGAAGTTCTGGAACACTCTTGCGAATATAGTAAAAACAGAGAACCGCTGATAAGCCTTGCGAAATAATGGTAGCAAGTCCCGCGGATTGAACTCCCAGATGCAATTGCGTAATAAAATACAAATCCAAAACCACATTGACCAAGGCAGAAAAAATCAAAAATCCAAGGGCAGCTAGACTGTCCCCAATAGACCGCAACAAGCCTGCAAAAAGATTATAAGCAAAGCTGACACCAACACAAGTCACAATCATAGAAATATATTGATAAGATTGAGGAAGGATTTCTGTAGGGGTATCCAAGTACTGTAAAAGAGGATACAAACCAAGAAAGCCCAGCAGCATAACTACAATACTCAAAAGAGCACCTAAAATCCAGGTGGCTGCTACTGCTTCCTTTATTTTAGTGAAATTTCGAGCCCCATAATAACGGGCAATGACAATCCCCATCCCATTGCCAACACCAAGAGTAAAACCTACAATCAGGTCAAAGATTGCTGTTGTCGCCCCTACTGCAGCCAAGGAATCTTGACCAAGAAAACGCCCAACAATCAAGACATCAGCAGTATTATAGAGCTGTTGAAAAATATTTGACAGTAAGATTGGGAAGGCAAAACTCACAAGCGAGGGAAGAATAGGACCATGTATCAGGTCCACTGTTCGTTTTTTATTCATAAGGCTATTATATCAGCTTTCTAGAGGAGCGACAAGAAACAGCAAACTATAGGCAATCTGAAATATTGAACAAAGAATCGAAAAAGCAGTGGATTCCTCCACTACTTTGACAGCTTATACTCAATGAAAATCAAAAAGCAAACTAGGAAGCTAGCCACAGACAGTACTTGAGTACGGCAAGGCGAAGCTGACGTGGTTTGGATTTGATTTTCGAAGAGTATTATTCTTCAATTTCGATTTCAAGCTCATCTCCTAGGTCAAGGGTTACTTCTTCATTCACTGAATCTGCTTGAACTACTTCATCTTTTTTGCTTTCAGTAGCTTCTTCTCCATCAATCAAACCAAATTGAACACGGACTTGATGGTCGATTTCATCAAAGACTTCTGGGTGATCTGCCAAGTATTTCTTAGCATTTTCAGAACCTTGCCCGATTTTCTCATCCTTGTAAGAGTACCAAGCTCCTGCTTTTTTGATGATATCCAAATCGCTTGCGATTTTCAAGAGCTCACCAGTCTTAGAAATCCCTTCTCCGTACATGATTTCAACGAAGGCTTCCTTAAATGGTGGAGCCACCTTGTTTTTCACGACCTTAATCTTGGTTTCTTTACCGACATTGGTATCTTTTTGGTCACCAGTTCCCTTGATTTGTGTGCTTCCACGAACATCCAGACGCACTGATGCGTAGAATTTCAGAGCACGTCCACCAGGAGTTGTTTCTGGATTTCCAAACATGACCCCAACTTTTTCACGCAATTGGTTGATAAAGATGGCAATTGTTTTAGTTTTATTAATAGAAGCACCAAGTTTACGCATGGCCTGGCTCATCATACGAGCCTGCAAACCAACGTGGCTATCACCGATATCTCCATCAATTTCCGCACGAGGTACAAGGGCAGCAACTGAGTCGACTACGACAAGATCTACAGCACCTGAGTCAATCAATTTTCCTGCAATCTCAAGACCTTGCTCTCCTGAGTCTGGTTGTGACAAGAGCAATTCGTCAATATTGACACCAAGGGCCGCAGCATAAGCTGGATCGAGGGCATGTTCCGCATCGATAAAGGCTGCAATACCACCTTCTTTTTGCGCTTGTGCAACTGCATGAAGGGCAACTGTTGTCTTACCAGATGACTCTGGCCCATAGATTTCAATGATACGTCCCTTAGGATAACCACCTGAACCAAGGGCAATGTCAAGAGCCAAAGAACCTGAGCTCATCACTTGCACCTTTTGCTCCGCACGTTCACCCAAACGCATGATTGAACCTTTACCAAAGTCTTTCTCAATCAATTTGAGAGCGTCATTCAAGGCCTTTTCACGTTCTGCCCCAAATTTTTTTGAAATTTCTTCTAATTTTTTTGGTTTTTTCGCCATTCTATTCTCCTACATTCTAATGGTCCTCAGACCTATCTACTATTATATCAAAAGTTAGTGACTTAATAAAGCCTTGCGAACTAGGTTAAAGGCATGCATAACCGCAATGTGACGTACATCTGCTCGACTTCTGCCTCCAATATTCACCTTGATGACCTTAGTTCCATGCTCCTGTGCCAAGCCTACGAAGACTGTTCCAGCTGGGTTTCCTTCGAGGCTATCTGGTCCTGCCACTCCAGTCAAACTAATGCCAAAATCTGACTGGGTCTTGATTCGCGCCTGCTCAGCCATCTTCTGAGCTGTAAATTCAGACACTACACCATGTTCTTCCAAATCCTTGACAGGAATATCCAACATTTTTGATTTTTCCTCCAGGCTATAGGTTACAAAACCACCCTTAAATATACTTGAAGCACCCGAAAAATCAGCTACGCTGGCTTGGAAAAGCCCTGCCGTCAAACTCTCTGCAGCCGTGATGGTTTTCCCTTGCCTTTTCAGTTCTTCTACCACAATGCTGGCTAAACTAGTTTCTTCCCCATAACCATAGCAAAGTTCTCGTAAACAAATTCCTTCAAAGGTCTGATAATCCAAGATTTGGTTTTCTAAGATATCCAGCGCTTGATTCGCCTCTTCTTGACTGCTAACCTTTGTTGACAAGCGCAGTGTTACCTCTCCTGTCTTGGCATAGGGTGCCAAGGTCGGATCGGTTTGATTATCAATTAAATCAGCCAAAATGGTCACCAACTGACTTTCGCCAATTCCAAAAAAACGAAGAACTCGGGAATACAACTTACTCCCTGTCATCAACTTAGGTAGAAGTTGGTTTAAGACCATGGGTTTCAATTCACTTGGTGGACCTGGAAGGACGACGTAAGTCACTCCTTCGGCCTCTAACATCCCCCCCACAGCCAGTCCTGTTTCGTTGGGCATCGGAGTCGCTCCTTCTACAAGTTGAGCTTGTCTTTCGTTATTCGATGTTCGGGCATAGTCTGGTCTCTGAGCAAAAAAGACATCCAACTTCTCCTGCGCCTGAGGGTCAAAGACTAATTCTTTCCCTAAAAATTTAGCCAGAGTTTGTTTGGTCAAATCGTCCTCAGTTGGCCCTAAACCACCTGTCAAAATCACCAGACTGCTACGTTGACTGGCAATCTCAAGCAGGGATAAGAGACGGGCTTCATTGTCTCCTACAGCCGTCTGAAAATATACATCTACCCCAATCTCTGCTAATTTCTCCGATAAAAACTGGGCATTAGTGTTGACAATCTGTCCTGTCAAAATCTCTGTTCCAACAGCAATGATTTCTGCTTTCATGTTTCCTCCTACCTATCTATTCGTATTTTTTGAAAAAATCGCAGGAAATTTCCCACGATTGATTTTTTTATTTTATTTATAGTAAGAAAGTTAATTGTCTTCGTCACCAACGGGTGTTCGTCCAAATAAATCTTCAAATAAGACAACATTTGTTTCAAGCTGAGTGACTTCTTCTTGTCCCAAAGAACGTCTCAAAAGATTCTGCATTTCCAACATGTGGTTTCTCGTAACAATTTGATAAGAAACGCCTTGTAGCATCTCCCCTTCACCCTTCAACTGTTGTGTTTCAATGATTTTAAATGAATCTTTGTAGCCCAACAAGCTTGGAATACTTTTTGCAGATAAATCGATATTAGTCTGCATATTAGTACTTAGGGCTTTTAAGATAGACTGATAGTGACTGATACTATTTAAACTAAGAACTTTTTCAACAACTTTTTGAATGACTTCACGCTGACGCTTCTGACGTCCGTAGTCTCCTTCTGGGTCTTGATAACGCATGCGTGAATAAACAAGCGCTTCTTCTCCATTTATTGTCTGCTCTCCAACACCGATAGAAATGGTGTTAAATTCTTCTTGGTCACTGATAGAGATTGGGAAACCTAGTGTATTATTGACCGTAATACCTCCCACTGCATCGACTAATTGTTGCAATCCTTGCATATTAACCATAATGTAGCGATCGATATGGATATTCATCATCTTTTGAATTGTTTCTATCGCAAGTTCTGCACCACCACCAGCATAGGCAGCGTTTAGCTTCGCTTCTTCAATACTACCATCTTTATGTTGAATTTTAGTCAGGATATCACGTTCCAAACTCATCATCGTCGTTTTCTTTGTGTGAGGATTGACGGTCAGCAAAATCATACTGTCACTATTTCCAGCCCATTGATCTGTACGCTCTACGTTCCCAGTATCAACCCCCATTAACAGAATGGTCAAAGGTTCAGTTGCTTCGATAACCTTAGTTTCTTCTCCGATTTTTTTATAGGTTTTTGTCAAAGTCTCTGTACCTTGCTGATAAATAGTATAAGCAAAAACACCGACACCCAAAACTGTCACAGCTAGAAAAGCTAGCACCATTCCAATAATTTTTTTAACCATATTTCTACTAATCTATCAGTTTACCCATCAAGTAAACATCGATAAATTTCCCTTCTTCTATATATGCTCCACGCTCTTGGCGACCTTCAATTACAAAGCCATGCTTTTGATAAAGATGAACTGCTGCTTGATTACGAGTTTGGACAGTCAGTTGGAGACGACACAGAATGCCACTTGCTTGTGCCCACTCTATCGCTTCTTCTAGCAACAAACTTCCCAAACCATTATTCCAATATTTCTTACCAATCACAATAAAAAGGTCTCCAATATGACGAACTCTCTTACGTTGATCAGCTGTGATATTTACAAGGCCAGCAATTTTATCATTCAGTAAGGCAAGTAAAGTGATTTGATTTTCTGAGTGAGCCTGTTTATCCAAAAACAACTCCATCTCAGTGTCTGTCAATAGAATACCTTCCCCGTCCAGACTGGTAAAATCTGTCTCCAAACTTACACGATTTAAAAAGGCCACTAATTCAGCCGCATCATTAGGCTCTGCTTCCCTAATGAGCAATTCATACTCCATGTTGAAGCTCCTCTAAGAGTTTTTCTGCGCGCAAACCCTTTGCTTGGAAATGTAATCTGCGACCGTCTTCTTCTTTTAGAATTTCCAATTCTAAATAAGTATCTGGTAAGGCATCACCTAAAAGATGGCCCCACTCAATGACAGTCACTCCACCACCAAAGAGAAACTCATCCAAGTCGATAGAATCAGCATCCCCCTCAATACGATAAACATCTAGGTGATAAAGTGGAAGACGACCTTCATACTCTCTTACGATAGTGTAGGTTGGACTCTTAATCATCTGAGTAATCTGTAACCCTTTAGCAAGACCTTTTGTGAAAGTCGTTTTACCTGCGCCCAGTTCTCCAGTCAGAATTAAAACATCATTCTTTTCTAATAGATGACCCAAACGCTCCCCTAAGGCTTGCAGCTCTTCTTCATTTTTTGTGTACATATTCTTATTATACCAAAAACTTTTCTTTTGTGTCTATTTTCCTGCTAAACTTATACTCAATGAAAATCAAAGAGCAAACTAGGAAGCTAGCCGCAGGCTGCTCAAAACACTATTTTGAGGTTGTGGATAGAACTGACAGAGTCAATATCATATACCTACGGCAAGGCGACGCTGACGTAGTTTGAAGAGATTTTCGAAGAGCATTACCATCATAACACCCATAAAAACAAGCTTTCTCTAAAAGAAAATGAGCGTAGCAATGACCAATACAAGATCTCGGAAAATATGACCATAAAAGGAAACTTCCTTCTTAACCGAATTTGGGACAAGATAGGCTGCAAAAAACAAACCCAGTCCAATATAAATCAGAAGAGAGACAATGGTCATTGGATTTCTTAAGAAGAGAAGTGTTGCTAAAATAGTCACCAACACTGTCTTTTTTCTATCTAGCATAACAAGCAAATCGCGCATGTATTTTTTCAAGGGTAAAAAAATCAACAAATCTAGCCCAAATAGAAAGAAAAAGGATGGCAATAAAAAGTCAACTAATTCTTGCTGCAGCGTATTTTTGATGAACAAGTTATCTGACAGGACAAGAACAGCTCCTAACAAATTAATTAAGAGTAACATACTGTAAAAAAGCTTCACTGACTGCTTACTGGCTAGGACACTATGGACTTCTTGCTTACGGGTATAAAGATAATTTACTCCAGCACAGATTCCTGAAACGAAGACCATACTTCCGATGAAAAAAGCTGTACTTTGTTTAAAGAACAAGATACATTCCTTCCATAGGAAACAGCTACTCAAACTGATTTGAATTAAAGCTAACAAAAATAAGATTCTCATTGATTTCATCTTTTCTCTCCCCTCCTACCAATCATTATACTCGGAGAAAAGAGAGAACTGTTTCCAATCTTCTCAAATGTCTCTTTTAGACGCCAAACAAACACGAAAGGCTAAACTTGAAATCAAAAAAACGCACAATATCAAAGACTAAAAATTTGATATTATACGTCATATCTTAAAATAATTGACTATACTTTCTATTCAAATGAGCTTTTAACCAATCTCTTTGGTCAATCAACTCTTAAAACCAAAGAGCAATTTCTCGCTTAGCTGACTCTTCTGAATCTGAACCATGTACAACATTTTGAATAGCTTGGTTTTCACCAGCCGCTTTTGCAAAATCACCTCGAATCGTTCCTGGTAAAGCTTCTTCTGGACGAGTCGCACCCATCATAGTCCGCCAAGTTTCGATTACTTTGGGACCTGAAATGACACCCACAAGAACTGGGCCTGAAGTCATGAATTCACGAATCGGTGGGTAAAAATTTTGACCAACCAAGTCCTGATAGTGCTGGTCAATCAGCTCTTCTGAAATCTTTGTACGCAACTCCAATTTTTCGATTGTCAATCCACGTTGTTCAATGCGTTTCAACACTTCACCCACTAACCCTCTTTTTACACCGTCTGGTTTAATGATAAAAAATGTTTGTTCCATACCCGTCTCCTTTGTCAGCTTCTTTCTTTTATTTTACCACATTTCATGGAAAAATGGAGAAAGTTTTCAGAAAAGAGAAAGAGAACCCTAAGGCTCTCTCATCTCTTTTATTCTACTGTTTCTTCCACAGTTTCAACGGCAGTATCCACAACTACTTCTGTTGTTTCTTCGTTTCCTTCTTCCTCTACTGGAGGGTTAAGGTATTCTTCTTCGTTGATAGCATGTGGTTCAAGGTTACGATAACGGGCCATACCAGTACCTGCTGGGATGATCTTACCGATGATAACATTTTCTTTAAGTCCAAGGAGATGGTCTTTCTTACCGCGGATAGCTGCGTCAGTAAGGACACGAGTTGTTTCCTGGAAGGAAGCCGCTGACAAGAAACTGTTGGTTTCAAGTGAGGCTTTGGTAATTCCCATAAGAACTGGGCGACCTGTCGCTGGAACTCCACCTGCGATAAGGACATCTTTGTTGGCATCTGTAAAGTCATTGATATCCATGAGGGTACCCATGAGAAGATCTGTGTCACCTGGATCCATGACACGGACTTTACGGATCATTTGACGAACCATTACCTCGATGTGTTTGTCACCGATTTCTACCCCTTGGCTACGGTAAACTTTTTGTACTTCACCAAGAAGATAAGTTTCAACTGACAAGACATCGCGAACTGCAAGGAGACGTTTCGGTTGGATAGAACCTTCTGTCAGAGCAGCACCACGCGCTACTTGGTCCCCAACTTCGACACGCATACGAGCTGTAAATGGAACGACGTATTCACCTTCGCCAGTTTCACCCTTAACAAAGACTTTCTTAGTACGAGTTGAAGCGTCTTCTTCGATAGCGGTAACTTGTCCTTTAACCTCTGTGATAACCGCTTCCCCTTTAGGATTGCGGGCTTCAAAGATTTCTTGGACACGAGGAAGACCCTGAGTGATATCGGTATTTGAGGCAACCCCACCCGTGTGGAAGGTACGCATTGTAAGCTGTGTACCAGGTTCCCCGATAGATTGGGCAGCGATTGTACCAACTGCTTCACCAACTTCAACCGCATCACCAGTCGCCAAGTTGATACCATAACAGTGACGGCAGACTCCGTGACGAGTGTTACATGTAAATACAGAGCGGATAGTCACTTCTTCCACACCAGCATTAACAATTTCACGCGCCTTGTCTTCTGTAATCAACTCATTTGGACCGATAATAACTGCACCAGTTTCTGGATGTTTAACAGTTTTCTTAGTGTAACGACCATTGAGACGCTCTTCGAGAGACTCAATCATCTCTTTTCCTTCTGCGATAGAACGGATCAAGAGACCACGGTCTGTTCCACAGTCATCCTCACGGATGATAACGTCTTGGGCAACGTCAACCAAACGACGAGTCAAGTAACCTGAGTCGGCTGTCTTAAGGGCCGTATCAGTCATACCTTTACGGGCACCGTGAGTTGAGAAGAACATTTCCAATACCGACAAACCTTCGCGGAAGTTTGAAAGGATTGGCAATTCCATGATACGTCCGTTCGGAGCCGCCATCAGACCACGCATACCGGCAAGCTGTGAGAAGTTTGAGATGTTACCACGGGCTCCAGAGTCCATCATCATAACGATTGGGTTCTTCGGATCTTGGTTGGCAATCAAGCGTTTCTCTAATTTTTCACGGGCAGCACGCCATTCAGCTGTAACGGCATTGTAACGCTCGTCGTCTGTGATCATACCACGACGGAATTGTTTAGTAATTTGTTCTACACGTTTATGTGATTCTTCAATGATTTCAGCCTTGTCATCAACGACTGGGATATCGGCAATACCCACTGTCAATCCTGCAAGAGTTGAGTGGTGGTAACCGAGGTTCTTCATACGGTCAAGTAGGGCAGAAGTTTCTGTCGTACGGAAACGTTTGAAGATTTCAGCGATGATATTTCCAAGGTTTTTCTTCTTGAATGGAGGGTTGAGTTCAAGATTGCTGATTGCTTCCTTGATATCTCCACCAAGTGGCAAGAAGTATTTAGCTGGAACGCCTTCTGTCAAGTTGGCATTGTTTGGTTCTTGCAAGTATGGTAGACCCTCTGGCATGATATCGTTGAAGAGGATTTTACCAACTGTTGTAAGCAAGACCTTATGTTTTTGCTCTTCTGTCCAAGGCTTGTTGAGGCTGTCTGTTGCGATACCAACACGTGAGTGAAGGTGAACATAACCATTACGGTAAGCCATAACCGCTTCGTCACGGTCTTTGAAGACCATTCCTTCACCTTCACGACCAGCTTCTTCCATAGTCAAGTAGTAGTTACCCAAAACCATGTCCTGAGATGGAGTAACAACTGGTTTACCATCTTTCGGGTTCAAAATGTGCTCAGCAGCGAGCATCAAGATACGAGCTTCTGCTTGGGCTTCTTCTGAAAGCGGTACGTGGATGGCCATTTGGTCCCCGTCAAAGTCGGCATTATAGGCTTCACAGACAAGCGGGTGCAAGCGAAGGGCCTTACCATCAATCAAGACTGGCTCGAAGGCTTGGATACCCAAACGGTGAAGGGTCGGTGCGCGGTTCAAAAGTACTGGATGTTCTTTAATCACTTCTTCAAGGATATCCCAGATACGCTCATCTCCACGTTCCACCAAGCGTTTAGCTGCTTTGACGTTTTGTACGATATCACGGGCAACGATTTCACGCATAACGAATGGTTTAAAGAGCTCAATCGCCATTTCACGTGGCACACCACATTGGTACATCTTAAGCGTTGGACCAACGGCGATAACGGAACGTCCTGAGAAGTCAACACGTTTACCGAGCAAGTTTTGACGGAAGCGTCCTTGTTTACCTTTAAGCATGTGGCTCAAAGATTTCAGTGGACGGCTACCTGGTCCTGTGATCGGACGACCACGACGACCATTGTCAATCAAAGCGTCAACCGCTTCTTGAAGCATACGCTTCTCATTTTGAACGATGATACCTGGTGCATTCAACTCAAGCAAACGAGCCAAACGGTTGTTACGGTTGATAACACGGCGGTAAAGGTCATTCAAGTCAGATGAGGCAAAACGGCCACCATCCAACTGCAACATTGGACGAAGATCTGGTGGAATAACCGGAAGGATGTTGAGAATCATCCATTCAGGTTTGTTTCCAGACTTGTAAAAGGCATCCAAAACATCCAAACGACGGATTGCTTTGACACGTTTTTGTCCAGTCGCTGTTTTCAACTCTTCTTTGAGTTCAGCAATTTCTTTTTCAAGATCTACTTGTTTTAAAAGGTCTTGGATAGCTTCGGCACCCATCTTGGCAACGAATGATCCATAACCATATTCACGCAAGCGCTCACGGTATTCGCGCTCTGTCATGATAGACTTGTGCTCAAGTGGTGTATCCTTAGGATCAATCACCACATAAGCCGCAAAGTAGATCACTTCCTCAAGGGCACGAGGGCTCATATCAAGGGTCAAGCCCATACGGCTTGGAATCCCCTTGAAGTACCAGATGTGAGATACAGGAGCTTTCAACTCGATATGCCCCATACGCTCACGACGAACTTTCGTACGCGTTACTTCAACCCCACAGCGGTCACAAACAATCCCTCTGTAACGAATGCGTTTGTACTTACCACAAGCACATTCCCAGTCTTTTGTAGGACCAAAGATAACTTCATCAAAGAGACCTTCACGTTCTGGTTTCAAGGTACGGTAATTGATTGTTTCAGGTTTTTTGACTTCTCCATAAGACCATGAACGGACTTTACTTGGAGAAGCTAGGGTGATTTGCATACTTTTAAAACGATTTACATCAACCACTATTTCTTCCCTTTCTATTCTAAGTGAACTGCTTATTCTTATTCAGCAGCTTCTTCTGTTGCTTCCGCTTTTGTTGCTTTCTCAGCTTCTTCAGCTTCAAAGGCTGCTTTAGCCTCTTGTGCTGCTTTTTCGCGGGCTTTTTCAAGGTCATCTACGTGGATGACATCTTCGTCCATTCCTTCATCCAAGTCGCGAAGTTCCACTTCTTGGTCATCTTCGTCTAGGACACGCATGTCAAGACCAAGAGATTGCAATTCTTTGACAAGAACTCGGAAGGATTCTGGAACACCTGGTTTTGGAATTGGTTTTCCTTTTGTAATGGCTTCATAAGCTTTCAAACGTCCGTTGATATCGTCAGACTTGTAAGTCAAGATTTCTTGAAGGACATTTGAGGCACCGTAGGCTTCAAGAGCCCAAACCTCCATCTCACCGAAACGTTGTCCACCAAACTGAGCTTTACCTCCGAGTGGTTGTTGGGTAACGGTTGAGTATGGTCCGACTGAACGCGCGTGCAATTTATCGTCAACCATGTGGTGGAGTTTGATCATGTACATGACACCGACAGAAACACGGTTATCAAACGGTTCCCCAGTACGTCCATCGTAAAGGATTGTTTTGGCATCGCTATCCATACCAGCTTCTTTAACAGTTGACCAAAGGTCTTCAGAACTTGCTCCGTCAAAGACTGGTGTTGCGATGTGAATACCAAGAGTACGAGCAGCCATACCAAGGTGAAGCTCCATAACCTGACCGATATTCATACGTGATGGCACCCCAAGTGGGTTCAACATGATATCGACTGGAGTTCCATCTGGGAGGTAAGGCATGTCTTCTACAGGAACGATACGAGAGACAACCCCTTTGTTTCCGTGACGTCCGGCCATCTTATCTCCGACCTTAATCTTACGTTTTTGAGCGATGTAAACGCGAACCAACATGTTAACACCTGATTGCAACTCATCTCCATTTGCACGTGTAAAGATCTTAACATCACGAACGACACCATCGGCACCGTGTGGTACACGAAGAGAAGTGTCACGTACTTCACGAGATTTATCTCCGAAGATAGCGTGCAAGAGTCGTTCTTCAGCTGAAAGGTCTTTCTCACCCTTAGGCGTTACTTTACCTACAAGGATATCGCCTTCTTTAACTTCAGCACCGATACGGATAATACCCATTTCGTCAAGGTCTTTAAGGGCATCTTCACCAACGTTTGGAATTTCACGAGTGATTTCTTCAGGCCCAAGCTTTGTATCGCGTGTTTCTGATTCGTATTCTTCAAGGTGGACAGATGTGTAGACATCGTCTTTCACCAAGCGTTCGCTCATGATAACGGCATCCTCGAAGTTGTAACCTTCCCAAGTCATGTAGGCAACGATTGGGTTTTGTCCAAGCGCCATTTCTCCATTTTCCATAGAAGGTCCGTCAGCAATGAAATCGCCTTTTTCAACGACATCGCCAACTTTAACAAGCGTGCGTTGGTTGTAAGCAGTACCTGAGTTTGAACGACGGAATTTTTGGATGTGGTAAACGTCCAATGAACCATCTTCACGACGAACTTCTACCTTGTCAGCATCTGCATAGGTAACCTTACCGTCATACTGAGCAATCACAGCAGCTCCAGAGTCGTGGGCCGCTTGGTATTCCATACCAGTACCAACGTAAGGTGCTTGAGGATTGATCAATGGCACAGCCTGACGTTGCATATTGGCTCCCATGAGGGCACGGTTGGAGTCATCGTTTTCCAAGAAAGGAATACATGCTGTCGCAACGGCAACTACCTGTTTTGGGGATACGTCCATATAGTCAACAACATTAGCTGGATACTCTTGGTTGACCCCTTGGTGACGTCCCATGACAACTTTTTCAGCAAATGTTCCATCTTCATTCAGACGAGAATTAGCCTGAGCTACAGTATATTCATCTTCTTCATCGGCTGTCAACCAAACAATTTCGTTCGTAACAACACCTGTTTCACGGTCAACTTTACGGTATGGTGTTTGAACAAAACCATACTTATTCAGGTGTCCATAAGATGACAAGTTATTGATCAAACCGATGTTAGGTCCTTCAGGTGTCTCGATTGGACACATACGGCCGTAGTGAGTGTAGTGCACGTCACGGACTTCATATCCAGCACGGTCACGAGTCAAACCACCAGGTCCTAAGGCTGACAAACGGCGTTTGTGAGACAACTCAGAAAGTGGATTGTGTTGGTCCATGAACTGTGACAACTGTGATGAACCAAAGAATTCTTTCACCGCAGCTGTTACAGGACGGATATTGATAATTTGTTGTGGTGTCAAGACTTCGTTGTCCTGAACAGACATACGTTCACGGACATTACGTTCCATACGAGAAAGTCCAAGGCGTACTTGGTTGGCAAGCAATTCACCAACCGCACGGATACGACGGTTTCCAAGATGGTCGATATCATCTACACGGCCAAGTCCTTCAGCCAAGTTGAGGAAGTAGCTCATCTCAGCAAGGATATCTGCAGGAGTGACGATACGAACCTTGTCATCTGGATTAGCATTACCGATGATAGTTACGACGCGGTCTGGATCAGTTGGTGCAACAACCTTGAATTTTTGAAGAACAACTGGCTCAGTCACAACGGCTGCATCATTTGGAATGTAAACAATCTTGTTCAAGTCGCCATCCAAATGACTTTCAATGCTTTCAATCACACTACGAGTCATGATTGTACCAGCTTCTACCAAGATTTCTCCTGTTTCAGGATCTACCAATGGCTCAGCAATGGTTTGGTTAAGCAAGCGTGTTTTTACATTGAGTTTTTTATTAATTTTGTAACGACCAACTGCTGCTAGGTCGTAACGACGTGGGTCAAAGAAACGAGCCACAAGCAAGCTACGTGAGCTTTCAGCAGTCTTAGGCTCACCTGGACGAAGGCGTTCGTAAATTTCTTTCAAAGCTTCGTCTGTACGAGAGTCCATTGGGTTCTTGTGGATATCTTTTTCAACAGTGTTGCGAACCAATTCGCTGTCACCAAAGATATCAAAGATTTCATCATCTCCTGAAAAACCAAGCGCACGAACCAAGGTTGTAAATGGAATCTTACGAGTACGGTCGATACGAGTGTAGGCGATGTCTTTTGAGTCGCTTTCAAGTTCCAACCAAGCTCCACGGTTAGGGATAACAGTTGAACCGTAACCCACTTTACCGTTTTTATCAACTTTATCGTTAAAGTAAACACCTGGTGAGCGGACCAACTGAGATACAATGATACGTTCACCACCATTAATGATGAAGGTCCCCATTTCTGTCATAATTGGGAAATCACCAAAGAAAACTTCTTGGGTCTTGATTTCGCCTGTTTCTTTATTAATCAAGCGGAAGGTTACAAAAATTGGTGCTGAGTAGCTAGCATCGTGGATACGAGCTTCTTCTAGCGTGTATTTTGGTTCCTTGATTTCATATCCAACAAATTCCAACTCCATTGTGTCTGTGAAGTTTGAAATTGGCAATACATCTTCAAACACTTCCTTCAGACCATGGTCTAGGAAAGCTTTGAATGAGTCAGTTTGAATTTCAATCAAATTTGGTAAGTCAAGAACTTCTTTGATTCTTGAAAAACTACGACGGGTACGATGTTTCCCGTATTGAACGTCATGTCCTGCCAAGATGATTCTCCTTTATAAATAAGTTCCAAGCCTATCAATCAGACTTTTCTAATCGTCATATGGTTGTAAAACCCCTATCACCGTGTCCCTTTGATAATTTTTCAGAATCTTTAAGTCTTTGTTACAAATGCTCGAAATCCTGAAAAAAAGCACAAAAAGAGCAGCTAAATCTGACTTTTTCAGAAGATTTAACTGCTGTGAGCCTTGTCTGGACAATATTTCAGACAAAACCTACGACAAATGATTACTCACATTATACCCTATTTAGCTAGATTTTTCAAGGGGATTGACGATTTTTTGACAAAATCTTTTCCTATACCTATTTTATAAAAAATATAATAAATCTCTGTTTTGCTATTTTATAATAGGTTGTTTTTCTTGACTTTACCAAGCTTTTCTTTTAATATATATGTATAAATATATATGGAGGCCCATTATGAATATTTTGCTTTCTGAAACAGAACAAAATCTGCTAGTGTTACTGGAAGAATTAACCAAACACCATGATTGGATAGAGCTCCCAGTCTTGGCTGAAAAGCTAAATTTTTCAACAGAAGAATTGCAAGAACACATTTTTAAGCTTGAGCAATTATTTCCAAACCTCCTTATTCAATCAACAAAAGAAGGTATTCAGTTGCAGTTTGAAGCCCGAAACTCCTTAGACCCTAGGATTGCTATCTTTGAACAATCTGAAGCCTACTCTTTTTTGAACCGTCTCTTTTTCAAAGAGGGACAATCACTTGACCAAATAAGTCAGGAACTTATGATTGGCTGCGAACAAGTTCAGGAAATCATCCAGCATCTAAATACTAAACTCCCGCAACATTATGGCATCAGCATACAACTTTCCCCTTTAGTCATGAAGGGAATAGAAGAGAACATTCGCGCCTTTTATCTAGACTATTTTAGCCAAAGTTACAGTTTTCTTGATTGGCCCTTTCCGTCTATTTCTGAAGAATCACTCACTCACTTGATTCAGCTATTTCTGAATGCCCAACAAGTTTCACTCACCCTCAGCAGTCTACGGCAAATCAAATATATCCTAGCTATCAATCTAGAGCGGTTTAATATGAATCATTTGATTGAAAATCCTACTCCCCTTTTAACCAGTCACTACAGCTCTCTCATGCAAATTCCGCAGTTTGAACAGGATATCAAAAAGCTGGCTAAAAAACTCCATTTTGAACCTACAAAGAAAACACTGGAACAGCTATTTTCAAACCCAATCAAATCTTTTCAAAGCACAAACAATCCTAACAATGGAGCACTGGGTGATATTCAACATATCCAAAAATCCTACCGTTTATTAAGCCAAATCCTAGAAGAACTGGCCAAAGAATTTCACCTACAGATTGAAAATCGCGAGGAATTGATTTGGCTCCTCCACTACACTGCCCAATCTGATTTCTTCCATTTACTCAGTAACCAGTCTCTCGACAGACAGAAATCCCAAATTTTAAGCAGTTATCAAGTAGAATTTCCAAAACTATTTGAAGTAAGTCAACACAAATTCCAATCTTACCTGACTGAAATGGGGCTAGAAAATCACCCAAGTAAGCTACAAGAACTAGTTTATGCCTTTTCTATCCAAGGGCAACGAATTTTAGTCCAATTACTTCAAAAACTTCCCAAAATACGTGTTTTAGTCATTAGTCATCTGGATAGTCATCACGCACAAAACCTTATCGACACCCTTGCTCACTACGGCAATAATCTCTATCTCTTTGATTCTTGGGAAGAATCTACGATTTCTTTCTCAATTCTCAATCAAATTCCGCACGATATTGTTATCACCACCTTCCCTGTTTCCAATTGTCCGAAACCTATTATTTGTAGTCGAAATCTTTCTACTGCAGAACTATTTCACCACCTCCACCTTTTGGGTTCACAAATTCACAAAGAAAGACTAGCTTAGTCGTAACAGAAAACCTGTTGCGATTTTTCTTTTGTTTTAATTTTAAGAAAACGCTTGCATATTGTTTTACTACATGCTATACTGATATAGAAATTTATTGATTGGAGAATCATTATGAGAAAAACACCATCTCACACTGAGAAAAAAATGGTCTACAGCATCCGTTCCCTCAAAAATGGAACTGGCTCTGTCCTTATCGGCGCAAGCTTTGTCTTACTTGCCATGGCTACACCAACTATCTCAGCCAACGAAACCACAACAGCTAGTGCTGAAGCGACCAACACTATTACTCAACCTCTTACTGATACAGCAGACATCGCTGGAAAGAACGAAAGCGATTTTTCTTCATCTAACAGTGCAAACGCTTCCCTAGAGAAAAAAGAAGAAAAACCTGCAACAGAGGCAACCACTCCTGCTGCAACTCCCGCCGATTCAGCACCACAAACTGGGCAAGATCGTTCAAATGAGCCAACTACTTCTACGAGTCCAGTAGCAACTGAAACTAAGGCAGAAGAGCCAATCGAAGACAATTACTTCCGTATCCACGTCAAAAAACTTCCTGAAGAAAACAAGGATAGTCAAGGACTATGGACTTGGGATGATGTTGAAAAACCTTCTGAAAACTGGCCTAACGGAGCCTTGTCCTTTAAGGATGCCAAAAAAGATAACTACGGCTACTACCTAGATGTCAAATTAAAGGGAGAACAAGCCAAAAAAATTAGCTTCCTCATCAATAATACAGCTGGAAAAAATCTAACCGGCGATAAATCGGTAGAAAAACTGGCACCAAAGATGAATGAGGCTTGGTTGGACCAAGATCACAAGGTTTTCTCTTACGAGCCACAACCTGCAGGAACTATTCGCGTCAACTACTACCGTACAGATGGCAACTATGACAAGAAATCTCTCTGGTACTGGGGAGATGTGAAAAATCCAAGTAGTGGTGAATGGCCTAACGGAACAGACTTTACGGCTACAGGCAAATATGGTCGCTATATCGATATTCCACTCAAGGATGCAGCTAAAGATCTTGGATTTTTATTACTAGACAGAAAGAAACAAGGAGACGATGTGAAAATCCGTAAAGAAGATTATAAATTCACAGATTTGAAAAATCATAGCCAAATTTTCCTAAAAGATGATGACGAAACCATCTACACCAACCCCTACTATGTGCACGATATCCGCATGACAGGAGCTCAACACGTAAGAACTTCTAGCATTGAAAGTAGTTTTTCAACACTTGTCGGTGCTAAAAAAGAAGATATCCTCAAACACTCCAACATCACTAATCATCTAGGAAACAAAGTAACTATCACTGATGTTACAATCGATGAGGCTGGTAAGAAAGTGACCTACAGCGGAGATTTCTCTGACACAAAACATCCTTATACCGTTAGCTACAACTCTGACAAATTCACTACCAAAACAAGCTGGCGCCTGAAAGATGAGACTTACAGCTATGATGGTAAACTTGGAGCTGAACTCAAAGAAGAAGGAAAACAGGTTGATTTAACTCTCTGGTCACCAAGTGCTGATAAGGTTTCTGTTGTTATCTACGACAAGAATGACCCTGAAAAAGTAGTTGGAACTGTCGCTCTTGAAAAAGGGGAAAGAGGAACTTGGAAACAAACTCTAGATAGCACAAACAAACTAGGCATCACAGATTTCACTGGCTACTATTATCAATACCAAATCGAGCGTCAAGGTAAAACTGTTCTTGCACTCGATCCTTACGCTAAATCCCTCGCTGCTTGGAATAGTGACGATGCTAAGATTGACGATGCCCATAAAGTGGCTAAAGCTGCCTTTGTAGATCCAGCTAAACTAGGACCTCAAGACTTGACTTATGGTAAGATTCGCAACTTCAAATCGCGCGAAGATGCTGTCATCTATGAAGCTCATGTGCGTGATTTCACTTCAGATCCTGCCATCGCAAAAGATTTGACTAAGCCATTTGGTACTTTTGAAGCCTTTATCGAAAAACTAGACTACCTCAAAAATTTGGGTGTAACCCACATCCAGCTCCTTCCAGTCTTGTCTTACTACTTTGTCAATGAGTTGAAGAACCACGAACGCTTATCTGACTATGCTTCAAGCAACAGCAACTACAACTGGGGATATGACCCTCAAAACTACTTCTCCTTGACTGGTATGTACTCAAGCGATCCTAAGAATCCAGAAAAACGAATCGCAGAATTCAAAAACCTCATCAACGAAATCCACAAACGTGGCATGGGAGCCATCCTGGACGTAGTGTATAACCATACAGCCAAAGTCGATATCTTTGAAGATTTGGAACCAAACTACTATCACTTTATGGATGCCGATGGAACACCTCGAACTAGCTTTGGTGGTGGACGTTTGGGGACAACTCACCACATGACCAAACGCCTCCTAGTTGATTCTATCAAATATCTAGTTGATACCTACAAAGTGGATGGATTCCGCTTCGATATGATGGGAGACCATGACGCCGCTTCTATCGAAGAAGCTTACAAGGCTGCACGCGCCCTCAATCCAAACCTCATCATGCTAGGTGAAGGTTGGAGAACCTATGCTGGTGATGAAAATATGCCTACTAAAGCTGCTGACCAAGATTGGATGAAACATACCGATACTGTCGCTGTCTTCTCAGACGACATCCGTAACAACCTCAAGTCTGGTTATCCAAACGAAGGTCAACCTGCCTTTATCACAGGTGGCAAACGTGATATCAATACTATCTTCAAAAATCTCATTGCTCAACCAACCAACTTTGAAGCTGACAGCCCTGGAGATGTCATCCAATACATCGCAGCCCATGATAACTTGACCCTCTTTGACATCATCGCCCAATCTATCAAAAAAGACCCAAGCAAGGCTGAGAACTATGCTGAAATCCACCGTCGTTTGCGACTTGGAAATCTCATGGTCTTAACAGCTCAAGGAACTCCATTTATCCACTCTGGTCAGGAATATGGTCGCACCAAACAATTCCGTGACCCAGCCTACAAGACTCCAGTAGCAGAGGACAAACAACCAAACAAATCTCACTTGTTGCGTGATAAGGACGGCAATCCATTTGACTATCCTTACTTCATCCATGACTCTTACGATTCTAGCGATGCTGTCAACAAGTTTGACTGGACTAAGGCTACAGATAGAAAAGCATATCCTGAAAATGTCAAGAGTCGTGACTATATGAAAGGGTTGATTGCCCTTCGTCAATCTACAGATGCCTTCCGACTTAAGAGTCTTAAAGATATCAAGGACCGTGTCCACCTCATCACTGTCCCAGGCCAAAATGGTGTGGCAAAAGAGGATGTAGTGATTGGCTACCAAATCACTGCTCCAAACGGAGATATCTACGCAGTCTTTGTCAATGCGGACGAAAAAGCTCGTGAATTTAATTTGGGAACTGCCTTCGCCCACCTCAGAAATGCTGAAGTTTTAGCAGATGAAAACCAAGCAGGACCAGTTGGAATTGCCAACCCGAAAGGACTTGAATGGACTGAAAAAGGCTTGAAATTAAATGCCCTTACAGCTACTGTTCTTAGAGTCGCTCAAGGCGGTGCCAGCGTTGCCCCAGCTGTGGAAGAAAAACCAGAATTTGACCTTTCTAGCTTAAAACAAGAACACGGTCAAAATAACGGCCAAGACAATATGTCAAACCGAGTAGACAAACCGGAACAGCAAACTCCAGCTCCACAAACTAAACCTGATTCTGCAAAACCGGATGCAAAAGTAGCTAATGTGGAAAATAAACCTAGCCAAGCTACAGCTGATTCACAAGCTGAACAAGAAGCACAAGCATCATCTGTAAGTGAAGCTATTCAAAACGAAGCTGTAGAAAACTCTAGCAAGGAAAATATACCTGCAACCCCAGCTAAACAAGCTGAACTTCCAAATACAGGAACCAAAAACGATCACAAACTCCTGTTGACAGGAATCAGCCTCCTTGCCCTTCTAGGTCTCGGGTTCTTGCTCAAAAACAAAAAAGAGAACTAAACTAGCCCTCCTATAGAAAAATCCCCCAAGCATTAAGTCTAGGGGGATTATTTTTTGTACAATATTTGTGGTTATAATACATTTGATTAGTATTTTTTATTAAGCCTCTTTCATGGCAAAATAAGCCCGGACTTTGGGTGCTACTTGCATTCCGAATAGTTCAATAGCTCTCAGGACTTGTTCATGAGGCATGGAACCAAGCGGTAGATGGAGCATGAAGCGGTCCAAGCCTAGATCTTCAATCATGCGAATCAATTTTTCTGCCACCTGATCTGGATTGCCCACAAACATAGCACCATTTGGCCCAACTTGCTCCAAATATTGCTCATAACGCAATTCCTGCCAGTGCGGACGGTCTTTGGAAATAGCATCCACCACTTGCTTGGTCGGATGGAAATAATCTTTCACCGCTTGCTCGCCATCATCAGCAATCCAACCCCAAGAATGGGCTCCAACCTTTAGTTCATGACTGGCATGACCCGCTTCGCTCCCAATCTCACGATAAGCCTGAATCAACTTTTTAAAATAACGCGGATTGCCACCAATAATGGCATAAACAATCGGTAGACCTGCCTGAGCAATCTTCACAGTTGATTCGACATGACCACCTGTCGCTATCCACAAGGGTAATTTTTCCTGAACTGGACGAGGATAAACTTCTTGGCCAGAGATTGTTTGAGTCAATCGCCCTTTCCAGTCTAGCCTTGTTTTTTCATTGACTAACTGGAGCAAGTCTAATTTCTCATCAAAAAGGGCTTCGTAGTCTTTCAAATCATAGCCAAACAGAGGAAATGATTCCGTGAAAGAACCCCTTCCAGCCATAATCTCCGCACGTCCATTTGACAAAGCATCGATAGTGGCATATTGTTGGAACAAACGAATCGGGTCCATGCTCGAGAGAATGCTGACTGCACTGGTCAAACGAATTTTCTTGGTATTGACTGCCCCAGCTGCCAGAACAATCTCTGGCGCAGATACTGCAAAATCCGCTCGATGGTGCTCACCAATCCCATATACATCCAAACCAACCTTGTCAGCTAGCTCAATCTCTGCCAGCAACTGGCGAATACGTTCGGCATGACTGTAAGTTTGCCCAGTCCCTTCAAGCTCCGTTGTTTCCCCAAATGTTGAAATTCCCAATTCTACCATTGTGATTCTCCCTGTCTATTTCTGTCCTTCAATTTGAAAAATTATTCTAACACGAATCTTGAGTACAAGCAACCGATTTGCTCACAAGAAAAAGCCTAGATAAACTAGACTTTTTAAGCTTATTCTACCGTTACTGACTTAGCAAGGTTACGTGGTTTATCCACATCAAGCCCACGGTGCAGGGTTGCGAAGTAAGCGACTAATTGCGTTGGCACGACCATTGAAATTGGTGAGAGGTATGGATGTACGGTCGTAAGAACGATGTCGTCTGTATCTTTGGCAACATTTTCTTCTGCTATAGTGAGGACTTTGGCACCACGGGCTGCCACCTCTTGGATATTTCCACGAGTGTGGTTGGCAAGGACTGGATCTGACAAGAGAGCCAAGACAGGCGTTCCTTCTTCAATCAAGGCAATAGTTCCGTGCTTGAGTTCTCCTGCCGCAAAGCCTTCACACTGGATGTAAGAAATCTCTTTGAGCTTGAGACTTGCTTCCATGGCTACGTAGTAATCTTGGCCACGTCCGATGTAAAAGGCATTGCGAGTTGTTTCAAGGAGCTCACGAACCTTGGCTTCGATGGTTTCTTTCTCTGAAAGAGTTGATTCAATAGACTGAGCTACGATTGACAACTCATGAACTAAATCAAATGCTTGCGCTTTGGCATTGCCATTTGCTTCTCCGACTGCTTTTGCAAGGAATGCAAGGGCTGCAATTTGTGCTGTATAGGCTTTAGTTGATGCCACGGCAATTTCAGGACCCGCGTGAAGAAGCATAGTATGGTTAGCTTCACGTGACAGAGTTGATCCTGGCACATTTGTCACTGTCAAACTTGGAATACCCATTTCATTGGCCTTAACCAAAACCTGACGGCTATCCGCTGTTTCACCAGACTGGCTGATAAAGATGAAGAGTGGTTTCTTGCTGAGAAGTGGCATACCATAGCCCCACTCAGATGAGATTCCAAGTTCAACTGGCGTATCTGTCAATTCTTCCAGCATCTTCTTAGAAGCAAATCCTGCGTGGTAAGATGTTCCAGCTGCAAGAATGTAGATGCGGTCTGCGTCTTGAACAGCCTTGATGATAGCTGGATCAACGACTACTTGACCAGACTCATCTGTGTAGGCTTGGATGAGTTTACGCATCACTGTTGGTTGCTCATCAATTTCCTTAAGCATGTAGTAAGGATAAGTTCCCTTACCGATATCAGACAAGTCAAGTTCAGCAGTGTAGCTAGCACGCTCACGACTATTACCATCATAGTCTTGAACTTCCACGCTATCAGCCTTGACGATTACCAACTCTTGGTCATGAATTTCCATGTACTGGTTGGTTTCACGAATCATAGCCATGGCATCTGAGCAGACCATGTTATAGTCTTGTCCAAGACCAATCAAAAGTGGTGATTTATTCTTAGCCACATAGATGACTTCAGGATCTTGTGAGTCAACCAAGGCAAAGGCATAAGAACCACGGATGATGTGAAGAGCTTTTTTGAAGGCTTCAAGAACTGACAAACCGTCTTCTTCCGCAAATTTTCCAATCAAGTGAACGGCGATTTCCGTATCTGTTTGCCCCTTGAAGTGGTGTCCTGCAAGGTATTCTTCCTTGATTTCAAGGTAGTTCTCAATCACCCCATTGTGCACCAAGACAAAACGTTCAGTCTCAGAGCGGTGTGGGTGAGCATTGTCTTCAGTTGGTTTCCCGTGAGTTGCCCAACGAGTATGTCCGATACCAGTTGTTCCCTCCACACCAGCTGTCTTGGCAGACAATTCTGCGATACGACCAACAGCCTTCACCAAATGGTTCTCAGCACCACCTAGGACAAAAATCCCCGCAGAATCATAGCCACGGTATTCGAGCTTTTCAAGCCCTTGAATCAAAATATCAGTTGCATTTGTGTTTCCAACAACACCAACAATTCCACACATAGTATATACGACACAGACCAGCTGTGCTTTCTCCTTAAAATTGGTATAGTCTAATTCCTCTTTTGTAGAATCAGCAAAAACAGTATATACTTGTTTCTTTCACTTGTCAAGAGTAAAAATTGGTATAGTTCAAATTAATCTACTGTAAGCAAAAAACTCTGACCAATTAGAATAATCAGTCAGAGTCCTTTTTAAAATCCATTATTATCGCTTAATTCCTTGAACCAGTGCCCTGATTTTTTCAGACGACGTTCTTGCGTTTCCAAGTCTAATTCGACCAAACCATAGCGATTTTTATAGCTATTGAGCCATGACCAACAATCGATAAATGTCCAAATCAAGTAGCCCTTACAATTAGCTCCGTCTTCAATAGCGCGGTGAAGTTCACGAAGATGACCTTTTACAAAGTCAATACGATAATCATCTTGAATCATTCCATCTTGACGGAATTTTTCCTCTCCTTCAACCCCCATACCATTCTCTGTCAACATCCACTCGATATTACCATAATTTTCCTTGATATTTTGGGCAATGTCATAAATCCCCTGCTCATAAATCTCCCAGCCACGGTGAGGATTGATTTTACGTCCAGGCATCACATAAGGTTCGTAAAAATGTTCTGGCAAGAATGGACTCTCTGGATGCTTAGCAAATCGAGGTGCCATGACGCGCAAAGGTTGATAGTAGTTAACACCGAGGAAGTCCACCGTATTGTCACGAATGAGTTCCAACTCCTCCTCTGTAGCATCAGGCAAGAGCCCATATTCATGCAAGATTTCTACCAACTCCTGTGGATAAGTCCCCAAAACAGACGGATCTAAGAAAGATTGGGCCTGAAAAAGGTCTGCAATACGAGCTGCCTTGACATCAGCAGGATGCTGGCTACGTGGATAAGCCGGTGTCAAGTTGAGGACAATCCCAATCTTAGAGTCAGGCAAGAGTTCATGACAGGCCTTAACCGCCCGACTGCTGGCCAATTGTGTATGATAGGCTACTTTTACCGCTGCTTCTGCATCCACCTTATGTGGATAATGGGCATCGTAAAAATAACCAAATTCTACAGGAACGATGGGCTCGTTAAAGGTAATCCATTGGTCCACCAAATCTCCATAAGTCTCAAAACAGAAACGAGCATAGTCTTCATAGGCTGAAACAGTCTCCTTATTTTCCCAACCATCACCAGCTTCTTGAAGAGCAAAAGGCAAATCAAAATGGTAGAGATTGACTAACAGACGAATCCCCTTAGCCTTAATAGCCTCAAAAACCTTACGATAGAAATCCACACCTTGAGGATTGACTTTTCCACAGCCTTGTGGAAAAATCCGTGACCATTGAATAGAAGTCCGAAAGGCTGTGTGACCAGTATCTAACAAAAGCTCAATATCCTGCTCCCAATTTTCATAAAAGGTCGATGTCTTATCTGGACCAAGCCCATTATAGTAACGATTTGGCTCCACTTGGTACCAATAATCCCAGAGATTATCTCCCTTACCGTCACCAGCTACACGTCCTTCTGTTTGTGGTCCAGAAGTAGAGGATCCCCAGACAAAATCCTTTGGAAATCTTAGCATACATTTACCTCTTTATCTACTCATTTTTCCTATTATACAGAAAAAACAAGGTAAAAACTAGTTACATTTTTTCCTTGTTTTTCTTCTAATTATAGTTTTTATTTCTTGCTGAGGATTTCAAGCGTTTCAAGTAAGTTATCTGCATGAACTTCGATGGTGTCACCAGTCGCTTTAATCTTCACTTCTACGATGCCATCAGCCGCTTTTTTACCAACAGTGATGCGGATTGGCAATCCAATCAAGTCGCTGTCGCTGAATTTGACTCCGACACGTTCATTACGGTCATCTGTCAAGACTTCGTAACCAGCTCCCATCAAGCTTGCTTCAAGTTTTTCTGTCAAGGCTTGTGCTTCTTCGTCCTTGACATTGACAGTAATCAAGTGCACATCAAATGGCGCCAATTCTTTAGGGAAGTTGATTCCCCATGCGTAACGGTATTCACCTTTTGGCGTTTTGTTAACAAAGAGGCGAGCGTGTTGCTCCATCACTGCTGAAAGGAGACGGCTGACACCGATACCGTAACATCCCATGATAATTGGCACAGCACGGCCATTTTCATCCAAAACATCTGCTCCCATGCTTGCTGAGTAGCGAGTACCGAGTTTGAAGATGTGACCAATTTCGATACCACGAGCAAAGTTAAGAACCCCTTGTCCGTCTGGGGACACTTCACCCTCACGAACTTCACGAATATCCACATATTCTGCAGTGAAGTCACGACCTGGATTCACACCAGTCAAGTGGTAGCCATCTTCGTTAGCACCCACAACTGCATTGCGAACATCTTGCACCTTACGGTCTGCAATGATTTTAACATTATCTGGCAAACCAACTGGGCCAAGTGAACCGAATCCTGCTTGAACAAGATTCGCCACTTCTTCTTCGCTCGCAACATCAAAGAAATCTGCTCCCAAGTGGTTTTTCAACTTAACTTCGTTGAGTTGGTCATTTCCAACTAGAAGGGCCGCAACAAGCTCACCATCTGCCATGTAGAAGAGAGTTTTAATTGTTTGTTCTTCTGGAACATTGAGGAAGGCTGCAACTTCATCGATTGATTTAACATCTGGAGTTACAACACGAGTCACTTCTTCTTCAGCGACAACACGGTTGCTTGGTTTGTACTCGTTTGTTGCCATTTCCAAGTTAGCCGCATAGCTAGACTCACTTGAGTAAGCAATGGTATCCTCACCAGAAACCATCCATTTAAGCAATTCTGCCTTGATTTCTTCTTGCACTTCTGTAGGAATTTCGTCAAATGAGGCAACTGACTTGTCCAAGACAACCCAGCGGTCAAGGTCTGTACGAGCAGATGTAATAGCCATAAATTCTTGGCTATCCTTACCACCCATAGCTCCACCATCACCGATGATAGCCTTGAAATCTAAGCCACTACGAGTGAAAATACGCTCATAAGCAGCCTTGTACTCATCGTAAACACTGTCCAAGCTATCATAGTTAGCGTGAAAACTATAAGCATCCTTCATGATAAACTCACGTGTACGAAGTAGTCCATTACGTGGGCGTTTTTCATCACGATACTTAGGCTGGATTTGATAAAGGTTAAGTGGCAATTGCTTATAAGACTTAACAGAATCACGGACAATAGCTGTAAAGGTTTCTTCGTGAGTTGGACCTAGGATAAAGTCTGATTTTTCACGGTTTTTTAGTTTGTAAAGGTCCTCACCATAAGTTTCGTAACGACCTGATTCGCGCCACAACTCTGCACTGAGAAGGGCAGGAGCCAACATCTCAACGGCACCAATCTTGTCAAACTCTTGGCGCATGATGTTTTTGGCTTTTTCAATCACACGGTTGGCAAGTGGCAGGTAAGAATAAACACCTGCTGAGACTTGACGAACATAACCAGCTCGCAACATAAGAGCATGGCTGATAACTTGAGCATCGCTTGGCATTTCGCGAAGCGTTGGGATAGGCATTTTACTTTGTTTCATAATATTCCTCGATTATCTAAAAAAGAGTCGCATAATGTCATTCCAGGTCACAGCAATCATCAAGACAACCATGATGACCACTCCGGCCAAGGTGACATAGGTTTCAATTTCTTGTTTCAATGGTTTGCGGCGGATGGCTTCTAGGATATTGAGCACAATCTTACCGCCATCCAGAGCTGGAATCGGAATAAGATTAAAAATCCCGATATTGATGGAAATTATTGCCAAAAAGTACAAGACATTCTCAATTCCATTTTTAGCAGCATCACTACTTGCCTTAAAGATGGCAACAGGTCCACCTAACTTGTTCAAATCCGGTTGGAAAATCAGATTTTTCAGAGCCGATAGAATTCGGAGAGCCGAGTCAGCAGCACTTGTAAATCCACCTACAAACATAGATAGAAAGTCCGACTTAATTCCTGGTTGAACACCTAGAAGATATCGACCTTGATTTTCTTCTGGGGTAACAGTAACTTGTTTGTCACTCCCCTTTTCAGAAATAGTCACATCCAAGATCGGGGCCGTCTTATCTTTGGTTTCTGATTCCACAGCCTGAATCAAGCTTTCCCAGTTGCTAACCTCATGTGAGCCAATCTTGGTAATTTGTGCCGTTTCTGGTACTCCCACCTTAGCCAAGGCCCCTTGGGGCATAACATGGAACTGGTTGGTATCAACATCTCTGACACCACCCTGCATAAAGATTAAAATCCAAAAAACAACGACACCTAAGATAAAGTTGTTCATAGGGCCTGCAAAGTTGGTAATCAGTTTGCCCCAGATAGTTGCATTTTGATATTGAACATCTAAAGGTGCAATCCGAACCTCAGTTCCATCTAATTCTACAACCGTTGCATCATGATCCACTGCAAGGGTTTTTTCTTCTTCCAGAACCAAACCCTTGATAAAGAGCTTGTCCTCAAAGTCAAACTGAGTCACCTGCATAGGAAGAGCTGTTTGATCCAATTTTTTACCTGAGAGATTGATGCGTTTAACTTTACCATCATCAGTAAGGGTTAAACTGACAGGAGTTCCTGTCTTGATTTCAGTCGTATCATCGCCCCAACCTGCCATACGAACGTAGCCACCCAGAGGCAAGATCCGAATGGTATAGGCCGTCCCGTCCTTACCAATGTGAGCAAAGATTTTGGGTCCCATACCGATGGCAAATTCACGCACTAGAATTCCTGATTTCTTGGCAAAGTAGAAGTGTCCGAACTCGTGCACCACTACAATAATCCCAAAAACCAGAATAAAGGTTAAAATTCCGAGCATTCTATCTTCCTTTCTCTAAAAGAGTCCAAATAAGTGCATGATTGGAAATACAAGCAACATACTATCGAAGCGATCCAAAACACCACCATGCCCAGGAATAAATTTCCCAGAATCCTTAACACCAAAGTGACGCTTAATCGAACTTTCTAGTAAGTCACCAAATTGTCCAGCAATGCTGAAGAAAATAGCAAAGACTGACATCTTGTAAATTCCATACGGAAGAGCAACTGTCCTATCAAAAATCATAAAGACAATTGTTATCAAGATAGCTCCTAAAATACCACCAAAAGATCCCTCAAAGGTTTTATTGGGTGATACCCTTGGCGCTAATTTTCGTTTACCGTATCTCATCCCTACAAGATAAGCACAACTATCTGTTGCCCAAACAATACACAAGGCCAATAGTGCCTTATCTAAACCTGCAATTCTAGCATCTAATAGAGCATTAAAGCCAAAGCCCACATAGAAACTCATAGCAAGAGGGAAAACAGCATCCTCAATCGTATAGGACTTGCTAAAAACAGTTGTTCCTAACATAATTGAAATCAACACACTATAAGCAACCACATTCCCATCAACTGGTAAAAAAGTCAGGTAATTCTCCAAGGGAATGGTCAAGGCAAAGGTTGCAAAGAGGGTCAAGAGCCCCTCCATAGTCATGGTCTCTAAACCTCTCATCTTCAAAAGTTCATGCATTGCTAGCATGGCTATGATTCCGATGGCGATCTGAAGCAAAAGGCCCCCAATCATTAAAATTGGTAGGAAAATAGCCAGGGCAATCCCTGCGAACAAGGTTCTTTTTTGTAAATCCTTTGTCATATCTCCTCCTAAACTCCTCCAAATCGGCGATGACGACGATTGTAGGCAAGAATAGCTTCCTGCAAGGCTACCTCATCAAAGTCAGGCCACAAGGTGTCCGTAAAATAGAGCTCACTATAGGCTCCCTGCCATGGAAGAAAATTACTCAAACGCAATTCTCCACTAGTACGTATAATCAAGTCTGGGTCTCGTAGGTCCTTAGGCAAATGATGGGTAAAGAGATAATTGCCAATCAAGTCCTCTGTGATATCACCTGGGGTGATTTTGGCATCTAAAACATCCTGGGAAATCAACTTAAGAGCCTGTGTAATCTCAGCACGTCCACCATAGTTGAGGGCAAAATTAAGAATCAAACCTGTGTTGTTCTTAGTCAATTCCTCAGCCTTTGTTAAAGCTTCAAAGGTTTGCTTAGGCAGGCGGTCTGTCTCCCCAATCATTTGAATCTTAACATTATTCGCATGCAGTTCCGGGACATAATTATCATAAAACTCTACTGGCAAGTTCATGATAAACTTGACTTCCTGATCTGGGCGGGTCCAGTTTTCTGTAGAAAAAGCATAGACCGTAATAACCTTAACGCCTAGTTTGTTGGCTGCCTTGGTCACAGTTTGCAATGCTTCCATGCCCGCCTTGTGTCCGAAGACTCGCGGTTGCATACGTTTTTTAGCCCAACGGCCATTGCCATCCATGATGATGCCGATATGAGCAGGAACCTGTGTCGGAACCTCTACTTCCACAGCCTTATCTTTCTTAAAAAATCCAAACATGATCTTATTCCTATTCAAAAATCTATCGTTTCATTATACCATATTTCCCTATTTTCTTCTATCACTAAGCTATTTATTCTCAGGCACAAAGCCTACTTTTCAAAAAAAAATAAGTCGCCTGATTGGGCGACTCTATTTTTATAGGGAGATTATTATGAAAAAGTTTTAGGAGTTTAAGTTAAGGTCTTCTTAACTTATGGACTTAGTATACACTCCCTAGCTTAAAGTTTCCTTAAGTATTTTTAAAAATCAAATTTTTCCATTTCTCCTGCCAATTTTTCTTGGATAAACGTGTTTGATAGAGTTCCATTCGGTCTTCATTCTCTAAAAAATGAGGAGTTAGACGAACTTGAAAATTCAAAATATCCTCCAAACCATAAGGTGCATAGAGTTCAAAATCGGATTCTTCATTCAAGCGCAGTACAACTGCCGTACACCGTTCTGGATACTTACTCATAGCATCACTGGAACTGATATAGGGAGCAGTATGAGGGCTATGCAGGTGCATATAGACTTGATTTTTCAATTCCCACTGGTACTGAGGAAAATCCTCTCTCAACTTTTTCTCTAGATACAAGGTTTCCTCATAAGAAATATCTGAATCAAAGAAAATCACATCTACATCTGTTTCACAATCAAAAGGTGATTTATCTGACAAGAGATTCCAGATGAAATTTCTGACAGAACCTGCTGCCAACCACGAGTCTTTCAGACCAAGGTCTCGGATGATAGTCAAAATAGCCATCATATCCGGATTTTCTCTAAAAGCCTCCAGAATTTCTTGCTCATTTTTCATTGTATTCATAACCTAAGTGCTCATATGCCTTAGCAGTCGCCACCCGTCCAGACCGTGTCCGCATGATAAAACCTTTTTGGATTAAGTAAGGTTCATACATGTCTTCAACTGTCTCACGCTCTTCGGCGATATTCACAGAAAGAGTTCCTAGACCAACAGGACCACCACCGTACATCTCAATCATGGTCCGAAGGATTTTCTGGTCCACATAGTCCAGACCTTCATGGTCAACATCCAGCATGGTCAAAGCCTTATCGGTAATAATATCATCGATAACCCCATCCCCCATAATCTGGGCAAAATCGCGCACGCGCTTGAGGAGACGATTGGCAATACGAGGGGTCCCACGACTACGTAGGGCCAACTCAGATGCTGCCTCATGAGTGATTTCCATCTCAAAAATATCTGCCGTCCGCTCGACAATTTCTGTCAAGTCAGCATGGGCATAATACTCCATATGCCCCGTAATCCCAAAACGTGCCCGTAGTGGATTTGAGAGCATACCAGCCCGAGTCGTCGCACCAATCAAGGTAAAAGGTGGTAACTCCAAATGAACACTGCGACTACCTTCACCAGCCCCAATCATGATATCAATGTAGAAGTCCTCCATGGCACTATAAAGCACCTCTTCCACCGACATGGGCAAGCGATGAATCTCATCAATAAAAAGGACATCCCCAGGCTCTAAGTCATTCAAAATCGCTACTAGATCTCCAGCTTTTTCAATGACAGGCCCAGACGTCTGCTTGAGATTGACACCCAGTTCGTTGGCGATAACAAAAGCCATGGTCGTTTTCCCCAAACCTGGAGGCCCAAATAAGAGGACATGATCCAACGCTTCATCCCGCATTTTGGCAGCTTCAATAAAGATTTGTAGCTGGTCCTTGACCTTATCCTGCCCAATATATTCACGTAAATACTGAGGACGGAGCGTGCGTTCTACTAACTCCTCGTCCCCCATTATCTCATTATCTAAAATTCTACTCATGGCTCTATTATATCAAAAATCCAAGCCACAAACAAAAAAGCCACCCGATTGGGTGACTCCTGAGTTTAGCACTTATGTGGTATAATATTATACGGCACTGCTACACCGCCTACGAAAGGAGGTGAGATAGCCCATGATGGAACTAATCCTTAAAACTATCATCGGACCAATTGTGGTCGGTGTTGTTCTTCGCTTAGTCGATAAATGGCTAAACAAGAACAAATAGTGTCAAAAAAGACCCCAAGCTTAATGTGGAAGTTAGCTTGGGGTCTTTTCTAGTCCATGATATAGAACTAATCCTTAATTCCTCTCCATTATCCCACAGTTCACAAAATTTGTCAAAACTTTACATCCTCAGCTTCTCAAGCTTTAACCGCTTTACAACAAGACTTTCAAGTTTAAGAGAAAATTAGGGATTCTATCAATTTCATAGAAATTTTGATTTAGTAAACGAAGAGACAATCTTATATGTCACTTCTCATTTAATACGCCACTACTAGACAAGCAAAATCATTATTACAGTAGTTCCAGTCCTTCAATTAACAGTCACTTACATTCAAAGCGAGGTTGAAGTAGCTGAAGTAACAGCAAACCTATTTCTTAGTCATATTCGCTAAAAAGGTCCCCGCCAATTCCCCGACCAAAATCCGAAAAATATCGAAAAATGATTTTTAGAAAACTCCCCAAAAGCCTGAAATAAAGCCAAAAAACTCCACCTGATTGGGTGGAGTTAAGGGAGATTATTATGAAAAAGAAAAGTTTAGAATTTTATTAAATAAAGTTAGGAGGTCTTTATTTAATAACTACATGATACAAGACGAAACTTAAAACTAGCTTAACTTTTCTCAAATTTTACTATTCTGCAAAAAATTTCTATCACTAGCACCTATCCAAGAAAAAAAGCCACCTGATTGGGTGACTTCATTAGGAGATTATGATGAAAAAAGTTTTAGGATTTCATTAAATAAAGTTAGGAGGTCTTTATTTAATGGTTATATAATACTAGACCAGTCTTAAATTTTGCTTAAGAAAAAACAAGTTTTGTTATTTTTCTCTGTTTATCCAAGTCATTCCTCTATAACACCTCTTAAAGCTCTCTCAAGCTCTTGTGCTGTCGTCCATTTTTATCAAAGTTTTCAGGATCCAACCATGTTTCCAATCGAGCTTTGACTTTTGGCCAGTCCTTATCAATCAATCCGTATCTCTCGTACGTCCCTTATAAACCACTGCCTGGCGGAAGGTCCCTTCATAGACAAAACCTAAACGTTCCGCTGCTCGTCTGGATGGCAGATTTAAGGCATCGCATTTCCACTCATAGCGACGATAGTTAAGCTTCTCAAAGACATAGCAAGCCAAGAGATACTGGGCTTCTGTTCCTATCCGTGTCCCCCTGAGTTTTGGAGAGAAAGTGACAGCTCCCACTTCTATTACTCGGTTATTCTGGTCAATGCGCATGAGAGAAAATGTTCCCAAAGCCTTACCAGTTGCCTTGTCTACAATCGCATAGTAAAAGCGATCCTTACGAGCCAACATCTGATTTAAAAGGCTGACCAACTCCTCTATATCTGCGACTGACTCCTGAAAGAGGTAGGTCCACATTTCCCGAGGCGTATCAGGGCCATAAACAGCTAATAAATCCTCCGCATGCTTTTCTACAGAGAGAGCCTCTATTCGAGCATAACGCCCTTCTAAAAAATCAATAGAAGGCAGTGCACCTGGTGTATAACCTTCCATTGACTCACCAATCATCTGACCATATTCGTTTACTGGCATTTTTCTTCTCCTTGTTTTACGCTGAAAATACTATATCACAAATTGTTCTCTTTGGAAACTGGCACTGGCTTAAAACTTCATCCTCAACACTATATTAGTGACCCGTTTTCTGTCTTTTATCCTCTAAGGCTTGATTAATTCGTTGAGTGAGTTTGTGAGTTTGCCAGATTTGATACAACCATATCAATCCATAAATTAACAAGAAAAAGAACCAAAGCAAGGGACTCCACAAGGCTGAACCCCAGCCCAAAAATAGAGAGATCAATACTAAGATAGTAGCTGTCACTAATAAATGAACTCCTACACGTATACTAAAAGCAAGAAACTCTAGCTTTTCAAGGATTAAAGTCAATACCCCCATAATTCCACCCATTAAAAACAGAGCTAGAATATTTTTTATCATTGGTTCAGGATAGGTAATACCTGGATAACACTGAGCTAATAACATCATACTCAAATAAAAGAAAGAAGCCGTACGCATTCCCGATACAAAATAATCAATTAATCGTTTCATGATTTTCTCCTATAAACCTAGATAATTCATTAAGGACTTAACGTATTTCCGACTCACACTAGATTTGATGCCCCGAGTCATTTTAGCCATCATGTTCCCTGAAAAACTATCTGATAACGATTCTAAGTGGTCAATGTTTATAATTGAATGGCGTGATATCTGTATAAAGTTACGCCGATTAATCCGATTCTGAAAATTTATCAATGTTTCCTTAGTTTTATAAATCCCATCTACCGTATAAATGGTTAATAAATTCTTGTCAATATCAGCTAGAATAAGATCCTCAATTTTCACCATAACCAGATAATCATCCGTTCGAATAGGAATGGCCACCTGATTGGTCGTTGAAAATTGTTCTAAATACTCCATGATTTCCCTTGCTTGGCCGGTTAACTGAGCTGCCTGAATTACAATATGTGGGTCCTTTTCTGAAAACTCTGCCTTCATTTCAAAACGAATCTTCATTTTCTCTCCAATATACTTTTATTTTCTCTTGCTAAATACTTTAACAAATAAAAGCCAAAGAAGAATAGCGACGAGACATATAATAACCACTATAAAGTATGTCTCTTCCTTTGTCAATAGTTCTTGCCAGTTGATTTGGATTCCCATTTTTTCTTGAAATTCCTTTAACAAGCTGCTATTTCCTGTAAATGCGGTCTCTAATGGTTCTTTCATTAAAATTTGTCGATAGAGAGAAGCAATATAAGTTGCAGGGGTACACTTCATGATAATCTGTGCAAAATCAGGTAAAACTCCAATAGGGACATAAGTTCCTACTAAAAATCCAGAAGCAGTTCCCACTATAGTTGCCAGTTTGCCAAGACTATCTACAGATTGAAAACGATAAATCAAGAGAATATTTATCAAACTTGAAAGCAGACTACTTAACAACATAATCAAAGTAATTTCCGGTAAATGACTGATAACTGGACTTTCTTTAAAATAAAGCCCCATAACAGCAAACATAAACACCTGCATAACAAAAGAAATGGCAATACTACTGATTAGATAGGACATCTGTAAACCCCAGATACCTAAATCTGTCAAGAAGAGATCTTGATCCACTTGATTTTCACGATCCTGTACCATTTGTGTAAGAGCCGTAAAACTGGTTGTAATCCCAGTCACAGCCAAGGTCCCACCCATCAGCCAGTTATTTAAAAGGTTCGTATTATCAGGGAGTTGGGACCAAGCATCCGTCAAGTTCTTCTGCAAAAAAATGATATAAAGGAGGAAGGAAATCAATGCCCCCAATAATGAGAAAAATACTCCTGAACGATTACGAAAATATAAGATAAAATTCCGTTTCAATAAAGCTAACATTACCGAACCTCTCTTCCTGTAAGTGCAATAAAGGCATCATCCATGGTACCTGGACGAAACTCAAAAGAATCAATTTCTTCTCGTACTTTTGCCAAATATTCAATAGCTTCCAGTGATGTCCTTGGATAAAAAAGATATTCCAACTCATTTTCTTCCTTTACTGTCATTCCAGTCTGTAACAACTTTTCTAAATCCTTCATTTCTTTAAAACGAATTTTTAGGATATTAGATGCATACTGACTTTTAATAGCCGTCGCAGAACCTTGCGCAATCACTTTCCCATGATCAACGATATAGATCTGATTTGCTTCATCCGCTTCATCCAGATAATGAGTCGTTAAGATAATAGTCATCCCTTCATCCTTTTGTAGTCGAGACAATAAATCCCAAATGGCTTTGCGAGTCTGAATATCTAGACCTGTCGTTGGTTCATCTAAGAAAAGAATATCTGGCTGTGAAAGAAGAGCACGCGCAATATCAACCCTACGTTTTTGCCCACCTGACAAAGTCCCATATAGTTGCTTCTGGAAAGCAGTCAAACCCAGTTGATGGATCAAATCATCCACACGACTTGCTGCAATCTCCTTATACTGTTGAGCACGAATCGTAAGATTTTCCCTAACTGTCAACATCTCATCCAGTACACTAGCTTGAAAAACAACTCCTATTTTCGTATTTGGCGCATATCGAATCTGACCTTTTGTCGGCTTTTTCAAACCGATTAACATGGAAATGGTGGTTGATTTTCCTGCACCATTGGGACCCAAAATAGCATTAAAACTCCCTTTTTCAAACTCTAACTGAATATCGTCAACAGCCATATGATCGCCGTACCGTTTAGTCAAATGTTTAGCTTGTAAAATCATATTTAGTTCCTCCTCTTTACCTCATCAGTTTAACAAAAAGTATGAAAGAAAAATCGACTTTTGAGATAGGTGGTTAAAATGAGAGGTTAAGTGGTGAGATGACGGAAACAGGATTATATTTTTCATTCAAAAAATCCTCCAGATTCTACTCTGAAGGATTCTTATCTTATTTCACAACAATATTAACCAATTTAGTTGGCTTCAATAGTCCAGTGGACCATTGAAGGTGGCAAATAGAGCTAATAAACTCGTTATTTAACGACGATATTAACGAGTTTGTTAGGTACCGCAATCACCTTGACGATTTCCTTACCGTCAATTTCTGCTTTGACTTTTTCATCAGCTAGAGCAATCTCTTGCAATTCTTCGCGTGATAGGTCTTTAGCGACCATGAGTTTGGCACGAACTTTTCCTTTGATTTGGACAACGATTTCGATTTCGTCTTCAACCAATTTGCTTTCGTCCCATGTTGGCCAAGCCACGTAAGAGATTGACTCACCTGTTGCTGCAACTGTTTGCCAGAGCTCTTCTGCCAAGTGAGGTGCAAATGGTGCAATCAACTGAACGAAGCCTTTGGCGTAGTCTACATAAAGTTTTTCTTCCTTGTTAGCCGCGTTGACAAAGACCATAAGTTGGGCAATAGCTGTGTTGAATTTCAATGATTCGATTTGTTCTGTGACAGCTTTAACGGTTTCGTTATAAACCTTGTCAAGAGCGCCATTGTTTTCCGCAGCGATTTCTTTACTTGTAATCAAACGGTAAACACGGTCCAAGAATTTACGGCTTCCTTCCAGACCTTCTTCAGACCAAGCAATCGAAGCATCAAGTGGTCCCATGAACATTTCATAGACACGAAGGGTGTCAGCACCGTATTGTTCCACAACATCATCTGGGTTAACAACGTTCTTGAGGGATTTAGACATCTTGGCTGGTGCTTGCTCCAACTCTTCTCCTGTTTCCATGTGGAAGAAGGAGCCGTCACGTTTTTCAACCTTATCAGTTGCCACAAGAGCCCCACGGTGGTCACGGTAGCTTGTTCCCAAGATCATTCCTTGGTTAAAGAGTTTTTGGAATGGTTCCTTAGTCGGAACAACACCGAGATCATAGAGGAATTTATGCCAGAAACGAGCGTAAAGCAAGTGAAGAACGGCATGCTCTGCACCACCCACGTAGATATCTACTGGCAACCATTGTTTGAGGAGATCCTCATCGGCCAATTTCTCAGTATTGTGTGGGTCAATATAGCGGAGGTAGTACCAGCTTGAACCTGCCCACTGTGGCATGGTGTTGGTTTCACGACGACCTTTGACACCATCTTCACGAGTCACTTCAAGCCAGTCTGTCAAGTTAGCTAGTGGACTTTCCCCTGTACCTGAAGGGCGGATGTCCTTGGTTACAGGCAAGACAAGTGGCAATTCACTTTCAGGAACAGCTGTTGATGTCCCATCTTCCCAATGAATGATAGGAATTGGCTCACCCCAGTAACGTTGACGGCTAAAGAGCCAGTCGCGGAGACGGTAGGTAACTTTCTCCTGACCACAGCCGTTTTCTTCCAACCAGGACACAATCTTAGCAATAGCTTCTTCTTTGTTCAATCCATCTAGGAAGTCTGAATTGACATGAAGACCATCCTCTGTGTAGGCAGCTTCTGCTACGTTTCCACCTTCAAGGACTTCTACGATTGGAAGGTCAAATTGTTTGGCGAATTCCCAGTCACGTTGATCGTGGGCAGGCACAGCCATTACAGCACCTGTTCCATAACTAGCAAGAACATAGTCCGCAATCCAGATTGGAATTTCCTTGCCATTGACAGGGTTGATGGCATAAGCACCAGTCCAAACCCCTGTTTTTTCTTTGGCAAGGTCTGTACGAGCCAAGTCAGATTTGAGGCTAGCTTGGTGTTTGTAGTCTGCTACTGCATCTGCTTGCTCTGGGCTTGTGATAGCGTCAACCAAGTCATGCTCAGGAGCCAAGACTGTGAAAGTCGCACCGAAAAGGGTATCAGGACGAGTGGTAAAGACAGTAAATTCCTTATCAGTTCCCTTAACCTTGAAGGTTACATTTGCACCAGTTGATTTCCCAATCCAGTTGCGTTGCATGTCCTTGATAGACTCTGGCCAATCTAGTTCATCTAAGTCATTAAGCAAACGCTCTGCATATGCCGTGATTTTGAGCATCCATTGGCGCATTGGTTTGCGAACAACTGGATAGCCTCCACGCTCAGAAGTTCCATCAGGAAGCACTTCTTCATTAGCGATAGCTGTTCCGAGTTCCTCAACCCAGTTTACTGGCACTTCCGCTTCATAGGCCAAGCCTTTTTCATAAAGCTTAGTAAAAATCCATTGCGTCCACTTGTAGTAGTTTGGATCTGTTGTATTGACTTCACGATTCCAGTCATAAGAAAATCCAAGCGCATTGATTTGGCGTTTGAAGTTGGCAATGTTCTCAGCTGTAAATTCTGCTGGGTCATTACCAGTATCCATAGCGTATTGCTCTGCAGGCAAACCAAAAGCATCCCAACCCATTGGGTGAAGGACATTGTAGCCTTGCGCACGTTTGTAACGACTGAGGATATCGGTTGCGGTATAGCCTTCTGGGTGTCCTACGTGCAGACCAGCTCCAGACGGATAAGGGAACATATCGAGAGCATAAAACTTCGGTTTTGATGCATCTGTTCCTGTCTTAAATGTATGATGTTCTGCCCAGTAGCTCTGCCACTTAGGCTCAATTTCTTTATGATTGTAAAAACTCATGGTCTCTCTCCAATTTTGTGATGTTACTATTATACCATTTTTGAGGGAATTTGGTCTCGTTCTATTCTATACTTTTCTATTTTACCTTGCTCTAGAATTTTTAAACTGCTATACTTATAACAGAAAACCCTTCCAAGGAGGTAGCGAATGTCTCATTCCTTTAAAAAATCTCTCCAAAAAGAAATTCTCCATAGAAGCTCTATCGCAGCTTTTATGACCTCTCTTTTACTACTCATTTTACTTTTTGGTTTTTCCTATTTTTTACAAAAGCAGCAACTCTCCAAAGACACAAGACAGATTGTAAAACAGGTTCAAGAAATGAAAGAAGCAAATAATGAGCTCCTGACTACTATGAACCATAAAATGATTCCTGGATTTTTGGATGGCAAACACACAGAGCGAGAAGTCTTTAGCTTATTTTACGAGACCAAAGCTAAATTAAAACTTAGTTCTGACCTCATTATCCTAAGTGATGCAGGTGAATTACTATTTAGTACCAATCGAAATCATCAAGAAAGTATTTTATCTCCCTACTATCTAAAACTGCTCATTCAAAATCCTTCTCAAGAAAAAGTGACAGAAAAAATTGCACTCTCTTCAGATAAACAACATTACACACTCTTTATCAAACCACTACTTCAAAACCAACGAGTTATAGCCTATACGATTGCTTTCGTAAATGAGAATGATTTCATCTCAAGTTTCCCAATGATAAATTCTAAATACATCATTACCGATAACTTTGGTAATATGTTTTCCAACAATACAAATCAATTTACTCGTTCCACTCTTGAAAAATTTGATGAAAAACTCCTACACTCTCGCACCCACTGGTATGCGAACGAACCGCTTATTGTTCAAAAAGAAAAAGTCGGTGCTATTTTTTCAATCTATACTTTTCAATCCTTCTTTCCTATTCCTAGCTTACTTGGCCTAGCCTCCATTCTCACCTTATGTATATTCTTCCTCTACTTCTGGCAAGCAAGACGAATTGCTCACAAAATTGCTACACACAACGCTGTTCCTATTGAAAGCTTGGTTTACCAACTTCAAGAAATTCCCAAACAAGCAGAAAAAAGGCTTTCTCTACAAACAGGTGATGAGTTTGAGTTTATGGCAGAAAAAATCAACAATATGTTGTACGAATTAGATCAACTTCATCAAAAAATGTTGACCATAGAAAAAGAAAAGTGGATTTTTGAAAGAAAAATGCTGGAAGCTCAGTTCAATCCTCATTTTCTCTACAATACACTTGAGAACACTTGAGACGATTAAAGTCACTTCTTTAATGGATGCAGCTCTCACACAAGACCTGATTCAAAACCTTACGCGCATTCTTCGCTACAGTATCACCGATTTAGAAAAAGAAACAACCATTTGTCAGGATTTAAAGATTATAGAGGATTACCTGATTATTCATAAGATTCGTTTCGAGCACTTTTCCTATGATATTGTCTGCCCAGAAACTGTCGATAATCAGCCTATTCCTAAACTTTTCTTGCTTCCTCTAGTAGAAAATGCTATAAAATATGGGATGCAATACCGTATTGATCTTCATATAGATATCCAAATTACCTGGGAAGCAGATTCTCTGACTTTTTTAGTCAAGGATAACGCCGGAGGGCTCACAAAACAAGAGCGACTCGCTATTTTAGACTCTTTAGAAAGCCCTCATACCCAGCATGGCATCGTGAACAGCTATAAACGATTGAGCAATTTCTTTTCTGATGTCCAGCTAGATTTAGGAGTCAATCGCCAAGGAGAAACTTGGGTCAAATTTATAACGAAAGGACTAACTCATGTTTAAGCTCATTATCGTAGAGGACGAACACCTCATTCGAAAATGGCTAGAGATTGCCATAGACTACTCTGCCTTAGGTATCCAAGTCGTAGGAACTGCCAGTCACGGTCAAGAGGGAATGAAACTCATCCAAGAAAAAGAACCTCATATTGTCTTAACAGACATCACAATGCCAATTATGGATGCTTTTATGATGTTCGAAGCTACTCGTACTCTTTCTTATGAAAAAGTTATCTTATCAGGTTATAACGATTTTCAAAATGCCAAAAAAGCCATGCAATATGGAGCAGTTGATTTCTTATCCAAACCAATTGATACCAAGGAGTTGACAGAATGTCTTCAAAAAATTGTTTTGCGATTACGAGTTAGCACTCGTCAAGAAACTCCTTTTTTAGAAGAGTATCAAACTTTACTCACCTCTATCCAACAAGTTGATACACAAAACCAAATCATTCAGCAAATTCTTGAATTTGTGCATCAACACTACTGTATGCACTTTACCATTTCTAGCATTGCAGAGAATCTAGGGTATAGCGAAAGTTATCTATATAAGGTTATCAAAGAAGACTTCCCAATGACGCTAAATGAATATATCTTACGCTACCGCCTCAAGCAAGCTATAGATAAAATGGCTGAATCCCCTAATTCTCCCTTAAGCGATATCTCTGAACAAGTTGGATTTTCAGACTATAAATATTTTGCCAAAGTTTTTAAAAAATATCTCCATATTTCTCCAAAAGAATTAAAACTCATGGATAAAAACCATTGATGTAAAAGGATTGCTCAGCTCAGGCAATCTTTTTATTTTGTACTTTTACTCAATGAAAATCAAAGTGCTAACTACTCAAATCATAGCTTTGAGATTGCAGATAAAGCGACGTGTTTTGAAGAGTATTACCATCAAAATCACAGCTAAAATTCACCAATCCTTGCTCTAGGAACTCATTTCCTATTTTTCGTTTTAGATTTCTTTAAGGTTTTTATTATATCCTGTAGGACTCTACAATTTAAAAACATTAACAATCTAGGTAGAGAAAATGTTCGTAAAAAGGAGATACTTATGAAAAAAATACTATTCTTTCTCTCTTTTAGCTGGATATTCCTTTCTTTATCAGGATGTTCTTCACCTATAGAAGCGGAAACTAGCTCTGAAAAAGATTCAGATAACACTTTAGTTGTCTACTCACCTAATCCTGAAGACCTTATCGAAGAAACAATCCCAGCCTTCGAAGAAAAATATGGTATTAAGGTTGATTTAGTACAAGCCAGCACTGGTGAATTGTTCAAAAAAGCTGAGGCCGAAAAAGAATCCCCTGTAGCTGATGTCATTTTCGGAGGCTCCTACGCCCTCTTCTCTTCTAACGAAAATCTTTTTGAACCTTATATTTCTCAAGAGAACGACCAGATAATCCCTGAATATCAAAATAAAACAGGATTCTACACACCTTATACACTGGATGTCAGTGTTATCATTGCCAATTCAGCCCTTACAAAAGATATAAAAATTGAAGGTTACAATGATCTACTCAATCCTAAATTAAAAGGAAAAATTGCTACTGCTGATCCTAGTAATGCTTCTAGCGCATTTGCTCAATTAACAAATATGCTTGTGGACCAAGGTGGATACGAAAATGAACAAGCTTGGACCTATGTGAAAAATCTCTTTACCCTAGTAGATGGAAAGATTGCATCTAGCTCTTCAAATGTTTACAAAGCTGTCGCCGATGGAGAAATGGCTGTAGGACTAACCTATGAAGATCCTGCCTTAAAACTCTTAAATGATGGAGTTGATGTAAAAGTCATTTATCCGAAAGAAGGAACCGTCTTTTTACCTGGTAATGCAGCTATCGTCAAAAACGCTAAACACATGGAAAATGCCAAGAAATTTATCGACTTCCTCCTTTCACAAGAAATCCAAGATAAGCTAGGAACCGAAACTACAATCCGACCTATTCGTAAAAATGCTAAAACCAATAAAAATATGAAGGCTATGACAGAAATCAATATTGCCACTGAAGATTCCAATTATGTCATTAAAAACAAATCCGCCATTCTTAAAAAGTACAATGACATTTTTACAGATATCCAATCTAAAAAATAAAATTTGACTTGACAGTGATTAACTGTCAAACTCTACTATAAAATCAAAATGATTACTTCCGTTTTTGTAGAGAATTTTACTCTAATAGAATAGAATTATCGGTTTTAAAAACGCTTACATTGTTTTAAAATAAACTTAAATAACACAACGGAGGTATCCATCATGAAAAAGAAATGGATGTATTATGCTGCTTGCGGACTAGCTCTTTTTGGTCTTGCTGCTTGTTCTTCTAATGAATCTGCCGATGGCGGTTCATCTGATAAAGGAGACGGCGGTTCGCTAGTCGTTTATTCACCAAACTCAGAGGGCTTAATCGGAGCAACTATTCCTGCCTTTGAAGAGAAATATGGTATCAAAGTAGAACTGATTCAAGCTGGCACTGGAGAACTTTTCAAAAAACTAGAGTCAGAAAAAGAAGCTCCTGTAGCTGATGTCATCTTTGGTGGTTCTTATACACAATATGCTACCCACGGAGAACTCTTTGAAAACTATACTTCAAAAGAAAATGATAATGTTATCAAAGAATATCAAAACACAACTGGCTACTCTACACCTTATACACTAGATGGTAGTGTTTTAATCATCAATCCTGATTTAACGAAAGGCATGAACATCGAAGGATATAGCGACCTTCTCAAACCTGAACTAAAAGGAAAAATCGCAACTGCTGACCCAGCAAACTCTTCTAGCGCCTTTGCTCAATTAACAAATATGCTACAAGCTCAAGGTGGTTACAAAGACGATAAAGCTTGGTCTTATGTAAAAGATCTCTTCACACTTATTGATGGTAAAATCGGTTCAAGCTCATCTGGTGTCTATAAAGCAGTCGCTGACGGAGAAATGGCTGTTGGTCTCTCTTATGAAGATCCAGCAGTTAAACTCTTAAATGACGGAGCTAACATTAAGGTAGTCTATCCAAAAGAAGGAACAGTCTTCCTACCTGCTAGTGCTGCTATCGTTAAAAAAGCGAAAAATATGGAAAATGCCAAGAAATTTATCGATTTTATTATCTCTCAAGAAGTACAAGATACACTTGGTACAACCACTACTAACCGTCCTGTTCGTAAAAATGCTAAAACGAGCGAAAATATGAAACCAATTGACAAAATCAAAACACTCACTGAAGATTATGATTATGTCATCAAGAATAAATCAGATATCGTTAAAAAATACAACGAAGTCTTTACAGATATCCAATCTAAACAGTAAAAGAGGTTCACTATGAGTGAGATCAAAATTATTAACGCCAAAAAAATCTACCACGATGTCCCTGTTATTGAGAATTTGAACATTACAATTCCAAAAGGAAGTCTCTTTACCCTTCTTGGACCTTCAGGGTGTGGGAAAACGACACTTCTTCGTATGATTGCAGGTTTCAACAGTATCGAAGGCGGAGAATTTTACTTCGATGATACAAAAATCAATAATATGGAACCCAGCAAACGCAATATCGGGATGGTTTTCCAAAACTACGCTATTTTCCCACATTTGACTGTCCGAGATAATGTCGCTTTTGGTCTCAAGCAAAAGAAGGTTCCAAAAGAAGAATTGATTCAACAAACCAATAAATATCTTGAACTCATGCAAATTGCTCAATATGCGGATCGAAAGCCCGATAAACTCAGTGGGGGACAACAACAACGTGTCGCCTTGGCACGTGCCTTAGCTGTTAATCCAAGTGTTCTCCTCATGGACGAACCACTTAGTAACCTAGATGCCAAACTTCGCTTGGATATGCGTCAAGCTATTCGAGAAATCCAACACGAAGTGGGAATTACAACTGTTTATGTGACCCACGACCAAGAAGAAGCTATGGCTATTTCAGACCAAATTGCTGTTATGAAAGACGGAGTCATCCAACAAATCGGTCGGCCAAAAGAACTCTATCATAAACCAGCTAATGAGTTTGTAGCAACCTTTATCGGACGCACAAATATTATCCCTGCCAATCTTGAAAAACGGAGCGACGGCGCTTATATCGTCTTTTCAGATGGCTATGCTCTTCGAATGCCAGCTCTTGATCAGGCTGATGCACAAGCTATTCATGTAAGCATTCGTCCTGAAGAGTTTATCAAAGATGAATCTGGTGATATTGAAGGAATTATTAGCGATAGCGTCTATCTTGGACTGAATACTGAATACTTCATCGAGACAGGCTTTGCCTCAAAAATTCAAGTTAGCGAAGAATCAACTTTTGAAGAAGATCTACAAAAAGGCGATCGTATTCGTCTACGAATCAATACTCAAAAATTAAACGTCTTTTCTGCAGATGGTTCTCAAAACCTGATAAAAGGAGTCAACCATGGAACGTAAAAAACTAAATATTTGGACAGCCTCCTCTTTCTTCATCTTTCTTACCTATCTTGTCTTTCTCGTTTATCCTATCGTTACCGTGCTCAAGCAAGCACTCATACATGAAGGACAATTCTCACTAGCTAATTTTGTCACTTTCTTTAGTAAAGCCTACTACTCTGAGACACTAGTCAACAGTTTCAAGGTTTCCATTACCGCTACTGTCACTTCCTTAGTCGTAGGAACCCTATTAGCTTACCTCTTTTCCATGTATGATTTCAAGGGAAAGAAATTTCTACAAATATTGATTATCATTGCTTCCATGTCAGCTCCTTTCGTGGGAGCCTACTCCTGGATTCTCTTGCTAGGACGAAATGGGGTCATTACTAAATTCCTGACAAATACCCTTCATCTTCCAGCTATCGATATTTATGGATTCAAAGGAATTGTACTTGTCTTTACACTTCAACTATTTCCACTGGTATTTCTATACGTTGCTGGGACAATGAAAAGTATTGACAATTCTCTACTTGAAGCCGCTGAAAGCATGGGTTCCTTCGGATTTAAGCGTATCGTAACGGTTATTTTACCTCTCCTAGTTCCAACCTTACTAGCGGCTGCCCTGCTTGTATTTATGAGAGCATTCTCAGACTTTGGAACACCGATGTTAATTGGTGAAGGATATCGGACTTTCCCGGTCTTGATTTATACCCAATTTATTAGCGAGGTTGGAGGAAATTCTGCTTTTGCATCTGCTTTAGCAATTATGGCGATTATCATTGCCTTAGCAATTTTCCTTATCCAAAAATACATTTCAAATCGCTACAGTTTCAGTATGAATTCGCTCCATCCAATTGAGCCTAAAAAAACTACAAAAGGAAAAATGGCTGCCATTTATGCGACAGTCTACGGAATTATCTTGTTCTCTGTTCTACCTCAAGTCTACTTGATTTATACTTCTTTCCTAAAAACATCAGGTATGGTATTTGTCAAAGGCTATTCTCTAAACAGTTACAAGGTAGCTTTCAATCGTATGGGATCTGCTATTTTCAATACTATTCGTATCCCTTTGATTGCCTTAGTTCTAGTTGTCCTATTCGCAACATTTATCTCCTACCTAGCCGTTAGAAAACGGAATTTGTTTACAAACTTAATTGACAGCCTCAGTATGGTACCTTATATTGTACCAGGAACCGTTCTAGGGATTGCCTTCATTTCTTCTTTCAATACTGGTCTATTTGGAAGTGGATTTCTTATGATTACAGGGACAGCTTTCATCTTAATTATGTCCCTATCTGTCAGAAGATTACCGTATACTATTCGCTCATCTGTTGCTAGCTTGCAACAAATAGCACCAAGTATTGAAGAAGCTGCTGAAAGCTTAGGAAGTAGCCGTCTCAATACCTTTGCCAAGATTACAACTCCAATGATGCTATCTGGTATTATTTCTGGAGCCATCCTATCTTGGGTCACAATGATTTCAGAACTCTCTACTTCTATCCTCCTCTACAATGTCAAAACAAGAACAATGACTGTAGCCATTTATACAGAAGTTCTCAGAGGAAATTACGGTGTAGCTGCAGCCTTGTCAACTATCCTGACTGTTCTAACAGTAGCTTCCTTGCTCTTGTTTATGAAAATCTCTAAAAGCAACAGCATTACACTTTAGTTTCCCCCATCAAAAACAGCCGAAAAGATTATCCTCGGCTGTTTTTTCTTATCTTGATATTCTTATTAAATCCCTAGTTCAGAGCAAGCAAGTCTAGACTAATTAAATAGAGGCTTCCTCCATCTTCTCCCGTCCTAGTTCTCGGTAACTACGGTCACCGACAACTTCAACGCTAAACTGCCCGTCCTCATATTCAAGGATTGTCACGCTACCATTATCGAGACCATGCGGATGCATACCATTAATCAGATAAACAATGGTTCCAATGGTCATTCCATGGCTGACAACGAGAGCATTGCCCCCACCTTGTTCTTCCATTTCTTTGGCAATCGCTTCAAAACCTTCCTTGATTCGACCACTGAGTTTTTCCCAGCCTTCAGCCCAACCAGCTGTATCGACCTCTACCAAGCCCTCAGCCAGTTCAGCATAAGACAATTGATGAACATGGTCCACATTAAAGATACGAGGAATAATGCCCATGAAAAGATCGCCATCGTAGGCTCCGTCAAAACTACCAAAACACCATTCTCTGATACGCTTGTCCATGCGATAAGGGATTTTTCCCTGCAAGCCAAGTTCATCAAGGATGATTCCCATTGTCTGAATGGTGCGACCAGAATCACTCGAATAAGCGCGCTCAAACTGTAAACCAGATTCTCGCAAACCGATTCCTAATTCTTGAATTCCTCGTTCACCTTCAGCTGTTAAGGGAGTATCGCTCCAACCTTGCGCGCGACCAATCGTGTTAAACATGGTCTTGCCATGACGTACCAAATACAATCGTACTTTTACCATTTTCCGTCCTCCGTTTGCTTCTATTATATCATGGATGATAAAACAAAAGCCACCCATACAGGCGACTTTTGCAGGAGATTATTATGAAAAAGTTTAGGAGTTCTATTAAATAAAGATATTAGATGAAAATCAAATTCAAACTAAATCAGTATTATCTGTTTCAAATAATATTAGGAGGTCTTTATTTAATGATTATAGTATACACAGCCAACCTTAAATAGAACTTAAAAAATTAAACCCATTCACCTTTTTCATTTACTTTATAACCGTTAATGGTCATATTTTTTGCTAATTTCCCATCAGCTAGCAAGTAATACCACTTATCTCCATCCTTAATCCATTGATTACGAGCGTACTTGCCGTCTTGGTTCAGATAATACCAACTATCATACTGAGAATCAAATACCCACTCACTCTTAGCCATGTAACCACCACGTTTTAGGTAATATTCTCCCTGCCAAGCTTTCTCTACATAACTACCAGTTGAATCTACATAAAACCAGCTCTTATAATCATCATCATAAATCCATTCACTCGCAGCCATTGAAGCATCTGCTTTTAGATAATAACGGCCTACCCAACGGTTTCTTACAAGATTACCAGAAAGGTCATTGTAGTACCATTTACCAGACTCTTTAAACCACTTACTTGCTTGATGATCTTTCTTAGTCTCTTCATTAGCTGTAACGGTAGATTGAGATGAAGTTGAAACTGAGGATGAAGTCCCAGTAGAAACTGCTTGAATAGCCTCTTCTTTTGTCACCTTAGGCTTAGCTTTTCCTTGGTAAACATCTTCGATACGCTTAGTAAATACAGATAGCTCCTCAGGGGATAGCATGTGTACTAATTCAGGTTCCTCCTCATGTAAAAGACCAGCTTCCCTCTTAACTTTGTGTATCCCTTCTTCAACTATATCATCAATCTTACTAAACATAGAAATCTTTTCTGCTTTCGAAAGTGTATCATCATTACTAATAGCCGTCTTCTCCATAAAGGCAACAGCATTAATTTCTCGGATATTCTTTTCTTTAGGTACTGTAGAAATCGGATAATGATTGTTAGATAAAAATAGAGAAACTTTCTTAAGATATGTGTTTAAATTATCTTGATTATTAAATAAAGTTAAATACTTATCATTATCTTCATCAAAACCAGATTGATGAAAACCAGGTGAGTAGTATCTCGAAACTCTATCTAACATTTCTTTTTTCTCTAATTCTGTATAGTGAGAATCATTATTTACTTGAGAAATTACAAGATTCTTTTTCTTTAATATAGCAAGTTTAGCAACAGCATGCTTCATTCTATAGGCAAAATGATTACCTTTTTCTCCATCGCCATTAATGTAGCTTAATTGCGATTTTTTAAAATCTGATAAAATCTTTGATAACTCTTTCAAAGGAATTTTTCTTTCTAAGCTATAGTTTCTTAGATTCTCTAACTGTTCCATAGAATATTTTAAATTGTTATTAAGTTCTTCTCTCAATTCATCCTTAATAGAGCTTACATCACTCTTGGAAATAGAGACTATATCCCATTCTCCTTTGTCAATTTCTTCAAAGAGACGATGTTCTACTTGCTTTTTGAAATTTTGTAAATCATCTTTCGTTTCCTCTATCATTTTCTTAATATCTTCTGGACTCACACTAGTGGTAGTTTCATGGCTTTCTTCCTGCGCATAAACTACTTGATTGGCGAAAGTTGGGACTAGTAAAGTCGACAGTCCTAAAGCTACTAAAGCATGTTTCATTTCTTTTTTCATCATTTTCTCCTATTTTCTTAATTTTTAAAACTATGAATTGGTGCTGGGATTTGTCCTCCACGAGAGATGAAATCAACAGACGAAGCCCCATTGACCTTCATAACGGGTGCAGTACCTAATAGACCACCAAACTCAATCATGTCTCCTTCTTTTCCTTTAGGAATGATACGAACAGCTGTTGTTTTCATATTAATGACACCAATTGCAGCCTCATCCGCAATCATAGCCGCAATGGTTTCAGCAGGCGTATCTTCTGGGATGGCAATCATATCCAAACCAACGGAACAGATAGCCGTCATAGCTTCTAGTTTTTCCAGATTAAGAGAGCCATTTTGCACTGCAGCAATCATTCCTTCATCCTCAGAAACAGGAATAAAGGCACCAGACAAACCACCGACTTGGTTGCAGGCCATCACTCCGCCCTTCTTAACTTGGTCGTTCAAGAGTGCCAAGGCAGCCGTCGTCCCGTGTGTTCCAACTGTTTCTAGCCCCATTTCCTCAAGGACACGTGCAACAGAATCTCCAACCGCAGGAGTTGGCGCCAAACTCAAGTCCACAATACCAAACTCCACACCCAGTCTCTCACTGGCCATTTGACCAACCAATTGACCGATACGAGTGATTTTAAAGGCAGTTTTCTTAACTGTTTCGGCTACTACGTCAAAGCTCTCTCCACGAACTTTTTCCAAGGCACGTTTCACCACACCAGGACCAGAAACTCCGACATTGATGATAACATCTGCCTCCCCAACACCATGAAAGGCACCCGCCATAAATGGATTGTCCTCAACAGCATTAGCAAATACAACCAACTTGGCCGCTCCCATATCTGATAGATTAGCCGTTTCCTTAATAACTCGTCCCATATCTGCCACAGCCGTCATATTAATACCAGACTTGGTTGAGCCAATATTAACTGACGAGCAAACCTTATCCGTTTCAGCCAAAGCACGAGGAATAGAATTGATTAGAATCTCATCTCCCTTTTGATAACCTTTTTGTACCAAGGCAGAGAAACCACCAATAAAGTCCACACCAATCTCTTTCGCAGCCTTATCAAGCGCTTTTGCCAGAACCACATAGTCTGTCGCATCTGTCGCTGCTCCAATCAGAGAAATAGGAGTCACCGATACACGCTTATTAACGATAGGAATTCCCAACTCAGCTGCAATCTCATCGCCAACAGCCACTAAATTAGCCGCCTTGCTCGTAATCTTTTGATAAATTTTCTCCGCAGCACTATTGATATCTGGATCGATACAGTCCAAAAGGGAAATCCCCATGGTAATGGTTCTGATATCGAAGTTTTGCTCCTCAATCATAGCTATAGTTTCAGTAACTTGTCTAATATCCATGTGCACCTCCTAGATATTATACATAGCTTCGAAAATCGCAGCACTTTGAATATTAATTTTCACATTCAAAGTTTGCCCAAAAGCTTCAAATTCATTACGAAGATAAGTGAAATCTTGTTTTTCATCACTAGAGACGACAGCCATCATCGTGAAATATTCATCCAATACAGTTTGAGAGATATCATCAATATTCAAACCCAATTCTGCAATTTTACCAGAAACACCTGCAACAATTCCAGATTTATCTTTACCAACAACAGTTATAATCGCTTTCATAAGCAAACTCCAATTCTTCTTAAAATAGGAAACCTGAACATTAAACAGATTTCTTCTTAAATAGTATAGCATAATTCTAACTAAAATACTCAAAAACGCCTGCTTACGAAGTTGTTCTTAGGAAAAAAACAATTTCGTAAACAAGCGTCTACTATCCCAACTTATGATGAGTGTTCCCGCTAGGACCGAAATCCTAGCGGTAGACCAGAGCTAGACTAAGAGCACAAGACTCCATCATCATAACACTCAACAAAATTGATGATTTTATACTAATTCGATGATCGCCATTGGCGCTGCATCACCACGACGTGGTTCAGTTTTAAGGATACGAGTGTATCCACCGTTACGTTCAGCATAACGAGGTGCAATTTCTGAGAACAATTTTTGAAGTGCTGTAGTAGAAGTGTACTTATCAGTTGCTTCATCATAGTTTTCAGATGCGATTTCATTACGTACGAAAGCAGCTGCTTGACGACGTGCATGCAAATCACCACGTTTACCTAGAGTAATCATTTTTTCAACAGTTTTACGGATTTCTTTAGCACGAGCTTCAGTTGTCACAATTGATTCGTTGATCAAAAGGTCAGTTGTCAAATCGCGAAGCATTGCTTTACGTTGTGAGCTAGTGCGTCCTAGTTTACGGTAAGCCATGTATTCCTCCTTTATTTATCTTTTAATCCAAGACCCAAATCAATGAGTTTGAGTTTCACTTCTTCCAAACTCTTGCGTCCAAGATTTCGTACTTTCATCATCTCTGCTTCAGATTTTTCTGTTAAATCATGCACAGTATTGATACCGGCACGTTTCAAACAGTTGTATGAACGCACAGACAAGTCCAGTTCCTCAATCGTACGATCCAAAATACGGTCGTCAGATTCAGTGTCAGCTTCTTTCATCACTTCAGTTGACTTAGCAATCTCAGTAAGATTTGTAAACAAATCAAGATGTTCTGTCAAAATACGTGCTGAAAGCCCTAAAGCATCTTCTGGAATAATTGTTCCATTTGTCAAGATTTCAAGGGTTAGTTTGTCAAATCCATCATTGCTACCTACACGAGCAGGTTCCACTTGATAGTTGACTTTCGTAACTGGTGTATAAATAGAATCTACAGCAAGTGTTCCAACTGGTGCATTATCTTTTTTATTTTCATCAGCAGGTACATATCCACGACCACTGTTAACAGTCATAGTCGCTTTTAGAGAAGAACCTTCACCGATTGTAAAGAGATAATGATCTGGATTTACAATTTCAATATCGCTATCTGTCAAAATGTCACCAGCTGTTACTTCAGCAGGACCTTCAACATCTAGTTCGATGATTTTTTCGTCTTCAACGTACGATTTCACTGCAATTCCTTTAATGTTCAGAATGATTTGCATCACGTCTTCACGAACACCTGGAACTGTGTCAAACTCATGTAACACACCATCAATGTTGATAGATGTCACAGCTGCTCCTGGTAGAGAAGCTAGAAGTACACGACGAAGAGAGTTACCAAGAGTTGTACCGTAGCCACGTTCAAGTGGTTCGATTACAAACTTGCCATAATCTTTATTTTCATCAATTTTTGTTATATTTGGTTTTTCAAACTCGATCATTTAGTTACTCCCTCTTAAACGAAAAGCAGTGTAATGCGATGATTATACACGGCGACGTTTTGGAGGACGAGCACCATTGTGTGGCACTGGAGTCACATCACGAATTGCTGTTACTTCAAGACCAGCGGCAGCAAGCGCACGAATAGCTGACTCACGACCAGAACCTGGACCTTTTACAGTAACTTCAACTGATTTAAGACCGTGTTCTTGTGCAGATTTAGCAGCAGCTTCAGAAGCCATTTGAGCAGCGAATGGTGTAGATTTACGAGAACCTTTGAAACCAAGAGCACCAGCTGATGACCAAGCAATTGCATTACCATGCACATCAGTAATCATAACAATAGTGTTATTAAATGTAGCGTGAATATGAGCAATACCAGATTCGATATTCTTTTTCACACGACGTTTACGTGTTGGTTTAGCCAAGACTTTTACCTCCTATATTATTTTTTCTTACCAGCGATCGCAACAGCTTTACCTTTACGAGTGCGAGCGTTGTTTTTAGTGTTTTGTCCACGGACAGGAAGTCCACGACGGTGACGGATACCACGGTATGAACCGATTTCCATCAAACGTTTGATGTTCAAGTTTACTTCACGACGAAGGTCACCTTCAACTTTGATTGCATCCACTTCACGACGGATAGCATCTTCTTGATCTGATGTAAGATCACGTACACGAACATCTTCTGAGATTCCAGCAGCAGCCAAAATTTTCTTAGATGTTGCAAGTCCGATACCATAAACATAAGTCAATGAGATTACTACGCGTTTGTCATTTGGAATGTCAACTCCAGCAATACGAGCCATGTTTTCTCCTTTCTATCTTATCCTTGACGTTGTTTGTGTTTTGGATTTGCTGGGCAAATTACCATAACACGACCATTACGACGAATAACTTTACAGTATTCGCAAATTGGTTTGACCGATGGTCTTACTTTCATTTCTTATCCCTCCAAGTTTTTCGATTATTTAAAGCGGTAAGTGATACGTCCACGTGTCAAGTCATATGGACTCATTTCGACAGTAACACGATCTCCCGCTAAAATACGAATATAGTTTTTACGAATTTTACCAGAAACTGTTGCTAAAATCTGATGTCCATTTTCAAGTTCAACCGTAAACATTGCATTCGGCATTGTATCAACTACTTTGCCTTCAACTTCAATCACATCGTCTTTTGCCACGCAAAAGCACCTCCATAAATTTCGATTCGATGCCTCTAGACACAGAGACAACAATTATAAGTCAGACTATCTCAGTATAACATTTGTAGCGGATTTTTGCAAGTGTGAAAAACGCTTTATTTCAAATTTGTCAATACTTTTTCGATATCTGAGAAGACATCATTGATATCTTGATTACCTTCGATGTCATGAACCAAACCTTTGGCACGGTAGTGAGCAATGATTGGTTCCCCTTGAGCAATATTTACATCCAAACGACGTTTTACTGTCTCGGGCTTATCATCTTCACGTTGGTAATAATCTTCTTCTTTATAGTCAACTGGTGGGTTAAAGACCTTGTGGAAAGTTTCTCCAGTTACGCGGTGGATGATACGACCACTCAAACGTTCCAAGAGGCTGTCTGGATTCACTTCGATGTTGATAACACCTTCTAGTTCGATGCCAAGTTCAGCCAATGTTTTATCCAAGGCATGAGCTTGTTCGATTGTACGTGGGTAACCATCCAACAAGAATCCTGTTTCTTTAATATCATCTTGTGAAAGACGTTCTTTTACGATTCCATTTGTAACTTCGTCAGGAACCAATTCACCCTTGTCAATGTATGACTTAGCAAGAACACCCATTTCAGTTTGATTTGCCATTGCAGCGCGGAACATATCACCTGTTGAGATATGTGCAACATGGAATTGTTCTACGATTTTTGCTGCTTGAGTTCCCTTACCTGCACCAGGTAAGCCCATAATCAAAAGATTCATGATTTGATCTCCTTATTTTATTTTTAAATAGAAGCAAAAAGTCTTTTCACCCCTATTTAAAAACAAAATAGAAGAGGGGAGACCAAACTCTCACAAATGTCAGAGTTTAAACCTCCACTCCCTCAGCATTTACCAATTCAGTAAATACTCTTATTCTGTTCTGTCCATGAAACCAACATACTTACGTTTCAATAGGTAACCTTCCAATTGTTTGATTCCTTCAATACCTGTAGAGATAATGATCAAAAGACTAGTTCCTCCAAAAGCAACTGCTTCTGAAAGTCCGAAAACATCCTTTGCTACAATCGGTAAAATGGAAATCACACCAAGGAAGAGGGAACCAACAGTTGCAAGACGACGAAGAAGTTTAGACATATATTCTTCTGTACCTTTACCAGGACGAACTCCATGGATATAGGCACCGCTCTTTTGTAGGTTCTCTGCCGCTTTTTCAGGATTAATCTGCACAAACGTATAGAAGAATGTAAAGAGAATAATCAACAAAGCATACATAGCAATACCTGTTGGTGAAGTTGTTGCCAGCATTTCTTGTGCTGTTCTTACCCAAGCCCAATCATGACCTGTAGCGCTTAAAAACTGTAGAATAGCTGCTGGCGCCGCAGTAATCGAACTTGCAAAGATAACAGGGATAACTCCAGCAGGGTTTACTTTCAAAGGAAGGTAAGAGCTAGATGGAGCGCCTTGTGCAACCTTAGTATATTGGATTGGAATTTTGTATTCTGCTTGTTGAACATAAGTTGTAAAGTATATAATCAACAATACAGTAATAATCAAAATGATTACAAAAATAATAGATGAGTTGATACGGTCACTTGGGACGTTCACAAAGTAGTCCACATAGATGCCCTGAATCATCTCTGGAATTGAGGCAACAATCCCGGCAAAGATAATCATAGAAACACCATTTCCGTATCCCTTATCTGTAATTTGCTCTCCCAACCACGTCACAATCATGCTACCAGCTGTTAAGATGATACCAATCATGATAAAGACTTGTGGAGTAAGAGCTGTTTTCAACAATTGAGCTCCAGCCAAAGTATTAAAACCAGCTGTAATCCCGATAGATTGCACAAAAGCGAGAACTAGAGCAATATAACGAGTAGCTTGATTCAATTTTCTTCGACCTACTTCCCCTTGTTTACCCCACTCTACAAATTTGGGTAAAATATCCATTTGCAAGAGTTGGACAACGATAGAGGCCGTAATGTAGGGACTAACACCAAGAGCAAAAACTGAGAAGTTTTTCATGGCATTCCCTGAGACCAAGCTCAACATGTTTAAGAAGGATAATCCACTTAAAGCATTCAAGCTATTGGCATTCACACCAGGAACTGTAATGCTAGTTCCGATACGAAAGACCAAAACGATAAAAATTGTAAATAAAATTTTTGATCGAACCTGCTTGACTTTAAGAGCTTCTCTTAATAATTTAAAAAACATAGGTCACCTCTCTTAGATGACTTCTACTGAACCACCTTTAGCAGTGATAGCTTCTTCAGCTGATTTAGAGAATTTAGCTGCTTTTACAGTCAATTTCTTAGTCAACTCACCGTTACCAAGAATTTTAATACCTGATTTTTCAGCTTTAACAATTCCTGCTTCGATAAGAACAACTGGAGTTACTTCAGCACCATCTTCAAAGACGTTCAATTGGTCAAGGTTCACAATTGCGTATTCTTTAGCGTTGATGTTAGTGAATCCACGTTTTGGAAGACGACGGAACAATGGAGTTTGTCCACCTTCAAAACCAAGGCGAACTCCGCCACCGCTACGAGCTTTTTGACCTTTTTGACCACGACCAGATGTTTTACCGTTACCTGATGAAGTACCACGACCAACGCGGTTACGTACTTTACGAGAACCTTCTGCAGGTTTCAATTCATGAAGTTTCATTTTTATTTTCTCCTCTTTTGTAAAATGCTAGCGCCGATAAGGGAGAAAAGGTTGTCTCCCCCATCAACTCGCCTATACGACGTCATCATAGATGACTATATCTAGTTTTAGGGGATGGTATAGTGCACATCCCCTAAAAATTCATTAGTTTACTTCTTCAACTGTTACCAAGTGAGATACTGCTGTGATCATACCACGGATAGCAGCGTTATCTTCTTTAATAACAGAGCTGTTCAATTTGCCAAGTCCAAGTGCTACAACAGTTTTACGTTGTGATGGAATGCGTCCGATTGGAGACTTAGTCAAAGTAATTTTAATTTGAGCCATTTTATCCCCTTTCTTATGCCAAATCAGAAACTGAAATACCACGAAGGGCAGCAACTTCTTCAGCGCGTTTCAATTGTTTCAAACCTTCAACAGTTGCACGAACAATGTTGATTGGAGTGTTAGAACCAAGTGATTTAGATGTAATATCTGCCACACCTGCCAATTCCACAACGGCACGAACTGCACCACCAGCGGCAACTCCAGAACCTTCTACAGCAGGTTTCAACAATACTTTAGCTCCACCGAATTCTGAAAGAACTTCGTGTGGGATTGTTGTTCCAACCATAGGAACTTCGATCAAGTTTTTCTTAGCATCATCTACTGCTTTACGGATTGCTTCTGGAACTTCTTGAGCTTTACCAGTACCAAATCCTACGCGACCGTTGTGGTCACCAACAACAACAAGAGCTGCGAAACGAAGACGACGTCCACCTTTAACAACTTTTGTAACACGGTTGACAGCAACTACGCGTTCTTCTAATTCAACTGCATTGTCTTTAAATGCCATTTTCTAGTGTCCTCCTATTAGAATTTCAATCCGTTTTCACGAGCTGCATCAGCCAAAGCTTTCACACGTCCGTGATATAGATATCCACCGCGGTCGAACACCACTTCTGAAATACCTTTAGCGTTTGCACGTTCTGCAACGAGTTTACCGACAGCAACGGCTTGTTCAGTTTTAGTTCCTTTTGAAACTTCTTTGTCAAGAGTTGAAGCACTTGCGAGCGTTACACCCGCTACGTCATCAATCACTTGAGCGTAGATGCCTGTATTAGAACGGAATACGTTCAAACGTGGGCGATCAGCAGTTCCAGAGAGCTTTCCGCGAACGCGACGGTGGCGTTTTTGGCGGAGTTTGTTTTTATCTGGTTTTGAAATCACAGTTTTCACCTCTTTAGTTTTAAATCGTGTGCTATGCACAAAGTTGGAAAATAGGTTGGTGGTTGATTCTCAACCACTCAACATTATTTACCTGTTTTACCTTCTTTACGGCGAACGAATTCACCAACGTAACGGATACCTTTACCTTTATATGGTTCTGGTGAACGAAGGCTACGTACGTAAGCAGCTGTTTGACCAACTACTTCTTTTGAAATTCCGCTAACAACGATTGTTGTTGGGTTTGGAAGTTCAAAAGTAATTCCTTCTGGAGCTTCAACTTCGTCTGGATGAGATTTACCAACAGCCAAAACAAGTTTAGATCCTTGAAGTTGTGCACGGTAACCAACCCCGCGCATTTCAAGTTCTTTCTTGAATCCTTCTGATACACCAACAACCATGTTGTTCAAAAGGGCACGAGTAGTTCCGTGGATAGTTTTCATTTCTTTTGAATCGTTTGGACGGTGAAGAGTTACTTCAGTACCTTCCACACGGATTTCAATATCTTTTGAGAACTCACGAGTAAGTTCTCCTTTAGGTCCTTTTACAGTTACAACGTTGTCATTGTTAGTGAGTTCAACACCAGCAGGCAACACGATAACTTTATTACCAATACGTGACATGTTTATTTTCTCCTGTTAAATTGTCAGGCCAAGACGGCCAGTTTTCACGGGGTTCAGATACTTATTTAGTTCAAAAGCTGAACTGAACACGCTCTAACGAGCTTTGTATCTTGATTTTACCAAACGTAAGCGATAACTTCCCCACCAACATTCTTTTGGCGTGCTTCTTTATCAGTAAGCAAACCTTCAGAAGTTGAAAGGATAGCAATTCCAAGTCCGTTAAGAACTTTTGGAAGGTCTTCACGTTTTTTGTAGACACGAAGTCCTGGTTTAGAAACACGTTTCAAGTTAGTGATAACTTTTTCACCGTTTGGTCCGTATTTAAGGAATACACGGATGATGCCTTGTTTGTCATCTTCGATGATTTCAACGTTTTTTACAAAACCTTCGCGTTTAAGGATTTCAGCAATCCCTTTTTTGATGTTTGATGCAGGTACTTCAAGTACTTCGTGTTTAGCTTGGTTAGCGTTACGAATACGAGTTAGGAAGTCTGCGATTGGGTCAGTCATAACCATTTTGTTTTTCTCCTCTTACTAGTAGTTTGCAAGTTGCACTTGCTAGTTAATACATGATACAAAGAGCGTAACAGCACGAGCAAAAATAGGCAATTTGATGCAGGAGCGATGCTCCAAAGCAAATTGGTCTTTTTTGCCAAAGCTGTAGCTCGTGTTCAAATTGGAAACCCCAACTGAACCCGGGCTAAACTCTGTGTGAAAAAGATAAACTTTCCTAGAAACTTCAGTTTCTTCGTCAAGTTTCCTATTTTCACTTGGAGTTTTGACGCCCTTGATATCTTAAATTACCAAGATGCTTTTGTTACACCAGGGATTTGTCCTTTGTAAGCTAATTCACGGAAGCAAACACGGCAAAGTTTAAATTTGCGGTAAACTGAATGTGGACGACCACATTTTTCACAACGAGTATAAGCTTGAGTAGAGAACTTCGCTGGACGTTTGTTCTTAGCAATCATTGATTTTTTAGCCATTAGATTTACCTCCTATATTATTTTGCAAAAGGCATTCCAAGGCCTGTAAGCAATGCACGTGACTCTTCGTCAGTGTTAGCAGTTGTTACGATAACGATGTCAAGACCACGAGTTTTGTCAACGTCATCGAAGTTGATTTCTGGGAAGATCAATTGTTCTTTCACACCAAGTGTGTAGTTTCCGCGTCCATCAAATGATTTTGTTGGAACACCGTGGAAGTCACGTACACGTGGAAGTGAAACTGAAACCAATTTATCCAAGAATTCGTACATACGTTCACCACGAAGGGTAACTTTTGCACCGATCGCAACACCTTCACGAAGACGGAAGCCGGCGATTGATTTTTTAGCTTTAGTGATAAGTGGTTTTTGACCTGAGATAAGTGCCAATTCTTCAGCAGCTTTTTCAAGGCTTTTAGCGTTTGATACAGCTTCACCAACACCCATGTTCAAAACGATCTTATCTACTTTAGGCACAGCCATCACTGATGAGTAGTTGAATTGTTCTGTCAAAGCAGGAACTACTTCATTAAGATATTTTTCTTTTAAACGATTTGCCATTATACTTCTCCTTTCCTTCGTGATTAATCAAGCACTTCGCCTGATTTTTTGTTGTAGCGAACTTTTTTACCGTCTACAAATTTGTAACCAACACGGCCAGCTACACCATTTTTGTCCAAAACTTGAACGTTTGATACGTGGATAGCTGCTTCTTTCTCGATGATACCACCTTGAGGAAGCTCGTTAGTTGGACGTTGGTGTTTCTTAACGATGTTAACACCTTCAACGATAACTTTGTTTACTTTTGGAAGGGCAGTAAGGACAACAGCTTCTGTTCCCTTATCTTTACCAGCGATTACGCGAACTTTGTCGCCTTTTTTTACAAACATTAGGTTTCTCCTTGATTTTTCTTACGCCCATAAGGGCACCCTAGCTTGAAGCTAGGGGACTAGTTTGTTTCTAAAAATTAAAGTACTTCTGGAGCAAGTGACACGATCTTCATGAAGCCACCTTCACGCAATTCACGTGCAACTGGGCCAAAGATACGTGTTCCGCGAGGAGTTTTGTCTTCACGGATGATAACTGCTGCGTTTTCGTCAAATTTGATGTATGAACCATCAGCACGACGAGCACCTGATTTAGTACGAACGATAACTGCTTTAACAACGTCACCTTTTTTAACCGCACCACCAGGAGTAGCTTGTTTTACAGATGCCACGATAACATCACCGATGTTTGCAAATTTACGTCCTGAACCACCAAGAACTTTGATAGTCAAGATTTCGCGAGCACCGCTGTTGTCTGCGACTTTCAAACGAGTTTCTGTTTGAATCATTTCAGTTTTCTCCTTTCAGGTTTGATTAGATGATGACCGCTTCTTCAACAACTTCTACAAGACGGAAACGTTTTGTAGCTGAAAGCGGACGAGTTTCCATGATACGTACGATATCGCCTTCTTTGGCAACATTGTTTTCATCATGAGCTTTGTATTTTTTAGAGTAGTTAATACGTTTACCATAGACTGGGTGGTTACGTTTTGTTTCAACTACAACTGTGATTGTCTTGTCCATTTTGTCAGATACAACACGTCCAACAAGAACTTTACGATTATTGCGTTCCATTGAAATTTCTCCTTCCCTAGTCTATTATTTCGCTTCAGATTGAACTGTTTTGATACGAGCGATTTGTTTTTTAACTTCTTTCAAGCGAGCTGTTTGTTCTAATTGACCAGTAGCAGCTTGGAAACGAAGTTCAAACAATTCTTTTTTCAATTCGTTTTCGCGCTTCGCGAGTTCTTCTTGAGAAAGACCACGAAGTTCTTTAACAAATTCTTTTACTTCATTAAGTTTCATGCCTTCTCCTTATTCTGCTTCACGTTTTACGAATTTACATTTAACTGGCAATTTATGGCTAGCAAGACGAAGTGCTTCGCGTGCAATCTCTTCAGATACACCAGCGATTTCGAACATCACTTTACCACGTTTAACTGGTGCTACCCAACCTTCAGGTGCCCCTTTACCAGATCCCATACGCACACCGATAGCTTTAGCAGTGTATGATTTGTGTGGGAAGATTTTAATCCAAACTTTACCACCACGTTTCATGTAACGAGTCATGGCGATACGAGCAGCTTCGATTTGGCGGTTAGTGATCCAGTGGCTAGTTGTAGCTTGAAGACCGTATTCACCGAATGCTACTTCTTTTCCACCTTTTGCTTCACCGCGCATTTTTCCACGGAATTCACGACGGTGTTTAACACGTTTAGGTACTAACATTGGTTATTTACCTCCTTTAGTGTTTTTGCGAGCTGGAAGAACTTCACCACGGTAGATCCATACTTTAACACCAAGTTTACCGTATGTAGTATCTGCTTCTTCCCAAGCGTAATCGATATCTGCACGAAGTGTGTGAAGTGGAACAGTTCCCTCAGAGTATCCTTCAGCACGGGCGATATCTGCACCGTTCAAACGACCTGATACTTGAGTTTTGATTCCTTTAGCTCCAGCACGCATTGCACGTTGGATTGCTTGTTTTTGTGCACGACGGAAAGCAACACGTTGCTCCAATTGACGAGCAATTCCTTCACCTACAAGGTGAGCATCCAAATCAGGGTGTTTGATTTCGATGATGTTGATGTGTACTTGTTTTCCAGTCAATTTGTTAAGTTTCGCACGGAGTGCATCAACGTTAGCACCACCTTTACCGATAACCATACCTGGTTTAGCAGTGTGAAGTGAAACGTTAACTTTGTTTACTGCGCGTTCGATTTCGATAGTTGAAACTGCTGCGTCAGCAAGTTCTTTTTGAACGAATTTACGGATTGCAAGATCTTCATGAAGGTAATCCGCGTATTCTTTTTCAGCATACCATTTGGCATCCCAATCACGGATGATGCCGACACGCATACCAATTGGATGTACTTTTTGACCCACGATTTTACCTCCTTATTTTTCTGCAACAGCTACAGTGATGTGAGCTGTACGTTTGTTGATTGGTGAAGCTGAACCTTTCGCACGTGGACGGAAACGTTTCATAGTTGGTCCTTCGTTTGCGAATGCTTCAGATACTACCAAGTTAGCTTTATCCAAACCAAAGTTGTTTTCAGCGTTAGCTACAGCTGAGTTCAAAACTTTCAAGATGATTTCAGCAGCTTTGTTTGGAGTGAATGTCAAAATTGCGATTGCATCGGCTACGCTTTTACCACGGATGTTATCAAGAACAAGACGTGATTTACGAGGTGAAACACGTACTGTACGAGCCATTGCTTTAGCTGAAGTAATTTCTGCCATTTATGTTCTCCTTATTTTCTACGTGTTTTCTTGTCGTCTGCAGCGTGACCTTTGTAAGTACGAGTTGGTGCAAATTCACCAAGTTTGTGACCTACCATGTCTTCTTGGATGTAAACAGGTACGTGTTTACGTCCGTCATAAACTGCGATAGTGTAACCAATGAAACTTGGGAAGATCGTTGAACGACGTGACCAAGTTTTAATAACTTTTTTCTTTTCGTCGTTAGCTTGAGCTTCAACTTTTTTCATCAAATGCTCATCGACGAAAGGTCCTTTTTTAAGACTGCGTCCCATTTTTATATTTTCTCCTTTAAATGTTGTACCACAGCGGCTTGCGCTCCTATGGAGCGCTACCGAGCTGGCGGATTTACTAGTTGCTTAAGCGACTAGTTTAATATTATTTCTCGTTGCGACGACGAACGATAAGTTTGTCAGATTTCGCTTTCTTGTTACGAGTTTTAAGACCAAGAGCAGGTTTGCCCCATGGAGTAGATGGTGCTTTACGACCAACTGGTGCTTTACCTTCACCACCACCGTGTGGGTGATCGTTAGGGTTCATTACAGAACCACGAACTGTTGGGCGGATACCTTTCCAACGGCTACGTCCTGCTTTACCAAGGTTTACAAGTCCATGTTGTTCGTTTCCGACAACACCAACTGTAGCGCGGCAAGTTCCAAGAATCATACGAACTTCACCTGATTGAAGACGAACAAGAACGTATTTACCTTCAGAACCCAATACTTGAGCAGATGCACCAGCAGCACGTACCAATTCACCACCACGACCTGGTTTCAACTCGATGTTGTGGATCAAAGTACCAACTGGGATGTTAGCAAGTGGAAGAGCGTTTCCGACTTTGATATCTGCTTCTGGACCTGAAACGATACGTTGACCTACTTCAAGACCTTTTGGAGCGATGATGTATGCTTTCACACCGTCAGTGTAGTGTACAAGAGCGATGTTTGCAGAACGGTTTGGATCGTACTCGATTGTTTTAACAACTGCTTCAACGTTGTCTTTGTTACGTTTGAAGTCAACCAAACGGTAGAAACGTTTGTGTCCACCACCTTGGTGACGAACTGTGATACGACCGTTGTTGTTACGACCAGCCTTGCTCTTCAATGCAACAAGCAATGATTTTTCAGGAGTGCTTGTTGTGATTTCAGCGAAATCCAAAGAAGTCATATTACGGCGACCGTTTGTTGTTGGTTTATAAACACGAATTCCCACGATATTTCCTCCTTAGATTATTCAGCTTCAGCAGCAAACAACTCGATTGCTTTAGAATCAGCTGTAAGTGTGATGATAGCTTTTTTAGTTTTGTTAGTAAAACCAGTGTAACGTCCAACACGTTTAGCTTTTGGTTTTACGTTGATTGTGTTAACATTTGCAACTTTAACACCTTCGAAAGCAGCTTCAACAGCTTGCTTGATCAAAAGTTTGTGTGCACGAGTGTCAACTTCAAATACATATTTCCCTGCTTCAAGTTGAGCCATTGAGCTTTCAGTGATAACAGGTTTTTTGATAACATCATACAAATTCATTATGCAAGAACCTCCTCGATTTTAGAGATAGCTGCTTGAGTAACAAGAAGTTTGTCACTATTTGCGATGTCAAGAACACTTGCAGTTGTAGCAGTCGCAACTTTCACGTTTGGAAGGTTACGAGCTGAAAGAGCTGCGAATTCGTTTCCTTCTTCAAGAATAACAAGGACTTTAGAATCGATGCTCAAAGCTGCAAGAACTTTTGCAAATTCAGCAGTTTTTGGAGCTGTAAATTCAAGAGAATCAACGGCTACAAATTTGTTTTCAGCAACTTTTTCTGAGTAAACAGATTTAAGCGCAAGGCGACGAACTTTTTGAGGAAGTTTGTACGCATAGCTACGTGGAGTTGGTCCGAAGACAACACCACCACCACGCCATTGTGGTGAGCGGATAGAACCTTGACGAGCACGTCCAGTTCCTTTTTGACGCCATGGTTTGCGTCCACCACCTGATACTGCAGAGCGGTTTTTAACAGCGTGTGTTCCTTGACGAAGGCTTGCGCGTTGGCTGATGATCACATCAAACACAACTGATTCATTTGGTTCGATACCAAATACTGCATCGTTAAGAACAACTTGGCCAGCTTCTTTACCAGTTTGGTCAAATAATGTTACGTTTGCCATTGTGACTGATTTCCCCTTTCTTTATTATTTACCAGCTTTAACTGCTGATTTGATAGTGATAAGAGATTTCTTAGCACCTGGTACGTTACCTTTGATAAGGATAACGTTCTTTTCTGGAACAACTTGTACAACTTCAAGGTTTTGAATTGTCACGCGGTCGCCACCCATACGTCCTGCAAGGTTTTTACCTTTGAATACGCGGTTAGGTGCAACAGGTCCCATAGAACCTGGACGACGGTGGTAACGAGAACCGTGAGCCATTGGTCCACGTGATTGTCCGTGGCGTTTGATAACACCTTGGAAACCTTTACCTTTAGAGGTACCAGTTACGTCAACAACGTCTCCAGCTGCGAATGTTTCAACTGTGATTTCAGCACCAACTTCCAAGCCTTCAACGTTTTTGAATTCACGAATGAAGCGCTTAGGAGCCGTGTTAGCTTTCGCTACATGTCCTTTAGCAGGTTTGTTGCTCAATACTTCGCGTTTGTCATCAAAACCAACTTGGATAGCGTTGTATCCGTCTGTTTCAACAGTTTTAACTTGAAGAACAACGTTTGGAGTTGCTTCAATAACTGTTACAGGGATCAATTCGCCAGCTTCAGTGAAGATTTGAGTCATTCCCACTTTTTTCCCTAAGATTCCTTTTGTCATGAGAAAATAGTTCCTTTTCTATATTTTTTATTCAAAAAGTTTTTAACGAGCGTTTTTTATGCTCAAGTCTAAGATACAAAGGGCGTCAAACTCAAAGTGAAAATAGGAAACTGACGCAGTGTCTAGCAGACACTAGGAAGTTTGTCTTTTTCACACCGAGTTTAGCCCGTGTTCAATTAGATTGAAACACCAGCCTCTGCTCTTTTATATTTTAGATTAAAGTTTGATTTCTACGTTTACACCACTTGGAAGATCCAATTTCATCAAAGCATCAACTGTTTTTTGAGTTGGGTTAACGATATCGATCAAACGTTTGTGTGTACGCATTTCAAATTGTTCGCGAGAGTCTTTGTATTTGTGAGTCGCACGAATGATTGTGTAGAGACTACGTTCAGTTGGAAGTGGGATTGGACCCGCAACTTGTGCACCTGTACGAGTAGCTGATTCTACGATTTTTGCAGCCGCTGTGTCAAGCGTACGGTGTTCGTAAGCTTTCAAACGGATACGGATTTTTTTGTTTGCCATCTTTTTCTCCTTTTCGTCTATTTAAGATAATAGGCTAGCTCCACAAGAAAACCGACGCGGTGTTGCGTGGCAATGCAACCGAGCGTGTCGCAACCTCTTGCATCAAAGCTAAAGCTGTAATTTACAGCACCATAATAGAATAACACAAAGCCCCTGCGATTGCAAGGGATTTGTTGCTGTTTTTTCGTTTTTTTGCTATGAAACTGTTTTCCTATTTTTTCTTTCTAAAATTAGGGATTTTCTTCTATACAAGTCAAGTCCTCTTGACCTCAAATTTATCTTCTGATTGATCCACTAAAATATCCGCCTTAGACTCAGTTTCTTTATAGTATCGCAGATGCTGCTCCCGTCTCATCTGATGGCTAGCCAATATAAAGGATGCATCGCGATTTCTCACCGTCGTATCTCGAGCTAGGCGTCGCTTTAATTCGCTCTCCTCATCCGTGTAAAAACAGATGGTTTTGTCAAAGAGTTCCTTAGGTAAAAAGCCCACAGACATCCCTTCGACAATCAGAATTGATTTGGCTCCTGACAAGACCTCACTAGCCTTCCAAGGTTCTTCAATCGTTAAGACATCCATACCCGCCTGTAAGGCCAGGATATCTCTCTGTAAACTCGCCAATTCATGTGCCACTGGCAGACAAGCTGTCACCTTTTGATTCGGCGCGTCCTTGGGTACTACCAAATGGCGTCCTGAGGTGATATAAGGATCTGTTTCTAGCAAATTCACTGTAGTAGAATCTAAAGCTTGGTACAATTCCTGTGCAAAGGTTGATTTACCCGAAGCCCCATGACCGTATATTCCCAGTGTCCTGACTTTTCCTGTTTCTATTTCTAAGACAAACTGGTCTATTAAGTCTTTTCTCTTCATTCTCTCTTCACCTGTTCATAGCTTTCTTTTCCGTCATTGAGTTTGTCCCAAATCACTACTTGTCCACTTTGGAGCGATTTTTGTACATCGATGATGCGTTGATTTGACGAACCTCGAAACTGGAGCATGAGATTTCTCTTAGTTCGGTCATATCTTCCATCGACAAGAATGTCAATCAGTGACAAGAGTTCCAGTTTGTCTGAAGTTTCCAACATCATTTCTTCCCAAGTGTAGCCGGTCCATGACCAGATATCTTTGTCTGGCAATTCCTTCCGGATACGTTTCACGAGTGGCAAAAGGATTCCTGTATTAAGGAAGGGTTCTCCTCCTAATAAAGTCAAGCCTTGAACATAAGGTTGAGCGAGATCTTCCATGATCTGTTCTTCTAATTCTGCTGTATAAGGAATGCCTGCATTAAAAGACCAAGTGGCAACATTATAACATCCCTCGCAATGAAACATGCAGCCAGATACATAGAGAGAATTGCGAACTCCTTCGCCATCAACAAAGTTAAAGGCTTTGTAGTCTATGATACGGCCTTGACTGAGCTCCTCGCTTTTCCATTCTTGTGGTTTTGGACTATTCATTCGCTACCTCTATCCAATAACGCTCCACACCATTACGAACATCCTCAAGGAGCCCACCATTGGCTAGAATGACTGCTCTGCTAGCAGGATTATTCACGCTACAGGTCACAAGAGTTCTCTTGATGTTCTTTTCTTTAGCAACTTGCAAGCCCTGACGGAGAGTTTCTTTAGCATAACCTTTGCCTCTTTCTGATGGACGAATGGAGTAGCCAATGTGACCACCTTCTTCTAGTAGAAAGTTACTGAGGCGCAACCGGAGATTAAGAAATCCAATTGCTTTATCTTTCACAGAAAAAGCTACTAACTGAATTGCGGGAACCCATCCTTCAGTCAAATTAATCCCCATTTCCTGATTCTGATTACTTTCCAACCATTCCTCATAAGAAAAATTTTTTGTATCCCAGAAACCACCGTCGTGAGGCGACTGATATTTTTCAAACTCTGCCATCATCTCTAAAACTGTTTCTTTATCTGCTAATCTTGGTCTGCGTAATTCCATCCTTACCTCCCACTAAGAGAAAAGCGAGAGCTGACTCTCACTTTTATTTCTTCTTATTCTTATTTAAAAATTGTTCTCTGAGGTTGAGCAAACGTTCTTTCTTACCAGCTCCACCTTTAGAGTGTTTCTCGTGATAACGGGTCACTTGTGCGCGCCCCTTATCGTCTAATTGATATTTTCCCATTTCATTACTTTCTAATTTGTTACTTGATGGCCAGCTATTTTAATAGTTGAACCATTCATATGTTTGACACGCGCTGCGATTTCCTTGTGACGCCCATTGACCATCGGTCTCGCTTGAGGATTGCCTAAATAGCCACAAGTTCGTTTGACCACATCTACTGTTTTAGGATCGCTATTGCCACAGTTTGGACAAGCAAATCCTCTCTCAGTTGGTTCAAAATCCCCTTCAAAGTCACACTTGTAGCAACGGTCAATTGGAGTATTGGTTCCCAAATATCCCACACGATCATAAGCGTAATCCCAGACAGCTTCCAGAGCCTTAGGATTTTGCTGAAGGACTGGATACTCACAATAATGGATGAAACCACCTGACGCACCTGCTTCTGGATAGACTTTCTCAAAGTCTAATTTTTCAAACGGTGTTGGATTTTTACGAACATCGTAGTGGAAAGAGTTGGTGTAGTATTCCTTGTCTGTAATATCAGGAATAGAACCGAACTTGTCTATATCTAGTCTACAAAAACGGTCTGTCAAACTTTCGGACGGTGTTGAGTAGATAGAGAAATGGTAGCCATATTGGTCAGACCACTCTTCTACACGGCGTTTCATATCGCGAATGATATCTAGCGTGAATTTCTTAGCATCTGGATTACTTTCCCAGCTGTTACCAAAGAAAACTGTCGCTACTTCGTACAAACCGATATAGCCTAGTGAAACTGTCGCACGACGATTCTTAAAGAGCTGGTCAACACTTTCTTCTTTACCTAGACGATGGCCAAAAGCACCGTATTGATACAGGATAGGAGCATTTGCTGGTGTTGCTTCCTTGGTTCGTTCGACACGATAAACCAGAGCATCTTCCGCAATGTTCATTCGCTCATTGAAGATTTCCCAGAACTTATTCATATCACCTTCAGACTCAAGAGCAATACGAGGCAGGTTAACCGTCACAACACCCAGATTCATGCGACCTGAATTGACCTCGACACCATTTTCATCCTTCCATCCTTGGAGGAACGAACGGCAGCCCATAGGTACCTTGAAAGAGCCAGTCAACTCGACAATCTTATCGTAGGACAAGACATCCGGATACATTCGTTTGGTTGCACACTCAAGAGCCAACTGTTTGATGTCATAGTTTGGAGTTCCTTCTTCCAAATTAAGGCCTCTTTTTAGCGTAAAGATGAGTTTTGGAAAGATGGCTGTTCGATGTTCTGAACCAAGGCCCTTGATTCGGATGTTCAAGATAGCTTTTTGAATTTCCCGCTCAAAACGATTGGTTCCCAGACCAAAACCTAGTGAAGTAAAAGGTGTTTGTCCATTTGAGGTGAAGAGAGTATTGATTTCATACTCGAGAGATTGCATGGCATCATAGATGTCCTTTTGCGTTTTCTTCCAAGCGTAATCTTCCCGTTTTTCAGGCAAAACCCATTCTTCCGCATCCTTAAGGTGTTTTTGGTAATTCTTCTCTGCGTAAGGCGCCAAGACCTCATCGATACGGTCAGCTGAACAGCCCCCATACTGGCTAGAAGCAACGTTGGCGATGATTTGCGAAATCTGAGCTGTTGCAGTCTGAATAGACTTGGGACTTTCTACCTCTGCATTTCCAATCTTAAAACCATTTTCCAACATACCCTTGAAATCAATCAAACAGCAGTTGGTCATAGGGGTATAGGGACTGTAGTCCAAATCGTGATAGTGGATATCCCCTTTTTGGTGGGCATTGGCTACGTGCTTAGGAAGCATTTGCAGTCCGATTGATTTCCCAACAATCCCTGCTGTCAAATCACGCTGAGTGTTAAAGACATCACTGTCTTTATTAGCATTTTCATTGATAACTGCCTGGTCTTTGTTGAGAAGTTTGTGAATACTAAAGTTGATATCCGTCGCTTTTGAACGCTCAAAATCCCTTTGTGTCCGATAAGTAATATACTCCTCAGCTAGCGCATATTCTTTGGCTTCAAGGAGTTCATGTTCTACGATATTTTGAATTTCGTAAATCTTAACCCCCTGTGGAAAACGACTATGAATTTCTGTGACAATTCGCTCGGTCAGAGCATTGAGGCGTTTTTCGACCAAGGGTGTCACATCCATAACCTTGTCTGCCGCCTTGTGGAGAGCCTTGTCAATCTTGTCCACATCAAATACAACACGTCTCCCATCTCGTTTCTCGACGAAGAGAGTTGGCAAAATTGTAATTTTTTCTTCTAGTGCAATCATATGCATGCTCTTTTCTAAAATGTTCTTTCTAAAATGTATTATACCACTCTAAAAAGAAAAATCAATATCTTGTGTTAAAAATCCTAAAATTTTTAAAAATACACAAGATATTGATTTTGTTATTTGATTTTATAGACTTTAAACTCTGAGTAATCGGTCTTTACTTGTTGGTAATTTTCTTTTAAGAGTGTCTCTACTTCAGACCAGACTGCCACCTTGTCATTCACAAGAATCATCTTTGGTTGTTTTTCTTTCAAGTCATTGATCAAGGTAGTTTTGTTTTCTTCTGTATTCGTGTAAAGAAGAGGCGATGGGAACATGGATCCAGCCAACCGCTGGCTTTCTTTATAGATCTGAACATGAGAATCCCAGATATAGATTTGGTCCCCCTCACTCGTCTCTTGTTTGACTCTATCTACTACTTGATGTTGTTCTTCATGCGAAGCTGGATGCAAGACAAAACGAGCTACAAAAGGAACTGCAATTAGATAAACCACTACTAGAATCGGTAGGTAGATCTTTCCCTTCATAAATTTTTTCCATAAAGTTGGAACTTCCTCTCTTCTCCGACGACGTGCTATTCTTCCCGAGTGTTCCCCACGAATACTAGTTATCAAAAGAAGGAGTAAAAATGGAAGAATTAGAATCAAACGCGAACCGTGAAGAGGTTCTTGAGAAAAAAGCAACAAGGCTAGTATAAATAAGAAAACAAAGCTAGCTGGTACTGAGATGACATATAATCTAGATGCTTTAGACTGGAACAAACCGAGAAAAACAAGGAAGAGAGCTCCTAAACCAAAGGTCAACAAACCATAGAATACAACATTATCCATTAGTTTAGGATTCGCAAAGACCTGAAGGGAATCAATCGGATACAAAAGACTCCCTAGAGCTTCTCCAAAACCTCCTGAAATGATGACATAGTAGCCTAAAGGATAAAATAGGAGAGAAAAACCAAGTGCTGCCGCAAAAAATTGATAAATTCCATGTATAAAGCGTCCATGTCCAACATTAAAAACCAATAAACCTACAGTTATCGCTACAATAAATAGAAGACTAGTTAGGGGTTCTATGAAAAATGATAGAGCTAAGAAAAGCCCCAGACGTAGAAATCCCTTGTCATGGTTAGGATTTGATAGATAACGCGCTACTAAAGAAAAGCCTGCAAATAAGAATGGAAGAGCTACAATCGTAGCATAGCCTCCTCCAAAACCAAGACCAGATACCAAAAGATAAAATATGGTTAGGAGTTGCTTAGCTTGATCCCTTTGTCCTGTCAGATAGTCAGTTGCAGAAAAAAGGAAATAACCCCCTCCTAAGAGGGCTAGCCATTCTACCAAGGCAAAAAGAATGCCTCCTTGGGTAATGTAAAGTAGTAAATAATAAAGAATGCCTTGACTAGCATAATAGCTACTATAAAGCTGTCCTCCCTGATGCAATGCCCAGCCTATATACAGGTCCTGAGCCTGAGAGGGACTTACCATATCTAAAAGTAAAGGAAGTACCACAGAAAAAATCGTCGCAATCGTACTTCCAATGATAAGGCTGAAAAACGGGAAAGCTAGGCGCTCTTCTTTTTCCAGGTTCGATTCAAGGTTCCTATCCAGTCTATTTTCAATTTCATTACTCTGTATCGTTTCGGATACTTCTTCGATTCTGCCATATACAGCCATGTCGTTTCTCCTATTCAATTTATCTGTCTTAGTATATCAAAAAGACCTAGAATTGTCAGCTTGCGATGGCTGTTTGAGTGATTTTTTACATAGTTTCACAAAGGTTTCAATTTCTCGAAATCGATGTAAATGTGTCTGTTTAAATATCATGATATAATCCAATTCTTTCTGAGTTAGCATCTTTCCTCCTACATCTTCTTATTCGTAAAAGGCAAGAAAAATAGGACTGGTTTGTGTCCTAAGTCCTAGATTTCTTATAAGATTGGGGCAAATAACTGGGCAATTTCCTTAATCAATTTTTGATACCAGCTATTTTTTATAGTATGAGTAAAAATTTCTTGCGATACTGAAAAAATCTCCTCAAAATCTTTTTGAATCTCTGTGATTGATTTCGTTTTATATAACAAAACTGCATTTTCATAGTGGTGAAGTAAACTTCTGTAATCTAAGTTAATGGTTCCAACTGCAGCAAAGTCCTTATCCACTAAGATTTGTTTACTGTGGATGAAGCCTGGACTATACTCAAAAATTCTTACTCCTGCCGATAATAAATCCGAATAAGCTCCTCTTGTAATGAGTTGGATTAATTTTTTATCTGGAATGAAAGGTGTTACAATGCGGATATCAACACCCCTCATAGCTGCATTTTTAATACTCTCTGTTAAGTCATAGTCAATAATCAAATAAGGCGTTGTAATATAGACTGAATCAGTGGCCTGATTAATCAAACTTTGATAGACTTTTTTCCCTACCTGGGTACGGAAGATGGGCTTGGGTCCACTACCGTAAGGAATGCAGAGCCCTTGGCCAGAACAAGGCTGATTTTCCAAGTGATACTGGTCAAAATCGCTGATTTCCCCACGATTGATGTACCAAGTCATCAAAAAGAGACGGGTTAGAGCCTTGACACCAGGGCCATCTAAGCGAATCCCACTATCCTTCCAATAACCAAAGCGTTCTACATGATTGATGTACTCATCAGCTAAGTTAATCCCTCCTGTATAAGCTACCTGACCATCTATGACAAGGATTTTACGATGGTCCCGATTATTATAAGCTACTGTCAAACGAGGAATCACCTTATTAAACTTATGGACCTCAATTCCTCGACTACGAAGCTGAATAGTATAATCCCCAGGTAAAGTCGCCATACAACCGATATCATCATAGAGCATCTTGACCTCGACACCCTGAGCTGCCTTTTGCTCTAGTATATCTAGTATACTATTCCACATCAGACCTTCTTCAACAATATAATACTCTAAAAAGATAAACTTTTCAGCTTTCTTGAGATCTTCCAGCATATGTTGCCACATGCTTTCACCTGAAGAAAAGAATTGTGAGTCGGTTCGATCATACACATCAGCATTGCTATCCATACTCAACAAAGATTTGATAACTCCGTAAGCTGCCTTATCATCTTCCTTCAATTTCTGGCGGAGTGCTTTACTGTTATCCTCCCGAAAATGCATGGAACCAAGTCTGTCCAACTGCTTGATTTCTTTTTTGGACAATCGCCTTTCACCAAACATCAGATAGAGCAGGGGGCCAATGACAGGAACAAAAGTCACCACTAGCCACATTACTTTGCTTTCAGGCGCCATGGAGCGATTAACAATTGCGACAATAGTTGCCATACTCATAAAGATCAAGACAATAATCCATAAAATAGGGGCCATGCGCCCTAAATAAAGAAAGAGACCAAAAACAAGAGAAAGTTCAAGTAGCATAATCGAAAGACTAAAGCCATACTTGGACATCAACAATTGGAATTTCCTATATTTCATATCCCCTCCTTGATATTTTGAATGCTAAAAACAGGTAATTGATACTAGTATAACTCAGGTATTCGACAGAAGGCAAGTATTTATGATCATTTTTCTGACTAAAAGCAAAAGAGACCGAAAAATCCGGTCTCCTCCTAGTCTATTTTGATAAAACGATTTGATCCGATGGGTCTCTATCCATATCATCTACAACGATTTGATTACCGTTTACAGTGTAAATTTTAGCATCATCGCCAATAATCATGCGTTGATTTGTTGCATCAAATGTAACCTGTTTGACTTTCTGATCCCCGTCAGATTCGAGCTCAGTCCATGTACCAGTAGTTCCAGTTACCACTAAAGTGATACGGTCTCCGTCATCCTGACCAGTATAAGTTCCATCAATATTAGTTGGTTGGGCTGTAACTGTATTTTGTGAAGAACTTGTTGCTGCCTGGTTGCTATTTTGTGTTGAAGATGAAGCAGCAGGTTGCGATTGCTGAGTTTGTTGTGTTTGCTGTTGAGCTGCTGGTTGTTGAACCTGTTGAGCTCTCTGTGAACAAGCTACTAAGAGACTAAGACTTGCTAGAGAAGCAAGAGAAAGTGTGAATGTTTTTAATTTCATGATGAACTTCCTTTCTTCTACCAATTTAGAGCAATTTTCTTCTAACTGGCAGTTCCCCTAGTATAACAAGTTCAAAAAAGGAGGTCAATTTATCTGCTCATGCTCCTGTAGGTGACTCCGTACTTCTGAGATAAAATAGAGAGACCCTGTAATGAACAACAAGTCCTTGGTATCGGCTCTTTCTTCAAAACTGCTAATAAATTCTCTGTAAGAAGGAATTACATGGTAGCCGGTCACATCTGTCTCGTCCAAGGACCCTTGATAGTCAAAACCAGTCACCTTGAGTTCCACCTGAGGTAAATTTTCAGTCAGATAAGCCAACATCCCTTGATAATCCTTACGTTTCAAGGCTCCAAATAGGATTTGAGGACGATAGCCTTCCTGCTCTTTTTCTTTGATAAACTCAACCAAGCGAGTCAAGGCAGGGAGGTTATGAGCACCATCCAAGTAAATCTGTGGGCGAATACGCTCCAAACGCCCAGCCCAATGAGTCTGTTTCAAGGCCTCTCTTACAGCCTGCTCATCAACAACTTCCTTTCCCTCTCTCATAAAGAGAAGAAATGCTTGCAATGCCAAGGCTGCATTCTCCTGCTGATAGGCTCCTTCTAAACCTATTTTCAATTGTGAAAGAGTACCCAAAGAACTTGAAAAATCACCCTTTAGCATTGAAAAATTTTGACCTGCCTGATAAAGGTCAACAGCTAAAGATTCAGCTTTTTTCTGACAAACAAGCCTAGCTTCTGAAGACAACTTAGCAATCACTGCCTTTTTACCAGCCTTGAAAATACCAGCTTTCTGCTCTGCGATTGCTTTTAGACTATCGCCCAAAGTCTCCTGATGGTCAAGTCCGATGGAGGTGATGACAGCAAGCTCTCCAGTTACCACATTGGTCGTGTCAAGTAAGCCGCCAATTCCCACTTCTAATAAAACCAAATCCACCTCTTGCTCCCTAAAATAAAGAAAAGCAATCAAGGTCAGCAATTCAAAAAAAGACAACTGGTCATGGGTTTGCAGAAGCGTCTTTTCCATCTCCTTGACCTGCTCAGCTAAACGGATAAAGTCTGCATCAGCTATTGATTCCCCATTAATGCAGATTCGGTCATTGATGGAGACAATATGAGGGGAGGTAAAAGTCGCAACTTTTTTGCCATGTCCCATGAATAACTCTCTCATAAAAGCAATGGTAGAGCCTTTCCCATTAGTCCCTGTTACATGGATAATAGGATAAGACTTCTCGGGATTTCCTAACAAATCCACCGCTTGCTGCATTCGGCCTAAACCTGATCGAAAATTCAAACCAATCCGACTATGGAGCCATTCTTCTACTTCAAACATACACATCTCCTTGACAAAAGTCCAATTAATTACCTAGTAAAATTCCGTAGATAACAAAAAATGAGGTCAGGATTTTCGTCCCAACCTCTTACCTGGTTAGCTAATAACTAGCTACTATAAATTTTAACATGGGGTAAAAACATCCACAGGACATTCCAACTCTTCTAATTTCTAGGAGTTGGGCTAATACAGTCTCCCAGACTGCCTGCTCTTTCTTTTTTCTAAAAGCAGGGCTAAAAACGTCCCCCGGACTTACCAGCTCTCTTTTGTTTCAAGGAGCTGGGGTAAAAATATCCCCCGGATATTTTTACTCCTCCATAAAACTATTGAAGACTTCTTCAATCATGTTCCATTCGTCTTCTGAGTCTTCTGGGATTGGTTGCAATTCGCCTTCTGTTCCATCTTCGTTTTCGATGAATGAGTAAGCTTGGATTTCAACTTGTCCGTCTTCGTCTTCTTCTGCGTTAACTGGTACTAGAAGAACATAGTTTTTACCAAATTCTTCTTTTCCGTCAATGGTCAAAAGGATTTCAAACAAGGTTTCGTTTCCTTGCTCATCTACTAGTGTGATTAGTTCACGTTCTTCGTGTTCGTGGTTATGATCGTGTGACATAGCCTCTCCTTATATTAAAATTTTCTATCTAAATAATTTTGTAAAATCAGCTGAGCTGCTAACTTATCAATGACTTTCTTGCGCTTATTTCGACTGATATCTGCTTGTTCAATCAACATGCGCTCTGCAGCAACTGTTGTCAAGCGTTCATCTTGATAGTCTACTGGTAAACCAAAAAGCTCTTCTAGCTTTGCTCCGTATGCTTGACTAGCTTCCACGCGCGGTCCGCTTGTATTATTCATGTTTTTAGGTAAGCCCACTACAAATCGTTCCACCTTGTAAGCATCAACCAACTCCTTAACGCGGTCAAAACCAAATTGGCCTTGCTCCTCATTGATTTGGATGATTTCAAGTCCTTGGGCTGTAAAACCGAGTGGATCGCTAATAGCCACCCCTACCGTTTTTGAACCGACGTCCAATCCCATAATTCTCATAGGTTATAGATCGACTCCTTGTCCTTTAAGGTAGTAGCGGACCAATTCCTCAACGATTTCATCACGCTCATATTTACGGATTTGATTTCGTGCATTATTATAACGAGGAACGTAGGCAGGGTCTCCACTCAATACGTAACCAACGATTTGGTTAATTGGGTTGTAGCCCTTATCGTTCAACGAAGCATAGACATCAGTCAAAGTTTCGCTAATTTCTTTTTTATTGGAATCGTCCAATTTAAAACGTACTGTCTCTTCAGTAAATCCCATTCTAACACCCTCTTTCCTTAGAATAGTACCATTATAGCATAATTCCTTACCTTCTACAATTCAGGCAGTCTATTTATTTGGATTTTCTACTGTTCTGTCGCGCCATTTGCCAATCTGTCTGAAATATATTTGCTTGGTTCATTCTTCAAGAGATTTTCCAAACCAATATTCTTCAGATACTCAGTCTGAGAAGCCTTCTTGACATCCAGAACTTGAAAATCATAACTGGTCGTTGTTTGAAGTTCTGTTGCACTTAATAATTTGGTTTCAAGCTTAAAGCCTGCCAATTTACGAGCTTCTATGATGGATTCATCTTTCTCTTCCGCCTCGAGAAGAGCTTTTTGAGTTTCTTCCACTCCATGTTGGTCAATATAAGTCTTCAATTCATCAGAGACTGGACGCTTTTGTTGAATCGTTAAGCTCAAAAAAGTCTTATCCTTGTATGTAATGGTTTGTGTTTGCTGGCTACCATCACCTGACTTGGGCAAGACCAAAGTCTTGGTTACAACTGTATTCTTCTCGGCATTTTCAATAACTGGCAATGCTGACTGAAGCGTATCCTTTTCTGTTTTTGTAGCTGTTGCAGTTTCTTTTTTCTGCCCACAACCAGCCAGGACAAAAAGGAAAGCTAGACTAACAAGAACAATTTTTTTCATTTCTCTCTTCTTTCTTTTTCAGATTAAAACAGAACAAGACTGAGAATTGCTCCCAGCCTTGATGTTTATAGAGCTGCACGCAAACGTGCTTCTGCATTTTCTACATTACGGACAGAGCGTGGTAGGAAGGCACGAATATCGTCTTCCTTATAGCCAACTTGTAGGCGTTTTTCATCCACAAGGATTGGGCTCTTTAAAATTCTCGGCGTTTCCATAATCAGATTGAGGACTTCGTTGACACTCAAATCTTCAATATCCACTCCAAGGGCTTTGGCATAGCGATTTTTAGATGAAACGATGCTGGCTATTCCATTATCTGTTTTGGTTAGAATATCCAGTAATTCTTCTCTCGTAATTCCTTCTTTACCAAGGTTTTGTTCTTTATAACTTAACTGGTGGGCATTGAGCCAGGTTTTTGCTTTTTTACAGCTAGTACAACTTGAGACTGTATAAATTTTAATCATGTACCTACCCCTTTCGCTACATGTTACTATCAGTTTAGTCTATTATACCATAAAAAACATCCGACTTGCGACCTATTTTTAAATTTTTTTGACTTTTTTCGTCATTTTCGTACTTTTTTCTTGACAAATAACTAAATGACTATCAACTCTTTTGGAGCAAGGGTCAATAATTCACAACCTGTCTCTGTAATCAAGATATCATCCTCGATACGAACGCCATATTTGCCTTCGATATAGATACCTGGTTCATCGGTCAAGGCCATACCTGCCTTAATAGTTTCTGTAGAAGTCTGGCTAAAATAGGGTTCCTCATGTATATCCAGTCCAATACCGTGTCCGATACCGTGGGTAAAGTAGTCTCCATAACCTGCCTCAATGATAATATCACGAGGGATTTTGTCAAAGTCACGGAAGCCTAAGCCTGCCTTGGCCTGATCAATCAAGGCTTGGTTAGCTTTGAGAACCGTATTGTAAATCTCTGCCTGCTCGTCGCTGACATGCCCCAGATAGATAGTTCGTGTCATATCGCTGACATAGTGGTCATAGAGGCAGCCGAAATCCATGGTAATAGCTTCTCCCAGCTCCACTGGTTTATGCATGGGATGAGCATGAGGTTTGGAAGAGTTGATGCCACTTGCTAAAATAGTATCAAATGATAGGCCTGAAGCTCCCAACTCACGCATACGGAAGTCAAGGAAGTTGGCAATCTCAATTTCAGTCTTTCCTGGCTTAATGAAGTCAAGCGCATCGCGGAAAGCTTGGTCTGAGATAGAACAAGCCTTGCGAATAGCTGCAATCTCCGCTTCATCCTTAATCATTCGGAGACCTTCGACAAACTGAGTTTGTGGAAGCAAGTCAATTCCTTCAAAGGCTGCCTGCATACGGTGATAATAAGAGACTGAAATCTCATCCTCAAAACCGATTTGAGACAAGCCCATGTCCTTAACAATGCCTGCAATGACAGCCAATTCATCACGGTCAGCCACAATCTCAAAGCCACTGGTTTCTTGCTTAGCTGCAATGATATAGCGAGAGTCTGTCACCAAGACCTGACGATCACGGCTGATAAAGACTGTTCCGTTTGAGCCCCAAAAACCAGTCAGGTAATAGACGTTTTTAAGGTTATTGATGACGATACCATCTAGTTCTTTTTCTTGCATTTTAGCTATAAATGCTTGTACACGTTTATTCATGATGTAACTTTCCTTTCAAATAGTGTCCTGTGTAGCTGGCTTCATTGGCCGCTACTTCTTCTGGAGTTCCTGTTGCGATGATGGTTCCACCACCGACACCGCCCTCAGGACCCAAGTCAATAATATGGTCTGCCGTCTTAATAACATCTAGATTGTGCTCGATAACAAGGACTGTATTGCCATCGTCTACAAAGCGAGCTAAGACTGTAAGCAAGCGAGCAATGTCCTCAGTATGAAGCCCTGTTGTCGGCTCATCCAGAATGTAGAAAGATTTTCCTGTCGAGCGTTTGTGGAGTTCACTAGCCAGCTTCATACGCTGAGCTTCTCCCCCAGAAAGGGTGGTAGCTGGTTGCCCTAACGTTACATATCCCAGTCCCACATCCTTGATGGTCTGAAGTTTACGTTGAATCTTAGGAATGTGTTGGAAGAATTCCACCGCATCATTGACAGTCATATCCAAGACCTGCGAGATATTTTTTTCCTTGTAGTGGACTTCTAGGGTTTCACTGTTGTAGCGGGTTCCGTGGCAGACTTCACAAGCCACATAAACATCTGGCAAGAAGTGCATCTCAATCTTGATAATCCCGTCACCTGAGCAGGCTTCACAGCGACCACCCTTGACGTTGAAACTGAAACGCCCCTTCTTGTAACCTCGAATCTTGGCTTCATTAGTCTGAGCAAAGAGGTCACGTATATCGTCAAAGACTCCCGTATAGGTAGCAGGGTTAGACCTTGGCGTTCGTCCGATAGGGCTCTGGTCAATATCAATCAAGCGGTCTACATGCTCAATCCCTGTAATCGTTTTAAATTTACCAGGTTTATCTGAATTACGGTTGAGCTTCTGGGCAATAGCTTTTTTGAGGATACTGTTGATCAAGGTCGACTTGCCTGAGCCCGACACCCCTGTCACCGCAATGAATTTTCCGAGAGGAAAGCGAGCAGTGATATTTTGTAGGTTGTTTTCACACGCTCCTGTCACTTCGATAAAACGACCATTTCCGACACGGCGCTCTGTTGGCACTGGAATAGCACGCTTACCTGACAAGTACTGACCTGTGATAGATTTACTGTTACGAGCTACCTGTTTAGGCGTACCTGCCGCAACAATTTCCCCACCAAAAACACCGGCACCGGGACCAACGTCAATCAGATAATCCGCCTCACGCATGGTATCTTCGTCATGTTCCACTACTATGAGAGTATTACCCAAATCACGCATCTTTTTCAGACTGGCAATTAGACGATCATTGTCCCTCTGATGAAGACCGATTGACGGCTCATCCAGGATATAAAGGACACCTGATAGGTTGGAACCAATCTGGGTTGCCAAGCGAATACGCTGACTTTCCCCACCTGAAAGGGTTCCTGCCGAACGTGACAGAGTCAGATAATTAAGGCCCACGTTATTAAGGAAGGTCAAACGATCCTTGATTTCCTTGAGAATAGGCCGAGCGATAATGGCTTCATTTTCAGATAAGGTCAGCTGGCTCACCAACTCCAAGTGATCTGCGATAGACAGGTCTGAAATTTCTCCGATATGTGGACCTTGCTGGCCACCCACACGGACAGACAAGGCCTGGTCATTGAGACGATAGCCGTGACAGGTTCCGCAAGTCAGCTCATTCATGTAGAGGCGCATCTGGGTGCGAGTGTAATCGCTGTTTGTCTCGTGATAGCGACGCTTGATATTATTGACAACTCCCTCAAACGGAATGTCAATATCACGCACGCCACCAAATTCATTCTCATAGTGGAAATGGAATTCCTTACCATCAGATCCATAGAGAATCAAGTTCTTATTCTCTTCTGACAAGTCCTCAAAAGGCGTGTCCATATCCACTCCAAAAGCTGTCATAGCCTGCTCTAGCATGTTTGGATAGTAGTTGGATGAGATAGGATTCCAAGGAGCCAAGGCTCCCTCACGTAAGGTTTTGCTGGCATCTGGTACTACCAAATCAGTATCCACCTCCAGCTTAATACCCAAGCCGTCACACTCACTACAAGAACCAAAAGGAGCATTGAAGGAGAAGAGACGAGGTTCTAGTTCTGGAACCGTAAAGCCACATACTGGACAAGCATAGTGTTCTGAGAAGAGCAACTCAGAGTCATCCATGGTATCGATAATAACATATCCTTCAGCAATACGAAGAGCTGCTTCAATCGAATCAAAGAGACGACTACGAATGCCCTCCTTGATAACAATACGGTCAACAACAACATCGATATTGTGTTGCTTGCTCTTAGACAACTCTGGCACTTCGGTCACATCATAGACTTCCCCATCCACACGGACACGGACATACCCATCTTTCTGAACCTTCTCGATAACACTCTTATGTTGGCCTTTTTTCTTGCGGATGACAGGAGCTAAGATTTGCAAGCGCTGGCGTTCAGGCAAATCTAAAACCTTATCCACGATTTGCTCTACAGAAGAAGCCTTGATAGCCCCGTGTCCGTTGATACAGTAAGGCGTACCCACACGTGCGTAGAGGAGACGCAGATAGTCATTGATTTCAGTCGTTGTTCCCACCGTCGAGCGAGGGTTTTTACTAGTCGTTTTCTGGTCGATGGAAATAGCTGGGCTGAGACCATCAATAGCATCTACATCTGGTTTTTCCATATTTCCCAAGAATTGACGAGCGTAGGCTGACAAACTCTCTACATAGCGACGTTGTCCCTCAGCATAGAGAGTATCAAAGGCCAGACTGGATTTCCCTGAACCTGACAAGCCTGTCACAACAACTAGCTTGTCTCGTGGAATCTCCACATCAATATTTTTTAAATTATGGGCACGCGCCCCATGAATGACAATTTTATCTTGCATCTTTGTTCTTTCTAGTCCATTATTGCTTACCATTATACCAAAAAAAGTGAGATTCTATTACCCAAAAGGCCGATTTTGTAGTATAATAAAAAACTTCTTATTTTATGTTTCCTTAGGGCTTCCTAACCCTTATATCACGCGCTTTTGAACAAAAAACACTAATATTACTTTTTACTACTTGCTCCCCCAAAGTACGCAAAAAGGGGAGCAAAAAAGCCCCACAAAAGGGCTAAGATTTGACGAGTTCAGCAGGCAAGAAACTAGCACGGTCAAACGTGCTTTTTTTATTGCTGGTTGCTGATAGGTATATTATACCATGAAGCGCGTGGGTTATGATGTTATACCTGCAATTCTTCCCTGATTGCTTTTTGTAGCAGCTGACTGAAATTGATTTTATTTTCTTTACCAACTTCAACCAACCAACTAGGGAGGGTTACAGTTTTATTGACAACCTTAGAACGTTCGCGCTCTCTAACCAGTTCCGTATCTACTGAGATAGCTTGCAGAATATCCTCATCACTGCCAAGTTCACTAGCCAAAGCCTTAAAACTTGAAGGTTCTGGAAACTCTTTGCCTTCATCTTCAAACATGATTGTATAAATTTCTAGTACCTCACGGGCGTTATAAATTGCCTCGTTTAAGGTGTCAGCCTCGCTAACTGCTCCTTGAAAATCAGGGAGCGTGATTGTATAACCGCCGTTTTCTTTATCCACTTCAAACAATGCCAAGTAAGTGTATTTCATAATCTGATAATAACCAATGACCGCCCCAATATAGGGGAGGGAGTTTTTTACTCCCCTTCCAGTACTTTCAAAATCTTGCCAAGTGTTCCAGGTCTATAGTCGTTTTCTTTTGGTTTAGGTATCGTTACCGTTCTTCCGTCTGGATGTTTCCAGACTTCATGCGAACCCTTACCAAAAGCTGTTTTGATAAAACCTTTTTTCTTAGCAAGTTTTTTTAGTTCTCTTTCGGTCATCGGCTTCTCCTTTCCGTATCTTTAATTATATTATACACTTGTTTGAAACACTTGTCAATGTATAACACGTATTTTTTACACTTGTTTTCACAATATCATAAAAGCCCCTAGTTTGCTCTCTAAGGGCTTGTAGTTTGTCCGTGGTGTTTTAGTCGTCTAGCACAAAACAAAGCAAAAGAGGGGGCGAATATGAAGCCTACGCCTACATTTGCCAACATTTACGCTTCTAATTCTTGTAGTAAGGTTAAATCTAAATCATCAAGGTCAACATCTATTTCAAAATCCATGTTTAAATCTATCTCCATATCCTCTAATTGGATACTCTCCAAATCAATCAAAAAATCTTCAATCATGTCATTCCCCCTCACTTAAATCTCAACATTTCTCAACAAAACACCACAAACGCCTACCTATATACTTCTAGTTCTCCGTTCTGGTGGATTCTCGCAAAGTTTAAGACGGCTATCTGTTTGTATCGGTGGTAGCTAGTGGAGCTAGTACCTGCCATCTCTACGCATTCACTCATTGTTTTCTTTCTCATATAGCAATAATGGATAATAAAGTATTTTCTGGCTCGTTTATTCTCTATGCTGTTGATGTCGTGGGCGAATATCTCCAACCCCTCACGGATTGCTTTTTCATGCTCACCGCTCAAATTCCACTGATCAGGTAAAACAAGTTTCCAAGCCTCTTCATCGATTGTAACTTGGTTTTCACTCCCTGCCATCCTCTGGAAACGTAGAAAGTAATTCATCCGCTCTCTGACGTTCATCATCGTTTTAAACTTATCCAGCTCCATTAGTTCGCTCCTTCCACCTTGCTCAAGTGTTCTATAGCTTCCTGCTTTACTCGATATACTGTAGTCTTTGATTTATCTATTTCCTCAGCAACCTGCCAAGCGTCTAGATTATTCAAATAAAAAAGTCTTAGAACAGAACGCTCAAGCGGATTGACCAACTTATCAATCAGCCTAGATATTTCCATTCTCTCTTCAGTAAGTCGCTCAATCCTCTGAAGCGTATCCTCTTTTAGTTTTAGAACACTTATAAGATTGTTCTCTGTCTTGTTCTCTCTGCTTGCCTGTACCCTGCTATGGCTTAGTGTTGGCTTTTTGATAATACTACCTTCCAGGGCCTCCAATTCCAAATATAAGCCTTTGATTTCCTTGCTTATCCACTTAACGCCCTCTAGTTTTTCTTTTACCTGCTCTGGTGTCATACCTCGGACTCCTTTATGATATAATATGTTTATCGGATATATCACAAAGGAGTCAGCCCTGTGCTGGCTTTTTTTTGCATTTTCTCGGCGTTCGATCGGAGTTCAAGTATCTGCACCTTTACCATTCCTCGGGTTCGCTAAACATACTTTTAGGCAAGCCACAAACTGAAATTAAATACTGACAAGCGTTGTAATCTACCCAAAGCGCCCCATCTTCAGAATGGTGGAAATACTTGTCTGGTAGCGTTCCAAGGTATGCACCATTTTTATATATAGACACCCCACCTTTTAGGCTTGGTAACAATCCGGTATATCCTCTGCGTAGTCCATGCTTCAAAGCGTTGCTATTGCCATATTTGGGCTTTCTATTGCCCTTGTTGCCTTTTGCTACTTGATTGCCCGGCAAAAATCTCCCTCGGCTATCGCGTTCCATATTTCCCCCTGCTACGGTGTTCGTTTGGTAAATTGCAACTACTTCACTATCTCCCCCTATATGGAAAAACCCAAAACTATTGACTTGTTAACAAAAAGGGGATTGCTCCCCTGTGTTTATTGACCAGAATAATCAGCAAGGCCTTTATATTCGCCCTCTACGTCCAACTTTTGGAGTAGGCTAATACTTTCATCGCCCAGCATTTCCAACGTACCAAAAGCAGTCATAGAGTCCATAGGGATAGGCTTATCAGAAAGCAAGCGATCAGCATAGTCTAATAGTTCCAGCTCGTAGTCTGTGACCTTATTCAGCAAATCCTCAAAATCCTCTGACTCTTTGAGTTGAAGCACGCGCTCCCGTTTATAACGTTCTTCAAATGCTTCATCGTCCACTGGTTGGTTGTAATAGTCTTTGAAACTGTCACAAATACGCTTGAAGGTCTTGTTTAGTTTCTTATCCTCCACATACTCAGCTACAAGCGTCCCTTTATCCTTGTGAGTTATTGAAATGGATGGTACTTCATAAGTCCCAGTCATATATCCCAGTAGCGCGTGACCTGCTACCAGAGCAGTATCTAGGTCTTTAAATTCGTAAGTGAAAGTAAATGTTTTGGCTTTATCCGAAAATGCTTTTAATGTCATGTTGTTTTTCCTCTTTCTGTTTTAAGGGTGTCACTAGTAGTTACACCATTGCAAGGGGGTCGGTACTATCTACCCCATTTTGTTACCTTCTTTAGTGATTTTGTTACCTTCTAGGTAACATAGTTCAGCCTTACTCCCCCAAGGGTTTAGACCATTTTGTTACCATGTTACCTTCTTTTGAAGTCATAGCCCTTATATATAAAAATACTATTTTTTCCCTATATAGAGAGTTAAAAACAAGGTAACAAGGTAACATTTTTCCAAAAAAGTCAGTAGTATCAAGTATTTAACAACGTTACCTTCTTTCTAAACAAGGTAACAAGAAGGTAACATTTTTGGGTAAAAACCTAGATATACCAAGGGTTTAGGGCATAAAAAGAAGGTAACATTTTAGTCTTTAACGACAGCGTGATTAGTTTTGGATAGTTTGGTTCTTTCAAACTCTAACGGATCTAGTTTGTCATAATCTTCAACTTTGACCCTCGCTCTTTTAAGTTTGTAATGATTGGGTGTTAACTGTTGTAAGTGTCTTATCGTTTCTTTTCCTGCCCCGTAAACATTGGGCTTGGGTATTCCCATATCTTCAGCATAATGTTTCAGCGACCTAGTTAGTATAAAAACAGGTACTACGTCCAGCTCATGCCAACCTTTTTCCATGTATTCATGCTTAACCCATGAAAGTAAGTAGTCATTATCCTCCTGGTATTCTTCTAGGAGTCCTTTAACTGCTTTAGGTTCGATAAAGTGAGTAAATGGCTCTTGATTGATAGCTTTGTAGAGGGCATATTCTAGGACTTCCTTGTTTGCTAAAAACTCATTTTTTATCCAAGGTTTTTCCTTCTCCCCGTTAAAGTCAGCATTAAAAGGGACGATCATAATTCTACGATACCAGCCTTTTGTCTTGTTGCCACCATTGGGGATATAATTCCCTGAAAAGATATTGAATAACTTGAAAGTAGCTTCAAAGGCTGGGCGTCCTTTTGGATTAACTAGCACGGTGTCCCCACTAGTGATACTCATTAAATCAGACGGATTTTTTAAGTATTCGTTAGGAGCTTCATCCCCAATATTGCAAACTTTGCCTACCAAGGTCTCCAAGTTATGCTTTTCTCCGAACTGTGCAGGCTTTAAGGCTGATATATTACTTTCCCCTATCAGGTTGATAAGGAAGCGCTGAAATGTCCCTTTACCATTGTTGCCGTCCCCGTAGAAAATGGCAAACTTATTTCGGGTATGGTTAGGGTTAATAGCTTCAAGGATAATCTGCCAAAACAGTGTTACCAGTTCACTATCATTACAAGCGATTGAGTTTAGCCAATCATCAAAAGTTTTGCCCTCTCTATCTATTGGGACTCGTTTAGGCGCGTGGTAGGCCGTGCTTATCTTACTTGTAATTACATACTTAGGACTAAAGGGGAGTAGTTCCTTAGTTTCTAAGTTGATAATGCCGTTCTGTACGGGAATGAGGTTGGAACTTTCTAAAGGTTTTCGTATCTTTGCCAATGTTCTAACCATTAACTTAATCTGTGGCCACTCTCTGGGTTTAATTCTCACATCAAAGGTCTTACACAAAAGATTGAATAGATCATTACTAGCAGTATAGATACCCTCGTCTAAATCGTAGATATAGAGTAGGCTATAATCAGGTATATTGCTCTTGCTGATAAAAGTAAATGTGACAATCTCGCTAAGTATTTTAGCTACTGTGAATGTCTGAGGCATGGCCACCTTTTCGGTAACGTCCCCTGTGGTCTCATTTACCTTAGTTTCGGTATGTTCTGCCCGCCATTCTTCACCAGCTTTAAAGATACGATTTTCAAGCTCCTTCATCGTTCTAGGAGGTTGTTCTTGCTCTCTGACCTCCAAGATTTCACTTTTTAGGTTTGCTAATTCTTCTAGTTCTATGGTTCTAACCTCTCTTTCTATATTCAGCCCGTGCTATACTGCTAAAAGTGCGGTCTAGCTCCTCAATAGGCAATGGTTCAACTGTCACGCTGTTGGCTATCTTTGTTAGTTCATAGGCTGTCTCTAGGTCACAATCAACCCACTTATTGAAGAGTAAGCCTACAAATCGTGTCAGTGCTACGTTGCGCCCTCCCTCATCTCCAAATCCGTTGAAAAGCGTGTCAATAATCCTCATGGTCATAGATTTCTGACCGCTTGGCCTCGGAGTGTATGGAAGGCTTGTAGCATTCCGTTTGACTGGTTCAGCCGTTGTCTGTGGTACTGGATAATCAAGTCCATGCTCCACAATCTTTTGATAACTTGCTGGGTCGCCTGTTGTTACTGGTAGCCCTTGAAGTTGTGACCATGTTAAACTGGCCATATCAAAGGGTAATCCAATCTTGTCAGCAATCTCTTTCACTACCTGCTTATAGGTTGCCTCATTCATCACGTTGTTAGGCTTCACTACAAGGCGAAAACGGGGCTTTTCTAAGCTATGTTTGATAGTCGGGTATAAGATGTAAGAGTAGCCAAATAAAGCGCTAGAAACGGCCTTTATAAAACCCTCAGCCGTCCCCTGTATATCATCATAATCAAGGAAAATCAAATCCCGATAGATTAGACTGGGGTTGTTTCGCTTGTAACTGCCATGCTTTTCTGGCGTCACTTTGCCACTTATACAGTAAGGCGCTTGTGTACGTTTAAATTCTTCAATGTTTGCCCCTTCAGGGACTACCAAAGGCTTAAAGCGTTCAATGTACTGGAACGGCTCAATTTTATCAAATGGATAGACAAGATTACCCTGAAAGCCTCTAGCCTCGTAAATCGTCATATCAGCTCCCTTTCCGACGTTTCTTCCTCAGTTTCTTCAGTTGTTTCCGTTCTTTGAGTTGCTTCAACTTTGGGCGTCTGACCTTGGTTTTATCTTCCTTGGCTAACTTCATACCAGCATAAGCTGGCTCTGTCATGTATCTACCCATTTTCCACCCCCAAAAACTTCCAGATGTCAGTTATTTTATAATAAACCTTTCTTGTATCTTCAAGCGGTGGATGGTATCGCCTTAGCCCTGCTTTTTCCCACTTTTGGAGTGTCAGATATTTTATATCTAACTCGCCCATGACTTCCTGGGCTGAGATTAAACCTGTCAGTCGTGGTTTGACTGTATCACGCGCTTCCAGGTATCTTTCCACTACCTCCAGAATGCCATGCGCTAGGTCTTGCTCGCTTTCTCGGCTTAGGCTAAACATATCCGCCCACCTCCTTCAAGGTTTCTTTGTAGCTTTCTAGGTCGCTATTCATCAACACCGATAGGCGCTTTTCTTCTTCTCGTATCTGATTGTAAAATGTTTTTGCTCCGTCCAGTAGCTCCTCTTTGTTAGCTGGGATAAAATATCCTCTAAATGTCCCATGGCGAACCCCAACAATAGGAACGCTATGGCGCGTGATTAGACGACTGATAATATCTTGCACGGTTCTTTCTGCTAGTTTGGTGAGTAGGCTGATTTCTGCCCCTGTTATGGAGTTCTCAGCCCCTACCTTGATTAGTCTTAATACTCGTTTGTCATTCTCTGATAGACTCATTCAATTCCTCCCCATACATTGACCCCTGCAAGCTGGATATATCGCCCATAATCAGGGTTTAAATCCTCGCTAGGTGTTTCTATCGTCTGTTGGTTTTCTCGCTCAAATTGGGCGCTTTTTTTGCGGTCTCGGTGGTTTAGATAAAGCAATATGCCAATCGATACCACGGTAACAAAAATCGCCTGTATGTTGGTTAAATCTAGTTCGTTCATGTTATGCCCTCGCCTTATAGTTCTTGATAAATTCCGCTTGTTTAGGTTGTTCCATATTCAGCAAGTTGTCTTCGGCTTGTGCCATTTCTTTAATATCTTTAGTCATGGTATGCCTCCAGCTCTTTAGCGTCGTCATTGTTCAAAAGCAAAAAGGCTATTTCATTTAGACGATCGTATAGCTTTTCATTCTGGGCGTATGCTGTATCAGTGTATTTTTTAGCAAGCCATAAGAACATGGTTGTATCTTTCTGTAGTGCAAACTCAAGCCCTTCAAGAGCTAGGTTATTCATTTCTAAAACATTCATGATGTCGGTTAATTCGTTCCCTAATTCTGCTAGTTTCTTAGCCGATAATAGAACTTGTTGGCTTGATGTTGCTTTTTTTGTTGTCATGTTTTTTACCTCTTTTTCTATCTTTTTATACTTGCCACGATGGCTTTTTAATACTTTTTTCTTGCCTACAGCCTCACGCTCTCGGTCGCCAAATTTCTGAGCGTGGGGCTTTTTTGAGTTGTTTCTTATACAGGATATCCTCACGCTCAGACTCGCCAAATTGAAAGCGTGAGAAAGTACCAGTTTTAAGAGTTGGCGCTCTCCGTATGGTCAAATTGCCCTAAATATGCTATAATCTATGTATAAATCTTTACTAAAACCTCTTTGATAATAGCTTGCCTGCTTTGTTAAATTCGTTTTAGTGTTAGTGTGAAAGGCTCTGCGGTGTGGTTATTGCTAAGCCTTTTTTGTTGCTCTCACGCGCTTCTTTGGCGTGTTTTTTTATTTCTGAATGCCATAGCTTTGATTTCCTGATAACTCATATTCAAGCCAATCATGGCTATTACCATATCCTCAAAGGCTTGATATTGCTCCAGCTCGTCACTTGTCAAGCTATCGATGCCATTATAGCCCCCACGTTCTTCCCTTAACTGCTTAGCGTTCCTGTCGGTTACTGCTTTCAGTAGCAGGTTGTTCATGGTGCTATGCGCGTGCTTTGGTGCTTGTTCCCAGTTCTCAATACTGTCATGCAGTGTTTTTCTTTTTGGCTTTTCTAGCGCCCTCTGCATACGAAACTTAGAAAGTTCCTCACGCATTTCAAAGAATGCTTTGACCAGGTTGGTTTTGAAGTTGGCCACTTGCTCGGTATTCTTTAAGAATGTAACTAACAAGGTCGCTTGTTGCTCATTCAAAATATAGTCCTTGGTATTCTGGCCACTCTCCCTAGCTTGGATTTTAAATCCAACCTTTCCGAACTGTTCAAACCTTGCTTGATGTTTGCGGATCGTCTTGGTTATTGTGTGATGTTGCAATCCCGTGCATTCTGCCACAATACTGCTCAGTGTATACGGCTCTTTCTTTCCGTCCATATAGACTAGTTCCATCGGTTTGCTCCTTTCTAAGCAAGTTCGTTTTTTTTCGTACTTTTTCCTAAAAAAATAAGATCAGGGGAAATATTATAAAGTGAAGTTAATTCTCTTAGTAAATCAACAGGAATTTTAGTACTATCTTTTTCGTACTTTGCGATAGTTTGAAAACTTCTATTGATTTTTGAACCAACTTCACGTAACGTATAACCAGCAGAAACTCGCGCTCCTTTTAAAGTAATCTGTTTCATTAAAAAAATCCTTTCTAAAATTCTAATTGAATTGTACTATTATTTTCGTACTTTGTCAATAATTAAATTAAAAAATATTATTATTTTCGTACTTTTTCTATTTTATTGTGTTACAATGAAGTTAGGAAATTTAGGAGGAGGTAAATATACATGGCAAAAAATAGCCCTCAAGATATTAAAAATAGACTCTATTTCTCTGCTAGATTAAATAGACTTATGAAAGAACAAGGTAAAAGACAAATTGACTTACATAATGATTTAGGTATTCCAAAAAGTACGCTAACAGGTTATGTCAAAGGTAGGTCAATGCCAAATACTGAAAACCTCCAAAAAATTGCTGACTATTTTAAAGTAGAGGTCTCAGATATTGACCCCCGTTTTTTTGTTCATGATTCAGAGGTTATTTTAAAGAGTGAGCAGCCTGTTATTGATTTTGTTACAATGTTTGAGTCTTTATCAGAAAGAAAACAAAAGAAATTATTTAAAGGTGTTATAAAAGATTTAGAGCATGATAATTTACCTCATGATTTTTTAAAAGAACCCTCTGACCTCGTTACTCATTTAGGTTCGCAGTTAGATGAACTACTGAGAGCGAAGAAAGAGCGAGAAATGCTTGAAAAAGAAAATAAAATGCTTGAGGAAGAAATTAGAATTTTAAAAATTTCTAATGAATACACCTTAATAGACCCTAAAGATACTGAAGCTATTAAGGATTTTAGAAATAGTCATTCAGAAGAAGATATTATTAAAGTTGAAGAATTACTTAATAAAAAAAAGCAACCATAGCAAAACAGGATGGCCGAAAAAGTCGATTATGCGATCTATAGCATACCACGCGCCACAATATAGAAAATATTTTAAGAGAGGAAACGTATGGAAGATTTAAGTAAAAGATTAGTTAATAAAAGTATTGAGGCTTTTATTATGGGGATTGAAATATATAACAAACCTACAATTAAGTATAGAATTGAGGGTTTTAGTTTTTTTATCTGTAACGCCTGGGAATTAATGCTAAAGGCTTATATCATTAATAATGATGGTGAAGAATCAATATATTTTAAGGATAGTAAGGATAGAACGATATCATTAGAAAATGCAGTTGAAACAGTATTCCCAGATAAACATGGATCATTACGAAAAAATCTAATTCGAATTATAGAACTTAGGAATACTAGTACCCACTTCATAACAGAAGATTATGAACATATCTATGCCCCATTATTTCAAGCATGTGTTTCTAATTATATTTTAAAAATGCAAGAGTTTCACAATGAGGATATCACAAAACAAATTGCACAAAATTTCTTGACTTTATCAGTCCGCATCGACCAACTTAATCAAGAAGAAATTCGAGCCAAGTACTCTCCTAAAATGGCTGAACGTATACTTGCCGAGCAAGATAAAATTGAAAGTGAAATATATACTAATAATTCTGCCTATGCTGTACCTGTTGAAACTCGATTTTATATCACTAAGCTAGAACAAGATGCTGATTTATTTGTTAAACTTGATAAGACTGCGGAAACGAGTATAGGTATAGTTAGAGAGATTAAAGATCCAAACGCTATCTATCCATTAACTACTAGGGAAGTTATTAAAATTGTTAATAGACATCTCAAATCGAAAGGGATTTTATTAACAAAAATAGTCGGTGGAGAAAAACAAAAAAAGACGTTTACAACAAACGACTTACAACTTTTTAATACATTTTATGATATCAAGACAAATCAACGTTATTGCTACCATTATAAAATTGGTAATCGATACGGCTACTCTCAAATCCTCTGCGATTTTATAATTGAGGAAATCGAACGAAATCCTGAAACGTTCGTAGAAAACTTGAAAAAAAGACAAAAAAAATAAGATAACCCCAGGCATATGTGAATTCTCGTCCATTGACTTACTCCCCTTTGGGAACACAACGTTAATCCTTCGCAAGTTATCTTGTTAATTCTATTATACCACGCGCGTGGGAAATGTAAAGTGTTTTGTTAGCTAACTGGTAAACTAACTTTAGAAAAAACTATCAAAAAACACTGTAAAATAAGTGTTTTTACCACTTAACAATTAAGCATAGAATTTACCTATCTAACTTGTTAAACTTGAATACAGGGCAAACTATGAAGCCCTAGCATGATATAAAACCTTTTTGATAATAGCTTGCCTGCTTTGTTAAATTCGTTTTAGTGTTAGTGTGAAAGGCTCTGCGGTGTGGTTATTGCTAAGCCTTTTTTGTTGCTCTCACGCGCTTCTTTGGCGTGTTTTTTTATTTCTGAATGCCATAGCTTTGATTTCCTGATAACTCATATTCAAGCCAATCATGGCTATTACCATATCCTCAAAGGCTTGATATTGCTCCAGCTCGTCACTTGTCAAGCTATCGATGCCATTATAGCCCCCACGTTCTTCCCTTAACTGCTTAGCGTTCCTGTCGGTTACTGCTTTCAGTAGCAGGTTGTTCATGGTGCTATGCGCGTGCTTTGGTGCTTGTTCCCAGTTCTCAATACTGTCATGCAGTGTTTTTCTTTTTGGCTTTTCTAGCGCCCTCTGCATACGAAACTTAGAAAGTTCCTCACGCATTTCAAAGAATGCTTTGACCAGGTTGGTTTTGAAGTTGGCCACTTGCTCGGTATTCTTTAAGAATGTAACTAACAAGGTCGCTTGTTGCTCATTCAAAATATAGTCCTTGGTATTCTGGCCACTCTCCCTAGCTTGGATTTTAAATCCAACCTTTCCGAACTGTTCAAACCTTGCTTGATGTTTGCGGATCGTCTTGGTTATTGTGTGATGTTGCAATCCCGTGCATTCTGCCACAATACTGCTCAGTGTATACGGCTCTTTCTTTCCGTCCATATAGACTAGTTCCATTGTGGTTCTACCTCCTGCATGAATCGGGTTAGCTTGCTTGTCAGACGGCTCTTCTCGTCCATATTCTGAGCCTCTGCAATAGCTTTGGCTAGTGTATCGATATAATACCGCTCTGCCTCTGCCAACGTGTCAGGGGCTTTTATAGTGGTCTGTGGTTCTTCCACCAGTTCCCCAGCCATGTAGTAGCCATTTAGTCGGATTTCTTTCAGAATGTGCTTGACCACTTTTTTAAACTCTTTTGCTAGTGGTTTGCGTGACTGCGATAATACTTCATAGACTCCGAACTCTGTCAGCATATTCATTTCTCTTTTTTGACCTGCCCTATATATTACATAGGTCAGCTTTTCATCATCATCTACCCGTTTTAGTAAATCTGTGGTGTTTTGGATTTCAATCATCTCAGCAACCTCTACCGCTACAAATAACGGATTTTGAATGTCTCCATAAACATCAAAGTGTTTAGATCCAAATCGTTGAGTTGTCACAACTTCCAAAACTTCCTTTTTGTTGTGTGGTTCTCCTTTGGGAAAGAAGTTCCCAAAAAAATCACATAAATCTTTTTGCTGTGTTGTCATGTCTTGCTTAACCTCTCTGTATAACTTGTTTAGTCTTTTTCTGCTTTCCTTGTTGGGCTTATGTTTGCCCTGTGCCCACTTGCCAACTGTTCGGGGGTCTATGCCTATCCGTTGGCCAATAGCTACCAAGTTCAGCCCGTGAGTGGTTCGCATTTCATCGATGACCCTTGTATAGTTCCTCTTCATTGCTTGCCTGCCTTTCTTAATCTTCTGGTGTTAGTAGTTCATCAATAGAAACACCTAGATAGTTAGCAATCTTTAGCAAGGTTTCAATATCTGGGCGCTTAGTACGCTCATAGTATAAAGCTGTGAGTGTGCTTTTTGATAGCCCTGTTTCTCTTGCAACATCTGCCACCTTCAAGCGTTTCTTTGCTAAAATAACACGCATATTATTTTTCAAATCTCTATCCTCCTTTTTTGAGTTTTGTTATATATTAGCGATATCGCTAACAAAAAACATATTACACTACTCTAAAACATTTGTCAATAGTCTGTTATATTTTTTTGTTGTTTGTTTTTTTTAACAATATCGGTTATAATTTAGCTACGGAGGAAACTTACAATGATTAAGACAAATTTCGCTGTACTAATGGCCGAAAGAGGTCTGAAGATAGCAGACGTTTATGAAGATACTGGTATTTCTAAAACCACTCTGATGGCTCTATCAGAAAATACTGGGAAAGGTGTTCAATTTGATACCGTTGATAAGTTATGTAATTACCTTGGAATAGAACTAAAAGATTTTTTTGTATATAGTCCTTATATCTGGAAGGTTTACAATAAAGATAACTATGAGTATAAAGAAGACGGGGATAATGTAATCGCGATTAACCTAAAATCTCCTCATAGTGAGAGGATTTATATCGCTAAATTATTCTTTTTCTCCCCTAAACATATTGATTCTCCAACTGATGACGATAGTATCAAACTGTGGGTACGCCTTTCACTAGATGAAGATAGCGGAAACTTTGGGTATAAGGAATTCTATAATTTTATTTCATCGTTACCCGTTGGATTTCAAACACATTTTTATAATGATGTAATTGAGGTGCTAAAAAATCACTATCTCAATTCTAAAACAGTGATTTCTGCATATAGGTATGATTTTCACCCCACAAAAGAGTATCTAACGGAAATTTCTCTAAATAAAAACGACAAGGTGATTATTTCATTTTTTGATGATTATGGAAGTTCACACGCACCTAAAGAAGTTCAAGTGGACAAAACTATCAAAATTGACTAACCCACGCGCCACAATGTTCAACAATCCTGAAGCGCATGGATTCTCGGGCTTCGCTCGAGCTTCAAGCCTATATAAGCTCTATATCTACCAATTTTGTTGATGTCGACAAATGTCAACCACTTACAATATTTTAGAAAGGACTACCTTATTATGGAACTCCAACAGTACGATGAATTAACTTTTGAAAATATCAAACACATAGACGAAAATGGAGTAGAATTTTGGTACGCTCGGGACTTACAAAAGACCCTTGAGTATACAGAATGGAGGAACTTTCTTCTAGTAATTGATAAGGCAAAGATAGCTTGTGATACCGCCAAAAACCCCATTGTAGAGCATTTTGTTGACGTCAACAAGTCAATTTCAGATGTCAACAAATGTCAACTACTCACAATATTTTAGAAAGGATCTCATGAACGAATTACAATTCTTAATCTATACTGCTGAAAACGATAGCGAGACAGCTAGTGTCATCATCAAAGGCGAAACAATTTGGGCTAGTCAGAAAGAAATGGCTCGCTTGTTTGATGTCGGTGTTCCTGCAATTAGTAAACACCTAAAAAATATCTTTGAAGAGGGCGAATTAGAAGAAAAAGCAACTATTTCCAAAATGGAAACAGTTCAAATAGAGGGTAGTCGTGAAGTTGTACGCCAAGTTGATTTCTATAACCTTGACGCCATCATTTCAGTTGGTTACCGTGTCAATTCCCAAAAAGCTACGAGATTTAGACAGTGGGCTACTTCGGTACTTCGTGAGTACATGATAAAAGGGTTCGCCATGGATGACAACCGTCTGAAACAAGGCGAAAACTTGCTGGAAAAAGACTATTTCCGTGAGCTCTTGGAGCGCGTGCGCTCTATCCGAGCTAGTGAGCGTCGTATATGGTTACAGATTACAGATATTTTTGCAGAAATCTCTATTGACTATGACCCACAAAGTACATTGACTAAGCAATTCTATGCTGATGTACAGAATAAGTTTCATTATGCAATCACTGGCCAAACTGCTGCGGAAATTATCTACACGAAAGCAGACCATACAAAAGACAACATGGGACTTACAACATGGAAAAACTCCCCTAATGGTCGCATACTGCAAGCAGATACCCAAATAGCAAAGAATTACCTAACAGAAAAACAGATCCGTTCCCTTGAAAGAGGAATATCTAGCTATTTTGATTACCTGGAAAGACAGATAGAACAGCGAAAAGCTCAGACAATGCAACAACTAGCCCAAAGCATTGACCGCTTTTTAACTTTCCAAGAATACGATATTTTAGAAGGTCATGGGAAAATCACTTCCAAGGTTGCGAAAGATAAAGCAAAAGCAGAATACCAGCTATTCAACAAAACCCAAAAGATAAACTCGGATTTTGAAAAAACTTTAAAACAGCTAACTGACGATAAAAAACTTTAAATACAGGCTTACTTACTATAAACAAGCTCATAATAGCACCATATCCGTCTTGTTCCCTACTCTGGTATTATTTACCGCCTGACTCTTTAAAATCGAATGTGGGGCAATCTATGAAGCCCTATCATGATTTAAACCACAATCTAAAACCTTTTTGATAATAGCTTGCCTGCTGATGTATTTTAGAAAGGTTTATCATCATGAAAATAACTGAAGTTATAAAAAAAGACGGTAGTAAAGTCTATCGTGCTAATGTATATCTAGGAATTGACCAAGTAACAGGAAAGAAAGTTAAAACTAAGGTAACAGGGCGGACACAAAAGGAAGTTAAGCAGAAAGCTACTCAAGAAAAAATTGCTTTTCAAAAAGCAGGATCCACTAGACAAAAGGCTAGCACCATAAAAAACTATCAAGAATTAGCCAATCTCTGGTTAGAAAGTTATAAGAATACGGTTAAGCCAAACACTCAAGGCAATGTTAGAAAGCTAATTGATAATCATATATTGCCTATTTTTGGGGCTTACAAGCTCGATAAGCTCACTACTCCACTTATCCAGTCCATTATCAACGAACTTGCTGACAAGACTAATAGAGGGGAAAAAGGGGCTTTTCTACACTATGACAAGATACATGCTTTAAACAAACGTATCTTACAGTATGGCGTAACCATGCAAGCTATACCGTCCAATCCTGCGCGTGATGTTGTTTTACCTCGTAACACTCAGAAAGCAAGGCGGAAAAAAGTAAAGCACTTTGAAAATCAAGAACTAAAAAAATTTCTTGGTTATCTCGATAATTTAGATACTCATAGATACCGTTATTACTATGAGACGACGCTCTATAAGTTCCTATTGGCTACTGGTTGCCGTATCAATGAGGCTCTAGCGCTTAGCTGGTCTGATATTGACTTAGATAATGCCGTTGTGCATATTACCAAAACACTAAATCGGGATTTAGAAATCAATAGCCCAAAATCTAAGGCTAGTTATCGGGATATAGATATAGATCAAGCGACTGTTAGCATGCTAAAGCAGTACAAACTGTGCCAAACTAAAGAGGCCTGGAAGATAGGGCAACGTGAAAGCGTGGTATTTTCTGATTTCATTCATGAGTATCCTAGCAGTTCAAGACTTAAAAGAAGATTGCAAACACATTTTAAGCGTGCTGATGTTCCTAACATTGGCTTTCACGGATTCCGTCACACTCACGCTAGTCTCTTGCTTAACTCTGGAATACCATACAAGGAACTCCAGTACCGCCTAGGTCATTCCACTTTATCAATGACCATGGATATATATAGCCACCTCTCAAAAGAGAACGCAAAAAAAGCAGTATCATTCTACGAAACTGCACTAAAAGCACTATAGGGGGAGCAAAAAGGGGAGCAAATTTAAAAATCAACATTTCAAGACAAAGTAAAAATCCAATAGCAACAGGATTTTTGTTAGATTTATTTTGAAAAAGGCCGATTTTGTAGTATAATAGTACGGTGTGAAAAAATCTGAAAAATGAGAAAGGATAAGGGATATGAAACAAGTTTTTCTCTCTACAACAACTGAATTTAAAGAGATCGATACACTTGAACCGGGTACTTGGATCAATCTCGTCAATCCAACTCAAAATGAATCACTCGAAATCGCTAACGCCTTCGATATCGATATTGCCGATCTTCGAGCACCGCTCGATGCGGAAGAAATGTCTCGTATTACCATTGAAGACGAGTATACCCTGATTATCGTAGACGTACCGGTCACAGAGGAAAGAAATAACCGCACCTACTACGTAACCATCCCGCTTGGTATTATCATCACCGAGGAAACCATTATCACTACGTGTTTGGAACCATTACCAGTCCTCGATGTCTTTATCAACCGTCGCTTGCGTAATTTCTACACCTTCATGCGTTCGCGTTTCATCTTCCAGATTCTCTATCGCAATGCAGAGCTTTACCTAACAGCTCTTCGTTCGATTGATCGCAAGAGTGAGCAAATCGAAAGTCAACTGCATCAATCAACTCGTAATGAAGAATTGATTGAGCTCATGGAATTGGAAAAAACCATCGTCTATTTCAAGGCTTCCCTCAAAACGAATGAGCGTGTGATTAAGAAATTGACCAGCTCAACCAGCAATATCAAGAAATACCTTGAGGACGAAGACTTGCTTGAAGATACCCTGATTGAAACTCAACAGGCTATCGAGATGGCAGACATTTATGGAAACGTCTTGCATTCTATGACAGAGACCTTCGCCTCTATCATTTCCAACAACCAGAACAACATCATGAAAACCTTGGCCCTTGTGACCATCGTCATGTCCATCCCAACTATGGTCTTTTCTGCCTACGGGATGAACTTTAAGGATAATGAAATCCCTCTAAACGGTGAGCCAAATGCCTTCTGGTTAATCGTCTTTATCGCCTTTGCTATGAGTGTCTCGCTCACTCTCTATCTCATCCATAAAAAATGGTTCTAAGAGGAGTTCCTATGTCTCAGATTGATCTACAAAAATTAACAAAGAAAAATCAAGAATTTATCCACATCGCTACCCAACAATTCATCAAAGATGGAAAAACAGACGCTGAAATCAAGACTATTTTTGAGGAAGTCATTCCTCAAATCCTTGAAGAGCAAGCCAAAGGTACGACTGCTCGCTCCCTCTATGGCGCACCAACTCACTGGGCTCACAGCTTCACTGTCAAGGAGCAATATGAAAAAGAGCATCCAAAAGAAAATGATGATCCAAAACTCATGATTATGGACTCAGCCCTTTTCATCACTAGCCTCTTCGCCCTCGTCAGCGCCCTCACAACCTTCTTCTCAGCAGATCAGGCTATCGGTTACGGTTTGATTACCCTCCTGCTAGTTGGACTGGTTGGTGGATTTGCCTTCTACTTGATGTACTACTTCGTTTACCAATACTATGGACCAGATATGGACCGCAGTCAACGTCCACCTTTCTGGAAATCTGTACTGGTTATCCTAGTTTCTATGTTCCTTTGGTTGCTTGTCTTCTTTGCAACAAGCTTCCTACCAGCTAACCTTAACCCCGTACTTGCTCCATTGCCACTAGCTATTATCGGAGCAATTCTCCTAGCCCTTCGCTTCTATCTCAAGAAACGCTTGAACATCCGCAGCGCAAGTGCAGGACCAACACGCTATTAAGAAGAATCATAAAAGCAACTGCAGGTGCGGTTGCTTTTTTACTACTTTCCTGATTTAAAAGCATTCTTCTGAAATCCCACATAGCTTTCTCTCATCTTTTGTGATAGAATAGGCTCATACTCAATGAAAATCAAAGAGCAAACTAGGAAGCTAGCCGCAGGCTGTACTTGAGTACGGCAAGGCAAAGCTGACGTGGTTTGAATTTGATTTTCGAAGAGTATCAATCTATTTCTAGGAGGATGAGATATGGTTTCTACTGTTGGTATTGTTAGTTTATCTAGTGGCATTATAGGAGAAGACTTTGTCAAACACGAAGTGGACTTGGGTGTCCAACGTCTCAAGGACTCAGGACTTAATCCTATCTTTTTACCCCATTCGTTAAAAGGCTTAGACTTTATCAAGGACCATCCTGAAGCGCGTGCAGAGGATTTGATGCAAGCCTTTTCCGATGATAGCATCGACATGATCCTATGTGCCATCGGTGGAGACGACACCTATCGTTTGTTGCCCTACCTTTTTGAAAATGACCAACTAGAAAAGGTTATTCAACAAAAGATTTTTCTTGGCTTCTCGGATACAACTATGAACCATCTCATGTTGCATAAACTAGGAATCAAGACTTTTTATGGTCAATCCTTCTTAGCAGACATTTGTGAATTAGACAAGGAGATGTTGCCCTATAGCCTTCACTACTTTAAAGAATTGATTGAGACGGGAAGAATCTCAGAAATCCGCCCTAGTGACGTTTGGTATGAGGAACGAACTGATTTTAGTCCCAAGGCTCTAGGAACACCTCGTATCAGTCATACAAATACTGGTTTTGACTTGTTACAAGGAAATGCCCAGTTCGAGGGGGAAATCCTCGGCGGTTGCCTCGAATCCCTCTACGATATCTTTGACAACTCTCGATACGCAGATAGCACGGAGCTCTGCCAAAAATACAGACTTTTCCCTGACTTGTCAGACTGGGAAGGAAAAATCCTCTTGCTAGAAACAAGCGAAGAAAAGCCTGAGCCGGAAGACTTCAAAAAGATGTTGCGGACTTTAAAGGACACTGGCATATTCGCGGTCATCAGTGGACTCCTGGTCGGAAAACCTATGGATGAAACTTTCTATGGCGACTATAAAGAGGCACTATTGGATATTATTGACAGCAATATCCCGATTCTCTATAATCTAAATGTTGGCCACGCAACTCCAAGAGCAATTGTCCCCTTTGGCGTCCATGCCCATGTAGATGCACAGGAGCAAGTCATTCGCTTTGACTATAACAAAAAATAAATAGTTTCTCTATTTTTGTGCTTTTGTATTCGTTTTCGTTACAATTTGTATCTGAATTTATTGCATTTCGCTAATTTCTATGTTATCCTTTTGAAGGAGGTGTATATGACAAAACAAAAAATTAATCGAATCGTAGGTTCTATTGGTGCCTTTATTGGAATTATAGTATTTATTGCCTACATACCTCAAATTATCGCTAATTTACAGGGAAATAAAGCTCAACCATTTCAACCTTTATCAGCTGCTATATCTTGCTTAATCTGGGTTATTTATGGATGGACAAAGGAACCTAAGAAGGATTGGATACTAATCATTCCAAATTCAGCTGGTGTTATTTTAGGTGGAATCACTTTTTTGACTTCACTCTAACAAATCTAATAGTATATATAAAAAGCTGGGAAAAGTTTCTCAGCTTTTTTCTATATTCTATTCTCAGATATGCGAGTTACCTGTACACACTAATGACCGCTTTTCCACTCACAATCGTTCTCATGGTCATCAACCAGGCCTGCAGCCTGTAGAAAAGACAAGACGGCGACTGGGCCTGTGAACTTGAAGCCTCGTTTTTTGAGATCTTTGGCTAATTTCTCAGATAAGGGGGTTTTAGCTGGGGCTTGGCGGTAATCGGGAACATCGTTAACGATCGTTTTCCCCTCAACAAAGGACCAAAGATAGGCATCAAAAGAGCCATAGTCTTCCTGTAGTCGTAAAAAGGCTTGGGCGTTAGTGCGTGTAGCAAAAATCTTGGCTCTATTTCGAATGATGGATGGATTATCCAGCAAGGCTTCCAATTCAGTGTCGGTCATCTCTGCGACCGCTTGAATTTGATAGCTATGAAAGGCTTCTCGGAAAGCTTGGCGTTTGTTGAGTACCGTTTCCCAAGACAGGCCTGCCTGATAGGTTTCCATACACAACAACTCAAACAATGCTTGGTCATCATGGAGGGGCTGGCCCCACTCCTCATCATGATAGGCAATGTAGAGCGGATTGGTCATCTTGACCCACGAACAACGTTTTGTCATGCTCTGCTCCTATTTGACCAACATTTTAAGGGCAGACTTGATATAGTTCTCAGCTGTATCTGTCGTTCCTTCAAAGAATTTCTTGATTTTCTTGAGCTCAGTTGCCTTGTAGCCTAGCGCCAACATGGCTTCCATAGCTTCTTCCAATTCTTGGTTTTCAGCGCTAGCTTGCACTGCCACCTTGGCAGGAAGATCATCTCCTGCAACTACTACCTTGCCTTCCAAGTCCAGCACCATCTGCTGGGCTGTTTTCTTGCCAATTTTAGGGAACTTGGTCAAGTAGGTGATGTTCTTTGTTTCGATGGCTTGAACCAAGCCAGCATTGTCATCAGCAGCAATAATAGCAAGAGCTGATACAGGACCAATCCCAGAGACCGAAATCAGACTAAGAAAGAGCTTTTTCTCATCCTCTGAGCGAAATCCATAAAGCAGATGGGCGTCCTCACGCACGACCTGATGAACATAAATTTGAGCTTCTTGGTTAACCTGACCTGAATAGGCATAAGGATTGGCCACATGCAAGATATAGCCGATACCGTTGACTTCAAGAACAATGTATTTGGCAGTGATTTTGGTGATGATTCCTTTTAGATATTCGTACATAGTTTTCCTTTTAGTTTAATATTTCCCCAACTCACGGAGACTGGTGTGATTTTCCTGAATGCGTCGGAACATCTTTTCCATATCCGACTTGGTAAAATGCACCAAAACAGGACGTCCGTGGGGACAGTTATAGGGATTGTCACATTGAGAAAGTTGATAAAGGAGCTGTCTGGCCGAATGATCGTCAATACGATGGTTGGCCTTGATAGACCGTTTGCAGGACATCATAATAGCCAGCTCTGCTCGGTATTTCTTGATAGAAACTTCCTTGGTCAAAAGGAGCATGTCGCACATCTCATAGATGCCTGACTCAATCTCCTCCTCTGCCATCCAAATAGGATGTTCACGTAAGATGAATTGATTTTCTCCGTACTCTGCTAGAAAGACGCCCACTTCCTCTAAAAGTGCCATTCTTTCCTTGAGACGAAGGGCATCATCCGCTGGAAATTCAAAGATATAGGGCACTAGGAGTTGCTGCTGGCTCTGGTCAACATTGCCAATGCTTTCACGATACTCCTCGTACTTGACCCGTTCCTGAGCCGCATGTTGGTCTATGATGTAGAGCCCATCTCGCCCTTGGGCAAAGAGATAGGTTCCATGCATTTGTCCGAAAAATTCCAACTCTGGGAAGCTGGATGATTCTTCTCGCTCCAGCTTGTCATAGGCCTTATCCAAACTGGCTAAATCTAGCTCTGGATGGTCTAGTTGGTCATAATTAACAGGCTTTCTCTCTGCAAAATGCAGTTTTGCTGGCTTGGTTAGCTGATCCAAGGTTTCCTTGGCAAATAAAGTCAAATCCTGTCCTTCATCAGTCAATTCTACCTGATAATCAGCCACCTCAGCTTGACTAGGTCTTGTCGGATCAGTATTCTCATAGTAGAGCGTATTTTCTTTGAGCGGGAGAATGGTCTGCTCCACCTTTTGACGATTACGCACAGTCGATTTGGCAAGATTTTCCAAAGCATCTGGGATCAAGGTTTGTTCCTTGAGACTATTAGAAATAGCTTCTGAGACCAGCGTCATCAGTTCTTTTTCCTTAGAAATCCGCACCTCTTGCTTGGTTGGATGCACATTGACATCCGCTAGATAAGGGTCGATATGGATGTGAATGACAGCCAGTGGAAAACGTCCCACCATGAGCTTACTTCCATAGCCGTCTAGAATTGCACGGTTAAGCAAAAAGTTCTTGATATAACGGCCATTGATGAAGAGACTGATATAGTTACGGTTGGCTCGAGTTAACTCAGGCAAGGACACAAAGCCAGAAATTTCGAAATCAAGGTCAGAATTCTCAATTTCAATCATCTTCTTTGCACTCGCCAAACCGTAAATCCCTGCGATTGCTTGGCGCAGTTGACCAGTCCCAGCTGTCCGCGTCATTTCCTTACCATCACTAATCAAGCTAAAAGAAATCTCATGATGGGCCAAGCCCAGACGGTTGACAATATCAATGATATGAGACAACTCTGCTTGCTGGCTCTTCATATACTTGAGGCGGGCAGGCGTATTGAAAAAGAGATCCTCCACACAAACCTTGGTTCCCACAGGACTAGTCGCTGGGATGACTTCTTCAACTTCTCCCCCACGCGCGACTAACTTGGTTCCGTGACTTGCGCCCTCAACTGCTGTCAAAAGAGTTAAAACGCTGACGGATGCGATAGAAGGCAGAGCTTCACCACGAAAACCAAGCGTGCGAATTCGAAAGAGGTCTGCTTGATTTTTTATCTTACTGGTCGCATGACGACGCAGAGCCAATCCCACCTCATCGTGGGCAATTCCATGACCATTATCTGTGATTTGAATTTTCTTGAGACCTGCTTCCTCAATCTCAATGATAATCTGACTAGAACCCGCGTCAATGGCGTTTTCTACCAGCTCCTTAACAACGCTAGCTGGACGCTCGATAACCTCTCCAGCGGCAATCTGGTTTGCCAGCACCTCTGGTAATTCAATAATATGAGACATCTTTCAGCCCCTTTCCGTATCTATTTTCCTAGAAATTGATTAGTGCTATTATACCATATTTCAGATGGGACAGAGAAACAAGCACCACATAGAAGCCAAATCCCTCCACATAGACAAAGTCCCTTGCCAGGTGTCGTAAAATAGTGTTTAATAAAGGTATACAAGAAGTGATCACAATTTTGTATGAAAAACAAGGAGAGAAATTTATGAAAGTAGAACTACAGATTAGTGAAACTTACGAAGAGGAAAAGCTGATTGTTCAAGCACCTCAGCCGACAGATAAAATCCAGAAAGTCATCGAGTTCGCAGAAAATCTGGATCTAACAGAAAAAATCAAAGGGAAAATCGATAATCAGGTCTATCTAGTTAAGGTTGGCAAGATTCAACGCTTCTATATCGAGAATCGGAAGGTTCTAGCAGAAACCGCGAGTCAGACCTACAGCATTGATTTGCGACTCTATCAGGTCCTTGAAATTCTGCCAACCAATTTTATCCAAATTTCCCAATCAGAAATCATCAATATCGATTCCATCTCTCATCTCAAGCTCACCCCCAACGGCCTAGTAGAAATTTTCTTGAAAAACGAAAGCTTCACCTACTCTTCACGCCGTTATCTAAAAACCATCAAGGAGAAATTAGAACTATGAAAAAACAAATCTTCCACGACGCAGCTACTGGTGTCCTCATCGGTCTCATCCTCTCTATCATCTTTTCACTCATTTATGCACCAAGTACCTACGCCCCGTTAAGTCCCGACTCTCTCATCGGACAAGTGATGACTCAACATCAAGTTCACGGTGCCTTGGTCTTGCTCTACTGCACACTGATCTGGGCAGCCATCGGTATTCTCTTCAACTTTGGCAAGCGATTATTCAGTCGTGACTGGAGCTTGCTCCGTGCAACTCTGACCCATTTCTTCCTTATGCTAGTAGGATTTATCCCATTAGCAACCCTAGCAGGTTGGTTCCCCTTCCACTGGATTTTCTATCTCCAACTCATTATCGAGTTTGCGATTGTCTACCTCATCATTTGGACTATTTCCTATAAAAGAGCATCAAAAAAAGTAGACCATATCAATCAACTCTTGGAGCATAGAAAGTAGGAACTACCTAGGATAAATAAAAAGTCAAGCCGAAGCTTAACTTTCCAACTCATACAAATCTGCAATAATAGCTGCGACACGTTTGATATCTTCCAGCATGCCTCGCATTTCAAAGTCAGCCAAGACAGGGAAACCAAAGCGTTGGCTGTATTGCTTGGCTGTCAGGCAGTATTGGTTATTAAAGTTACGATTTCCTGAACCAACCACACCAAAACACTTACTAGCATTGTCACCATAGGCGATAAAATCCCCCACTGGTGTCGTCAAGATCTCGACATCTCCGTTATCAAGGCCATTCCCACCTTCTAGGTAGGTCGGTAGAAAGGCGATGTAAGGGTGGTCCATTTCATAGAAATCGTGACCTTCCTTGATCAAATCCTTAATATGAATCTTTTGAACCTCAATTCCCTCGTACTGGGACAAGAGATAGTCTTTCAAGCGCGTCACAAAACTCTCAGTATTGCCACTCAGACTGATATAGACTAAAGAAATTGTCTTCATATTTTACCTCCATAATTTTATCTATAATCGAAAAATAACTACCAAGATTGTAACTTGATAGTTATTTTTTGTCAATACTTAGGCAAACTCTCCTGTTTCCTCTTCTTCAGCCAAGGCTTTTTGTTGACGCCACATCTTATAGAAGACAAGGGCTAGGAAAAGAACATTGATGACGATAGAGAAAATGCTAACGGCTTGTGAAATAACACTTATCCCTAAACGCATGGTCTCATCGTGAACTAACTGCACAGCGTCTTGTAAAGTCACATAGCTATAAATCGAACCAATAATGGCTAGCAAAACATAGCCGACATAAGTATAGTTTGCATATTGTAAATTCTTACGAATAAGGAATACAATCGCTACTACCACTAAAATAGCAGATAACACAATCAAGGCCATATTAAAAATAGAATGAGTTGATTCTGCTACTCTATAGCTGTAATTAAGCTGGTCTTCTAATTGCTGAGCACTAATCCCTTCAATAGTTTTCTGACTCGCACGAAAGGCTTCTTTGCTAGGCAAGGGACTCAACATTCCAAATAGAGACGCAGCTGAAATCAGAGCAGACAAGATTAGCAAGACCCATAGATAAATCGGTTTCTTTTTCATGATAGAACCTCCTGATATTATTATTGATATTATAGCACCTTTTGTAAGGGAATACAAATCTTATAGTATAGTTTCTACCTGTTTTCGGTAGGCTTTTGGCGATTTTCCGCACAATTTTCGGAACACTTTATAGAAATATCCCACGTTACTGTAACCAACAGCATAACAAATATCTTCGATACTGTCACTAGTCGAAAGCAAGAGTTGTTGGGCAGCCTTAATGCGTTGTTTGTTTAGTAACTCTGCGAAAGTCGAATTGGTTTCTCGCTTAATCAACTGACCTAGATAGACAGGATTGATAAAAAGATCCTTACTGATATCCTTGAGCGAAAGTTCTTTCTGATAATCACGCCCAATAACTTCCAGTACACTGACCACATTTTCATTCATGCGATATTGCCCAAAAAATCGGGTCAGAGTTTCCTTAATATAAGGAACCAATTCATCAAAGGATTGAATAGCATGAATGGTTTTGACGATATCCGTCATATCATCAGCTTTTAGATGTTCAAACAAGTGAAAAACATCCATGACAAACTGGATAAAAAGCTGTTTGGTAATCGGAACACGGGGTGTATTTTCAAGAACCACCTTCTCCAAGAGGTTTAACTCTTCTACGATTTGGTTGAGATCCCCCTGAATGATAACCCTATAAATCGGTTCGTAATAGGCAAAGAGACTCTGAGACTGTTTTAAATTTACAGAACCGTAAAAGAGGGCTTTCTCAGCATTCAGCTTCCAGCGTTCAAAGTGTTCTTGATAAGGAGCTTCAAAGGGAGTAACGACTAAACCATCTAGGGGTTGATCAGAAATAAAAATCTGCCAATCTTGTCCTAACACATAGTAGGGAATGGTGAAAGAGCCTTGTTTTTCCTTGGATAGGCCTATCCACCAATTCTCCTTACCACCTAAATAACTAACAAATCCAGCCTCATCTAAATCTTGACTGAGGGTCTGACTTTTCTTTCCTCTCTCGCCGAGCTGACCTGCAATCTTCTCCAGCAGATTTCCCAACTCTACCTTATCAACAGGCTTGACCAAATAGTCCACCACACTAAGGTTCATTGCTCTTTTTACATAATCAAACTCCTGATAACCTGAGAGCAGGATATAGGCAGCTTCAGGTAAAATTTCTTTCATCTCCCGAATCATATCAAGCCCTGTTTTGTCAGGCATATTGACATCGGAAATGACCACATCGACGGGATTGTTCTGAACATATTCTAATGCTTCATCGGCATGACTGGCTGTTGCGACGACCTCCATATCCCACTTATCAAAGGGAATCAAACGTTTCAGACCTTCTGTCACCATGTACTCATCATCTACTAATAATACTTTATACATTTTCTCCCTTTCTACTCATCTTGAATTGTAATACGATACTGAACACCTGCTTGCTCTGCAGAATCTATAGTAATAGCATAGCGATCCCCAAAATAGAGCACAAAACGCTCATGGACATTGACAATCCCGATAGACTGCCTTTGGGCACTGTAGCTAGCTTGGTGTTCAAAATGTCTCTGACTTAATTTTTTTCGAAGATTTGTCATCTTTTCAGACGACATACCACGACCATTATCGACCACCAAAATTTCCACAAAACCATCTCGTTTAAGAGCTTTAATGCTAATCACATTATCTGTCCGTCTATGGTCAACACCATGAGCGAAATAATTTTCTACCAGCGGTTGCAAAGTAAACTTAGGAATCTTCATATTCTCTAACTCTGGGTCTATCTTGAAACCATAGGCAATAGATTTAGGATAGCGAACCATGCAAAGATAACTATATTTACGGCAAAATTCTAATTCCTGTTTGAGGAGGGTTTCTCTTTCATCAGAAATATTGTTACGCAAGAGACTACTGAACTCATAAATGATATCTGCCAACTCATCTTGACTCTGCATGACTGCGTACATACGTAAAAATTCCAGCGTATTATACATAAAATGAGGATTGATTTGAGCTTGTAGGGCTCGCATATTGGCATCTTTTTGACTAAGCTCTAACTGGTAAATATCATGGATGTTCTTTTCCAAGCGATCCAACATATCATTGGTCGTCTCCGCGATCAGGAGCAATTCCTGATCCTTTTCAAGCGTATCAATGCGAAGACCTTCTTCCCCTTGAGCAATAGCTTGGATGGAATCCACCAAATCCACTACCTGCTTTTGATAATTAGCAAAGGTCTGCCTCAAAGTCAGATAAAGAATAACAATAAAAAGAAGGCTCAAGCCCACAATCAAAGAAGAGCTAGTCACTGTTCCTTGTAAAACAAAGTTTTTGGGAACTGCCACCTGAACCTGATAGCCATGAGAGGTCACACCAACAAACCAGTTCTCATGCTCCCTATTGACCCTCTCACCAATATGAAAAATCTCCGTATCAAAAGGCGATGTCACAGTCACAGCCATCGGGATATGACCTCGGGTATTGTCCACAGCATGGTATAAGATTTCTGGATCCAAGGAGATATAAACAACCCCTATCGATTGATCCGTCGCTGGGTCTAAAATAGGCACTCCAAAACTATTGGCCTCTGGTTTAAAGTCTTCCGCAAGTACCGTATGACCACCTCTCTCATTTCTGCTCGAAACATAAACTTCTTTAAAGTCCTGCAAGACGATTGCAACACCCGTTATATAGTCATTTTGGACATAAAGATCATCAATATTTTCATACAGAGAAATAGAAGTTGACGAAGCTGCTTGATGCTCCAACAACCAATAAAAATACTCAGAAGTTGACAGGCTAAAGTACTTATAAACCCCTTGTATCCGGTCTTGATTGGCTACTAAATCTTGAGCTAGCTGAGCTGACTCGCGATAATAATATTCCACCTCTTCGACTGTTCGAGTAGTTACACGCTGGGCTACTCTTTGAGCTTCCTTTTCCCGTGAATCCCAGTCAGCGTAAGAAAGTAAGATTGCAAAACTCGCAATAATAATGATCATAACTGAACTATAGGTTCGCAGAAGCGTATGTAGCCAAAACTGCTTCATTCTATTTTGTCGCCAATTTTTCATGGATGCTTTCATAGACCGGTTCCAACATATCACTGATAAAGAAATGCCACATCCCAATTCCTACAAAGAAGAGAAGAGCAGGCATATAATAACCAATTGCCACAAGTAGCACTGTCCCAAGAAGAACCTTGACCACAGCTGCTAGGCTCATAAAGATGCCAATCAAGGATAGTTTGAGACTATTTCGATAGGACAAGTCAAAATAAACTTGTAGTTTCAAAGATACTGTATAGGCCAAAAAGATCAGGGCAACTACTAGAACATTCAAAAAGGTCGCAATCAAATGAACAATAGTCTGATGAGGCAATTGCACCAAGAGATACAAGCCATAAACCAAAACTAGATCCACTCCTAGAAAGCTATAGAAAATCAGGTTGCTTGATACAAAATTTTGCTTATAAAGAGACCAAGCCTCCTTCAAACTGTATTCCCGAAAGCTATAACCATGTTCTGCATACAAGCTCATCAAGGTGGCACTAGCCGGCGCTAGACCAAGAATAATCCCTCCTGCCAATGTTAATATCCAAAAGAAGGCTGTCGCAATCATCCCTAAAAAGAAACGATTAAAGACAAAGTCTAAAAATCTCCCCATGATATCCCCCTAAAAATAACTATGAAACTATTATAGCATATTTCAAGCGTTTTCAAACACATAGACTATCCATTTACAATCCCACCAAACCGTGGTACAATGAGAATTGTGAGAAAATTATCAGGAGACAATTCATGAAAAAATCTATCTTAACTACACTGCTTTTTGCAGTTCTTTACTTCCTCTGCATGGGGATTGGTGTCCTTTTGGGCAATCTCTTTGACCAAACTGGAAACATGTTTTATGCGCCTGCCTTTACTGGCCTTGTAGGCGGCAGCATCTATATGATCCTAGTCGCAAAAGTTCCGCGATTTGGAGCCATTACCACTATCGGCCTTGTCATGGCCCTCTTTTTCTTGGGAACTAAACACGGTGCTGGTGCCTTCCTTCCTGGAATTATCTGTGGCCTCCTAGCAGATGGAGTAGCTAACCTCGGAAAATACAAGGACCAAACAAAGAACCTCCTTTCTTTCGTTATTTTTGCCTTTAGCACATCAGGACCGATCTTGCTTATGTGGATTACTCCCAAAGCCTATATGGCTACCCTTCTGGCAAGAGGAAAATCGCAAGAATATATCGACCGTATCATGGTCGCACCAAATCCTGGAACCGTCCTTCTATTTATCGCAAGTATTGTCATCGGAGCCCTAGTGGGTGCTTTGATTGGACAAGCCTTGAGTAAAAAATTGGCACAAAAAATCTGATTACTAAAAAAGAGCCACACGGCTCTTTTTTATTTATGACTCAATTTCTTGGTCAGGAAATCTCCCAAGAATTGGATTGCAAAGATAATCAAAATGATAATGATAGTTGCCAAGATGGTCACATCGTGATTGTAACGGTTAAATCCATAGGCGATAGCTACGTTACCAATACCACCTGCTCCGACCGCTCCCGCCATGGCTGTTTCACCGACTAGTGAAATCAAGGTTACAGTCGTCACACGGATCAAATCTGGAAGGCCTTCTGATAGGTAAACACCTACGATATCCCAGAATGTCGCTCCGCTAGCTTGAGCCGCCTCAATGACACCACCATCTAGCTCAGCCAATACCACCTGTACTTGACGGGCAAAGAAGGCAAAGACTGCAAAAGATAACGGTACGATAGCCGCATTTGGACCAATGCTTGTTCCTACGATTAGATGAGAGAAGGGTGACAAGACTGCCAAGAGAATGATAAATGGTACCGCACGGAAAATAGAGGTAATCTTATCCAAAATCCAAAAAACAACTTTATTTTCCAAAACACCACCCGGCGCTGTCAAGACAAGGAAAAGACCTGCCACCAGCCCCAAGAAACCTCCAATAATAAAGGAAAGAACTGTCATATAAAGGGTTAGGTAGATGGCTGTTCCCCAGCCTGCTTGACCAGCCCAGCCCATTTTATAAACATTTGGTAAATAGGTTTGAATCAATGATTCCATCTTACTGTCCTCCCTTCAATACTTTTAGCTGCACACCTGCTTGACGAATGGCTTCTTGGGCACCTGCCAACGCTGCTTTTTCACCTGACAAGACCACCACCAATTCTCCAACAGGAGTACCATCCAAAATTTCGATATTTCCATAGAGGATATTAGCTGTTACTTGGTAATGCTTGTACAATTCATTCAAAAGTGGCTCGTCTGTTGAAGCACCCGCATACTTGAGTTGTACCAAAAGGCTGTTTTCAGACAAGTGTTCCACGATTTCTTGCTTCTCGATTTTGACCATGGCTTCGTCAATACCTGTGGCTGTTGAGATAAAGTCTTGAGTCAAAGGTTGTTTAGGGTCTGAGAAGATTTCAAGGACACTACCCTCTTCAATCAAATGTCCGTCCTGCATAACCGCCACACGGTTGGCAATGTCTTTGACAATCTGCATTTCATGCGTAATCAAGACAACAGTTAAGCCTAATTTTTGGTTCAAATCTTGCAACAAGGCCAAAATCTGCTTGGTAGTCTTAGGATCAAGGGCAGAAGTCGACTCGTCTGAAATCAAGATTTTTGGATCATTTGCTAAGGCACGCGCAATGGCCACACGCTGTTTTTGTCCACCAGATAGTTGTGAAGGGTAATTTTCAGCACGATCTGCCAAGCCAACCAAGTCCAACAATTTAGCTACTTTAGCCTTCTTTTCTTCCTTGCTGAGGCCAGAGTGTTTAAGGGCAAAGGCTACATTCTCCTCTGCTGTCTTTTGGCTCATCAGGTTGAAATGCTGGAAAATCATTCCAATATCTTGACGTTTACGACGCAACTGCTCTGCCGTCAAGGTGACCTCACCATCAAAAATCACATCGTCGTCAATGGTAATTTTCCCTGCAGATGGTTTTTGCAAGAGGTTAATCACCCGTACAAGGGTTGATTTCCCTGCTCCAGAATATCCAACGATTCCGTAGATATCCCCTTCTTTGATGTGAATGGTCACATCCTTGACCGCTGTGATGGTTCTCTTCTTTTGGTGAAAAGTCACATCAATCTGATCTAACTTGATAATATCTCTACTCATAGCTTCTAATCAGCTCCTCTACTAATTCAATATGGGTATAGTAATCGGCGATTCGCACGTTCTCATCTCCACCGTGGTCTCGACTATTGGCATTTCCTAGACCGAAGGCCACCATTGGCACCTCTAGAGCATCAAAGACCGTATGCATAGGCCCTGTCCCCGCTGTCGTCGGCAAGACTGAAACGCCCTGTGGATAGAATTTCTTGGCCAACTCGATCACATTGAGAATGGCTGGTGCGCTCATATCGCTTCGATAGCTCATCTCTCCCAAGGTATAGTATAATTCTACCTTATCAAAGCCATTTTTGTCTAGCTGTTTCCGAATTTTTTCCAGAACATCATGCGGTTCTAGGCCAGGAACCAAACGAACCTCTAGCTTAGCACTGGCTTCTGCTGGCAAAATCGTTTTAACCCCTTGTCCTTGGTAACCTGACTGAATCCCTTCGATATTAAGGGCTGGCTCGAAAAAGAAACGTTTTAGAAAGGCTGCGCGATCCTCTTGTAAGAGAGGTAATTCCAAACCATAAATCTGGCTGATTTCCCCTGGATTTCGTTGAGCGTAAGTGTCCACCAAGGCCAATTCTCGTTCATTTGGCTCTTGTACTTCTTCGTACAAGCCTTCAACCAAGATACGGCCATCTGCAGCACGAAGAGACTGTAGGGCTTGAAGAAGATACCATGGAGCTGATTCCACAACCCCACCATAACTGGAATGGATGTCAACATCAGCGCTTTTTACCTTGGCATCAAAGGTCACAATTCCCTTATTTCCGCCAGAAATTTCTAGCTGTTCCAAGGCATTTTTGGTTCCTTGTTCCCATACCAACAAATCCGCACCACGGAGTTTATCCGCATGTTTTTCCAGATACTTGTCTAGGTCTGTCGAGGCAGATTCCTCTGCTCCCTCCATGATAAAACTGATATTGACAGGCAGGTCATCGTGGTGCTGCATGTATTTTCTCAAAGCACTCAAACGAGCTGTGATATGACCCTTGTCGTCATCAACCCCACGCCCATACATGAAGCCATTGCGCACTGAAAGAGTAAAAGGATCCTCTGTCCAGACCTGATCCCCATCCGCTGGCACAGTGTCATAGTGGTTATAGAAGATTAGGGTCTTGGCATCTGGACGCGAACTCTTGAAATGCGCCATGACAAAGGGCGCTGTATAAGTCTCATCAATCTCCACTTCAGCCCCAACACGCTTGAAAATCTCACCCAGATAGTTGGCAACTTCTTTGAGCCCCACCTGTTGGGCAAAGACTGATTTCTTAGAAATCAAGATACGCAAAACCTCAAAATAATGCTGGGCCACATGATCCTTTTCAAATTTTTCAATCTGTTCTTGTTCGCTAGGAAAAACCATATTCTCTCTACCTTTCTATGAACTACTCTTCCTGACAATCCCTGCTCTATACAAAAGCAAGAGGTGGAATTCTCTCTCCCACCTCCCTGTTTCTTATTACCAAACTGGTTGATCCAAACCGTCTGATGTTTCTTCGATAACTTTTTTCACTTCATCTGTATGGTAAGCTGCAACGACTTTCTTGATAGCATCAGCCTTAGGTGATGATTCCCAATCTTTTTTCGCAACAATGATGTTGTACCATTGTTTTGAATTTTCATCAGCTTGTTCTTTGAAGAGTGCTTTCTTGTAGTCCAATTTTGCTTCTGTAACGAAGGTATTGTTTACAACGGCAGCGTCAACTGATGACAATGAACGAGCTGTTTGGCTAGCGTCCAATTCAGTGATTTTCAAGTTCTTTGGATTTTCTTTGATGTTAGCAACTGTTGCAAGAGCAGTTCCTGAAACGTCCAATTTAATCAAGCCAGCTGATTGAAGCAAGTAAAGCGCACGGCTTTCGTTTGTAGCATCGTTTGGTACAGCAATTTCTCCGTTTGCTGGGATATCTTCTACTTTAGTGTACTTGTTGTCACTTCCATTCAAACCTGAGTAAAGGCGGATTGGAGAGATGTAAGTATCTGCAATCGCTACAAGGTCTTTTCCGTTTTCTTTGTTCCAGTTGTTCAAGAAGTTATAGTGTTGGAAAGCGTTCAAGTCTACTTCACCATCAGCAGTTGCCTTGTTTGGTTGTGAGTAGTCTGTGAACTCTGTAAATTCCAAAGTGATACCGTCTTTTTTAACCAATTCTTGGATTTTGTCCCAACGTTTTTCTTCAGAACCGCTACGGTTAACAGTTGCGATTTTGATAGTTGTTGCATTGTCTGCTTTCTTTTCTGAGTTTCCGCAAGCTGCAAGAGCCAAACCTGCGACTGTAGCAAGGGCTGCTACACCAAGCCATTTTTTAATTTTCATGATTCTTTCTCCTTAAAAATAATACCGTACTAGTATCTCACAATTTGTTTGATTTCACAAATTGTTATTAGATAGCCAGATATATAGTTTAAAACTATATCCCTAAAAACTGAGAAATCACCCATCTTATTCCGAATGGATGACTTCAAGAAATTATTTAATATCAGCTTCTGCTGGTAGGTAAGTGTCGCCGAAGAATTGTTTAGACAACTTTTCAAGAGTTCCGTCTTTGTAGAGTTCTTGGATACGTTTGTCTACAAATGTTTTCAACTCATCTTGACCTTTGGCAAGAAGTGGGTAAACGTAAGGTTGTTGGTCGCTTGGAAGTTCAATAACTTTCAAGTTGTCCAAACCTTGGTTCTTGATAACTGTTTCAACACCGATTTTATCAAAAATTTTGTAGTCAAATTGGCCATCGCTCAAGCGTCCCATGATTTGTTGGAAGTCTGCTCTAGTGTAGTTAAGGACAGTTGGATTATCTGAGTGTTGTTTGTTGTAGTCTTCCAACTGTTTAGCTGATGTTGTTCCTTGAACAACTTCTGTTGATTTTCCACCGATATCATCAAGCGATTTGATGCTAGAGTCGTCTTTTTTCACTACAAGAACGTTAGGGTTTTTAGCAGTTGGAGCTGCATAAAGGTATTTTTCAGCACGTTCTTTAGTGTAGCTGATGTTGTTCACGGCCATTTGGTAACGGTCAGCGTCAAGACCCGCAAAGACACCTGACCACTCAGTCTTCTCAAACTTGACATCATACTTGTCAGAATCTTTAAAGATAGCGCGAACCACTTCAATTTCGTAACCAGTCAATTCACCATTTTCTTCATAGTTGAATGGTTTTGGTGAAGCATTTGTTGCAACAATAATTTCTTTCTTGCTAACTGCTTCTCCTTCTTTTTTCGCACCACCTGAGCAAGCTGCTAGCACACCTGCAGCAACAAGCCCTAGGGTAGCAAGAGATGAGTATTTAACGATTTTTTTCATGTCATTTCCTCCAAAATAGAATACCTTATAATCTTAACAGAAAAAGAGCATTTACGCCATTATATGATATCTATCTCTGTGATAAATTTTTTTTATGGCTAATTTAAAAGACCAAGCGCAAGACGGCAATCAAGACTACTCCGAAGAGAACCGTTCCGACTAGATTACGGTAGCGAAAGGCTACCCAAGCCGTTGGAAAGACTGCTAAGAAGTCCAGCCATTTGATTTGAGGAAGGCTACCAACCTTGCCTGTCACTACGCTTGAAAGAATCAAGGCAAAGATAATAGAAACGGGCAAGAACTTCAAAAAACGCTCAACGATTGCAGGCAAACCCTTATACTTGACCAAGATGAAGGGAATCATACGGGGAATCCAGGTCACCAAGCCAGAGAAAAGAACTGCTAATAAAAGATACTTACTGACCATCTAAAACCACCCCCATTGTACAACCAAGTAGCGTCGCAAACAGAACAGCTAGTGACTGAGACACCACTGTCAAGAGCAAAAAGAAGGACACCGCAACAACTGCTAGGATAATGAGCAGATTGCGGACAGGAATCCGTCTTTGCATAATCTGGAATTGCAAAGCAAAAATTCCGATAAACATCCCAACCAAGGCAAAATCCAAGCCAAAGATTTCTGGATTTGGCAACAGGCCACCCAGAGCCGTTCCGACTACTGTCCCCACAAACCAAGCTACATAGCTGTTGAGATTGTTTCCGTGCATCCACATAGGATTGACCTTGTCTGTATGGGCCAATTCGCCCATCAATACACCATAAGTCTCATCCGTCAAGATACTAGACATACCGATATTGTGCCAAAGACTGGTATGACGGAAATAGGTTGACGCATGCAAACTCAACAAAAAGAGACGCAAATTAATCAAAAAGACCGTCATAGCAATGGCAGCCACAGGAGCTTGAACCGCAATCAGTGCCAACATGGCAAACTGGGCACTCCCAGCATAAACAAAGAGACTCATCAAGCCCATCTCTACAGGTGTCACATAGGGCGCACCGATAATCCCACAGGCAAGGCCAATACTGATATAACCAAGGGCTGTTGGCATGGCTGCCTGCGCCCCCTCCCAAAATCCTTTTTCTTTCATCTTTCTCCTCATATTGTCTTAATAGGTGGGCTGAATCAGTTCCAGCCACAGCATGGACTATTATAACACATTCAGGAAAGAGAAAAAAGTCTGCTGATTGACAAGAACAGAAAAAGACTGGAAACCAGTCTCAAACATATATTATAGAAATTCTCCGCTAAATGTTTTCACGGATATTCAAGAGCATGACAAAGGAAACTAGAAGAAATAGCAATAAAACAAAGCTGACTGCCTGAGTTCCAAAGCTAGTAGCAATGGTTACCAAAGCTATTGTAAATAAGCTAGGTAAAACAACCGTAATGGCGCCGATAGAGGATTGAACTGCTCCCATTGACTCCTCAGGTATTTGTTTAAAAATGAGTTCCTGTAATCGAGGAGAGAGAATACCTGCAAAAAAGGCATCCAAGGCACTAAAGATAAGAATCCAGTCAAAACGAACTGCCACAAAACCAACTAAAAGGAGTAATTGGATAATAAGCGAGGCATATAGAGCTATTTTTATAGAAATCGTATTTTTCAGATAGCCACTTACAAGGCTTCCGACAATAAGGGCTGACAATTCCAGTGTTGATAACAAAGCGAGAGATTGACCAGTTTGTAAATTCAAAAAGGGCTGATTCCTCAAAAACAGAGTAGAAATAGGAACTGTAACATTTATCACTGCTTGACTAATAGAGATAATAAACAAAACCAAGAGCACCTTATTCATATTCCATATCAATTTCGATGATTGGACCAAATGCTGGCAAAAGGATTTTACAGAGAGCCCTTCTTGATAGCTAATAGTTTTTTCTACTTTCAAGAGGTCATTTTTTATGAAAAGAATACCTAAAAATGCGATTAAAAAGGTAAGAGCATTCAGTAAGGAAATAAACTGGATAGATAGAATAGCTAGTAAGACTCCTCCTAGAATATTACTGATTGTTTTCACTAAACTAACGGTTGACTGTTTAAATCCAATAGCTTCTGCCAGATGATCTTGCCCAATAATTCTAATGAAAATCGGAGTGAGCATGGCGCCTGAAAAATAACTCAATGTGTCAGACACGAGGTTAATCAGACAAATAAAGGCTACTAATAACAAGGAAAAGGGCTGCCCTGAAAACGATAAGGATACTATAGAGTAAAGCAAAAATTTTGCAAAACTAATGACTGTGTATTTCAAGACACGATGATGTTGAAAATCCGCCAAAACTCCCAGAAAGATTTGTAGAACTTGGGGCAGGGTTTCTGAAATCGTGATGAGTAAAATCGCCAAAGGGGCAAAAGATGCATCTGCCACATAATTCAAAAAGGCCAGATAAAAAATCGTATCCCCAAGCGTTGAAATCCACTGGTTGATAGTTAATTGCCTAAAATCTCTATTTTGAAGAAATACTTTCATCACAACTCCTTTTTAAATTCAAATGGGAATCTTTCCCCAAGAATATACCGCGATACTACTAACAACCAAAATTACAGTAACATCAAAATCTGACCAATACCATTGTAGACTATATGCAGTCCAATAGGCCAATAAATTGACTTTGTCATTCTAAATAAGACTGCAAATATAAGACCTCCACCCATATAGAAGACAAAGTCTGTCAAGACCCAACCGTGATTACTAATGTGCGAGACCCCAAATAAAACAGCGGAACCAAGTACATCTAGCCCCCATTTCTTTCCTTTTTCCAGAGCAGTCATCACTAATCCACGATAAATCATGTCTTCAAAAATGGGACCTGCAATCACAGGATAAAAGAAATACATCAAAAATGCCGTAGCTCCTGTAAAAGTAGGAGCAGCATGTTGATAAGAAATTTCATTTCGAGTAGGTGGGAAAAGAAAAAAGGTGACAAAATTCCAAGCAACAAAAGAAAGCAGAGCTAGGAAGGAATAGAAAAGATAGGATCTTTTAAACTTTCTATTGTTGATTTGTTGCCATTTCTCCGACCAAATCATAACAATCAGAGCAAATAAAACCACAAGAAAATTCAACATCATATCCGACAGATAATAAGTAAAGTCAGATAGACCAAGAGCAAAGTCGCTAGATAAAACCAGACCACTGAACTTCTGGTCAGCAATAACTAGTAGAAAAGCTATAATAAAGTAGTAGCGTGAGATTATCTTTTTCATCCTATTTTCTCCTATATTACGAAATAAAAAAAGCCCTAACCCAAACAAAGGCAAGGGCTTTAAATATCAATGACGACGATTAACAGTGGAAGAATCATGGTTAAAATATTTCTTCCAGAAATTAGTGATTGACCAAGGTGCTCCTAAGCTTACTCCAATTCCACCGCCTGGGTTAACCACAGTGTAGCCTCCTCTAACATCTTGCAACTCATCTTCTGTCAATTCCATTGTTTCTGCAAATTGTAAATTTAACATCTTTTATACTCCTTCAATTGTTTTCTTCTTGTAAACCACTTCTGCGACCTAGGATTTGCTTCAAATGTTTTACAAGGTCAGTATAACACAGAAATTGCCTTATTTTAGAAAATCGCATATTTGATATTTTTTCTTATAGAAATTTCAGATTTGCGATTTTGGTGGATTTGATTATTTCCCTGCTATAATAAAGTTATTACTAATGAGGAGGGAAGTCATATGAAGAAACAAGTTTTAAGATTATTGGCAATCATTGCTGAGATTATTATCATTTTCCCATTTCTAACTAATCGATAAGTTCTTTGTATTGTTGCAAACGCAATTCGAAGAGGGTTATCAATTGTGGATTTTCTAATACTTGCAGAGATTGGATAAAGTTTTCAATCTCTTTTTGATTGCTTCCTTTGGTTTGAAGAAAGACACTCATCTTCTTTAAAAATTGCCATAATAATTTCTCAAAAACATCATACGGACGCAGCATGCTCTCCAACTCGGCTTCAAAGATTGGAATATAGGAGAAAAGTTTGCGCTCCATGAGTTCTGATAAGATATTTAAGAGTCCTTGCTTCATATACAATCGATTATGTACCAACTCTTTAAATTCTTTGGACTTTTCAAGCAAAGAGGTTGATAAAAAAATCAGATCTTGATTGCTCAGGAAGGGCATAGTATTGCAAAAAAGATAGAGTTCAAACCAGGTCCAAGACTCAATAGCGTAGAGGTAGGTAGTTAAAAACTCGCTATCCTCCTCTGCTAGCGGATAGTTTTTATCTAAGGAATGGATAGCATCTTTAATCACAATAGCATTCAAACGACGATAGGTCTGCGCCATCTGTTCTTGCTCGACTTCTTCCAACAGTTGCTCTAAACCAGCAATATCTTGATGGGCAAAGCGATCCACAACCCTTCTACCAATTCGCATATGTGGGGATTCTTGATAGTTGTTGAGCTTGTGCCCAAACTCATCAAAGGTCACATTTATACCTTGGATAGCTAGAATCAACTTATCTGCAGACAGCATAGACTGCCCTAGTTCAAACTTGGACAACTGAGAGGCTGTTAGTCCAGCACAAGCCACATCTGACTGTTTTAGCTTTCTAGCCAAGCGCAATTCCTTGTAAAATTCTCCCAATTCCATTCTCTCAATCATCTGGCCACCTCCTATTTTTTATATAGTATATCATTATTTACAATTATTTGTCAAAATATTCTGACACTTTATCGAGTGAAAAAGCCAGCTTTAAGCTGACTCTTTATTCTATGGTATCAAAAGCGAGGCTTGGTTTGGCATTGAGGTCTAAGCTTGCAAAGTTTTCTTTGTTCCACTCGCTGACGCTGGCATAGGCAATCATACCTGCATTGTCTCCGCAGAGGCGCAGAGGTGGGATGATAATCTTGACATCTGTGATTTCAGTTGCTAGACGTTCTCTAAGACCTTTATTGGCTGCCACACCACCTGCCACGACTAGAGTTTTAACAGGATATTTCTCCAAAGCTTTTTTGGTTTTAGCCATGAGAATGTCCATAACTGCCGCTTGGAAGGAAGCACACAAATCTTCTGTAGACAGACTTTCTCCCTTTTGCTCGGCATTGTGATGAAGATTGATAAAGGCAGATTTCAAACCTGAGAATGAAAATTCTAGATTATCTTCCTTAATCATGGCACGGGGGAAATCATAAATATCCTGTCCCTGATGAGCTAGCTCGTCAATCTCACGACCGGCAGGATAGGTCAAGCCCATGACACGGCCAACCTTATCATAAGCCTCACCAACCGCGTCATCTCGCGTTTCCCCAACAATCTTGTGGTCACCAGCCTCCGAAACATAAACCAACTCTGTGTGTCCACCACTGACTAAAAGGGCTAGCAAGGGAAACTCCAAAGGCTCCACACTCTGAGCGGCCATGAGGTGGCCAGCCATGTGGTTAACGGGAATCAGTGGAAGTCTATGTGCCCAAGCAAAGGCCTTAGCAGCTGATAAACCAACTAGTAAAGCTCCAACCAAGCCCGGTCCATAGGTAACCGCAACAGCTGTCACATCATCTTCGGTAATCCCTGCTTCTGCCAGAGCCTCCTCAATACAGGCTGTAATGACCTCAACATGGTGACGACTGGCTACTTCGGGCACTACGCCCCCAAAACGTTTGTGACTCTCAATTTGACTAGCAATGACATTGGACAAGAGCTCATCGTCGTTTTTCAAGACGGCGACACTGGTCTCGTCACAGGATGTCTCAAATGCTAAAATATATCTATCCTTCATCTATTTCTCTCTTCATGATAATGGCGTCCTCGACTGGATCATGGTAGTAGGCCTTTCGCTCAGCGATGACCGCCATCTTTTCTTTCTTGTAAAATGCTTGCGCTCGTTGGTTTGACTTTCTGACTTCGAGGAAAATCTCCTTTTCTGCCGGCAATTGAGCAAACAAGGCCGAGGCAATTCCCTGCCCCTGATAGATTTGTTTGACAGCGATTTGCAGGACCTCTGCTTCAAATAGATTCTCCTGCACAGCTAGAAAGCCAATCACTTCTGTCCCATCATAAGCTAGAGCATACCAAGTCTGGTCTTGGGACAGGTCTGCTTGGATTTGTTCCAGCGTCCAAGGACTGACTGGATAAACAGCTACCATAACAGCATAGATGGCTTGTGCCAAGTCAGGCTGTCCTTGGATTCGTTTGATTTCTATCATAGGCGTTTAATGTAAGACTCACCAGACTCAGTGTGGTTCTTGAGCCAGTTTTCCTCAGCCTCAACACGTTTGAGGTAATTCGGCACAAAATCATGCAAGGAGTCTGTTTCCTTGTCCCAGGCCAAAAGAGCAAGATTGGCTGCGTTAGGCAAGGTTTCTTTGTAATTAGTCCTTGGCAAATGTTCTTGAATCTGCTCCACAAAGGGGCCAACTTCTCCGACAAAGGTTACCTGACTAGCACCCTTGATTAGCTCAATCACTCGCTCAAAGGGCAGGTGCGCTTCTGGCATGACAGGTTTAGCATTTTCATAAAATCCTGCATAAACATTGTTGCGACGCGCATCCATCAAGGGGACGAACAAACCTTCTTGTTGGTAGGGCACCAGAGCCAAGAGGCTAGACATACCAACTAACTCGATATTCAGAGTATGAGCCAAAGTCTTAGCCGTTGCGACCGCAATTCGTAAGCCTGTGTAGCTACCTGGCCCTTCCGCTACCACGATTCGGTCCAAATCCTTGGGCGTCCAATCCAAACTTGCCATCAAAAAATCGATGGCAGGCATGAGGGTAATACTGTGATTTTTCTTGATATTAATCGTCGTCTCGGCAAGAATCTGCTTGTCCTCTAAAATAGCGAGAGAAAGAGCCTTGCTGGACGTATCAAAAGCTAATACTTTCATAACACATTCCTATCTTTTTGTCTGCTTACTATTATACTACAAAAGCTGGCACATGGGAATTTTCTTTATCCCCAAACAGGAATACCTAGACTTAAACAAAAAATAATTCGCAAATAAATTTCAAAAAAATGTTCACTTTTCCTTTTCTTTTCCGAATATAAAAGTGAACAAGAAAAAAGGAGGAAAGTTCAATGACAAATTTTGACGTTCTTGACAATCAATTTTTATCCCTATCTGAAAATGAATTATCAGATATTGATGGCGGTCTCGCTCCCTTGATTATCTTTGGAGTAGCAGTATCTTGGAAAGCTATTGCAGGCGGAACAGCACTTGTAGGTTCTGGTTTGGCAGCTGGTTATTTTTTAGGAGGAGATTAATATGATGAAAGATTTGAACAACTATCGTGAAATTTCTAATAAGGAATTGCAAGAAATCAAGGGTGGTTTTGGTGCAGGTGTTGGTATCGCTTTATTTATGGCAGCTTATACCATTGGGAAAGATCTCCGTAAAAAGTTTGGTAAGTCATGCTAGATAAAAGACACATTTTTAGAAGGATAAATTTTATTGTCTTCATCTCTTACAGTTTGCTCAGCATTCTCAATGATTTAAACATTACTACTATCCCTTTACCAATTGATCTATCTGTTTGTATTGTTTTATTTTTATGCTTCAACTCTATTTTTGAGCAGAAGAGTCATTAACATAATAAGAATAAATTCTTAAAGCAAACATTTATTCCATTGTCATGTCATTTTAGAAAAATGCAAAAACCACCTCATCTTGATAGATGGGGTGGAATTTTCTTTATCCCCAAACAAAATGCCCCAGCATGAGCAGGGCATCTAAGCATTTAATCCAAAGTAAAATACAAACCAAACTACATAGGTTACAAGGAGGAGAAAAAGCGAGTAGAGAGTCACAAAGATAATTTTCCACAAGAACTTGGTTTGTCGTCGTTCCATTTTGGCAAATAGAAGATTCCCTCCATAAACACAAGCAACAAAAATGATAAAAGCTACCAAGCGAACTCCGATAGCAAAAGAAAATAAGTTATACATAGGGCAACCTCCTTGACTTAAAAACTATAGGGAATTATGACAAACGATAAATTCCACTTCCATTATCAAGATAACATACTTTCTTTATTTTTGCAAACGCTTCCTAATGAGTGACTCTATGACTTTCTCGTTCCCGTCTTTTACTAATTTTTCATTTTGTGGTATAATTGAGATAATTGTAACGAATCAAGGTCAATCTAGACAAAAAATGGAATGAAATCAAGCAAATATCTACTAAAAGTTTGGAATAAGCTGACCTGTAAATAGAAAGGAACTATATGATTTACAAAGTTTTTTATCAAGAAACAAAAGAACGTAGCCCACGTCGCGAAACAACACGCGCACTTTACCTAGACATCGATGCCAGCTCAGAACTTGAGGGTCGCATCGCTGCTCGTCAACTTGTCGAAGAAAATCGCCCAGAATACAACATCGAGTATATCGAACGCTTGTCTGACAAATTGCTAGATTACGAAAAAGAAACTGGCGCCTTCGAAATCACGGAGTTCTAATATGACCTATACTCTTAAACCTGAAGAAGTCGGCGTTTTTGCCATCGGTGGTCTGGGAGAAATCGGGAAAAACACATACGGGATTGAATACCAAGATGAGATTATCATCGTCGATGCTGGGATTAAATTCCCAGAAGATGACTTGCTTGGTATCGACTATGTCATTCCTGACTACTCTTACATCGTGGACAATATCGACCGCGTCAAGGCTGTCTTAATCACACATGGACACGAGGACCACATTGGTGGGATTCCTTTCCTGCTCAAGCAAGCAAATGTCCCGATTTACGCTGGACCACTTGCCTTGGCTTTGATTCGTGGGAAACTCGAAGAACACGGCCTCTTGCGCAACGCCAAACTTTACGAAATCAACCACAATACTGAGTTGACCTTTAAAAACCTCAAGGCAACTTTCTTTAGAACGACTCACTCTATTCCAGAACCTTTAGGGATTGTCATCCATACTCCTCAAGGGAAAATCGTTTGTACGGGTGACTTCAAGTTCGACTTTACTCCAGTTGGAGAACCTGCGGACTTGCACCGTATGGCAGCCCTTGGTGAAGAAGGCGTGCTCTGTCTCCTGTCTGACTCGACAAATGCAGAAGTGCCAACCTTTACCAACTCTGAAAAAGTCGTTGGTCAGTCCATCATGAAGATTATCCAAGGCATTGAAGGACGTATCATCTTTGCATCCTTTGCCTCAAATATCTTCCGTCTCCAGCAAGCAACAGAAGCTGCTGTTAAGACTGGACGTAAGATTGCGGTATTTGGCCGTTCTATGGAAAAGGCCATTGTCAACGGAATCGAGCTTGGCTATATCAAAGCTCCTAAGGGAACCTTTATCGAGCCAAATGAAATCAAAGATTACCCTGCAGGAGAAGTTCTCATCCTCTGTACAGGTAGTCAGGGTGAACCTATGGCGGCCCTCTCTCGTATCGCCAACGGAACCCACCGTCAGGTACAACTCCAACCAGGCGATACGGTTATCTTCTCTTCTAGTCCAATCCCTGGAAACACTACTAGCGTCAACAAACTGATCAACATCATTTCTGAAGCTGGTGTCGAAGTTATCCACGGTAAGGTTAACAATATCCATACATCTGGACACGGTGGTCAGCAAGAGCAAAAACTCATGCTCCGCTTGATTAAGCCAAAATACTTCATGCCTGTCCACGGTGAATACCGCATGCAAAAAGTCCACGCTGGACTAGCAGTGGATACTGGTGTTGAGAAGGATAATATCTTTATCATGAGCAATGGAGATGTACTTGCCCTTACTACTGACTCAGCTCGTATCGCAGGTCATTTCAACGCCCAAGACATCTATGTCGATGGAAATCGTATCGGTGAAATTGGTGCTGCTGTCCTCAAAGATCGTCGTGATTTATCTGAAGATGGTGTCGTTCTGGCAGTCGCAACTGTTGACTTCAAATCGCAGATGATTCTGTCTGGACCAGACATCCTCAGCCGAGGCTTTGTCTACATGAGAGAGTCTGGCGACCTGATTCGCCAAAGCCAGCGTATCCTCTTCAATGCAATTCGTATCGCACTGAAAAATAAGGATGCTAGCGTGCAATCAGTCAATGGTGCCATTGTCAACGCTATTCGCCCCTTCCTCTATGAAAATACAGAACGTGAACCGATTATTATCCCGATGATCCTCACACCAGATGAAGAATAAGTCAACAAAACAGCCCCGATTTTTCGGAGCTGTTTTTCTCTATGCTTTCTTTTGAGATTGAAACTCAATAAAAATCGAAATCAGACTAGAAGGCTAGGCGAAAGCATAACTTGAGTTAGCTCCCATAGTTCGGGGAACTATGGGAGGCTGGCGATGAATCAAAGCCAAGCTTTGAACTCATTCGTAAGAAGCCGACAACGTATCATTTTGATTTTTGAAGAGTTTTTGAAATACTACGATTTTTACCTTCAAGATACACCATCAAAATAGAAATATCTGCTGGGTTTACTCCCGAAATACGGCTGGCTTGGCCGATAGTTTCTGGATTGATAAGTTTGAACTTCTGACGAGCTTCTGTCGCGATGGAATCAATATCATCCCAGTCAATATTAGCTGGAATGCGTTTTTCTTCCATGCGTTTCATCTTGGCAACCTGATCCATGGCTTTGGAAATATAGCCTTCGTACTTGATTTCTGTTTCAATCAATTCGATAATCTTGTCATCCAAGTCCTCTGCAGCTGGCCCGATGAAGGCCACCACATCTTGGTAAGAAACTTCTGGACGGCGAAGGAATTCCTTGGCGGTCACCGCATCTGTCAACGGCTTGAAGCCCATCTCCTCAACCTTGGCATTTGTTTCCTTGACTGGCTTGAGTTTGATGCTGTCTAGTCGCTTCATCTCATTGTCAAATTGATTTTTCTTAATTTCAAAACGAGCCCAACGTTCATCGTCCACAAGTCCAATCTCGCGTCCCATCTCTGTCAAACGCATATCGGCATTGTCATGGCGGAGAATGAGGCGGTATTCAGCACGACTGGTCAATAGACGGTAGGGTTCAATGGTTCCCTTGGTCACCAAATCGTCAATCATGACCCCGATATAACCGTCACTGCGCTTCAAAATCAATTCAGGCTTATCTTGAATTTTCAGAGCGGCATTGATACCAGCTATAATCCCTTGGCCAGCAGCTTCTTCATAACCTGAAGTTCCATTGGTCTGACCAGCAGTGAAAAGTCCGGAGATTTTCTTTGTTTCCAGAGTCGCACGCAACTGGTGAGGCAAGACCATATCATACTCAATGGCATAACCTGTTCGCATCATCTCTGCATTTTCCAAACCTTTGATAGAATGAACCAGCTCACGCTGGACATCCTCTGGCAGACTGGTTGAAAGTCCTTGAACATAGACTTCCTCTGTATTGCGCCCTTCTGGCTCAAGGAAGAGTTGGTGGCGTTCCTTGTCTGCAAAGCGCACAATCTTGTCCTCAATCGACGGACAATAACGAGGCCCCACTCCCTTGACCACACCTGTAAACATAGGCGCACGGTGGAGGTTGTTTTGGATAATCTCATGACTGGTTCCATTGGTATAGGTCAACCAGCATGGCACTTGGTCCTTGACATAATCCTCATCTCGTGAAGTGTATGAGAAATGATTAGGCGCTTCGTCTCCTGGCTGAATCTCGGTCACATCGTAATTGATAGAAGAAGCCTTGACACGTGGAGGCGTTCCTGTCTTGAAACGACCGATTTCGAGACCAAGTTCCTTGAGATTGTCAGCAAGGTTAATAGAAGCCAAGCTGTGGTTAGGACCTGACGAATACTTGAGGTCTCCGATGATAATTTCCCCACGGAGGGCAGTCCCTGTCGTCACGATAACAGCCTTAGCAGCATACTCTTGATGGGTCGCTGTACGAACACCGACAACTTTTCCGTCTTCCACCAAAATCTCATCAATCATGGTTTGACGAAGGGTCAAATTTTCTTGATTTTCAACTGTCTTGCGCATTTCCTTAGAGTAAAGCTCCTTGTCAGCCTGCGCACGAAGGGCACGGACAGCTGGGCCCTTCCCTGTGTTGAGCATCTTCATCTGAATGTAAGTCTTATCAATGGTTTTGGCCATCTCGCCACCGAGGGCATCAACTTCACGCACAACGATCCCCTTGGCAGAACCACCGATAGAGGGATTACAAGGCATGAAAGCAAGCATTTCAATGTTGATGGTCGCAAGCAAGACCTTACAACCCATACGGCTAGCAGCCAAGGAAGCCTCAACCCCAGCGTGTCCCGCACCGATTACAATAATATCGTATTCTTCAGTAAAATTATAAGTCATTTTTTAACCTTTCAAAAATTTCTCGCAAATAAGGAACTAACTTCTCCTCCTCTAGAGCTTGAGCCATAGTAACCCATTTAAAGTGCCTATGCTCTTCAGGATCTAATCTGATAATTGGCTTCTCCCCAACCCACTCTGCTTTATAAACCGTATCCTTAGAGGTATCCAGTTGACTATCTTCGTGAAGAAGTTTGAGCAAACTGCTATCTAGCCTAACTCCCGCTTCTTCAATGCATTCTCTAAGAGCACCATCTCGCGGAAGTTCACCCTTTTCAACCCCGCCACCAGGAATATCCCAGTAAGTTGGATAAACATTGGGTTGTCCTCTTTTAATTTCCGAACGCTGAATGAGCAAATAATCATCACCATTATGAACAAGTACATGGGCAATAAGCTTAACCATCATTTTCTCTCCTATTCCTCAAGATGAATGTGTCTTAGTTTCCCGTCCCAATCTGGTAGGGCTGTTTTCAAAAAGGCTGGAACTAGCTGGAGATCCTCAAGTTTATCCAAATCAATCCATTCACAGGGCTGCCTTTTCTCATCTTCCTGCATGGTCAATGGGGCATCTTCAAGCAAGTCCGCCAAATAATGAAACTCGATATTGTGATAGGAAACACCGTCCTGTTCAAAACGATTTTCAACCACAAAAGCTAGCTGCCCAGCTTGAGCTTTGACACCCAGTTCTTCCTTCACTTCACGGACTACCGCGTCCTCCGTGCTTTCATTTACTTGAATCGCACCGCCAATAGTGTAATACTTGCCCTTATCTTTGGTAACTAGGAGCTTGCGATTTTGAAGAATCAAAGCTGTCGCCCGAACTCCAAAAACCGTATTGTCTACTTTTGTCCGAAAGTCTTGCTGAGTCATTCTTATCCTTTCCCTTAAACGATACAAAAACAGTCAAAACTCCAAAGAAGTGCAGGACAAAAAAGCCTGCAACATCCATGAGCTTTGACCATCATTTCTATTGCTGTTATTATTGTAGCAGATTGAGAAAATTTGTCAATCTAAATGTACTGACAAACTTGTCCATCGCGGTAAGCATTGTCAATCAAGCCACCACCTAGACACTCCTCGCCATCGTAAAAGACAACTGCCTGTCCTGGTGTAATCGCACGTTGTGGCTCTGCAAAGATGACCTCTGCCTTGTCTCCTTTAACATGTACTGTCACCTTAGAATCAGGCTGACGGTAGCGGAATTTAGCCGTACATTCGAGCGTAAACTCCTCTGGCATATCACGAGTAAAGTGGACTTGGCTAGCCTCTAGGCTGGTTGACATGAGCGAATCATGGTAGAAACCTTGGCCTACATAGAGGATATTCTTGCTTAGGTCTTTTCCGACAACGAACCAAGGGGCATTGTCACCGCCGTGTTGCCCACCGATACCGAGTCCGCCACGCTGACCGATCGTATAATACATCAGACCTGCATGCTCGCCCATATCGCGACCATCTACAGTCATCATGCGACCAGGCTGAGCTGGTAAGTAGTTGCTGAGGAAATTTTTAAAGTTCTTTTCTCCGATAAAGCAAATCCCTGTCGAGTCTTTCTTCTTAGCAGTCGCAAGGCCTGCTTCTTCTGCTAGTTTTCGAACTTCAGGCTTTTCCAAATGTCCCAGTGGAAACATGGTTTTTTGAAGTTGTTCTTGCGAAAGTTGACTGAGGAAATAAGTCTGATCCTTGCCATTGTCCACGCCACGAAGCATGTGAACAGTGCCATCCTCATCACGCGCTACTCGAGCATAATGCCCAGTTGCTACATAGTCTGCACCCAAGGTCATGGCATAGTCCAAAAAGGCCTTGAACTTGATTTCCTTGTTGCACATAACATCTGGATTTGGCGTGCGCCCTGCACGGTATTCCGCTAGGAAATACTCGAAAACGCGGTCCCAGTACTCTTTTTCAAAATTGACAGAGTAGTAAGGAATGCCAATCTGGTCTGCTACCGCAGCCACATCCTTGTAATCTTCGGTCGCCGTACAGACGCCGTTTTCATCTGTGTCATCCCAGTTCTTCATGAAGATACCGATCACATCGTAGCCCTGCTCTTTGAGCAAGAGAGCCGTCACCGACGAATCAACACCACCACTCATCCCCACAACAACACGTGTTTTAGAGTTATCACTCATGGTAAGTCTCCCATCTATTCGTTTATTCACGATTGAAGGTCGTGTGTGCTTCACGATTGAAGGTCGCTTGAGCAGTTTTCATTATAACATGCTTGGTTAGAGAAGACAAGAAAGAGGCTGATAATCTACCAACCTCTGGTTTTATTGATAAAAACTTTAGTCATCATCGTCTCTATAAAAATATTTTCTATACACTCTTGATAATACCAAAATTAATGCCAATATCATACCAAGAGCTATAATAATAGAATTTATTAGATTTATTTTAGTATGTCCAATCACTAGTCCAATAATTGGGCTAGTAGACATGCCTAGATATAATAAAAGTGACAAAAGATGAATTTCACCAATTCCTGCAAAAAAATGTTTCATGTAATGCTTCTCCATTTGCTCCATTAAATCTATTTTATTTTAGAGTAGCATAAAATAAGCAATCCTTCAATAAAATCCATTGACGAAATACTATTCTAAAGCATTGATAACTCAGATTTCTCAGAATAGAGCTGCCCAAACTATCGAACAGCTCAAGAACATATATATCTATGCGATTCTAAACTTAGAATTGCTATAGAATAAATGTTTTATGGGTATTCTAGGTCTTTGACTGCTTAAAATTTTACGTTCTGAAGGATTCTAAAGCTAGAATAGCATAAAAATCATGAAAACTGAACTATTCGAAGCTTCATAGTCATACGATTTCCATAGGAAGTATCTTTTTAGTACGTGTGGTTAGGAGGTAATTTTAGGGAATCTCCCAAAAACAACCAATTTCCTATTTTTATCAATCAAAAAATGTTGATAAATGAGTGTTTTAAAATTAAATTTTAAAGGTATCCTTAAATCTAAAGATTTTTGATAAGATTTCTGTATTTTTCACAATTCAATGATTCGATGACATTGTTGGGCTACATAAGCATCGTGGGTCACGATAATGACTGTTTTCCCCTCGCGATTCATCTCTAAGAGAAACTTCAAGACCAAATCTCTATTTTCAGGATCCAGAGAACCTGTTGGTTCATCGGCTAAAATCAACTGGCTGGGTTTTAAGATGGCTCTAGCAACTGCAATTCGTTGTTGTTCGCCACCAGACAACTCGGAAACCTTTTGATGCAAAGTAGCTGGCAAACCTACTCTCTCTAAAATCTCTTCCACCTTTTTGAGCTTGTCTTTCTTAGAAAATTTCACATATTTCAGCGCCAGCATGAGATTGTACTCGACCGTTTCATCATCAATCAGGGCAAAATTTTGAAACAGATAAGAGATATGTTCACGGATTATTGTTTGCGACTTAGCAGAATTAACCGCTAGATTTGTCTGACCAAAAATCTCATACTGTCCGCTATAATCACCATCTATCAAACCTAATAAATTTAACAAGGTCGACTTGCCACTGCCACTTTTTCCAACGATGGCAACCAAATCCCCCTGATCAATCCTGAGAGATAAGTGATCCAAAATCACTTTTCCTCCAATGGTTTTGGTAATATTTTTCAACTCAATCATAAGATGCCCCCTTTCAATAACTCTGCTAGACTTCTTTTCTCCATCCTAGAAGCCAATACTAGCACAAATAGTATATCCAGACATGTAAAGCCTGCAAACAGCAGGAGTGGCAAGAGCGCATGGGCAAAGAAAATCAATACTAGAAGAGGGAGACTATAGCCCAACAAGAGCAGAACTAAGAGAGGGCGGTAGCGATCGACCAGTTTCCACCCCATAAACTTCTTGGTAACGATATCTGTTCGCTTCAATAAGAAAGTTGTTACTAATAAGAAGTAGGAAATCATCATGCTAAGGAGACCAAACAAAGCAAAGAGTATATTAAAATTTCGAACTGCATCTCGATAAGAATCTACTTTCTCTTGTTGAATGGCTTGAATCGATGAAAATTTTAAATAATTCCCATCTAATAATTTCTCAACTAACTCCGTAATCACTTTTTGATTTTGTTCTGTATTTTCAACTTTCATCGGATTGTTTAAACCTGTCGTTGACAAGCGAGTCTTTTCTTCCCACATCATGTCTTGATCATTTACAAGACTAATGATTGGATTGTGGAGGTTTTCCTTTCGCTCATTATTATAAGGGAAGAAAGACCAATCTCCTTCATAGTAGGCAATTTCTACATCCATATCTTCTATCCTTTGCTTTTGCTGTTCTTCATACCTCATAGAAAGATAGGCGATGGATTTCCCCAAGAACTGATTCTTGCCTTCTTGTCCTCTATCACTGGCTGGCATCAAAATAACTTTTTTAGTGCTGGTATCTGGTAACTTGAATCCCTTACTCTTTAGAAAATTGCTATTAGCATAGTAAACATCTACCTTATCAGGCAGTTGGTACTGCTGCACTTGTTCTGCTTTGATGACTGGTTTGATAGGAAGACTCGCACTTCGAACATAATTTACTTGTATTTTTGCTAGTAAATCTTGATAAAATTGGTAGAAATAATCTATAGATTTCCCTGACCCTGCTAGCTCTTCTTGCCACAGGTTATCATTGAGTTGGAAGGTTTCTAAGGTCAAGTAATTCCCTTGGCTTACCCACTGTTGCTGATAAGCAAGTTCTTTGTTTTCTTGTTCTAGACTTCTGCCCACCCCAATCAGTAAGGCCGTCAGTAAAATAGTTGTCCCTATTTTCATCACATAATTGAAGATAAGACCAAGTTTGACAGATGAAAAACCTTTCAACATGGAACTGACTGTCATTTTCTGAATCATCAGGTAGGTCAGCCAACTGATGAACAAATACAACTGTAAAAGCAGAAATTGGGATAAGAGTAAACTCGGGAACAAAAGTTTTGGTCTGTAATCCAGCACTAAAAATAATCCCAAGTCAATGACAAGACTTCCACCCAAGAGAAGATAAAAATTAGTCTTTACAAAACCAGCTAAAATCGCTCTGCTTTGAAAACCAAGTAACTTTTGAACTCCCACTCGTTTCATCTCCATCATCGGCTGATAAACTGTTACTAACACAAGAAGTAAAATAGCCAAGACAAAAACAATGGCAGATAAAAGCAAATCTCGATTTATGACTTCCACTGCACTTTTATAGGTAGGCTCTAGCAAGGCAGCCTGGTCTATCTTGAAAAAATCGCTCCATTTCTGTACAATCCTATCCTTATCCATCTCTTGTGTAGAAGTTATCGTATAGCGACCATTTAAACTACGAGATGTATCCTTGATATAGGTTTGAAAAGTCATAAGCTGAATAGGCTTGGCTTTTAGAAAGGTCGGAATCGTACCAAGTTTATTAGAAATTTCTTTATTACTGTAGACTCCTTCACCATCTGTGGTAAAATCAAGAGAAGAAATCCCAAACTCTTGGTAGGGGAAGGTATCTTTATCAAAAACACCAGACTTGATTACCTCATCACCACTGTCTGTTTTGATGATAGAGACCTTGTACTCCTTTGATACATCCTCAAAAAATCGAAGAACAGACGCTGCAGGTTTGTTAATATCTTTCAAATACAAATCCAAAGAATCTACAGTCTTTCCCATTTCCCGAATCCGAACCGCTTCACGTGTGTAGTTTACATTAAAAACAAAAAAAGTGGTACACAGCAACAGCAGAAACATACAAAGATGACTGATTTTTTTCATAAAAGTACCTCCACTAAAGTTCTCCCTCTCCTAATAGGAGAGGGAAAATTTCATTTAAAATCCATAGAAATATTCTAATCCTGTTGGCGGAATTTTATTAAGGGAAGCTTGAGCCCAAACCTCGGGATCTTCACGATCCTTAGAGATTCTACCTCCATGCTTGACAGTTGCTGTATGAGATCGAGTAGAATGTAAATAATCAGAATATCCAAAAGTTCCTGTCCAACCTACTCCATAGTTCCATTGACCACCATCAACCCATACTGCTAAAGCATTTGTAGTAGCAAGTATACCACATACCATTAAAGATGCAACACCAATTTTAACTAATTTTCTCATGATTTATTTCTCCTATTATCGAGAGCTGTTCCGTAAAAACAGCTATAGTAATTTATCAACAAGTATCGTAGTCCATTGGACTCACCTTCCTTTCATTTTTACAACTAGCACATTATATCGGCCATTGCCATGGGAAAACCGTAGCAATGCTGAATAAGAAAGCAAGAATAACTAAAAAGCGAAAAACTTTTTTATTCATACTCTTTCCCTCCTATCTGTATTTTGTATCTATAGTATACCTCTTCTTTACTCTATTTTAAAATTAGTTAACTTTTTTCACACATTATTTTAGTTTTCTTTTTTACTTTTTACATTGCTATGATACAATATTTTTAACAAAATTTTATTGTTTGTTAACTTTTTTCACGAAAAGGAGAAAATCATGCGTTATGATTTCGGAAAGGTCTATAAAGAAATACGTGAGTCAAAGGGGCTGACCCAAGAAGAGGTCTGTGGGGGTGTTCTCTCAAGAACCAGCCTATCAAAGATTGAAAGTGGCAAGACAACCCCAAAATATGAAAATATGGAATTTCTTCTCCGTCAAATCAATATGAGTTTTGAAGAGTTTGAATATATCTGTCAACTTTATCAACCAAGTCAACGCACAGAGATTATGCAAACCTATCTCAATATGCGTTCCATTATCGGGACCAGCGATCTTGTCAATTTATTTCAAAAATGCCAAAACTATCTCAAGACCCACCACGATCTCCCTATAGAAGAAATCAGAGACATGCTTGAAGTTGTTATTTATATCCGTCAACACGGGGCAGGGGAACTATCAGATCACGCAGAACAGGTTGTCAAAAAACTTTGGAGAAAGATTGAAAAACAAGATACATGGTATGAAAGTGACCTAAAAATCCTCAATACCATCCTTTTCAGCTTGCCCATTGAACACCTCCATCTCATCACTGGAAAAATCTTGCAACGCTTAGAAGTCTATAAAAACTATCAACATTTATATGACTTGCGAATGACAATTCTATTAAACCTTTCCACACTCTATCTATACAATCAAGATAAAAACATATGCCAACAAATCTGCGATACTTTACTAGAGGATGCCAAGAAAAAGAAAAAATATGATAGCTTGGCTGTCGCCTATGTCCGTATCGGAATTTGTAGGGATGATGCTAAATTGATTCAAAAAGGTTTCTCACTTCTGGAGCTGGTCGATGAAACTTCTATGCTGTCTCATCTCAAACAAGAAGTGGAGACCTATTATCAAGCGAAGTAAAGATAAAAAAGTCGAGGGAGTTCCTCGACCTTTTCATATTATTCTGTTCGTTATTTCTTAATACCAGCCGTTGTTAAGCCAGAAGTTTTTAGCGGCTGTCCATGAACCGTAACGTCCTGCAACGTAGGCATCTGCTACACGTTCTTGGTTTTCAGCTGAGTAGTCACCGTTCAAGTATGAATCTGTCAATTGGTAACGTCCGATGTAGCGTCCGTTTGTAGCTGTGTAGCTACCGCCTGATTCTTTTTGAGCGATCCATTCTTTAGCTTCTGCTTCAGATCCGCTTACAGTTGAAGCAACCGTTTCTTCTGCTACTGCTTCGCTTGCTACTGGAACTTCTTCCACTACTTCTGTAGTTTCTACTACTGGAGCTGAAACAGTTTCATCTTGAGCAGCTGGTGCTGCATAAGTCGTTGAGGCTGGTGCTACTGGCGCTACAGGACCATCGATAACCAACTCTTGACCAACATAAATCAAATGAATGTTGTCAATGTGGTTGTTTTCTGCCAATTTCTCAACAGTTGTATTGTGAGTTTCAGCGATTTCTGAAAGTGTATCACCTTCTTTAACTGTGTAAGTTGATGATTCTTGAGCAGATACAAATGATGGAGCAAATACTGCAAACAAGGCAGCTACTCCTGCAAGAGTTGTTTTAATCTTTTTAGTTGTTGATTTCATATTTGAAAATTCTCCTTCTTTCTATACTTCTATCATACCCTTTAAATATTACCGTTTCTTGACACTTTTATGTAGAAATATTACAAAATTATTTTTTATTTCCCTAAATAAGCTATTTTTTGTTACAAAAGATGCTTTTTTATGCTATTTGTAGTGTAAAAAGGTTTTCATCCACAATTAAAGCCAAGACCTTTATTCTTTGATATAATAGAGATAAGAATTTTTATAAGGGGAAACTGATGAAATCACTTCGTTTTCAATCTGTCTTTGATATCATCGGACCAGTTATGATTGGCCCATCTAGTAGTCATACCGCTGGGGCTGTTCGTATTGGGAAGATTGTCTCTTCCATTTTTGATGATACTCCGACAGAAGTCGAATTCCAACTTTTTAACTCATTTGCCAAGACCTATCGTGGTCACGGGACAGACCTAGCCCTTGTTGCTGGTATTTTAGGCATGGATACAGATGATCCTGAAATCCCAAACAGTCTGGAGATTGCCCACAAGCGTGGTATCAAGATTGTCTGGACCATTCAGAAAGACAGCAATGCTCCTCATCCAAACACCACTAAAATTACCGTTAAAAATGCCCACAAGACTATCAGTGTGACTGGTATTTCTATCGGGGGAGGGAATATTCAGGTCACCGAACTCAATGGTTTTGCCGTCTCTCTCAATATGAATACACCGACTATCATCATCGTTCATCAAGATATTCCAGGTATGATTGCCCTCGTAACAGAGGCACTTTCCCGCTATGGTATTAATATCGCCCAGATGAATGTTACTCGTGAAAAAGCTGGTGAAAAAGCCATTATGATCATCGAAGTCGACAGTCGCAACTGTGATGAGGCCATCGAAGAAATTCGAAAAATCCCTCATCTCCACAATGTCAATTTCTTTAAATAGGAGGAAGCATGTTTTATTCTATCAAAGAATTGGTCGAGCAAGCAAATCTGGACTTTCAAGGAAATGTCGCAGAACTCATGATTACAACAGAGTTTGAATTGACAGGTCGCGAACGTGAAGAAGTCTTCCTTCTCATGGAACGCAATCTGGAAGTCATGAAAGCCTCTGTCCAACTTGGACTCAATGAAAATAAATCTCGTAGTGGCCTGACAGGTGGAGATGCTGCCAAACTGGATCACTACATCAAAAACGGAAAAACTTTATCAGATTACACGATTCTCTCTGCTGCCCGAAATGCTATCGCAGTCAATGAACACAATGCTAAAATGGGCTTGGTCTGTGCCACTCCGACCGCAGGAAGTGCTGGCTGTCTCCCTTCCGTTCTCACTGCTGCTATTGAAAAATTAGACCTTAGCCACGAGCAACAGCTAGATTTCCTCTTTGCTGCTGGTGCCTTTGGACTAGTCATCGCAAATAATGCCTCTATCTCAGGTGCTGAGGGCGGTTGCCAAGCCGAAGTCGGTTCGGCCTCTGCTATGAGTGCTGCAGCCTTGACTCTGGCTGCAGGTGGGACACCCTACCAAGCCAGTCAAGCTATTGCCTTTGTCATTAAAAATATGCTAGGCCTCATCTGTGACCCTGTTGCAGGTTTGGTTGAAGTTCCCTGTGTCAAACGTAATGCCATGGGAGCTAGCTTTGCCTTCATCGCAGCAGACATGGCCCTGGCAGGTATCGAATCTAAAATCCCTGTGGATGAAGTTATCGATGCCATGTACCAAGTAGGAGCAAGCATGCCGACTGCCTTTCGTGAAACAGCTGAAGGTGGACTCGCTGCCACCCCTACTGGTCGTCGCCTCCAAAAAGAAATTTTCGGAGAATAAGCTTATCAAATAGGAGAAACCATGACCTCTATCACAGCTATCTTTTTCGATCTAGATGGAACCCTCGTTGACAGTTCTATCGGGATTCACAATGCCTTTACCCATACCTTTAAAGAGCTAGGAGTGCCTAGTCCTGATACCAAAACGATTCGTGGTTTTATGGGACCGCCCCTCGAAAGTAGTTTTGCGACCTGCCTACCCAAAGAACAAATCACTGAGGCTGTGCAGATATACCGTTCTTACTATAGGGCAAAAGGCATCCATGAAGCTCAACTCTTTCCTAATATTGTAGACTTGCTTGAGAAGTTATCGAGCAGTTATCCACTCTACATCACCACGACAAAAAATACTCCAACCGCTCAAGACATGGCTAAAAATTTGGGAATCTATCATTTCTTTGATGGCATTTATGGTTCCAGCCCTGAAGCTCCCCATAAGGCCGATGTCATTCGCCAAGCCTTGCAGACACATCAACTAAGCCCTGAACAAGTCATCATCATCGGAGATACCAAGTTTGATATGCAGGGAGCTCAAGAAACAGGCATTCAGAAATTGGCCGTCACTTGGGGATTTGGAGAGCAAGCAGATCTACTAAACTATCAACCTGATTATATCACCCACAAACCCTTAGAAATTTTGGAGTATTTTCAATAACATAGACTGAGCGACAACCCCATTTCAGAAGATAATGAAGTAAATCTCTACATAACAAAACGCATATTACCAAGGTTCAAGATGTACTGCACCCCAAAAAGTTAGATTTTTTCTGTCTAACTTTTGGGGTGCAGTTCAATTCAAGGACTGATAATATGCGTTTTTCTTTTTTATTCAACGTGGGTTGTTTGATTTGCAAAGGCGATAATAGCTTGTTTCAACTCATCTCCTCTGAGAGTTCGGAACTCTTCAATCTTTTGATCGATGGCTTCTAGAGGCATGACATTAACCTTACCAACGAAAATCTTATCCATAACTTGGTTATCAACAAGTTCGGTTGATACCAAGAGTTCTTCGTAGAGTTTTTCACCTGGACGGATTCCAACTTCAACGATTGGAATTTCGCTCTCAGTGTGCCCACTTAGAAGGACCATTTTCTTGGCTAAGTCATAAATTTTGACTGGTTTGCCCATATCAAGGATAAAGACTTCTCCATCTTTGGCATAAGCACCAGCATGGATAACCAAACGGCTAGCTTCTGGAATAGTCATAAAGTAACGGGTCATGCGGAAGTCTGTCACCGTTACAGGCCCACCTTCAGCAATCTGACGTTCAAAGACTGGTATGACACTACCACGGCTACCAAGAACATTTCCAAAACGAACTGCACAGTAGGTCGATTGGCTACGTTGGTTAAAGCCAGTGACAATCAATTCCGCCACGCGCTTGGTTGCTCCCATAACATTTGGTGGATTAACCGCCTTATCTGTCGAAATCATAACCATCTTAGGTACTTTAGCTTCATCAACAGCCTTAGCAACATTGTAAGTTCCACGGATATTGTTTTTGAAGGCTTCTTTTGGATTGCGCTCCATCATAGGAACATGCTTGTGAGCAGCCGCATGATAAACAATAGCTGGCTTGTACTGCTCAAAGACTTGCAACAAACGATCATAGTCTTGAATATCTGCGATAACTGGCACATAATCAATCCCTTGGAACTTACGAATCAGCTCATGATAAACAAGGTAGATTGAGTTTTCCCCATGACCGAGCAAGACGATGCGTTCAGGATTGAAGCGACTAACTTGGCGACAGATTTCAGAACCGATTGAACCACCAGCCCCTGTGACTAATATGGTCTTACCTGTCAGTTCTGCGCCCAGACGCGATTCGTCAAGACGAATTTCCTGACGGCCCAAAAGGTCTATGATATCAATTTTTTGGAACCCAGTACCTGCTTGGTGAAGTCCTTGAACAACAGTTTCAACATTAGGCATCTTGTAACATTTGACATCCAGCTTATTACACATCTGCAAGATACGCTCATATTCTGACGGATCAAGTGACGGAATCGCAACGATAACACGCTCGATTTGATGGCGTTTAGCCAATTCAGGCAGATTGTCATAAGAGCCCAAAACAGGGATTCCACCAAGTTTTTGGCCCTTTTTCTTAGCATCCTTATCCAAAATACCGACAAGTTCCAAATCACTGGTTGGATGTTGGTAGCTATCCATAAAGAGGGCCCCACCATCACCAGCACCAATCAAGAAGGTCCGACGGTGTTCTCCATCACCACTACCTTTTTTGCGTCTGGAGTAGATTAACTGCCAAGTAATCCGTGGCAATAAAATCAAGAAGGTACTCAACAAGATAAAGAGAATGATGAAACGGATGGAGAAGAGTGGCAAGAAGGCATAGCAGATACTATATGACAAGACACTGCTCGCAGTCACACCAAAAAAGATTTTCATGAAATCCGTAATCTTGCTGTAACGACTAATACTAGCGTTCAAGCCCCAAAATGCAATCATAAATTGATAAAACAAGAAGGCCAAACTCGTATAGATAATGTAGTCAACAGGTGCTGGATTAATCAAGCCGTAAAATAAGATATAAGATACAATGATGGAAACCACCATACTCAAAATATCAAATACTCCCCAGAAAACCTGTTTTTGTTGTTTATTTAAAATTTCCACCAGATCAATCACATAATCTGTGAGTTTTTTATTCATAGAAATTTACTCCTCCTTAAAAGAGCTAGATGGTTATACTCAATGAAAATCAAAGAGCAAACTAGGAAACTAGCCGCAGGCTGCTCAAAACACTGTTTTGAGGTTGTGGATAGAACTGACGAAGTCAGTAACCATACCTACGGCAAGGCGACGTTGACGCGGTTTGAAGAGATCTTCGAAGAGCATTATATTGTTATTATAACACTTTTTATCCAGTTTACGATTTGCTACAATCTTTTACTTGCTTTTTCGTAACAGTTTCATAAAAATAAACTGTCGGACAAATCCTGGACAAAGGGCAACAACCATCTGAATGGCAACACTCTTGGCATATTCCAGATAAGAAATTTGTCCTCTCTTCAGCATGCGCTGACGAGCTTGACGATAGAGTTTGAGGTAACGCAGTCCCCCACGACGCTCAAACATCCCTGCTCCGACACGAACCTGACACAAGATTTGATCCAGATTCCCAGTCTTGGCTCCTGCAGCAATCATATTAAGCCAGAGGAGGTCATCCTCCATATAAAGGCCATTTTCATAGTTGCCTGCCTTGAGAACCATATCCTTCTTAAACATAACAGTCATGTGGTTAAAGGCACTTCTCATCCTTTGATAAGCCACAATATCTGCATGTTGAGTCGGAACACGACGGTAAGAAACAATCTCATCAGGATTGTCAATAAATTCTGCAATATGGCCACCTAATAGGTCGAGCTTGTCCTTCTCCATTAACTGAACCTGTTTCTCAAAACGATCTGGAACAGCTATATCATCCGTATCCATACGAGCAATAATATCATACTGGCACTGTAAAACACCGTATCGAAGAGCCAGACCCAAACCTTGATTTTCTTCTAAGGGGCAACGTTTCACTGGAATATCAGACTCAGCTTCAAGCTGGTCTAATACCTGATAGAGCTCAGGTGTCAAAGGCCCATCCTCAACCAGAACCAATTCGCTCGGTTTCAGGGTCTGATTTTGAACACTTTCAATAGCATCCTTTAAAAATGTCGGATTTTCCTTGATATAGACCGACATCAATACGCTGATTTTTTGCTTTTCAGACACAGTTTTTCTCCAATGTATAGATTTCCTTCCACTATTTTATCATAATTTTCAAGACTTTCCTATTTTTATCTTGAAAGCCAAAAAACCTTACTTGACATTATAGGGAAAAAGCCTTAAAATAAGCTGTTATTAAAATCAGCTAGAAGAGGTATTATATGAAAAAGCAATCACTCTTTTTTGTTCCAGGTATTATCCTAATTGGTGTTTCCTTGCGGACTCCTTTTACTGTTTTACCCATTATTTTGGGAGATATTTCGCAAGGGCTAGGAGTAGAAGTTAGTTCGCTTGGTATCTTGACCAGCCTTCCTCTCCTCATGTTTACCCTCTTCTCGCTCTTTTCTACCCGACTGGCTCAGAAAATTGGCTTAGAACATCTCTTTACCTACAGCCTCTTCTTCTTGACTATCGGTTCTCTGATTCGACTAATCAATCTACCCCTGCTCTATCTAGGAACCTTGATGGTTGGGGCAAGTATCGCAGTCATTAATGTTCTGCTTCCTAGTCTCATCCAAGCCAATCAACCAAAGAAGATTGGTTTTCTGACCACCTTATATGTAACCTCTATGGGAATTGCAACGGCTCTGGCTTCCTATCTGGCTGTACCTATTACACAAGCCAGTTCTTGGAAAGGACTTATCATCCTCCTCACCCTGCTCTGTCTAGCAACTTTTTTGGTCTGGCTCCCAAATCACCGCTATAATCACAGACTGGCTCCACAAACCAAACAAAAAAGTCAAACAAAGGTTATGCGTAATAAACAGGTCTGGGCAGTGATTGTCTTTGCAGGTTTTCAATCCTTGCTCTTTTACACTGCTATGACCTGGCTACCTACCATGGCTATCCATGCAGGCCTATCCAGTCACGAAGCTGGCTTGCTGACTTCTATCTTCTCTCTGATTAGCATTCCTTTTTCAATGACCATCCCAAGCCTGACAACCAGCTTGTCTACTCGCAATCGTCAGCTTATGCTCACTCTGGTTTCACTGGCTGGTGTGGTCGGCATTTCCATGCTCTTTTTCCCTATCGGTAATTTCTTTTACTGGCTTGCCAGCCATCTCCTCATCGGAACCGCAACCAGCGCCCTCTTCCCTTATCTCATGGTCAATTTTTCACTCAAGACAAGCGCTCCTGAAAAGACAGCCCAATTGTCCGGCCTATCTCAAACAGGAGGCTATATCCTAGCAGCATTTGGGCCAACCCTCTTTGGTTACAGTTTTGACCTCTTCCACTCTTGGGTACCAGCTGTAGCTGCCCTCTTGCTCGTCGATATCCTGATGACTGTGGCCCTCTTTACAGTGGACAGAGTCGATAAAATCCTCTAAACTTCTAGTTTTTTCCTAGAAGTTTTTTATATATAAAAATTTTACACATTTCTCTTGACAGGGCTTTCTTTTAGATGTACAATGTATGTGTAGAAAAATTATATATAAAAATCTTACACATTAGAAAAGGAGGTTCCCCATGTACTTTCCAACATCCTCTGCCTTGATTGAATTTCTCATCTTGGCCGTACTGGAGCAGGATGATTCTTATGGTTATGAGATTAGCCAAACCATTAAGCTGATCGCTAATATCAAAGAATCTACACTCTATCCCATTCTCAAAAAATTGGAAGGCAATAGCTTTCTGACAACCTATTCTAGAGAGTTCCAAGGTCGCATGCGCAAATACTACTCCTTGACAAATGGTGGTATAGAACAGCTCGTGACCCTAAAAGATGAATGGGCACTCTATACAGACACCATCAATGGCATCATAGAAGGGAGTATCCGCCATGACAAGAACTGAATACCTGACTCAGCTAGAACTCTATCTCAAGAAACTACCTGAAGCTGACCGCATGGAAGCCATGGATTATTTCAGAGAACTCTTTGACGATGCTGGAGTCGAGGGAGAAGAAGAACTCATCGCTAGTTTAGGAACTCCCAAAGAAGCGGCCCACGAAGTTCTCTCCAATCTTCTCGATAAAAAAATCAATGAAGCACCCGCTCAAAAAAATAACCGACAAATTTTGCATATCGCCTTGTTGGCCCTCCTTGCAGCACCTATCGGCATTCCTCTGGGAATCGCAATCCTTGTGGCCCTGTTCGCAATCCTTGTGGCAGCCTTGACTGTCATCTTCGCTTTCTTTGCGGTTTCCATACTTGGTATCATCGGCGGATTCCTATTTTTAGTTGAAAGTTTCACTGTCCTCGCCCAAGCAAAATCAGCCTTTATCTTGATTTTTGGTTCTGGTTTACTGGCTATCGGTGCTTCTTCACTAGTCTTACTAGGTATTTCCTATGTAGCCCGCTTCTTCGGCCTACTCATTGTTCGCCTGGTGCAATTTGTTCTCAAAAAAGGAAAGAGAGGTGACCAGCATGCGTAAATGGACAAAAGGATTTCTCATTTTTGGTGTGGTGACTACCGTTATCGGCTTTATCCTGCTTTTTGTAGGTATCCAATCTGACGGAATCAAGAGCCTACTTGCCATGTCTAAGGAACCTGTCTATGATAGTCGGATGGAAAAACTGTCCTTTGGCAAGGAAGTCGAAAACCTAGAGATTACGCTCCACCAACACGCGCTGACCATCACGGACTCTTTGGATGATCAAATCCACATTTCTTATCATCCATCTATTTCTGCTAACCATGATCTTGTCACAAATCAGAACGATAAAACGCTAAGCCTCACTGATAAGAAACTGTCTAAAAGTCCGTTTCTCTCTTCTGGAATTGGCGGGATTCTCCATATCGCAAGCAGCTACTCTAGTCGTTTTGATGAAGTTATTCTCCAATTACCAAAAGGAAGAAGCCTAAAAGGAATCAACATCTCAGCCAATCGCAGACAAACCACCATCATAAATGCTAGTCTTGAAAATGCAACTCTCAATACAAATGGCTATCTCCTCCGAATTGAAGGAAGTCGTATCAAAAACAGTAAACTCACAACCCCTAATATCGTCAATATCTTTGATACAGACCTTACAGATAGTCAGCTAGAGTCAACAGAGAAGCACTTCCACGCTGAAAATATTAAAGTATATGGTAAAGTAGAACTATCTTCTAAAAATGCGCTCAGTATCATGCTAACTCAAAAAGAAAGCCAAGAAATTAACTTAGACCTCTCGAGTCACCATGGTCCTATTTATCAGTTATCGAGAGATGAGAGTCAACGCCACCCCAACGAATTAAGCAACCCTTACAAAACTGAAAAAACTGATGCAAAAGGTCAACTCATCGCTAAGGCTGATGATTATATTAGTCTTGAAACTACAGCTAACAGACCTTAATAAACCTATTTATATCGACCACTATGACACATAACCCACTAAAAAGGAGGTTCTACCATGAAACAAGAATGGTTTGAAAGTAATGATTTTGTAAAAACAACAAGCAAGAACAAGCCTGATGAACAAGTCCAAGATGTTGCAGACAAGGCTGAAGAAAGGATAGCCGATCTCGATACACCAATTGAAAAAAATACTCAAGTAGAGGAGGAAGTCTCTCAAGCTGCAGTCGAACTGGAAAGCCAGCAAGAAGAGAAAATTGAAACGCCTGAAGACGGTGAAGCGAGAACAGAAATAGAAGAAAAGAAAGCATTAGATTCTACTGAAGAAGAGCAAGATCTTCCTGAAGAAACAGAGAAAGTCACTATAGCTGAAGAAAGCCAAGAGGCACTTCCTCAGCAAAAAACAACCACGAAAGAGCCACTTCTTATCAGTCAATCCTTAGAAAGTCCTTATATCCCCGACCAAACTCCAAAATCTACGGATAGATGGAAAGAGCAAGCGCTTGATTTTTGGTCTTGGCTAGTGGAAGCTCTCAAATCTCCTACGAGCAATCTTGAAACAAGTAGCACACACAGTTACACAGCCCTTCTCTTGCTCATTCTGTTTTCTGCGTCTTCCTTTTTCTTTAGTATCTACCACATCAAACATGCTTACTATGGACATATAGCAACTATGCATAATCACTTCCCTGAACAATTTGCTTCATTAAGTCTCTTTTCGATTATCTCTATCCTAGTAGCGACAACACTCTTCTTCTTTTCATTCCTCTTGGGTAGTTTCGTCGTGAGACGATTTATCCACCAGGAAAAGGACTGGACGCTAGAAAAGGTTCTCCAACAGTATAGTCAACTCTTGGCAATTCCAATCTTCCTCACTGCTATTGCTAGTTTCTTTGCCTTCTTTGATAGTCTACGATTTACAGCTCTTTTGTGTGTGATTAGCATTGGAATCATTCTACTTGCTAGCCTCCATATCATTACGAGACCTAGTCAATCAAGTGAAACCGACTCCTTCTATCAATTATTCTTGTCTGTCCTTGTGAACGGAGTGATCATCCTCCTCTTCTTTGTAGCTGAAGTCGCACTGATTGGGGATTACCTTCGTATCTTGGCCTTTCTTTAAACTTCATACTCTTCGAAAATCAAATTCAAATCACGTCAGCTTCGCCTTACCGTACTCAAGTACAGCCTGCGGCTAGCTTCCTAGTTTGCTCTTTGATTTTCATTAAGTAGCAATCCTGTCTTTCATGGCAGGATTTTTTCTATGTCAAAAAGCAAGTCACTTGACCTGCTTCTGCTTTACTCTTCTTGTGCTAATGCTTTAAAATCTTTTTCTAAGATGGGTTGAATTTCTAATTGATTGGCATCTAGTTGCTGGTAAAATGCTTTTGGTAGTGACTCTAGGAATCTTGCATAGTCCAATCGGGCAATGGCTTCATAGTCTTCTGGTTTAGAGCCATTTCCTGTGATTTGAACCAAGTCAATCTCCCACTTGACTTCCTTATCCACCAATTGCTCAATATAGGCAGCAGTAACAAATGGTTCTCTCGGTAACACTGTCTTGACTCCTTGAGCCAGATGATAAACACCGTGCACTTGGTCTTCTCCATCCTGATAGAAGGAAACTCTTGCAAAGTAGGCGTCTGTCTCTTGAACTGCACGTACACGCGCTTCAAACTGTGCCAAACCATCTGCCTCTAAAAAGCTTTTCAAGTCCTCATGACTAAAGAAAACAGGATTAAAAATTCCTTGGCAAATCGTAAAACGGGCTGCAGTGTCTGTCAGATAGGCTTGAATACTTGCTTGGAAATAAGCTTCAAAATCAAAACCATCTAATCCTTCAATCTCAGTTCCTGTATAAGCAAGCAGAGCATCTAAAAATGACTTGATAATCCGCCAGTCTGTCTTCGTTAGTAGGTCAGGAAGATCGACACGGTAAGCCTTTTGACCATCAGCATAACTGACCTTAAAGAGAAATTGTGATTGTCCCACTATCGCACACTCGACATACTCGAGACGATTAAGAGGCTGACGGAGATAGACGGCATCATAGCTATGTGACTCCAAACCGTCTAGCAAGGCCAAGGTAGACTTGGCAGTCAAAATTTCCTGTTCTCCTAAAATGCTCTGTTTATTTGGAATAAAAAATGTTTTCGTCATAACTGGGCTCCTTTGAAATCGTTTACATATAGTATACCCTATTTTTCTGAAAGATACAGAAACAAACTTTAGATTTTTGAGTAAAAAGCATAGAAAAACAGCCCCTGAGGACTGTTTGATATTATACAGTAACTGCTTGATCCAAGATTTCACCAATAGCGGCTAGGCGCTCGACAACTTCTGCTTGTGTCAATTCATTTTCTAAAACATAGCGGTTACGCGGGTGAACACGGCACTCGTGTGAGCATCCACGAAGGTACTTGTCTTCATTTTCTTCTGATGTCAAGATACGACGGTTACAGAATGGATTTCCACAGTTGACATAACGTTCACATGGTGTTCCATCAAACCAGTCTTTCCCTACGATGGTTGGGTTGACATGGTTAACATCTACTGCAATACGCTCGTCAAAGACGTACATTTTCCCATCCCAAAGCTCACCTTGGACTTCTGGGTCTTTACCGTAAGTTGCGATTCCTCCGTGCAATTGGCCAACATCCTTGTAGCCTTCACGGACCATCCAGCCTGAGAATTTCTCACAGCGAACACCACCTGTACAGTAAACCACGACGCGCTTGTCCATGAATTTTTCTTTGTTATCACGAACCCACTGTGGCAACTCACGGAAGTTGCGGATATCTGGGCGGATAGCCCCACGGAAATGTCCGAGGTCATACTCATAATCGTTACGTGTGTCAAGAACGACTGTATCTTCGTCAAGAAGAGCTTCTTTGAACTCTTTTGGAGACAAGTAAGCACCTGTTGTTTCAAGTGGGTTGATGTCGTTGTCAAAGTCGTTGTCTTCCAAACCAAGGTGGACAATTTCTTTCTTGTAGCGAACAAACATCTTCTTGAAGGCTTGTTCATTTTCTTCGTCAATCTTGAACCAGAGGTCTTCCATACCTGGGAGGCTGTGCACGTAGTCCATGTATTTTTGAGTTGTTTCATAGTCACCTGAAACTGTCCCGTTAATTCCCTCGTCAGCGACTAGGATACGGCCTTTAAGACCGATTGATTTACAGAAAGCCAAGTGGTCTGCAGCAAATTGCTCTGCATTTTCAATTGGAGTATAAAGGTAGTAAAGTAAGACACGAATATCTTTTGCCATAAGATTTGTTCTCTTTTCTATTCTTAAATTTTCTAAATTTTTTTATTTATCCATACTAGTATACCTGCTTAAGAAAACGAATGCAATTTATTTGACTGGAAATTGCTATATTTCAATTTAGAAAAAAATTTCTTGTACACTACACTTAGTATCAATTATATTTTAAAAAATCCTTGGATTTTCCAAGGATTCATTTTTAAACTTTTTTAACTTTAGCCATATAGAACAGTTGGAGTAGAATACCAAGGATAGCCATGCCGATAACGATAAAGAAGGCCATTGTATAATCTCCTTGGTTTGCCTGTGCAAGACGTGCTCCTAACTGAGGACCAGCAATAGCAGCTACGCCATAAGCAGTAAACATCCATCCATAGTTTGTCCCTACGTATGTAACTCCCCAGTTTTCAGCAGTAATTCCTGGGAATGAACCTAGAAAGCCTCCAAATGACAAGGCAACCATCATAATTCCAAGGATGGCCAAGATGCTTCCAGGACCTTTGAATAAAGCTGTGAGCAACAAACCAGTAGCAACCGCTCCAAACATGGCAATAACAGTAGGATAGCGACCAATCTTATCAGATACCGTACCCCAGAAGATACGACCAAATGTATTAGCGATAGATACCAGCATAACGAAGAGTGTAGCTTCTCCTACAAGTTTATACTGGTCAGAAATTGATGCTGCAGTACCGATAATCATCATTCCACCAGTAGCACCAAGAACGTAAATCAACCATAGAAGCCAGTAATTTCCATCACGAAGCATTTCTTTGTAAGTTTTACCTTCTGGTTGAGATGCTCCAGATGCCGGCGCTGCTGCAGGAGCTTTCTCCATTACCAATGAAGAAGTGCAAATAACAATTAGAAGAATGATACCCAATACTTTGAATGTTGAGTAAACCCCCATAGAAGCAATCAAAGCTTTGGCAACTGGACCGATAATGAGCGGGCCTAACCCGAAACCTGCTGCTGTCAAACCACCAGCTAAACCTTTTTTATCTGGGAACCACTTAGTGGCAACTGAAGTAGATGCTCCATAAGCTGAACCAATACCAAGTCCTAGGACAACCCCGTAAGTGAGGTAAAGGACTGGAAGAGAAGTAGCAAATCCAGTAGCAAACATACCAGCACCGAAGAGAATACCACCTAGGAATACAAATTTCTTAGGTCCTGCTGAATCAACCTTAGGACCGAAAATAATCATACCAACAGGTACCATTGCAAAAGAAATACTAAAGGCCAAAGAAGTTTGAGCTTGAACCCATCCTTGACTAGCATTGGTTTCTAGCAGCGCCTTTTGAAAGACTGACCAGGCGTAACCTGCACCTAGAGATAGATTCGTTAAAATGGCTGCTGCCAAAATTAACCATCGATTGGGTGTTTTTTTCATTTGAATAACCTCATGTAAAATTTCTTGTTCCTAAAAAGAATAAAGAACAACTTTTATCATTTTTCACCTACCTCGTTTAAATTGATCATTGTATCAATTTTTAAGTATATAGAACTGTGTAAATGATATACATCTATATACGACTGCTTAAAAATTTATATCTATAGATCTCTTAAATCAGAACAAGATGAATTTTCACAATGTTAAGCGCTTTCATTGTACTCTTATTATAAGCTACTTTATTCTAAAAATCTACTTAATTAAACTAATAGAGGTATTAATTTAATTAATCTATATTCATATTTTATCCTTATAGCTTTGTTCATTAGTACAAAAACACCACCTCCTTTAGTAATACCTGAGGAGGCGGTGTCAACATGTTTAGGAATGAATACACGAAATCAATTGATCTTATGATTTTTTGTTTTTCAAGAATTCGTCGTATTGTTTTTGCATTTCGTTCAATACTTTTTCGTAGGCACCTTCAGATTTCAATTTTTCCATCAATTCTGGAATCGCTTTGTCTGGGTCTACAGTACCAGTGTTGATAGCTGTATCGAATTGTTGCATTGTGTTAGAGATAGCTGAGATTTCAGATTTCACATTGTCAGTGTTAAAGATGAATCCAAGCGCTGGAGATTCTTTAGCTTCAGCCAATTGTTTCTTAGAATCTGCAATTTGTTGGTCTGTAACGTTTTCGTTGATGTAAAGAATCCAGTTGTTACCAGTATTCCATCCACCCATGTGAGTGTTTCCTTTGTAGCCATCAAGGACTTTAACACGGTTTTCTTTACCTGCAATTTTTTCCCAGTTCTTGCCTTCTGGACCATAAACAAGACCATTCAAGAGTTCTGGGTTAGTGTTCAAGAGGTTCAACACTTCCATTGATTTTTCTTTGTTCTTAGAATTGTTTGAGATGACAAAGTTAGCAACTTGTGTTGTTTGGTTTTTCTTGATGAAGTTAGTAATTGGTTTGATTTGGATATCTTTGTTAGCAACACGTGAAAGCAAGCTGTTACCGTAGTCAGCTGGTCCTACTGTTTCTTCACGAACGAACCAAGTATCTTGTTGAAGGTCAAATGAAGTATCGCTTGTTGCAACGTCTTTTGGAATGTATCCAGCTTCATAGAATTTGTGAAGAGTCTTCAAGTGTTCTTTGAAACGAGGCACTTCGTAACGGTTTACAATCTTAGTAGTGTCTCCTTCAAGGTCGATAACGAATGGAAGTCCATTTGGAACTGGGTAGTCAAAGTTATCAGATGGGATGAAGTTCTTAGTAACCGCAAATGGCACTACATCTGGAGCTTTCTCTTTGATTTGTTTCAAGACTGGTTCAAGTGTTTCGTATGAAGTGACACCTGAAATATCGATACCGTATTTAGCAAGAAGAGTTCCGTTGAAGGCGAAGTTTTGAGATGAGGCAACGTTGGCTGCAACTGGAACTGCGTAAATTTTACCGTTGATGCTGTTACCTTTGATGTAAGCTGGGTCAAGTGCTTTGTAAAGCTCTGCCCCTTCTTTCTTGTACAAGTCAGTCAAATCAGCATAAGCACCTTTTTGAGCATTTACAACATAGTTAGATGCAAAGGCGATATCGTAGTTTTCACCAGATGATGTGATAACTGACATTTTCTTATCATAGTCACCCCATCCAAGATATTGGATATCCAATTTAGCACCAACTTTTTCTCCAATGATTTTGTTGGCATTTTCTAGCAATTCATCCAAGTTATCTGGTTTGTCACCGATTTGGTACATTTTGATAACAGGTTTTTCACCTGAAGCAGAATCAGCAGCTTTCTTGTTGTTACCTGAAAGGTTTCCACAAGCAGCGAGACCAGCAGCCAAAGCGACTACGCTAGCAGATGCAAAAGCATATTTTTTCCAGTTTTTCATGATAAAAACTCCTTTTTTTATTTTTAAACTTATAAACAATGTAATGATCTTAACTTCACACAAGGGAAGTTGGGAAATGAGAAATATTTTTTCTCAACAAGTACTATTCTTTCACACCACCGATAGTCAAACCTTTTACAAAGTAGCGTTGGAAGAAAGGATACAAAATTGCGATTGGAAGGGTTGCGACCACAACCATGGCCATACGTCCTGTTTCCTTCGGTAGAGCAACTCCCAGTTGACCAGATAGGCCGACTGCTTTGGCGATGTAGTCCATATTTTGTTGGATTTGCATGAGCAAATATTGTAATGGATACAAGTTGTCACTCTTAATGTAAAGAAGGGCGTTGAACCAGTCATTCCAGAAACCAAGTGCTGTCAAGAGCGTGATGGTTGCGATACCTGGTAGTGACAATGGCAAACAGATTTGGAAGAAGATCCGTGCTTCACTGGCACCATCGATACGAGCAGATTCTAGAATAGCTTCTGGAATGGTCTTCTTAAAGAAGGAACGCATCAAGATGATGTTAAATGGTGAGAGAAGCATTGGAACAATCAAGGCCCAAACTGTATCACCAAGTTGAAGCAAACGAGTGACCACGATATAACCTGGTACCAAACCAGCGTTAAACAACATACTAAGTAGAACGAAGATTGTAAAGAATCTGCGGTACTTAAAGGTTGTCCGTGAAATGGCATAAGCATAAGTTGTTGTGATAAAGACATTTGTCAATGTCCCAACTACGGTTACAAAGACTGAGATGAAGAGGGCTTGTAAGATTTTATCCTTAAACTGTGCCAAGAACTCAAATCCGTCTAATCCAAATTGTGACGGGAAGAAGCTATATCCATTTTGAAGGATACTCTTTTCATCTGTCACCGAAATAACGATAACGAATACGAAGGGTAGGATACAAGAGAGGGCGATCAAACCAGAAATGGTACTGAAGAAGATATCTGCTTTCTTACTGAAGGAGTGAATGCCGACATTATCAATTTTTTCTTTTTTAATTTTCTTTTCTGCCATATTCTCCTCCTTTCTAGAACAAGGCTGAGTTTGGATCAACTCGTCTTGCAAGTAAGTTTGATAGGATAACCAAAAGCAAACCGACTACTGATTGGTAGAGACCTGCCGCTGAAGCCATCCCGATATCCGCTGTCTGGGTCAAACCATTATAAACATATACGTCCAAGACGTTGGTTACGTTATAAAGCTGACCAGCATTATGGGGGATTTGGTAGAAGAGACCGAAGTCTGCACGGAAGATATTTCCTACTGCCAGGATAGTCAATACGGTTACCAACGGTGTTAACTGTGGAATGGTTACATTGCGAATTCGTTGCCATTTGCTAGCACCGTCCACCGTTGCTGCTTCATAGTAGGTTGGATCAATTCCCATGATTGTTGCATAGTACATGACACTGCTATATCCAAAACCTTTCCAAATACCTAGGAAAAGTAGGAGATATGGCCAGATACCTAAGTCAGCGTAGAAATTGATTTCCTTCATTCCGATAGACTCTAGGAAATGGTTGAACACCCCTTTATCAATGTTTAGGAAGGCATCTGTAAAGAAACTGATGATAACCCAAGACAAGAAGTAAGGGAACAACATGGAAGTTTGGAAGATCTTAACCATTCTCTTAGAACGGAGTTCACTGAGAATAATGGCAATCCCTACAGATACAATTAAACCAATAAAGATAAAGCCGAGATTGTAGAGGACAGTATTTCGTGTAATAATAAAGGCGTCTTTTGAACTAAATAAGAATCTGAAATTATCGAGTCCGACCCATTTACTATTCATGATACTATCTATGAAACCATTACTAGTCATGTGGTAGTCTTTGAAGGCAACCACGTTCCCAAATACTGGAATGTAGAAGAATAGAATCAACCAGAGTGCCCCTGGCAAAACCATCAAGAGAAAGATCCAGTTATCTCTCAAGGTTTTTGAAAACTTATTCATAATTTCCTCCCTTTTTTATTTTGATACCCATCTAAAAATTCCTTTTTAGACTTTTGATAACGATTACATTATTAGTATACTCCTATTTGAAGGTTAGGTTAAACTACTAATTATAGAAAAAACTCCACAAATTATTTTATGTGGAGTACTTTTGAAGAAAGGGATGTTTCACGAGAAACACTCTGCATAAGCCACAGTATTCTTGTTCTAAGTCGTGTAAATCGTTGAGGCTGTCGCGATGGTATGCCACTGGTTGGCTGTTGTAGCTGCGAAATCCTTATCTGCGTAGAAGTCAGTAAATGGCAGGATTTCCACTTCTAACTCGTCAATACGGTCAAGCTGACCTGCCAGATAAGCCTCAATACGACTTTCTGCTCGCTTGATGCGTTGCAAGAGTCCGCCCATACGGATGTCAACTGTATCCAAGCCAAAGACCTTGTTTTCTTTCAGCCATTGGTGGCTAAAGAGAGCATGGAAGTGTTCGATTTGGCTTCTGAGTTCTGGTAATTCTTGTCTTGCGATTTCTTGCAGACTTTCTTTATCATCCGTTTGGTAAGCCTGACGAATGCGTCGTCCCACATCGACTTTGCTACTTAAAATATGGTTCAACTGGGCCTGAGTTTCAAAAAGATAGGCATAGTTTCCAGCTTTTTCTTTAATGTTAGCAAGGGTCTCAGCAGCCTGAGCGAAGTGCGGTTTGTCCTGTTCAGGTTTCATGTGTCGGTCAAGGATCGGACAGAGAACATCCTGATAAAAGACATAGCGGTTAGGATTGATCCCACTGAGATTGCCTGGTAGATCTGGCAAGAGGTTGGCTAGGTCAATCTGCATGAAATCCTCAACTGATAAACCTGTATTGGTCTGGAAATGAGCAGACAAACGGTCTAGGTCATTGCGATAGCTGAGTTCTGCCCAGATTTGCAAACTTGGTAGGACAGAGAATTGGGCAGTTTCCCCACCATTGTCCCCCCAACCCGTTACAATGACTTCTTTTATCTCATTGGCACGGCAGGCTTTATTAGCCTCAATAGCTACTAGACGGCTGAAATGGTTGTTGGGTGTGAAACCAATCCACTTCCAAGCACCACCTGCAAAGGCAAGGTCATGACTAATCTTATGATGATTGCGGAAGTTGCGATTGTATTTTTCCTCGCTATCCTGATAATAGTCCCAGTAAACCAATGTCACACGGTCTTTGAGACGGTCTAGGTAGACACGCGTTTCCTCTGGGATTTCCACATCGCGGTCGTACTGCCCATCTGCTGACATAAGTTTAAAGAACATATCGCTCCACATCTGGCAGTGGAAACCATATTTGTCAGCAATATCCAGCACGCGCTCCAAGTGTTGGCACATGAGGAGACTACGATCCACAACACCGTTCAGAATCAAGTAGCGTCCCAAACCAACCAGGTGGGCTTCGTCCATCCCAATATTGACCTTGCGAGTTTGTAGTTTAGATAGAGTAGCAAACATGCCATCAATCAGGTTATAAACCTTTTCTTCGCCAATGAGGAGAATATCCTCTACATCACGGAGCTCCTGCACTTCTTTGACACCCCATTTGACAAAGGCTGACAAGTGGGCCAAGGTCTGGATGCAAGGCACAAAGGTCATGTCAAACTGCTGGGCATAGGCTTCGATTTCCTGCAACTCCTCAGCCGAATAAGCTCCACGGAAATAGCCAAAGTAAGGCTGCCCTTCAATCTGGTAGGTATCTTCCATGTAGAGCTCAAAGGTTGAGTAGCCCATGAGAGCCAAGACCTCAATCACCTGCTTGGCAGAAGCCACATTCAGCACCGCATTTCGAGAACAGTCTGCCATATAGGCTAAATCTTCATAAGCTGCTTGTTCCTCAATCTCTACCTTGTCACCTTCTGCTAGGAATGTTGCCAACAGGGACAAGGCACGGTAGAGTTGGTAAGGTTTGCGGTAGGTCAATTGATAGTGACCACCCTCACCCTTGATAGAGATAGAGGCTTGGTCAGACTGGGCGACAGATACTTCCACATCTGGTAAAGAAATATGCTTTGTTAGCAAGTCGATTGCCTGAGTTTGTTTGGAACTAAGTCCTGTAAAAATTACCATTGATTTTCCTCCTGTAACCAGTTGACAAGGGCACCGTAGAGATTGGCATCTGCATGATAGGTGCAGGCTTGGATAACTGGTGCGACCGTGTATTCTTCGTAGGTTTCGACAAATTCATCGACAGCTTTTTGAACACCTTGGATAAAGTCGGGATTCTGACTGATAGAGCCTCCCAGACTAATGACATCTGGATCGATGAGATACTGAATATTGAGCAAGCCTTGCGCCAGATTACGGTTCATGCGCTCAATGGCTTCTTGGCAAAGGTCATTTCCTGCTGCGGCCTCTTGGTAAATCTTGCGACCGTCCCAATCAGTCTGACCAGATTTTTCAATCACGTATCGCACCATATTTCCAGTTGACGCTAGTTGCGACCAGTTGTTGAGCTTTTCAGCAGGGGCAAGGGTGGTCATGTAGCCAAATTCTCCACCCAGGCCGTGGCGACCTCGGTGAAGTCTGCCATTGATAATCATGGCTCCGCCAATCCCTGTCCCAATCACGACACAGGCTGCATTTTCAAGTTCTGGATGAGCCAGTAATTCACTGAGTCCAACGCAGTTGGCATCATTTTCCAGATGGACAGGAATCTGATAAGAGCTAAGCGCCTCATACCAAGAAAATCCGTGGATGTAGGGCACCGCACTGAAGCCATCAATCACACCTGTCTCTTGATTGACCGCGCCTGGAACGCTCATAGCAATCCCACTGTAATCCTGCTCTGACAAGCACTGATCTAACCAAGCTAGTAAATCCTCCAAACTTTCAGGCGTTGGAATGCTTGTCTTATTCAGTATTTTCCCATCAGGAGTCAGACTGGCAAACTTAATCCCAGTCCCTCCGATATCAATCGTTGCAATAGTCATTGTTTTTACCATAAAAAGGGGCGAATCAGCAGTTAGTTCTTACCTTTTCGCCCCTCCTTTCTCTTTATGTTTACTTTTTGAAATTAAATTTCTTCTTTTTTGATGAATTCTGTACGAATCTCTTGTGGTGAAATGAGGCCTCTATGAACTGGGTATGGTCGTTCAAGTAGGTCAAGGAAGAGATGTTGACTTTCCGGTACACGTACATTTTCACTACACATATTGTAGTAACGAAGAACATAGCCTTCTTCATTTTCAGATACCTTAAAGGCTGTTGGACAGATTTGCGGTATGCTGAGAACAGAATGGCTCAAGAGGCTACCAGTCGCAGCCACGCTTCCTTCTTGTTTAGCAAGCTGAAGGCTAGTAAATGGTGTCTGCAAGGCTTTAGCACGACGATAGGCTGAAAAGCGTTCTTGGGCTTGGTGGCATTCAATCGCAAATTCGACTTCAAACTCACGCAAGCACTGAGCTTCTGGTGTTGGGAAGTAGCCCCAGTCACCCAATTCACCTGATGCACGCAAAATAGTCACGGCAATGGTGTCGTCTCTAAGGATTTCGTATTCATTCAATCCCTTGTTGGATACAGTCACACCTTTTTCATCGTCATACAGACTGACAAAGGCTTGTTGGTGTTGAGGATTTTCAGGATTTTCCCATGAAGCCGCTGGTTTGTTTGGTCGTGTCACCACTTCATAGATGCTTTCGGAATCATTGCTTGGACGCGTGTTATGAGTCTTGACCAAGAGACGGATACGGTGGTCTTTAGCAGTGTTAGTAAAGCGAGTCTTGAAGCGGATTTGTGGATTGTCAACAAAGACAGTCAACTCAGTTTCAAGAGGAATGCTTGTCAATTCTTCTGACCGTCCAGCCTCACGCTTCATAAACTCGATAATGCCTTTTTGCTCTTCTTCTAGCTTTTTATCGGCACTGATAGGCACAGTCAATTCATGTTTGAGCAAAATCTTAGCGTAGCGAGCTGTGTTTTCCAAGACCTCGTAACCCTTAAGCTCTGCATAGATTGGCTCTGTGCCTTTTGGTTGGAAATAGATATACTCGTTTCCGATGTCCCCACGGTCTTCGAAGCGGATAAAGTCTTCGTAAGCTTCGTGAGTTGTCTTGTCATAGACTGTAATGTTGTCATCCATACTCACCGTTACAAATGGCGTATCAATCACTCCGTTTTGGTAAATACCGTCGCGGTGTTCTTGTTCTCCTTCCAGCAATTGGAAGGTTGTCCAAGAAAGTGGCGCTAGGTGAACTGGAATGGTCACGCGCACTTGGCGAGCGATACGAGCTTGGCGGAACTTATCTTTTGGTAAATCGTACTCAAAATTAGCTCCGAGGTCTTCGATTTTAGCCTCTAAAGGACGACCATCCAAGTCCTCCACACGGTAGCTTGGCAAGGTAAGAGCAGCCATCTTCTTGTAACCTTCTGTTGGGTGCAATTCCTTGAAATCACAAGTCACCACATCAATTACTGTACTAACCGTATCGACCTTATCATGCAAGCCTGTGTTAATAACCGTAAAGAGGTGATCACTTTGAGCCTTAGCCGTAGCAATTTTACCCTTCCACTCATTGAGCAAGTTGCTCTTAACAAAGTTTCCGACTTGGTTGACCTTGGCAAAACGTGTCTCCATCTCACGGTGAACTTCGTCCACGCTACAGCCACAGATACTATCATGCGGCGCATTCTGCAAAAGTGTTTTCCAAGCATAGGTCAACTGGTCCTTGTGGTTATGTCCACCAGTAATGACGGTCAAGGGTTCTACCACTTGTTCTAGCAGATTACTATTTTCCTGGAAGGCTTGTTTGAGATAAATACGTGATGAAGAAGTATTGGCAAGTGTGTACCAGCCGTCTGTTTCCTGACTGGTCAACTCACCTGTAACCGTTGATAAGTGTTCAGGAAGGGCACCTTCCACAGCTTGAACATATTCATCAAAGGAACTATGAACAAAGGTTACATCTGGGAAGAGTTCATTTGCCACACGAATGGCTTCGCTCAGATTTTTCTGTACAGGCTGGTGGTCACAGCCGTTCATCATCAACCATTGGTTAGTCGAAGCGTAGGCACGCACATCTGACAATTTTTGTTTCCAGAAGGTCAAGGCCTCATCTTTATCAACTGGAATTTCATTCCCGTTACTGTACCAGTTGGCAAAGAGGATACCGAGGACACGACTACCATCCGCACCCTGCCAGTACATTTCTGAAAACTGAGAAGTAAACTGCTCATCTTCGAGGACTTGGTTGTCAAATCCAATCGGCTTCACACCACGACCAAAGGCTGCTACGTGAATGCCTGATTTTTGAAGGATTTGAGGCGCTTGCCCCATATTTCCAAAGGTATCTGGGAAGTAACCAATCTGGGTTGATTTGCCCCATTTTGCAGCTTCTGCTTGGCCAATCAAGGTATTGCGGACATTGGCTTCACTTGAAATCAAGTAATCATCCTGCAGAATGTAAAAGGGACCAATTTTCAATTTTCCTTCGTCAATGTAGCGTTGAACTTTGTCGCGATTTTCAGGGCGAATCTCCAAGTAGTCATCAAGGACAATGGTTTGACCATCCAAGTGGAAGCTCTTGAATTCAGGATCATTTTCAAAGAGATCAAAGAGATTGTCAAATAATTCCACCAACTGCATACGGTGGCTTTCAAAAGGCAAGTACCACTCACGATCCCAGTGACTATGTGAGATAATATGTACAACAACATTTTCCATGAAGTAAAACCTCATTCTAAATTTAAATTTTAACGTTTTAAATGTAAAGGTGTGATTCTGACACGAATCGGTGAAACTAAAGCGAGCTCCTTATACTCAATGAAAATCAAAGAGCAAACTAGGAAGCTAGCCGCAGGCTGTACTTGAGTACGGCAAGGCGAAGCTGACGTGGTTTGAATTTGATTTTCGAAGAGTATTAGCGGATATCCAGGTAATCCAAGACTAACTCACAGAACATCATGTTGGCCCAGGAGAACCATTCACGAGAGTAGAGAGTTGGGTCGTCCACGTGGAAGCTTTCATGCATGACACCTGTCCCACCATCGCAAGCAACCAGCTGATCCAGCAAGAATTTCTTCTCTGCCTTATCTCTTGTTGTCAAGCCTTGGATAGAAAGAGCAATTGGCCAGATATAGCGATAGAAGGTATGAGAACTTCCGAGACCACTAGCATATTCTCCTTGGTAGAAGTAGGGATTTTCTGGGCTCAAAATAGTGCGACGAGTTGCTTGATACACTTCGTCTTCAATGTCGCAATAGCCCAGATACGGCGCAGCCAGTAAACTTGGTACGTTTGGATCATCCATGATGCTAGCATTTCCCAAGCCATCCACTTCAAAGGCGTAAATCTTTTCACCCTTACTATTGGTGGTGTAAGCGTAGTTTTCGATTCCTTCTTGGATTTCAGACTGGAGACGCTTAGCATCAGCAATAATACTCTCGCTATCAGCTAGGTCTAATTTTGCAAAGATTTCTTGCACGTAACCCAAGACTACTACTGCAAACATATTGGACGGAATCAAGTAACTATACTGACAGCAGTCATCGCTCGGACGAAAAGCTGACCAAGTCATACCTGTCACTGCAAAATCAGGTCCAAAGCCATCATTTACCAAAGTGTCTTCCTTACGATCGGTATCACGAACAAAACGATAAGGAGAGTTCTTGTGGTCCTGTTCTACCGTCCAAAGATGGAGAATCTTCTTAGTCGCTGCAACAAAAGTTTCATCAAACTGACTAGTCTCGCCAGTCTCTTTCCAAAGGAGATAAGCCAACTGCAAAGGATAGCAAAGAGAGTCCACTTCGTACTTGCGTTCCCAAATCCATCCATTAAGGTCTGTATGGTCAGTCTCGTGGTGCCCCTTCCAGTTTTCCTCAATGTTAAATGAGTTGGCATAAGGATCCTTGAGTACCAAGGTCATCTGACGTTTGACCAAACCAGCAATGGTCTGACGCAGGAGGTCATCTCTTTTAGCCACATGAAGGTAGGGTCTGAGTTGGGCTGTCGAATCCCGAAGCCACATAGCAGGAATATCCCCAGTCAAGACAAAAGTTGAACCATCTTCTAGGATTTCAACCGTATTGTCCAAGGTGTCTGTATAGCAACGCTCAAAGACATCCACCCACTCTGGATGGTCCTTAGCACGTTCTGCTACTTCATCCAGCCATTCTCTAACAATTTCTTTTGAATAAATCATCGTGCAGTATCCTCTTTCAAACAAGTTTCATTTTCAGTATATAGCTTTTAAGGCAGAAAATACATACACAAATGATAGTCATTTTTCTACAAAATAGTTATCTTTAAAACTCCTTTTCTAAAGACCCTCTTTTTCTGATATAATGTAGAAAAACAGCTAAAGGAAAGACTATGAAACCACTACTTGAAACCATCGATACTCGCTTGGGGACCGCCAGCAAGCATGCCTTTTCTCGGGGAAATACTCTGCCTTATACGGGCGTCCCTTTCGGGATGAATTACTTTGTGCCCCAGACCAGTGACCAGGATGGATCTTGGTTTTTTGATCCACATCTGCCTATCTTTCAGGGGATTCGATTAACCCACCAGCCCAGTCCTTGGATTGGGGACTACTCTTGGATCCTTCTGACACCTGTCACAGGCCAACTGGGTGGAGACAGTCTCTTCCATCGTCAGTCTTCCTATGATATGGATAAGGCCTCTTTCCAACCTCATTATCTGAAGATTTTCTCCCTGCGCTATCAGATTGAAACCCAGCTCACACCGACTTGCTACGGTGCTTCTATTCGTTTGGAGCAAAAGCAAGGCAAAGCCCTCTCCCTCTATCTTCACGCAGCAGAGGAACTGACCATGGATCAAGTAGATAAGCGAACTCTTGCCCTGCGACAAGAGGGAAAAACTGAAACCAACAAAAATCCACTAACGATGTTCACAGTCCTGCAAATGAATACGGATATTCTTGCTATTAGCCAAGAAGGTGGAGACTGGCGAATCGACCTGTCAGATAGTCATGCTGAAATTCAGCTAGCGACTTCTTTCATCTCTCCTTCTCAAGCACTGCTTAATCTACCTCAACAAGACTTCGATAACTGCAAAGCAAGTGCACAAAAAGATTGGGAAAATCTCCTCCATCGTTTTGATATTATAGAGACAGGAGAGGCTGACCGAACCTTCTTTGACCACTGCCTCTACAGACTCTTCCTCTTTCCTCAGACTTTTTATGAGGTTGACGAATCAGGGCACGCCATCCACAAGGATCTGGCTACTGGAACTGTCAAGCCTGGTGTCCTCTTCAGCAACAATGGTTTCTGGGATACCTTCCGCACCACATTCCCCCTCTTTGCCCTTATCATACCGGAGCACTATCACCGCTTTTTAGAAGGCTTTCTCAATATCTATCGTGATACTGGATTCCTTCCAAAATGGTTGGCTCCAGATGAACGGGGTATGATGCCAGGTACCCTTTTAGACGGCATTATCGCAGATAGCGCCTGCAAGGACATGGCCACCGACCTAGAAGAAGAACTCCTCCAAGCCATGCTTGAAACAGCCACCAAGTCCGACCCTCTCGGCATCAATGGTCGCCACGGACTAGCCCAATACCAAGAACTGGGCTACCTCTCTACCGACCACCACGAAAGTGTTAGCCATACCCTAGACTACGCCTATAGTGACTTTTGTATCGCCAGCTGTGCCGAAAAACTCGGTCAGAATGACATCGCGGAAACTTATAGAACTGCGTCACAAAATTACCGCCATCTATTTGATGCTGAGACAGGTTACATGCGAGCGCGTGATGGTCAAGGCAACTTCCGCCCTGACTTCTCTCCTTATAGTTGGGGACGTGATTATGCCGAATGTTCAGCCATTCAAGCAACCCTAGGTGTCCTCCACGACATCCCAGGTTTGATCCAACTTATGGGTGGAAAAGAAGCCTTTAGCAACTATCTTTTAAAAGCCTGTCAGGAGGCTCCTCTCTTTGAGACAACAGGCTATGGCTACGAGATTCACGAAATGAGCGAGATGGCTACTGCTCCTTTTGGGCAACTCGCCATTTCCAACCAGCCGAGTTTCCACATTCCTTATCTCTTCCGCTACAGCAATTACCCTGACTACACTGCCCTTCTCATCAAGACTCTCCGTCAAAAAGCTTTTCATCCAAGTTGGGAAGCCTATCCTGGCGATGAGGATAACGGCAGTCTCTCGGCCTGGTACATCTGGTCAGCTCTCGGTTTTTATCCGACCTGTCCAGGAAAACCAAGCTATGACCTCGGAATCCCTCTCTTTGACCACCTCCGAATCTATCTGGCTAAAGAAGATAAATGGCTGGATATCCATACTAAACAAAACCACAGCCATTTTAACTTTGTAAAAGAATGTAGACTAGATAATACCTCTATAACTAGTATTCAACACCAAGACCTCTTAAAAGCTGAGCAACTAACCTTCACCCTTAGCTGGTTACCAAGTCAACCGTCCACTTCCTAAAATGCAAAAATCTCCTAGCAGGCTTTCCTGCTAGGAGATTTTCTTGTGAGAGGTACTTGTTTAAGCTTTGAAAATCGGATTTATCATCTGATGTTTATCAAACAATCTACCAATTAAGCTTCTTCGTCTTCTTTACGACGACGACCTGCAAGACCAAGACCAAGTAATGCACTTGCTGCAGCTGCTACCATAGCTACAGTAGAATCTGCTGTACCTGTATTTGGCAATTCTTTAGCTACTTTACGCGCATTTGCTTGTGCTGATGCTGCTTGAGTAGTAGCTGTATCTACAGCTGGTGTTTGAGCAGCTTGGTCGTTAGCTGGAGTTGCATGATCAGTTGATGAAGCAACTTTCGCCATAAAGCCTTCGATACGTTTAACCATTGCATCCACTTCTGCTTGACTTGCGTCTGCATTGGCAAATACTTTCTTAGCATCTGCTAATAATGCATTCGCTTCTTTTGCAGTTTCTGCATCAAGCTTAGCTGATTCTTTAACGATTAATTCATCTAATTGACGAATAGCACCTTCTAACTTCGCTTTATCCACTTTTGCATCAGTGTTAGTTGCTCCGTTATTGCCAGAAGTTCCGTTACCGTTACCACTGTTATTGCCGCCACCATTTGATGGTACATATGGACGTTGTTTGAAGATATCTTTAGCTACGATTGTGTAAACTTTACCATCTTTAGTAATTACAGTTGCATTTCCTGCTTTGTCGAAGATAACTTCTACTACATCAGCATTTGCTCCTTTAATCTTAGCTTTTGCAGCTTCTTTTTCTGCATCCGTTAAGTTATTGAAGTCTGCTACTGTTTCTTTTTCGAAGTCAACATTGATGTTTTCACCATTGTTCTTAGCTGCAACATCTTTAGCATCTTTAACTAATTGAGCTGCTGGAATTGTTGCTGTCTTACCTTCTGGGGTTGTAACTGTTGCGTTTCCTTTATCGTCTACTACTACAGTTGATCCTGGGTTGACTGCTTTAATTGATTCTTTAACTTTTTCAATTTCATCAGCTGTTAATTTAGCTTTATCTCCAACTAACACTCTAGTTGCTGGTGTGTTCACACCATTTTGTTGAGTTGGATCAGTTAATTTATCTTCTGGAATTACTAAGTCAAGTTCTGGGATTACTAATACTGTTCCATCACCTTTAGTAACGATTACATCACCTTTATCATTTACTACTACAGTTGATCCTGGGTTTACATCCTCTACTGCTTTCTTAACTTTTGCTTTTTCTTCATCTGTTAACTTAGCTGGATCTTTTACTACTGTCTTAGTTGCTGGTGTGTTTGCTCCATTTCCTGCATTTGCTTTACCTGCGTCTGCTGCTGACTTAGTTACATCTGCTGCTGGAATGGTTGCTGTTTTACCTTCTGGAGTTGTAACTGTTACGTTTCCTTTATCGTCTACTACAACTTTAGATCCTGGATTTACAGCTTTAACTTTGTCTTCGATTGCTTTCTTCTCAGCGTCTGTTAAGTTAGCTGGATCTTTAACTTCTACCTTAGCTGCTGGTGTGTTTACTGCATTTCCTGCATTTGCTTTACCTGCATCTGCTGCTGACTTAGTTACATCTGCTGCTGGAATGGTTGCTGTCTTACCTTCTGAGGTTGTGACTGTTGTGTTTCCTTTATCGTCTACTACAACTTTAGATCCTGGGTTTACATCCTCTACTGCTTTCTTAACTTTAGCTTTTTCTTCATCTGTTAATTTGGCTGGATCTTTAACTTCTACCTTAGCTGCTGGTGTGTTTACTGCATTTCCTGCATTTGCTTTACCTGCGTCTGCTGGTGATTTAGTTAAGTCTGTTGTTGGAATTACTACTACATCACCTTCTGGGGTTGTGACTGTTGCGTTTCCTTTATCGTCTACTACAACTTTAGATCCTGGGTTTACTGCCTCAATTGCTTCCTTAACTTTAGCTTTTTCTTCATCTGTTAATTTGGCTGGATCTTTAACTTCTACCTTAGCTGCTGGTGTGTTTACTGTATTTCCTGCATTTGCTTTAGCTGCGTCTGCTGGTGACTTAGTCAAGTCTGTTGCTGGAATTACGGCTGTCTTACCTTCTGGAGTTGTAACTGTCGCATTTCCTTTATCATCTACAACTACTGTTGCACCTGGGTTTACAGCTTTAACTTTATCTTCGATCGCTTTCTTCTCTTCTGGAGTTAAGTTAGCTGGATCTTTAACTGCTGTCTTATCTGCTGGTTTAACGATGTCGTTACCTGCATTTGGTTTAGTTGCAGTTTCTGGATCTTTCGTCAAGTCTGCTGCTGGAATTACGGCTGTCTTACCTTCTGGGGTTGTGACTGTCGCATTTCCTTTATCATCTACAACTACTGTTGCACCTGGGTTTACAGCTTTAACTTTATCTTCGATCGCTTTCTTCTCTTCTGGAGTTAAGTTAGCTGGATCTTTAACTGCTGTCTTATCTGCTGGTTTAACGATGTCGTT
>NZ_VFSH01000001.1:206727-311998 GCF_006385785.1 Streptococcus shenyangsis
CTTTATCATCTACAACTACTGTTGCACCTGGGTTTACAGCTTTAACTTTATCTTCGATCGCTTTCTTCTCTTCTGGAGTTAAGTTAGCTGGATCTTTAACTGCTGTCTTATCTGCTGGTTTAACGATGTCGTTGCCTGCATTTGGTTTAGTTGCAGCTTCTGGATCTTTCGTCAAGTCTGTTGCTGGAATTACGGCTGTCTTACCTTCTGGGGTTGTAACTGTCGCATTTCCTTTATCATCTACAACTACTGTTGCACCTGGATTTACAGCTTTAACTTTATCTTCGATCGCTTTCTTCTCTTCTGGAGTTAAGTTAGCTGGATCTTTAACTGCTGTCTTATCTGCTGGTTTAACGATGTCGTTGCCTGCATTTGGTTTAGTTGCAGTTTCTGGATCTTTCGTCAAGTCTGCTGCTGGAATTACGGCTGTCTTACCTTCTGGGGTTGTGACTGTCGTATTTCCTTTGTCATCTACAACTACTGTTGCATCTGGGTTTACAGCTTTAACTTTATCTTCGATTGCTTTCTTCTCAGTATCTGTAAGTTTTTCTGGATTTGCTACTACAGTCTTATCTGCTGGTTTAACGATGTCGTTACCTGCATTTGGTTTCTTAGTATCTTCAACAGTACGTACTAATTCTTCTACAGGAATAACTTGTGTTTGACCATCTGGAGTTGAAACTTTAGCATTTCCTTTGTCATCAACTACTACAATTGAGTTTGGATTTACAGCTTCAACTGCTGCTTTAATTTTCTCCTTCTCAGCATCTGTCAACTTAGCTGGATCATTTACAACTACTTTATCCGCTGGTTTAACGATATCGTTGCCTGCTTTTGGATCATTTGCTGTAGCTGCAGTTTTCACTACTTGCTCAGGAGTGATGATTTCTTTGTGCCCATCTGGAGTTGTAACAGTAACATTTCCATCTGCGTCTTGAGTAATTTCTTTAGCATCTGGATTTACTTTCTTAACAGCTTCTAAGACCTTAGCTTTTTCATCATCTGTTAAAGCACTTGGATTATTTACAAGAACTTTATCAGCCGGAATATTCACTTCACCTACAGCTTTAATAGCCGCTTTATCTGACTCTTCAATTCCATCAACAGCTTCTGATGTTTTAGCTGCATCTACAGATTTCTTAGCTTGATCTGCGATTGCATCTACTTGAGCTTTAAGATCTTCTTTAGCTTTAGGAGTTAAGTCTGTACGTGCATCAATTGCTTCTTTCTTAGCTTTTGCTTCATCTTCAATTGCTTTACGTGCATTTGGCTTATCTTCTACAACAGGTACAGATTTTTCGATTTCACCTTCAGCTTCTTCTTGAAGTTGCTTAACTTCTGCATCTGTTCCAGCTTTATCGATTTCTTTCTTAGCTCCTTCTGCTAGAGCTTTAGCTGCATCTGCTGCAACTTTCTTCTCATCATCTGTAGCATCTGGAGTGTTAGCAATGTCTTCCAATTGTTTTGCTAATTTATCTTCGATGGCTTTCTTAGCTACTGGTTTAGCTTTGGCTTCTGGATCTACAGCTTTAACATCTGCTACACCTTTATCTTTAGCACCATCTACTGCTGTTTGAGCTTCTGCTGCTTTCTCTGGTGTTTCTGCGTTGCTTGGTTGAGCATCGATTGCATCTGTTGCTTCCTTAGCTTTCGCTTGAGCTTCTTCTTTGGCTTTAGCTTTCTCTTCATCTGTGAGGTCGTTACGGCCAGCAATTTCTGCTTCTTTAGCTTTCAATTCATCCGCAACTGCTTTCTTAGCTGCTTCTTTAGCTACTGGGTTAACTTTGGCGATTTCACCAGTACCAGCTTCTTTAGCTTTATCTACTTCTGCATTGCTTGGTGCTGCATCAATTGCTTCTTTAGCCTTATCTGCTGCATCTTTAGCTGCATCTTTAGCTGCTTTCTTCTCGTCATCTGTCAAGTCTGTACGAGCGTCAATTGCTGCTTCCTTAGCTTTAAGAGCGTCATCGATTGCTTGCTTAGCTTCTGGTTTAGCTTTGGCTTCTGGATTGATTGCTTCAACTGCTCCAGTACCAGCTTCCTTAGCTTTATCTACTTCTGCATTGCTTGGTGCTGCATCAATTGCTTCTTTAGCCTTATCTGCTGCATCTTTAGCTGCATCTTTAGCTGCTTTCTTCTCGTCATCTGTCAAGTCTGTACGAGCGTCAATTGCTGCTTCCTTAGCTTTAAGAGCGTCATCGATTGCTTGCTTAGCTTCTGGTTTAGCTTTGGCTTCTGGATTGATTGCTTCAACTGCTCCAGTACCAGCTTCTTTAGCTTTATCTACTTCCGCATCACTTGGTGCTGCATCAATTGCTTCTTTAGCTTTATCTGCTGCATCTTTAGCTGCATCTTTAGCTGCTTTCTTCTCGTCATCTGTCAAGTCTGTACGAGCGTCAATTGCTGCTTCCTTAGCTTTAAGAGCGTCATCGATTGCTTTCTTAGCTTCTGGTTTCTTAGTTGCTGCTGGATTTACTGCTGTAACATCTGCTACACCTTTATCTTTAGCACCATCTACTGCTGTTTGCGCTTCTGCTGCTTTTTCTGGTGTTTCTGCGTTGCTTGGTTGAGCATCGATTGCATCTGTTGCTTCCTTAGCTTTTGCTTGAGCTTCTTCTTTGGCTTTAGCTTTCTCTTCATCTGTGAGATCGTTACGGCCAGCGATTTCTGCTTCTTTCTTAGCTAATTCATCCGCTACTGCTTTCTTAGCTGCTTCTTTAGCTACTGGGTTAACTTTTGCAATTTCACCAGTTCCTGCTTCTTTAGCTTTATCTACTTCTGCATTGCTTGGTGCTGCATCAATTGCTGCTTTAGCTTTATCTGCTGCTTCTTTAGCTGCTTCTTTAGCTGCTTTCTTCTCGTCATCTGTCAAGTCTGTACGAGCGTCAATTGCGTCTTCCTTAGCTTTAAGAGCGTCATCAATAGCTTTCTTAGCTTCTGGTTTAGCTTTGGCTTCTGGATTGATTGCTTCAACTGCTCCAGTACCAGCGTCTTTAGCTGTATCTACTGCTGCATCTGTTGTTGCTGCATCAATTGCTGCTTTAGCCTTATCTGCTGCATCTTTAGCTAGATCTTTCGCTGCTTTCTTCTCGTCATCTGTCAAGTCTGTACGAGCGTCAATTGCATCTTCCTTAGCTTTAAGAGCGTCGTCGATGGCTTTCTTAGCTGCTGGTTTCTTAGCCGCTGCTGGATCTACAGCTTTAACATCTGCTACACCTTTATCTTTTGCACCATTTACTGCTGTTTGTGCTTTTTCTGCTGCTTCTGGTGTTGCTGCGTTACTTGGTTGAGCATCGATTGCATCTGTTGCTTCCTTAGCTTTATCTTGCGCATCTTTCTTAGCTGCTGCTTTTTCTTCATCAGTTAAGTCAGTACGTCCGTCGATGGCTTTTTCTTTCTCAGCTAATTCATCTGCGATTGCTTTCTTAGCTGCTTCTTTAGCTACTGGGTTTACAGCTTTAACGTCTGCTACACCTTTATCTTTTGCACCATCTACTGCTTTTTGTGCTTCTGCTGCTTTGTCTGGTGTTTCTGCGTTATCTGGTTGTGCATTAATAGCGTCTGTTGCTTCTTTTGCTTTCGCTTTTGCGTCTTCCTTAGCTTTTGCTTTCTCTGCATCTGTTAAGTCAGTACGTCCATCGATTGCTTCTTCTTTCTTAGCTAACTCTTTTGCGATTTCTTCTTTAGCTTTTGTTTTCGCTACTGGGTTTACTTTCGCAATTTCTCCAGTACCTGCTGTTTTAGCTGTATCTACTGCTGCATCTGTTGTTGCTGCATCGATTGCATCTGTTGCTTTCTTAGCTTCTGCTGCTGCTTTATCTTTAGCTGTTTGTTTTTCTGCTGGAGTTAAGTCTTCACGTGCGTCAATTGCAGCTACTTTAGCTTTAAGAGCGTCATCAACTGCTTTCTTAGCTTCTGGTTTCTTAGCCGCTGCTGGATCTACAGCTTTAACATCTACTACACCTTTATCTTTTGCACCATTTACTGCTGTTTGTGCTTCTGCTGCTTCTTCTGGTGTTGCTGCGTTACTTGGTTGAGCATCGATTGCATCTGTTGCTTCTTTTGCTTTCGCTTTTGCGTCGTCCTTAGCTGCTGCTTTTTCTTCATCAGTTAAGTCAGTACGTCCGTCGATTGCTTTTTCTTTCTTAGCTAATTCATCTGCGATTGCTTTCTTAGCTGCTTCTTTCGCTACTGGGTTTACAGCTTTAACATCTGCTACACCTTTATCTTTTGCACCATTTACTGCTGTTTGTGCTGTTGCTGCTTCTTCTGGCGTTGCTGCGTTGCTTGGTTGAGCATCGATTGCATCTGTTGCTGCTTTTGCTTTCGCTTTTGCATCGTCCTTAGCTGCTGTTTTTTCTGCGTCAGTTAAGTCAGTTCGTGCATCGATTGCTTTTTCTTTCTCAGCTAATTCATCCGCAACTGCTTTCTTAGCTGCTTCTTTCGCTACTGGGTTTACAGCTTTAACATCTGCTACACCTTTATCTTTAGCATTATTTACTGCTGTTTGTGCTGTTGTTGCTGCTTCTGGTGTTTCTGCGTTATCTGGCTGTGCATTAATAGCGTCTGTTGCTGCTTTTGCTTTCGCTTTTGCATCGTCCTTAGCTGCTGTTTTTTCTGCGTCAGTTAAGTCAGTTCGTGCATCGATTGCTTTTTCTTTCTCAGCTAATTCATCCGCAACTGCTTTCTTAGCTGCTGCTTTTGCTACTGGGTTTACTTTCGCAATTTCTCCAGTACCAGCTTCCTTAGCTTTATCTACTGCATCGTTTGTTGTTGCAGAGTCGATAGCTTTAGTTGCTTCTTCTGCTGCCGTATTATTTTTCGCAATAGCTGCATCTTTTTCTGCTTGTGTTAGATTTGGATTTGCTTTAATTGCATCTTCTTTAGCTTTACGAGCTGTTTCAACATCTGCTTTTGCTGCATCTTTCTTCGCTACTACTGGATTATCTCCTACGATTGCAGTAGTACCAGCTGTTTTAGCTGTATCTAATGCTTCTTTTGTTGTAACTTCAGGTTTCGCTATTTCATCAAGAGCTTTTTTCTTATCAGCATTTACTTTATCGATTGCTGCTTGTTTCTCGTCATCAGTAGCATTTGGAGTTTTATTAATCTCGTCAATTTTGGCTTCTGCTGCTTTTTCTACTGCCTCAATAGCTGGTTGTTTATCAAGAGTTACGAATTCTGATAATGATCTTGTATCTTTAGATCCGTCTGTGTATGTTACTACAAGATTTCCATTAGCATCTTTTTCTACTGATTTAATCTTAGTCTTAGCATCTTCAGCATCTACAGCTTTACCTTTTTTCTCTGCTAAGTTAGCATCATCATTACGCTTAGAATACTCAATTTGTAATTTTTCTTTGATTTTATCTAACTCATCTTGCGTTACGTTAGCTGGGTCTGTTACAGCTACTTTTTCTGTTGGAGTCGCTATATCGTATTTAAATGTTTGATTTTTAACTAGGAAGTGAGCGTATCCTGGTTTTTGTCTCGCATTAGGATCTTTATCTAGCGCTCTATAATCAGTGTTTGAAAGTTTACCATCGTTGTCTTTAGAAACAATAAAACTTGTCCACTGTTGCCCAGCTGGTAGATTAGTTTTACCAGTCATCTTGATAGTAGCAGTTCTTTTATCTTCAGATACTGAACCTTCTCCAGTCACTGCACCATTTTCAACTTTACCTGTTGGTAATCCATAGCCTGCTGCATTATTCCCTGAAATATCTCCAGGTCCACGTAGGTATAGATCTTTCACTTCATTTTCATCTGTACCTTTGAAAGTTAAATCAGTGTTTTCACCTGTATAAACATAGATTTGTTTATTAGCTTCATTCGAGTATGGAAGTGCTACTTTTGGAGCTACGTTTACAAAATCTGCTAATGCTTTTGTATCTTTAGAACCATCTTTATATGTTACTACAACATTATTTCCTTCTCTAGTAATACTTTCAATACGCTCATTTTGGTTTTCAACATCTTTACCTTGTTTATCAGTCAGATTTTTATCTGGGTTTGTAGTAGAGTATTGAATCTTAATACTATTTTTAATCTGGTTAAACTCGTCTTCTGTGATATTATTAGCATTTGCTACAGTAACTTTTGTCTCTGGATCTTTAATATCATATTTTGCTGTTTGAGCTTTTAATTTGATAGTGAATGATCCTGGATCACTTGCATATGCCTGCTCTGTTGCAGTATTTTTGATATAGGCACCATCAGTATCTGTAGCCGTTGCATAGCGAGTTACAATTTTCAGCTCTCCTTCTGCTGTTTTAGGGAATAAACTTGCAGAAATTCCAGAATTGTCTTTTGAAATGTTACCTTTAATTTTTACAATAGCAGGGGTCTCAGCTGTTGCTACTGTTTCAGTTGAAATTTTTTCAACTGTTGTATTAAACTCATTATTTAAAATATTTGGATTTAATGCATCTTTAGGTGGTTGTTCTACATTTCCACCGCGGGTTATTGTTGCTGATGCTACTTTCCCATTGTCATCCTTAAATTTAATAGGAATATCGAAATCTTCATTAGCATATACGTAAACGTCTTTTTTACCATCTACAGAGAAAGGAATTTCTACTGTTGGCGCTGCGTTTACACGTGCTACATTTGCAACTGGAGTAGTGTCTACTGAGTCATCATTATAGGTAACTGTGACTGTTCCACTTGCAACATCGATGTTTTTTACTACTGAAGATCTATTTGCTAAGACTTCCCCTTTGTGAGACGCTAGTCGAGCATCTTCTCTAGTTGCAGTATCAGAATATTGAATCTTAATTTTCTCTTTGATTTTAGTAATCTCAGGCGCAGTTAAGCTGTTAATATCAGCAACAGGAACTTTATTCTCCTCTGCTACTGGTTGAATATCGTATTTATATGTTTGAGATTTAACAACTAAGTTGAACCCACCAGGAGCTTTTAAGTTGCTACCTGCAGCCAGCTTTTCACCATTAGAATTTTCAAGTTGTAAATATCTTGCTCCTAATACTGCGTTTTGATCTTCAGTTTTTTTGTAAACTGAAAGTCCTTTAAATTCATCATTTGGTTTACCAGTTATTTTAATTGTTACTGGACCTTTAGTTGAAGTTAGTGTCTGACGATAAGTCCAACCAAAACCATCTATTTCATTTTCTTCTTCAACAGGTTGAGGTTTCGTACCAGCTTTTACTGCATCTCTCTTAGATTTTAGTAAGAACTGACCACTTCCACTTTTAACTGTTGCTTTAGTAATATCTCCAGCCGTTGAGTTAACTGTGATATCGATGTCTGCGTCTTCTTCATTATAAAGGTAAATTTCTTTTTTATTAGAATTAGAATATTCCATAGAATAAGTAAAGTTACCTTGAGTTTCAGGTGTTTCCGCACGGAAAGCATTGTTTTTGTCTAATGCTTGTCCATTACGTTCGTCTTTTGAACCGGTATTTTCGATAGAGTTAGATTCTGATTTTTTCTCAGTGTTTTCTGCTTTTTTACCTACAGTTTCTTTTCCGTTAGTAGTGTCTACTGCTGGAGTTTCTTTTTTCTCTACAGGTTTATTTTTTAATTTAGTGTTAGCTGTAGTGACAAGTTTACTGTAAGCTTTTTTTAGTTCAGCTTGAGTAGTTGCATTCGCTAATGTAGCTTTTGCAGATTCTAAGTCAGCTTTTAATACTGCAACACTTTCTTCCGTTTTGTTATCGTAAGAACCGTTAGAAAGTTTTGTCTCAATTTCTGAAATGTAGCTTTCAAGTTGAGTTTTATTCAAAGCTGGTGTTACTGCTTCTGCTGGTTTAGCAGTAGCCTCTTCCGAAGTTGGTTTGTTTTCAGAGGCTGGCGCTGAAGCTTCTACAGATGGTGTATCTTGTTTGCTTAGCTCATTAGCTGATACAGCTCCATTACCTAAGAACATGAAAAGAGCAGCGACCGCTACACTAGCCGCTCCAAAGCTATATTTACGAATCGAATAACGCGTGACTTTTTCACGGTGCAAACGTTCAACACGACTCATGGGATTTTTGTGTTCCATTTTATTCTCCTTTTGGAATTAGTTGATTTAGCTTCTACATAACAAAATTTATTACTTAAAACGAATAAGCAATATTCTCTTATGCATGCAGAAACCTACATTCGTATTCTACCCTATTTTCAATATATATGCAAACTTTTTGACTTCAAATTTTTGCAAAAAAAAAAGCGTTTTGGGAAAGCAAGGAATTTTCAGACAATTTAAATTTGCATTTTTTTACGTTTGAATATATATTTAATCTCTATATTATACTATTGTATTTTTGTTCGATTTATACGTAATTGCAGAAGATATTACATATATATAATTAGAATCAGAGTAAGTTTAAAAACAAGCATTGACTATTAGCCCAAAATAAAACATGCTATCTAGTTCGATAACATGTTCCCATTCTCATTTATAGTAAAGCCTCAAACTCAGCGACAGTCATGCCCAATTGCTGGCTAGCAACTTCAGATGTCAGTAGCTGTTGACGGACTAGATTTGCTAACATAGCGAAACTTCCTTCAGCTTTCCCACGCTCCAGTCCCTGTTCAAGACCACGCTCTAAACCTTGTTCAAGACCTTCCGCCCTAGCAGTCTCCAAGGCATAATCCTGAGCCAATAACGCTTGTTCTTCGCGCATACGTAGTTGACTAAACATTTTTCTGTCCTCCTCGGACCAGCTTTTGTAGTCCAGCAGTTGATCTGCCTGACTGATGGCTCGCTCGGGTTCTTGAGTAAAGGGTTTATTCCCGAAAAACTCCAACCACGGCTTACGAACCTCGTCTTTGCTGGTTTCTCTATATTTTTTTAGTTCTAAGAACGCCATCTTGACCAAATGGTTTTCTTGACCGTTATTTGTGATGGTTAAGACTTCACCTGTCGTGTTCTCCCGCATACTAAAGCTATGAAAAGCCAAGTCATCTGAAAAGTAATTACTGTCTACGATAGCGATAGCATATACTGGTGCAATATGTTTATAGCTCTGGTGGGTATCACCTTCTCGTTGGCGAATTTTTTCTAAGTTTTGATTGACCTGACTGCAAAGGTAAGCCCACAGGCGATTGATGAAAAAATTCTGATGATGGACTTGTATTTCGATAATAACCTGTGTCCCATTGTCCAACTCCGCTAAGACGTCTATACTGGTATAAAAATCCTGAGCCGAGTACGGCAGGGAAGGCAAGACATGAATATTGCTTCCCTCCAAAATAGTTACATTTTTGGTTGGTAAGTCCAGCATATCGCGGATAAATTGACAAGTGATTTCTGGATTGCTGAAAATTTTCTTAGCTACCAAATCATTGGTCGGGCTGATGCCCGGATGTCTTAAAGTCATCCATTTCCTCCTCTTATTATACCACAGTTTTAAATCTAATTTTACTAGATTCGATGGTTCTATCTATTTATTCGGAAAGGAAATGAATTGTGAAAATATTTTATCTCGTTTCAACTAAAATATGAGCTTGATCAACCAGTTGTCTATCCACATTCAGATTTCGATAAAAATTCAAAGTTCTATCAGTAGCAAAGTACAGAGTTAGTATGATCAGATCTTTTTTGGTTTCCCCAGCTTGAAATGACGGATTTTAAGCTCAAATCTTAGTTTCTAAAGGATTACTATTTTGAACTACACCCTCTTATTAACAACTTTATCCACAGCTGTGGATAAAGTTGTTAATAACTAAACATCCTCAAAAGTTTCTTATTACCGTGTGAAAAGTCTTGACTTTTCTAACTAACTACTATTCTCTACCGAAGATCCTCCCTCCTAGCTAATAATTAAAATTCTCTCCTCGTCAACAAGTGATACTCAATGAAAATCAAAGAGCAAAATAGGAAGCTGACCTAGTTTGAAGAGATTTTTGAAAAGTATGAAACAGTAGTGTTTACAAATATTGCCGTACTTCCTCCCTTTAATTTTCTACATGAAATAGACTATCAATTCAAAAAATAGTTAAGCAGATATATACACATGATTATCCACAAGTTGTTGATAACTTCTGTGAATTACCCAATTTTTAGGAACCATTTCACTCTCAGTTGTCTATTATCTCTAAGGTTAATGAGCTATTCCCACTCTTATAAATCTGTGGAAAAGTCTGATAATCACTTCATGTTCATACAAACTGTAATTTTTAAGAAACAAGGTCAAATCTTACACAAGCGCAAAAACCATCTCTCTGAATATTCATTATTACTGTATATCAGAAATAGTTTGTATTCACAAATCTTTCTAGTTATTCCCTTATCATTCCAAATTAAGGAAAACAACATACAATAATTTTAGTTAAATGTATATCAATGTTCTTTGCTTTTCTTAACAAACGCAATGCAAAAAGAGCCTGTTGCCAAGCTCTTTAGTCTATTATTTCTTCTCAGCACGGAGGGCTGACAAGATTTGTGTACGGATATCATCTACCCCATTTGGCGTATTTGGTAGAAAAATGGTTTGATTTCCTTTAGAAGCAAAGGTATTCAAGGTATCCAAGTACTGGTTGGTCAAGAGGATGGACATGATTTGTTCTTCTGTCATGCCAACATTGGCTTCCTTGAGTTCTGTGATAGACTCTGCCAGTCCATCCACAATGGCTTTACGTTGTTGGGCAATCCCCACACCATGAAGGCGATCTTTTTCTGCTTCGGCTTCAGCTGCAGTGACGATTTTAATCTTGTCTGCTTCCGCCAATTCTTGCGCTGCGACCCGCTTACGTTGCGCCGCATTGATTTCATTCATGGATTGCTTGACTTCTGCATCTGGTTCAACCTTTGTAATCAAGGTTTTCACAATAATATAACCGTAAGTAGTCATTTCTTCTGCTACCTGATGTTGAACTTCAAGGGCAATCTCATCTTTTTTCTCAAACAATTCATCCAAGGTTAATTTGGGAACAGAAGAGCGAAGAGCATCTTCGATATAAGATTTAATCTGAGATTCAGGACGCATGAGTTTATAGTAAGCATCTGTCACGCTCTGCTCGTTGACACGGTACTGGGTCGCCACATTCATCATAACGAACACATTGTCCTTGGTCTTAGTCTCAACCACAATATCACTTTGCAACAAGCGCAACTGAATCCGCGCTGCAATCGAGTCAATCCCAAAAGGCAAGCGAATGTGAATACCGCTATTGGCAACCTTTTGGTATTTCCCAAAGCGTTCAATAATCGCCACCGACTGCTGACGAACCACATAAACTGTACTCAGTGTGACTATCACCAATAGGAGCACACAAACCACCACAAAAATCATCAAAAATGTTGCCATTATCGTGACCTCCATTATTATTTTTTCCTGTATTATAGCACATTTAAAGAAGGTTGTGCAGTTTTTACTGCAATTTTTCCTGAAATGTCAATAATTAGAGGTGAAACTACATTTCAAGTTAGTAATCGCTTTTTTCATTACATTAACTTCTATAGAATCTACATCAATAGTCAGGGAATAACTTGCCTTAACTTTTCCTTCGTGCTATACTAGTGATTGAAATTAATAATGGGAGATATTTCATGAAAACAGCAAAAACTACTGTTACAATCCTTTCTGCACTTGCTTCTGTCGTCTTATTGGCTAGTTGTGCAACAAAGTCCACAGAAACACAGACAAGCAATAATAGCTCATCTGATAATCAAATTACAATGACATATGACCAACTACGGTCAAGAGAAAACACTATGTCAACCCTTTGGTACCAAAAATCAGCTGAAACTAAAGCTTTATACATACAGGGTTATAACGTTGCAACAAATCACCTAAAGGAATTGCTCAAAACAGAATCAGACAAACCTTACTCTATCGTTTTAGACTTGGATGAAACTGTCCTAGATAATAGCCCTTATCAAGTACAAAATGTCAAAGACGGTACAGCATTCACACCCGAAAATTGGGATGTTTGGGTTCAAAAAGCTGCAGCAAAAGCCGTCCCTGGAGCCAAGGATTTTCTTCAGTTTGCTGATCAAAACGGTGTCCAAATCTACTATATTTCTGACCGCTCAGCTAATCAAGTGGATGCTACTATTAAAAATCTTGAAAGTGAAGGAATTCCTGTTCAAGGACGTGATCATCTCATGTTCTTAGAAAGTGGTGTAAAATCCAAAGAAGGTCGTCGCCAAAAAGTTCAAGAAAAAACAAATCTTATCTTATTGTTTGGTGATAACCTCGTAGACTTTGCAGATTTTTCTAAGACTTCTGAATCTGACCGTGATAAACAACTTGAAGAATTGCAAAAAGAATTCGGTGAAAAATTCATCATCTTCCCAAATCCAATGTACGGATCATGGGAATCAGCTGTATACGGTGGTAACAAACTAGATGCTAAAGGTCAAGTAGAAGAACGCCAAAAAGCCTTGCAAGGTTTTGATAAATAAAACAAATAAGTTGATTCTACATAAAATTAGGTTAACTTACAATCTTCAAAAAGTGGATAGGAAGGAATTCTGATAATCAGAAAACTTTCCTATCTACTTTTATGATTGATATAACATCTGATACTATACGTTTTTTGATTTTAAAGACTTTGTCGCCTAGACCCTGTATTTCAAGCATTAAGTGAGGTTGATGAGCTAAATTTATTGTGGTATACTATTTTTGTCATCGGTTACCGATTACGTTCCTTACGGTTCGTGAGAGCCTTATCATAGAGCTCGTTCTTACTATTATAGCAGACGTCTTCGCAGGAATTATCTTGTATTTCGTTTGCAAATGGCTAGATGGTAAGAAGCAGACCGAGTGACTAGCCTATCAACACCCGTTAAATCGCTAAGATACGTCAAAAAAGCCCTTAACTACTGGCATAGTTAGGGGCTTTGGTGTTCTAATGAACCTTGCCTATCGAGTTTATTCTAACATACAGGTCCAGATATTTCAAGAGCTTTATTTATTTTTTACAGTTCTGGAAAGGTCTATAATGAAGTTAGCCATCTAATATCTAAAAACCGACTAGCTCCTATGAACTAGTCGGTTTCTCATCAATGCGCCAACATTTCTTGGGCGATTTCTTGGCCAGATAGGTTATCTGGATAGTAGGTTGGCCAGTTATCCATTTCTTCAAAGAGGGCTTCTTGGCTTGTGCCTCCAAAGAAGATATGGAAATGTTCTGCCTTAACTGGGGCGATATTGTGGTCACTAAACTGAACATACTTGAACTGTCCAGCATCAGCATCTGTCGCTTCAAAGAGGAAGCGCACACCACGATTGCCTTTCTTGTAAGTCAAGATTTTCTTTCCAACATACTTATAAGTATATTTCTTGATTTGTCCACCTTGAACAAATTCCATAGTATTATCAGTAATGTTAATCTTAGTGACATCTGTCTGATAGCCTTTTGTATAGTAGGCCTTGTACTCAGCCTGAGTCATCTTGCCAGTCAACTTAGCCTTGTAGTCAAAGACTTGATCAAACGTGCCATCTTCAAGGAAAGGATAAACTGATTGCCAGTTACCTGCATAGTCACTCAAGGTGCGATCCTTGACAGCTGTATCCTCAAAGTAACCATTTTGGACTGTTTTGGTATCCTCTGCTTTTTCAGGCTCAATTGCTGGGCCTTCTTGGTCCGTTGTTTGTTTCAGAGCCTTGAGGTTTTTCTCCATAACGGAAATATAGTTTTCGCCAGCCTTGGTGTCCTCTTCTGTCAGACTTTCCAAAGGATTGAGGACATCTGTTTTGACACCTGCCTCTTTTGAAAGTGTGTTAGCAAGGGCCTGTGAGGCATTTTCCTCAAAGTAGATATAGGCAATTTTATTTTTCTTAACGTACTCTGTCAATTCTGCCAGACGAGCAGCTGATGGTTCTGCATCTGGAGAGATGCCTGAGATTGCGACTTGTTTGAGTCCATAGTCTAAAGCGAGATAGTTAAAGGCTGCGTGTTGCGTTACAAAACTCTTTTGTTTGGCTTGAGACAAACCTTCTGCATAAGCCTTATCCAAGGCTTGCAATTTTTCGATATAAACAGCAGCATTCTTCTCAAAGGTCTCTTTTTTATCAGGATAAGCTGCTGACAAACTATCACGGATGTGTTCTACAAGTTTAATGGCACGAACTGGTGATAACCAAACATGGGGATCGTACTCATGGTGATGGCTTTCTTCTCCATGGTCATGGTCTCCCTCTTCTTCCTCTCCACCTGGCAAAAGCAACATATCGCCTGTAGCCTTGATGGTTTTGACCTTTTTCTTATCCAAAGTATCTAACAATTTAGGTACCCATGTTTCCATGTTTTCATTTTCATAAACGAAGGTATCTGCGTCTTGGATTTTGGCAACTGCCTTGGCAGACGGTTCGTATTCATGGGGTTCTGTACCAGCACCGATTAGGAGTTCCACATTAGCCTTATCTCCTGCGACTTGCTTGGTAAATTCATAGACAGGATAAAAGGTTGTCACGATATTTAGTTTACCATCCACCTGCTTTTGATTGGAACAAGCCACTAAAAACAAGGCACATAGACTGACTAGCAATAAGCTAATTTTTTTCACGTTCGTCTCCTATTTGATAAAACGTCTTACTAAACTGATTAGTATAAAGACAGTTACAAAAATAATGGTAATACTTGCACTTGCAGGTGTTTCTGCATAGTAGGAAATGTAAAGTCCTGCTACCATTCCCAAAAATCCAATAGCACTGGCAAGCAGCATAACCGATTTAAAGTTTTTCCCCAGACGCAGGGCAATACTAGCTGGCAAGACCATGATAGTCGATACCAAAAGAGCTCCTGCAGCAGGAATCATAAGGGCAATGGCCACCCCTGTCACCATGTTAAAAAGAATAGACATGGTACGAACTGGCAGACCATCCACAAAGGCCGTATCCTCATCAAAAGTCAAGATATACATAGGACGAAGGAAGAGGAAGGTCAAAATCAAAACAACCGCCGCAATGACAAAGAGGGAAATGACCTGCTCCTCACTAATAGTCACAATCGAACCAAAAAGATACTGGTCCAAACTCATAGAACTAGAGCTTTTACCCTTGCTCATGACAATCAGAGAAACAGCCAGACCCGTTGACATGAGGATAGCTGTCCCAATTTCCATAAAGCTCTTGTAAACCGTACGGAGATACTCCAAAAAGACCGCCGCAATCAAGACAATAGCAATAGTTGAAATAGTCGGAGAAATCCCCAGAACCAACCCAAAGGCTACACCCGAAAGCGAGACGTGGCTGAGGGTATCACTCATCAAACTCTGACGACGCAAGATAAGGAAGGTTCCCAATACTGGCGAGAAAAGACTCATGGCAATAACCGCCAGAAAGGCGCGTTGCATAAAGTCATAAGATAATAAACTAAGCATGACCCACCTCCTGGTCATTCTCATGAACGTTGAAACAACGCCATGGCGAGTCTTGGTTACGGACTAGATGAATATTGCGGTCCGCATAGTCCTTAACTTCTTCAGGGTCATGAGTAATCATCAAAACAGCCTTGCCATGATGATGGGCGCTGTGGTGCATGAGTTCGTAAAATTCGTTTTTACTTCCTGCATCCATCCCCGTTGTCGGCTCATCTAGGATAAACACATCTGGATCAGAAGCAAACATACGCGCAATCACCGCTCGCTGCTTTTGTCCCCCTGAGAGAGAGCCCAAGCGTTTGTCTCGGTGTTCCCACATGCCAACTGAGTCCAGACTAGCCTTGATATGCTCCTCATCATGAGCATTCAAGCGACGGAACCAGCCCTTTCGCGGATAGCGACCCGACTTGACAAATTCGTAAACCGTACTTGGAAAACCAGCATTAAAACTGGCAATCTGTTGGGGAAGATAGGCTATTCTCAATTTCTTACCTTGTGTATTTGTCTTTGAAATAGTCACCTTGCCAATGCGTGGTTGGAGGATACCAAGACTAGCCTTGATCAGTGTCGTCTTAGCTGCCCCATTCTCCCCTGTCAAGGTAACAAATTCCCCACTATCAACACTATAATTGATATGTTCAAGAACGGGCTCCTTATCATAATGGAAAGATAAATCCTCTACCGTAATATATCTCATTATTTGATTTCTCCTACTAAAGCAGTCAAAAACCGCTGAATCACTTTTTGTTCATTTGGAGTAAACTGAGTCGCCACTTGTTCATAGGTTAAAAGTGTATGCTCATGGTGATGGTGGTGCTCCTCAGCAATTGGACGAGCCAAATCAGTCAACTGATAAAAAATCACACGCGCATCCTTCGGATCTTTAGATGTTTCCAACATCCCTTCCTTGACCAAAGACTTAATGGCCTTGGTAACTGCCGCCTGACTGACATTGAGACGACGAGCCAAATCTGAATTTGTTAAAGATTCCTCCGATAAGAGCATGAGGATATGCTCCTGGGTATTGGTCAGAGCTACCTCGCTAGTACAATGACCTATTAGGATTTCATGTTGGTTTTCCGCCTGTAAAATCACCTCATTCAAAAAGCCATCGATATCCTTCGCTAGCTGTCTCATATCTGACTCCTTTCCTTTTGGACTTCTCTTTTTTAAGAGAAAAATACTATTCTTTGGAATTTTATTTACCAGTTAATTATATCACAAGCAAAAAAAGAGTCAAGAAAAAACGTGAAAATAGGCTTCATTCTTGAACTCTTCTACATTATTATCTATTGAAATTCTTTGACATCTCCATCATATGTCGCCCAATCTTTGCTGAAAAAGCGTTCATTCAGATGATAAGTCGGAGCTGGTGTAGGATTGGATAGGAAAGGATCAACTGCCTTATCAAAAGCCAACCAACCCAACCAACCAAGGTGGATAGTATCCTTCATAAAGAAAGGCTCCCCGCCGTCCTTAGAAAAATCTGCTATATTGGTAAAACCTTGACTTTCTAACTGGTAGCGAATCTTCTGCACCGTTTGTTGGTACATATCCTCTCGTAGACCAGCATAGTCCATCCATTTTTTATTAACAGGTGGAATAATAAAAATCGGGTTTACTTTAGATTTGGAAAATTGAGTTAAAACCAACTGCAGGTCATTATACTCTGGCGACTTAAGATAGGTAAAGCTTTTCTGAGAGTCCTTTAATTTCTTCAAATCCTTCTTGATCTGCGTATTATAGAAATAATTTTCCATTCCCAGATCATTATTGGAAGTATTCTTTTCAGCATCTGCTTTAACAATATCTTCTATCGCTTGATAAGAAAACTGGTCTGGCAATGTCTTTAAATATCTGGTTACATGCTTATCGTAGTTAACATAGCCTCTGACCGAAAACTGGCCAAAAAAGGAAGCTTGGTGTTGGTTAAAACGAGCCAATAATTCAATCATTTTATTGTCTGCTGTCGATAATTCTTCTTTACTTGCCAACTTCTGAACCAGGTCCTTCATAGCTACATTTGGAAACTGCTGCAGTAAGCGAGTCGCTGCATATTGGCTAGCCTGATCTCCAGATTGATTTTCCAGAAAACTGGTCAACTGGTCTCCATTAAAATACTGCTGGAAGGCAGCTGGTTCATAGCCATTTTTACTGAACCACTGAGGCGAGATAACATATACAACTTGTTTATTCTCCAGTTGTGGCAGCATCTGTTGCATTCCAAAATACTGGTTAAGCGATGCAGCTCCCCTCTGTCCTAAAAGATAAGGACGGTAGGAGCGATTGTATTTCTCAGCTAATACCGCAGGATGAGCACCATCAAAACGAAGCCATTCACTAGAGCCAAAGAAGGGAACAAAACGCATATTTGGATCAGATAGAGCTCTGACCTTTTGACTTCGCTCCTTAAAACTATCGATAGTAGTAGCCACCGCTGAACGCTTTTCAGCTCCTAGATTATGACGCATCTCAGTAGGATAAAAGAAAATGAGCAGAAAAACCAACAAACCAGCTATCAAGACCGGTCCGAAGATCATCCATAAGCGTTTAAGCATTTTGTAGCTCCACAATACCAGCTATGATTTTATTAGCTGTATTCCAGTCATCACGACCAAACTCTGTTACAGGGACACGAATGTCAAAACGGTTTTCAATCTCCACAATCAATTCAACCGTTCCCATGCTATCCAAGACACCTGCATCAAAAAGATCTTCATCCATCATGTCAGAAACATCTTCCATAAACAATTCATCAATAATTTCGATAACTTCTGATTTGATATCCATATTTTATTTCCTTTTATTTTTTAAACCATAAATCATTCAAAAATCCAGAAAAGATTAAGAATGATAGCATGACGACATGGAAGGTGACAACCATGCCAAGCAACTGAATCCAGCGATTCTCAGGTAGAGTAGCATTCCCTGCTTTTTTCCGCTCCTTATTGAGCGTTTTTTTCTTGCGAATCCAAGCGTCATTGATAACCAGTCCAATCCCATGAAAGAGGCCATAGGCGATATAGTACCAGGTCACTCCATGCCAAAATCCCATAATCAGCATATTTACAATGTAGGCCACACTTGAGGTTACATTACGATTTTTAAAGACCTTCTTTCTGGTCAATACCATGACCATCCGCATAAACACAAAGTCACGGAACCAGAAAGAAAGACTCATGTGCCAACGATTCCAAAACTCCTTTAAATCCCTTGATAAAAAGGGCTTGTTAAAGTTAATGGGACTACGGATTCCCATTAAGTTTGAGATGGCTAAGGCAAACATAGAGTAACCTGCAAAGTCAAAGAAGAGCTCCAGACCAAAGGTATACATAACCGCTAAAGCATAGAGGTTAAAGAAACCACCTGATTGCAAGGCTAAATTCTTCAGAGGAGGCAACAAGGTCTCTCCTAAAACATGAGCTAGGATAAACTTATACAAAAAGCCCCACATGATATAGCGAACAGATTCATCCAGCATATCCATCAACTCATCCCGCTCAGGAATGGTCTGATAATTTTCATTAAAACGCTTAAAGCGATCAATTGGACCACTTGAAAAAGTCGGCATGAAGAGTAGAAAGCGGAGGAATTCCCAGAGGGTAAAATCCTTAATCACTCCATCTCTCAGCTCGATGATAATCCCAACCGAACGAAAAGTCAGGTAAGAAATTCCCAAGAACCCAAGCAAAGACTGTGTTCCATTGATAGCTGGTTGCACCTTGACAAAGATAATCGGAAGGAGGGACAGAAAACTAACTAGATAGAAGACCCACTTGCCATCCTTACTTTTTCGATAATGCTTGTAGAAAAGCAAGAGCAATATCTCCCAGCAAAGGTAGATACCCAAGGCAGCCAATTGATTAGTCTTCCCACCTACCAACATGGTGACGATAAAGAAGAGGCTAACCAGCACTTCATACCAGGCAAAGCGTTTCTTAAAAAAGAGGCCAATAAAGATAGGTAAGGTTGCAGCAATCACATAGACAAAATACTGAGGATTGCCGTATGGCTCTAAATGAGGAAGCTGTTGAAAGAACTCCATCATCTCTCATTCACCTCGTTAATCAATCCTTTGATATCAATTTTTCCATTTGGAGTCAGTGGCAAACTATCTCGATAAAGGAATTTAGACGGCATCATGTAGGACATCATGATGTCTGTCAAGTCTTCCTTAATCGCCTTGGTAATATCGATATCACGTTCAAACTGCTCGCGGACACCATCTTTTAAGATGACATAGGCTAGTAGATTTTGTACCTTGTGGTCTTTATTATAACGTGGAACAGCAACAGCAGACTCGATAAAGCGAGACTTATTAAGGTTTTGAGAGACATCTTCCAACTCAATGCGGTAACCGTTGAACTTGATCTGGAAGTCCATGCGTCCGCCGTAGAGAAGCAAGCCCTCATCTGTCATAGTTCCCACATCGCCTGTGTGATAGGCTGGCAGTCCTTCGAACTCAAAGAAGGCTTCCGCTGTTTTTTCAGGATTGTTCATATAGCCTTTTGACACAGCTGGTCCAGAAACAATGATTTCTCCCTGTTCCCCATTTGGTAGTTTATTACCTTCCTCATCAATGATAAATGTTGGAGAATCAGCCTTGGTATAGCCGATTGGGAGGCGTTTGAGAGTCGCTAACATCTCATCTGTCACGGCAACTGCTGACAGAGCCACTGTCGCTTCTGTTGGGCCGTAGGCATTGATAATACGAGCATGCGGGAAACGTTCGCGCAGTTTTTGAGCCGTTTTGACCGTCAATTCTTCGCCATCAAAGTAGAAATGCGTGATACCAGGCATTTTCTCGCTATTAAAGTCTTCTGACAACATGGCCATATCTGCAAAAGAAGGGGTTGATGTCCAGATAGCGATTGGCAATGAAAAGATGGTCGCAAAGAGTTGCTTAAAGTTCTGAGTAATGGCTGAAGGAAGGGCAAAAAGCGTACCACCCAGTGCCAAGGTCGGCGCCCAGTACATGACAGACAGGTCAAATGAGTAAGGTGGCTGAGCCAGCATTTGTGGACGACTTGGCGTCGCAAATTCCTTGTCCGTAATCATCCAATTGGTAAAGCTGAGGAGGTTATCATGTGAAATCTGCACTCCCTTAGGCTTACCAGTCGTACCAGAAGTAAAGATGATGTAGTAATTATCATCACCCTTGACTGGATGCGTGATCTCATAGCTATTTCCTTGAGCAAAGGCTTCCTTAACCTGAGCTAGAGTCATCATTGGTGTAGAAACCTGCTCCAATGGGAAGTCTGAGATCGCAATAATCAAGCTTGGCTCTGCTACTTCTAAAATTGCCGAAACTCGCTCCAAGGCCGAATGGCTGTCAATGGGAATGTAGGCATGTCCTGACTTAGTCAGTGCTACAAAAGTTGCCAACATTTCATATTCTTGGCCTCCAAAAACGACTACAGGAGACTTCTCTGGTAAATCCAGTTGATCGATGGCTGCAGCCAAACTATCCGAATCAGTCTTTAAATCTCCATAAGTGTGTTCCTGCCCCAAAACATTATAAACAGGATAGCTAGGCTGTGTCTGAGCAAAATGCTCAATGGTTTCAATCATATCTACTATTGGTTTATTTGACACAATAGGGGTTCTCCTTCAAGTTAAAATTCATTATAGATAAAGCCTCCTTGACCCTGACCAAGATAGCTAAAGAAGTAAAGCAGCCCTAGAAAGATAAGAAAATACAAGGCTGTCCGACCAAGAAAAAGGTACAATTCTTTTCTTTGTTTCATCAAGAAAAACCATTCATTTCTGTAATTTTTGTTAAAATAAGATGAACTCTTACTATAGTATTTTTCTACCATTGTACCACTTTCTAGGGTGTTTTTTCAATTGTTTACCGTACATTTTCACTACATTTCAGCTTGTTTTAAGGATTATGCGGTTTTTCTATGCATATTTTTAAAAAAAGCCTGAGATTTCCATCTCAAGCCCTATCAAAAATAATTGTTTTCTAGATTAGAAAAGTGAGAATACAAGCACAGCCAAGGCTGCTCCGATAACAGGTCCTACAACAGGAATCCAAGCATAAGACCAGTCTCCGTCTCCCTTGTTTGAGATTGGCAAGATGCTGTGCATGATACGAGGTCCAAGGTCACGCGCAGGGTTCAAGGCATAACCTGTTGTCCCACCTAGTGATAGACCAATACCAACAATCAAGGTTCCTACTGCAAAGGTTCCGATACCTGCCTGAAAGTCGTAAAGACCCAAAGCAAAGATTGTCAAGACCAAAACAAAGGTTCCAATGATTTCGCTAATCAAGTTTGATACAGTATCTTTGATGGCTGGTCCAGTACTGAAGGTTGCCAAGATATTTCCTGCATTTTCTTCTGCCTCATAATGCGGTTTGAATTGCAACCAAACCAAAACCTGACCCAGCATAGCCCCTGCGAACTGAGCTAGGATGTAAGGGAAAACGGAAGCCCAAGGCAAACCACCTTTTAAAGCCACACCAATTGTCACAGCTGGGTTTAAATGAGCTGGACTGAGCTTCCCAGATACAAAGACCGCAACTGCAACTGCAATCCCCCAACCCATAGTAATCACAATCCAACCTGCATTGTTGCTCTTGGTTTTAGGAAGAACCACACCTGCAACAACACCATTTCCTAGAAGAATCAGGATTAAAGTCCCTAGAAATTCTCCAAATAATTCATTCATCATCTTTCTGTCTCCATTAAAAAGGAGGAGAGGGTAGACTAGGAGTCCTACCCGCCACCTCTTTTATTTTTTCTTAATTTTTTAATTCTGCTAAATCGTTGTTAGCAAGAGCTGATTCGACATCCGCACGGTAGGCTACTTTTTCTTCTTCTGACCAGTCATAGAATCGTCCCATTTCATTCAAAACTGGCTCAACGATGCTATCCAAGCTATCACGCATAAAGAGCATATGGTTGGTACGACGAAGAAGGAAGTCAACTGGGCTAAGAGCCAACTCATTGCGCATTGCATAGTGAAGTGACAAAGTATCTGCCAAGCTGAGTCCTGGCGCTTGTTCCAAGCTATGAGCAAGGGCAAAGACTTTCGGTGCATTTGAACCGTATAGATTTGCGAGATAGTGGGCTTCCTTGCTATCCAATCCACGTGACACTCCAAGTTGCGCAAAGGCTTCGATTTCTGAATCCACATTTGCTGGGTTCAATTCTCCACCTGAAACAGGGTAAGTCTTAGAGTTGATGAGTTTAAAGCTGCGATCAAATTCTGCTTTGAGGATTTCAACCACGCGCTCCATAGCTCCTTCAGCCATCTTACGGTAGTCTGTGATTTTACCACCAGCAAGAGTCAAGAGACCATTATCATCACGGTCCAAGCTAGAACCACGAGAAACTGCAGATGGATCCAAATGCTTCTCAGATGTGCTGCTTTCAAGCTTGCTGACAGCAGACTCAACATCTTCACGCGTTTTTTCTTTAGAAAGATAAGATTCAACAGTCGCAATCAAGTTGTTAAAGCTTTCATCACTAATGGTTCCGTTATTTCCTCCATTGTAGTCAGAAGCGCTATTGCCTGCAATCAATGGACGAAGACCTGCCCAGCTACTTTCAATGTCAGCAACAGTAATATTTGCTTCTGGGAAGCGGTTGTTTACAATACCAAGTAAGTAATCAACATCTTCTTGAGTTACTTTTGGATGTTCTAAATCACCTGTATAGTCTGTGTCTGTTGTACCAAAGTAAGTCTTGTTTTCACGTGGGAGAACAAAGACCATACGACCATCACCCAAACCTGTATCAAAGTAAACTGGTTGAGAAACCTTAATCTTACTTGAATCCACTACCAAGTGAACTCCCTTAGTTGGACGCATTTGTGAGAATTGTGTTCCCTTATTAGATAAATTGCGTACCTTGTCGCTCCAAGGACCTGTTGTGTTAATAACCAGACGGGCCTTGATTTCAAAGACTTGGTCTGTCAACAAATCACGAGCTACGACACCTGTAATCTTGCCACTTTCGTCAAAGAGGAAGCCTTCTGCTTTAACGTGGTTGGCAATGAGGGCACCGTCTTGGTTGGCACGTTTGATGTTTTCAATCACGAGACGTGCATCGTTGTTACAGAAGTCAAGGTAAACCCCACCTCCTACCAAGCCTTCTTTCTTCAAGTTTGGTTGACGTTCCAAGACTTCTTCCTTGCTCAAGACCTTGTTAGCAGCTGGCGTATTGTTAACCCCTGCCAAAAGGTCGTACAAATCCATGGCTACTTTCAGACGGAAGAGGCTAAAGGTAGCTCCATCTTCATCGTAAACTGGCAAGAGCATTGGATCTGGTTTTGGAATGTGTGGAGCGATTTGTTGAACCACTGCACGTTCAGAAACTGTATCTGATACCACTTCTACGTCAAATTGTTTGAGGTAACGCAGACCTCCGTGAACCAATTTTGTTGAACGGCTAGATGTTCCTTCTGCGAAGTCCCGCATTTCAATCAAACCAGTATCTAGACCACTAGCTGCTGCCTGTAAAGCTACACCAGCCCCTGTGATTCCTCCACCGATAATCAAGAGGTCCAGGGTACGTTCCTGCATTTTTTTAATTGATAATTCACGTGTTTTCTTTGAAAATTCCATACTTACACACTTTCTAACTGAGTCGCTTTATTCTCCCAGTATTAGTCGTCTACTTCCGCAAAGACTTGAGTTGCTTTCACAGCCTTCTTCCAGCCTTTGTAGAGTTGTTCCTTGCGGGATTCGTTCATAGATGGTTCAAAGAGTTCTCCTGTCTCATTCAAGAGTTTCAACTCATCCAAGTCTTTCCAATAGCCCACTGACAAACCTGCTAGGAAGGCTGCCCCTAGAGCTGTTGTTTCTAAGTTTTTGGCGCGTGCGATGTCGATTCCCAAAATGTCGGCCTGGAACTGCATGAGGAAGTTGTTCATAGCTGCACCACCATCTACTTTCAAGACCTGGATAGCTGTCTGCGCATCCACTTGCATGGTGTCGATGATGTCACGTACTTGATAAGCAATTGATTGAAGAGTTGCCTTGATAAAGTCTTCCTTACTTGTTCCACGAGTCAAACCAAAGACAGAACCACGAGCGTTTTGGTTCCAGTATGGAGCACCTAGACCTGTAAAGGCTGGAACGACATAAACTTCATCATCGTTGTGAGAATCACGAGCGTATTTTTCAGATTCTGGTGAATTCTCAACCATGCGAAGACCATCACGAAGCCATTGAATCGCACTTCCTGCGATGAAGATAGAACCTTCTAAAGCATAGTAGACCTTGCCATTGATTCCGTAACCAATTGTTGTCAAGAGGTTGTTTTCAGACAACTGCATTTCTTCCCCAGTGTTCATGATGATGAAAGAACCTGTTCCATAAGTATTTTTAACCATACCTGGTTCAAAGGCCAACTGTCCAAAGAGAGCTGCCTGTTGGTCCCCTGCCATACCTGAGATTGGCACTTCTCCACCATAGAAATGGAATGGAGCTGTCTTACCATAGATTTCAGAGTTAGAACGAACTTCCGGAAGCATAGCCTTAGGAATGTTGAGAATTTCCAGAATCTCATCATCCCATTTGAGTTCTTTAATGTTATAAAGCATGGTGCGAGCTGCGTTTGAGTAGTCCGTCACGTGAGCCGCACCGTCTGTCAATTTCCAAACCAACCAAGTATCAATGGTACCAAAGAGCAATTCACCCTTTTCAGCTCGCTCTTGAGCACCCTCTACATGGTCCAAAATCCAACGAACCTTGGTAGCTGAGAAGTAAGCATCGATAATTAAACCAGTCTTTTCATGGAATTTTTCCACATAACCTTGGTTTTTCAGTTGTTCAGCCAGAGGAGCAGTTTGGCGTGATTGCCAAACGATAGCATTGTAGATAGGAAGCCCTGTTTTCTTATCCCAGACAACCGTTGTTTCACGCTGGTTGGTAATCCCGATTGCCTCGATTTGATTTGGCTTGACACCACTTTCGATGAAAGCACCCGCAATAACTGACTGAACAGAGTTCCAAATTTCATTAGCATTGTGTTCTACCCAACCTGCGTGAGGGAAAATTTGAGTGAACTCTTTTTGACTAGAGCTAACCTTTTCCCCTTTTTTGTTGAAAATGATGGCACGAGAACTTGTTGTTCCCTGGTCAATAGCCATGATGTATTTTTCTTGTGACATGTGATGTCCTCCTCATAAAGATCTTGAGGATGTCTCCTCTTTACACTAACTAGTATACAAAATAAAGCGCTTTCTTGTTTATCAACTTTTTTTAATTTTTAAAAAAATGTGAGGAGATTGTGTAAATTTCACAAAAAAGACCTGGAAGCACCAAGTCTTTTAAGTGAATAATAACTGACGAATCCCTGCCAAATCTTCCATATCCAAGTCGTTTTTTAAATAATAGACTGGTATCTGTTCCTTCTTATGAATCGGGTTATTTGTAACCAGCAAATCATAATGCCGAGTTCGGTCATAGGCTTCAATGGTGATAAAACGATTGTATTCCAAATACCGTTTTAAAATAGCTGCCATCCTTGAAAAGACAAGAAAACCAGATGTCAAATCCAGACCAATCCGCATATGCTGGCCACCATTTTCAGCCATATATTCGATCAACTGGAGCCATTCCCAGAAAATTTTCTTATCCAAATCCGTCCCCTGCTGAAAAGTGGGCAAGGTATGAAAAATCTCTTCTGCTGTCTCTTTAAAATCATGTTCCATCAACAAATAAGGATGACGATTCTCTAACTGGTACTTGTAGCGGTCCTGTAAAATATAGCCCTTGTATAGATAGACTTGAGCACAAAGCTGACTAAGTTCATAGGTGACATGGTCCTCTGTATAATCACCCAGCAATTCCTCCTTCTTCATTTCTTGAATCAATTGCGTCAGCAAACCTACTAATTGCCCTCCAAAACCAAGAATATACTCCATAGTATGAAGAGGAAGAATGCGATGAGACAAGAGGAAAGAGAAGAATATCATCATCTCACCATCCTCAGTTCCCAGTGGAAGGTGTTGTCCAGCGAAAAAAGACGAGGTCTTTCTGAGCAAACGAAGGTAGAAAATATTGTCAAAATACCCTCTCATTTTCTCTTCTATGACTTGAAACTGACAGGCATTGACCCGAAGACGTTGTTGACTGATGTGAGCCCAGAGAATCAAATCTAATTTCTGCCCCGAAGACAAACTTGCACCGCAGATTTCTTCTAGTGTAGCAATTTCCTGCTTTCTCTCTGGTCTCTGCATATGGTCTTCCCATTCCTGACTCGACCAGATCTTGCGTAAAAGACAGAAATAGAAATAGCGAATCTGATGCTCTGGACCTCGCCAACGTCCATTTTGGATGGATAAGTCAAATTCTGACAAAATCTGATTTAAACTAGCCAAGTGACGACCAAGCGTAGCCTCGCTAATCATCAATTCTTGAGCCAGCTGATGGGCTAAAAACTGTTGGTGGTAGAGAAGATAGACCAAAATCTGATATTTAACAGCATTTTCCAAAAACAAGCTCCGGATATCTCTCCCCTTGGTAGCTGCACCGATAGACAGACGCAGATTTTCATCTTCTAAGGATATGTTTAGCTCTAAACCACTGTCCGAAGCCTTATCATTGAGCAGGGTGACATATTTGGTTAGGGTTGCTTTTGAAAATCCTGTTTCCTCCATTACAGCCTTGACGGTCGTCTGAGACTCTTGTAATAGAAAGGAAAAGATTGAAAATTGGCCAGATTCAGCCTTTTCCATCAAATCTCCTAAATACATTTGTTACCCCTTTCATTTTCTACCTTAAGCATAGCATAAATCTTACAAATGCTGAAATAATCTGTTTCTCTTTTTATTTACCTGCTGATTTCCTGGTCCATTATCCTGAAAATCAGCAAACACACGGCTCCCCCTTTGGGCATTTTTATGCTAAAATAGTAGCTATGGATAAAATTATTAAAACTATATCAGAAAGCGGAGCCTTTCGTGCTTTTGTCCTTGACAGCACAGAAACCGTCCGCATTGCTCAAGAAAAACACCAAACCCAAGCTAGCTCAACTGTAGCGCTTGGTCGAACTCTTATCGCTAGCCAGATTCTCGCAGCCAATGAAAAAGGAAATACTAAACTAACAGTTAAGGTTCTGGGATCTAGCTCACTAGGTGCCATCATCACCGTCGCTGATACCAAGGGGAATGTCAAAGGTTACGTTCAAAATCCAGGTGTCGATATCAAAAAGACTGCAACTGGTGAAGTCCTAGTCGGACCTTTTGTTGGAAACGGTCAATTCCTCGTTATCACAGACTACGGCATTGGAAATCCTTACAACTCTATGACTCCCCTCATCTCTGGAGAAATCGGTGAAGATCTGGCCTTTTACCTGACCGAAAGCCAACAGACCCCTTCTGCTGTCGGCCTCAATGTCCTTTTAGACGAAGAAGACAAGGTCAAGGTTGCAGGTGGTTTCCTAGTCCAAGTCTTGCCGGGAGCCAAGGAAGAAGAGATTGCTCGCTTTGAAAAACGCATCCAAGAAATGCCAGCTATCTCAACGCTTCTCGAAAGTGAAGACCATATCGAAGCCCTTCTCAAGGCTATCTACGGTGACGAGACCTACAAGCGTCTTTCTGAAGAAGAAATCCGTTTCCAATGTGACTGTAGCCATGAACGCTTTATGAACGCTCTTGCCAGCCTTCCAAGCTCAGACTTACAGGAAATGAAGGACGAAGACCACGGAGCAGAAATCACTTGTCAATTCTGCCAAACCACTTACAACTTTGATGAAAACGACCTGGAGGAACTCATTCGTGACAAATCTTAATACACCTTTTATGATTGGCAATGTTGAGATTCCCAATCGTACCGTTTTAGCACCCATGGCTGGCGTGACCAACTCAGCCTTTCGTACCATTGCAAAGGAGCTCGGAGCTGGACTCGTTGTCATGGAAATGGTCTCTGACAAAGGAATCCAATACAACAACGAAAAAACCCTGCATATGCTTCATATCGATGAAGGCGAAAACCCTGTCTCTATCCAACTTTTTGGTAGCGATGAAGATAGCCTAGCACGCGCAGCAGAATTTATCCAAGAAAATACCAAGACCGATATCGTTGATATCAACATGGGCTGTCCAGTTAACAAAATCGTGAAGAACGAAGCTGGCGCTATGTGGCTCAAGGATCCAGATAAGATCTACTCTATCATCAACAAGGTTCAATCTGTCCTTGATATTCCCCTTACTGTCAAAATGCGTACCGGCTGGGCTGACCCATCTCTTGCAGTAGAAAATGCCCTCGCTGCTGAAGCTGCAGGTGTTTCTGCCCTTGCTATGCATGGTCGTACACGCGAACAAATGTATACAGGTCATGCAGACCTTGAGACCCTTCACAAGGTCGCTCAAGCTTTGACCAAGATTCCATTTATCGCCAACGGTGATATCCGTACTGTCCAAGAAGCCAAACAACGCATCGAAGAAGTTGGTGCTGACGCAGTTATGATTGGCCGCGCTGCCATGGGAAATCCTTACCTCTTCAACCAAATCAACCATTACTTTGAAACAGGAGAAATCCTCCCTGATTTGACTTTTGAAGACAAGATGAAAATCGCCTACGAACACTTGAAACGCTTGATTAACCTCAAAGGGGAAAACGTCGCAGTTCGTGAATTCCGAGGACTCGCTCCTCACTACCTCCGTGGAACATCTGGCGCTGCCAAACTCCGTGGAGCTATTTCACAAGCTAGCACTCTGACAGAGATTGAGGCTCTCTTGCAATTGGATAAGGCATAAAATGGTTCATACTGCTCTACTGATTATCGATATGCAAAAAGCATTTGATAACCCTATCTGGGGAGAACGGAACAACCCTCAAGCTGAACAACAAGCACTGAGGGTACTGGCATACTTTCGTAAACACGCTCTTCCAGTCTTACACGTTCAACACATATCTGACAATCCCCAGTCGCAATTTCATAACAAACAAAATCAGGTGTTTAAAAGTGGATTTGAGCCAGTTACTGCAGAACCTGTCTTTCAAAAAACGGTTAATAGCGCCTTTATTGGAACAAATCTTGAAACATATTTACGAACAAATCAGATTTGTCATTTAGTCGTTGTTGGTTTGACCCTGCCTCATTGTGTATCTACTACGACACGAATGGCAGCAAATCTTGGTTTTGAAGTCACTTTACTAGCAGATGCTACTGCCAGTTTTACCCTATCTAACAAAAACGGTCAGACCATCTCTCCTGAGACTATTCATGAAATTCATCTCCTTTCTCTACAAGATGAATTTGCTCAAATTCTTACTACAGAAGAATTTTTAACCCAAGTATGAGTATAAAATAATCCGTCAACTCTTATTTGAGCTGACGGATTTTCTTTGACTGTAAAATTCAAATACTGAGAGCTATTATTGACTCAAAGCAACGCTGGAAACCTTACCATCCGCTCCTGTTGTAATTTGGATGATTTTTCCTCCACCGATTTTGGCATTATACTTACCATCATCAAGAGTATAAGAATAGCCTTTGATAGAGTAATTTTCTTTCTTTCCATCAGCAGATTCTACTGTAAATTGACCGCCTGATGAAACTGTGATGGTTTCGCCATTTTCTCCCTTCCAATTGCCCGCTGCAGCTGAGAAATCACCATCTACCATGGTTAAAACACCCTTGTAGCGTTTATTTTGCTCTGCTTGCTTATCTTGAAGTTTGCGGTCAGTTGTAGAATCATAGCTTGATTGGTTAGACTGGGCTTGAGGAGCCTGAGCAGGCGTTTGTTGACTAGCTGCCTGTTGATTAGACACCTCTTGACCTTGTCTTTGTTCTGGTGCTACTTGTGATGGTGCTGCACTTGCTGAAGACTGATCAGTAGACGCCTTGGCCTGTTCAGATGAAGCTGAACTTGAAAACTTCTGAGTCTTGCTTTCTTTGCTAGCAGAAGCTGCTTTGGAGCTTGATGATTGGCTTGTCTTAGCAGAACTGCTCACTTGAGTTGTTTCCTTTTTATTTCCACAAGCTCCTAATAGTATAGTTGATGCTAATACTGTAGCTGTCATCAATTTGATATAGGTTTTCTTTTTCATTTTTCTACTCCTTTGTAATATTTTTGAAATATTGAGAAATCTTTTTGTAATATAATTGTAACATCGGGATTTAAATATGTCAACAATTTATCTAAACTATTTTAAAAATCTTAAATACTTTAGATACATTTACTCCTCCTACTCTTCTATTCGTAATAAAACAGAAAAAAATTCCTATTTTGATTAAAATTGTTTAAATCCCCTTTGTGTAATCGCTTGCATTATTGAGTGTGAAGGAATATAATAACATTGAAATAGAATATAGGAGGTGTAGGCTTATGTTAAGCAAATATTACAAGTATCTTCCTTGGTTGATTTTAGATGCTTTCGCTTCTTACGGGGCAGCTACTCATTACGCTCAAACAACATTTGATTTGTTCTTCTTAACTATCGTTTTTATGATTGTCTACGTGGCTTTATTGTATTTACACGAAACCTATTTAAAATATAAATACAAAGACTTCTTTACTCACATATTGAGTAATCCTAAGAAAGATAGCCATCCCTAAAAACAGTCGCAACAGCAAAGCAGACTAATAAAGGTAAACAAAGAGGTCGGGAACTTTGTCCCGACCTCGTTTTTTATGCAATATCAAATTTTAACTGGCCTGCTTTGACACCAATCTTAAGTGTGCTGCCTGCCACCAAATCTCCCTTAAGAAGAAGTTCTGCTAACTTGTCTTCCACTTCTGTTTGCAGGGTTCTGCGAAGTGGACGAGCTCCCATCTCTGGGTCATATCCTTGATTTGCCAATAATTTCAGTGCGGAAGCTTGTAATTTCAAGTCAATACCTTTTTCAGCCAAACTTGCTACTAAAGGTTTGACCATAATCTTCACCACTTCCTGCATATGGTCACTAGATAGGCTATGGAAGACCACCTTTTCATCAATACGGTTAATAAACTCAGGTCTATAAGCTTTTTTCAGCTCTTCGAACATGCGTTTCTCCATATTTTTCTGATCAAAACGAATATCCTTAGCCCCAAATCCAACTGTCTTGTCATCACGAAGGGCTGTCGCACCAAGGTTTGACGTCATGATGATAATGGTATTTGAAAAGTCAACCTTGCGTCCCTTACTATCAGTCAAGACACCGTCATCCAAGACCTGCAAGAGAACATTAAAGATGTCTGGGTGGGCCTTCTCTACTTCGTCAAAGAGGAGAACGGAATAGGGTTTGTTGCGAACCTTCTCGGTCAACTCCCCACCTTCTTCATAGCCCACATAGCCCGGAGGAGCTCCATTGAGACGGCTGGCTGCAAATTTCTCCATATACTCACTCATATCAAAGCGGATAAGAGCTGATTCGTCATCAAAAAGAACTTCTGCCAGAGCCTTAGCCAATTCAGTCTTACCGACACCTGTAGGCCCTAAGAACATAAAGGAACCAATCGGACGCTTATGACTGCGAATCCCTGACTGGTTGCGGCGAATGGCACGGCTAATGCTTGAAACAGCTTGATCTTGGCCGATGACACGTTTGTGCAATTCAGCTTCCAAATTCAGGTATTTCTTAGCGTCAGTCTGAGTCAGTTTTTGGACTGGAATACCTGATAAACGACTCAAGGTAGTCAAAATATCAGACTCTGTCACCAAGTCTTTATAGACAGGCACTTCCTCTTCTTTTGCTATTAGCTGGGCTGCCTGTTTCCACTTGCCATCCATCAAGGCCTTGTCAGCTGGACTCAAACCTGAATCGTCTGCTTTTACATGCTTTACCTTATTTTGCACTGTTGCTGCTGCCTCATCCAAAAGGTCGATAGCAGAATCTGGTAAGTGACGACTAGTTAAGTAACGATGGGCCATCTTAACCGCTGTTTCAACCGCTTCATCTGTGATTTGCACACGATGATGTTTCTCATAAGTCGCCTTCAAGCCTTGCAAAATGGTCATGCTGTCTGCCACACTTGGCTCTTCAATCGTCACTTTAGCGAAACGACGAGAAAGAGCTGTGTCTTTTTCAATGTGTTTTTGGTATTCTTCTTGAGTGGTGGCACCAACCGTTCTCAAAGTTCCACGCGCCAAGGCTGGTTTCAAGATATTGGCCGCATCTAGAGTTGAGTCAATCCCACTACCAGAACCCATGATAGTGTGGAGTTCATCGATAAAGAGGATGACTTGGCCATCTTCTTCAATATCCTTAATGATATTGTTCATGCGTTCTTCAAAGTCACCACGGAAACGTGTCCCTGCAACGACATTCATCAAATCCAGCTCCAACACGCGCATCTTAGCCATTTCCGCAGGTACATCACCACTAGCAATACGCTGGGCAAGACCAAGCGCCAGAGCTGTTTTCCCGACACCAGCATCCCCGACCAAGACAGGATTATTCTTGGTTTTACGGCTCAAGATTTGAATCATACGTGAGATTTCCTTGTCCCGACCGATAACTGGCTCTAACTTGCCAGAACGCGCTTGCTCTGTCAAATCATGCGTATAGTCCTCGAGACCACCGCTCGGAGTCTGGGGCATGCCCATCATATTGGCCATAGAATTTTGCTTGTCAGCTACTGTACGATGGCGTTGGCGTAAAGCCTTGAGATCTTCACGAGTCCAGCCTGCTCGTTCTTCTAAATTTCGACGAAGGGCTGCAATCTTAATCTGATCTTTCTTGTCTTCATAAGAAAAACCAGCCCTCTCCAAGATACGAGTTGCCAAGGCATTGCCATCATGCAAAATCGCATAAAGGACGTGCTCCGTCCCTAGCACCTTAGCATGGACCACTGATGCTACATACTCTGCTTCATCAAAAAGGACCTGCAAACGATGAGAAAACGGCAATTCCGTAAAGGTTTCATCCTGGCTATAGTCCGTTTCAGTCAGTTCCAAAGCGACCTCTTCTAAACGGTCCATCTCATATGGATAGTCATTTAAAGTTGCCCCTGCCACACTATAACTGTGATTGGACATGGCAATCAACAAGTGCCAAGACTCTAGATAACGAGCTCCAAAATGGCCAGCAACCATGTAGGCACTTTCGATACATTCATTCAATGCTTTTGAATAGTTCATCTTACTTCCCTTTTCTATCTACCTCTTGTATGACCTGTCGTAGCATATTAGCTCGAAGGACTGGAGCTTCTTCTCCTAAAACGCGATCCAAAGCTACTGTCATTAGCAAATTCATCTCCTGCTTGGTCATCAATTCCTGCTCAACCAAAAGTTGCAGAATATCCTCATAAATTTCTTGACTGACCCGCTCACCAATCGAGTAAAGCAAATCGCGGAGCATTTCATGATGACTAGAAAACTCAATCCTTCCTATACGAATGTATCCTCCGCCACCACGCTTACTTTCAACCAAGTAGCCTCTACTTTCCGTAAAGCGTGTCTTGATCACATAGTTAATCTGACTAGGAACAACCTGAAAGGTATCTGCCAACTGACTTCGTTGCAATTCCACAATACCAGATTGATCTAAAATCGCCTTGATGTAGGCCTCAATATGATCCGATGTATTTTTAAATCTCATTACAAACCCACCTCTCTCTTTAAACCTTGACTATCTTTGACTATACTATCATTTAACACTCTATAAGTCAAATTTTTAGAGCTCAGCCCTTGAAAATACTGACTTTCTTTAAAAACATTTAGGCATTAAAACGCCTTAGTTTTTCTTGAAAGTTCCTAAAAAAGTCCACAAAAAAGAGCCCTAAAAAGGGCGTAATATTGATGAGTTCAGCAGGCAAGAAACTAGCACGGTCAGACGTGCTTTTTTTATTACCTGGTAATATTATAGCATATCCTCTCAAACTTATATATAACCAGAATCCCGCAAAAGAAAAAGATAAAAGCATAGAGGATAGGGAAAAAGCTGTTCTTACTTTTATTTTATCAAATAGCAATATGAGAAGCAAGGATAAAAAGCCCTCAGAAATAAATCTAAGGACTTAAATAACGATGTGTTGGTTTGCTCACTTAATTAGTCTACTTAATACTATTCAATTATAGTTTACTTTGAAATGTTCTTAATCCTTTCTGTAAATTTTTGAATCGCATTCAGTTCTGCAGGTCTTAAATGAGGGTACGCCTTAGTCCTCCCCCCATTTCGTTTAATATGTCCAAATTCAAGTAAATGAGTAAGAGAGCCGTATTTAAAACTATATACGACCCAAACTCCATTTCTCACTCTTTTCTTACGCCATCCTTTTGAATATTTACCTGTTCTTTTAGGGCTAGTTTCCTTTAATTCTTTAACTGTTTCTTTAGCGACTTGCTCCGCAATTTTATCAACTTCTTCATTAACCTCTTCGCAATATTCTGCTAAAATATTTGCTAATTGTGCTGCTAAATCCATTTTCTAAAAACTCCTTCTATTTTTTTAAAATATCAACTTTTTACCCCCTTTTTGGTTGACAGCTTCCGACTTGGAAAAAGTTACCGCTCCCGGTACCTAAAATCAACGAAAATGCTTTACAAAGTGGGGGGGAGTGTCAATATCCTTTCAGTTCTATAAATCTTTTAGCGATTACTTTTCTTCGACTATTTATATAACGAGTAGTTTTATTTAGTTTCTCTGCCACGTCTTCCCAAGTCGCACCAGCTTCTAAATATCTCATTTTAAAAATGACTAGATCACTTTCAATTAAGTTTTCCATCAAGGTATCTACAACTAGTTTGAAGCCTTCTAAATATCTTAGTGTTTGGTCTTCTTCAATTCTAATGATTGTCGCTTCAGTAGGACTAGATACTGTCTTGCCTTTCCCACCAGTATAATCTTCAGCGCTATGTTTCTTATTATGTATTAGTTCCTGTCTTCTCAAATAAATTTTATTAGCAAGCGTTCTATACCGTCCTAACTCAATATCTATCCCGTCCAAGTCTCTGTTACTCAACTCGTACATAGGCAAGTACCTCCACTTAAATTTTAAAAATTTTTTATCTTGCAATTTGTCAAATTGTAAATTCTGTCAAACTGACAAAAAGCGCTAAAAGCCTTCCAACACTCCACTTATCAGGTATCATTGTTTTAAGTTTGACAACTCTTCAGTATGACAAGTTCAAGGGAAATTTCTTTAATTTATCCCCTCAGTTTCTCATATCTTACATTCTGTGAAACTCACTCCATTCTGTAAACCCCTGATATACCTTGCTTTCAAGCTATTACTTCTTTTCAGTTTATGCTTACTTTGTTATGTGAAACTTAGTAAAGCATAAAAGTAGGACTAGCGATATTTCTTTTGTTTGAGCCATATATCACTAGCCTTACTTAATTTGTTCCCTATTTTTCTAAATACTCTTTAATGTCCCGATATTCCTTAGAAAAATTCATCCATCCGCTAGAATCAGGGGTTAAGAATGGTAGGACAGTAAGCGGACTTACTTCTGTTCGATACGGCGATAGAGAATGTCTCTGACTTATTTCTCTGACTACACCTGTATGAATTTCTTCTACATCCTTCTTCAGTTCTTGAATTTCATCATATGCGTCCAAAATTCGTCTAAGTTTCTTTCGGTATTGTTTATAGATCTTCTTAGTTTCCATCCGTTGCTTAGTTTCTTTAAAAATGTATTCAAAGATGACTGCATTAGCTTCTGAAAAATCACTATCAAATTTTTCCTGAAGGCCATTAATAGCTTTTTCCATCTTTCCCAGCTGCTCTAAAGATTCTAAGTTATTTGACAAAAAAGAATCTATGTTCTCAAATGAAACTGCTTGATTGCCTAACAGGCTTTTCCTTTTTTCGCTTAACTGTTCTCGTGCTGAATTAATCTTACTTTTTTTATTATCTAGATCATCCAGTGTTTCAAATACTTGATTAATATCCATTTCTTTCTCCTAGTTCCATTGAATAAAGTAACCACAATCTGCTTCAACTTTTTTTACATCAAATCGGGTATGTAAAATCAACCGTTTCCCAAAATAGTCATTCGCATTCACCCAACTAAGTGTATCTTTCTTGCGATCAAACAAAGTAACAAAATTTTCTAGATCTCCGATAAAGCCTTTTTTGTCACCTTTGTTCCCTAATGTCGTATCATCTACAATTAAAAAGTTATCTACAAAGAATGTTTCACTTGTCCCTGTCTCTTTATCAACTTTAAGAAGATAATTTCCTGAAGTGTCTTTCATTTTGTCTAAGACATTAAATAGTGATTGACTAATAACCATAGATACATTGCGCTCTGGATTGATTAAAGAAACAATAGATTTCAAGTCGTCCATACTTGTAGCAGTCTGCACTTTCGCAGTTTGGAGAATTTTCCCAATCTCTCTATTTCGTGTTCTACGTTTTAATTTAATAATCTTCTTACCAAGAAAATCCGTTAAATTATATTGGCCATCGTCTAATTGTTCCTGTGAAAAATCAAGTTTTCCACTGAATAATTTAACTAAGTAATCAACGCTGATAGTTTTCTTTTTATCTTCTTCTGTTCTATCAACCGAATTTTCGCTAACTTCTTGTAATGAATCATATTCAAAGTCAGTTACTTCATACTTCCCGCCACGGGTACAAGTCTCAATAACATTTACTAGATCAACCAGTTCTTTACGTTGATGTTCATCTTCATAACTATCAAGGATTGGTTTTTCAATGAGTACATGATTATTTTCTACGTTCATCCCTCTAGTGTTATAACCTGTACTTCGAATATAAGCTTCTAGATTTTCTTTTTGTTTAGCTAAGTTAGTTGTCATTTTTTGCTCCTTCATCTTTTAATATCTGATTTTTGTTTATAATTTTTTCTAAAATTCTTTGCTCTTAGCTTTTCTTTTATGACTCTCCGAGCCTTTAGAATCATTTTTTCTAGATTTTGATTTGTCTTGTTTGTTAGCATATTTTTCTAGTATTTCTTGTTTCCGTTGTTCTAAGCTATCATCTTCTTTTTTACACTGAGAAAAGATTTTCTGTCTTTTATCTGGATCCATAGAAAACTTATTGGCTACTACATACCCTAAAGAAGTATCTCCTGACATCTCCCTCACCCCCTTTCTATGCAAACAAAAAGGGACATACCACTAGCATTATATGCTTACGGTATGTCCCTGAGTTGTTCTCAATAGACTTATTTTTTAGTTTCTTTTTTGACTAGATGAGTAAATTTCCCATCTGAATAGAATAAAGTTATCTCTCCAAAACTTGGAACTTTTTCTATCTCTATTATACCACATTTTTCGTAGACAACAAAGCCTTTTTCTGTTGCAAATCGCATTTTATCATCATTCATTGAAATTCTCCCCTCACTGTGTTTATAGTGTATCTCTTGTCTTTGATCGTGAAAGCCTTGAAAGTGTTCCCTTCTAAACCTTTCAAAATCCTACTTGAGTTTCTAGCATTGTATACCGTCCGCAGTTCACTACTATCTAGGTTCGTGTTGAAAATCGTAGTTTCTCGATTATTGATAATATCAAACAAGAAATCCTGTTCCCAATCGCTCTTAGGGGTTACCGTCCCATTTTTTGCCCCCAGGTCATCAATGATTAGAAAATCAACATCAACAAGCTTTTTAACCGCCTCATACTCTGTTAAGTTTGCATTTCTTCCATAAGCCCAGCCTTCTTTTATCTGCTTGATAATCTCGGTTAAGCTGACAAACAAGACGCTCTTAGGCTCGTTCTTCTCTCTGAAGCTCTCATTGATTTCTTTGGCCAGGGCAAGAGATAAATGACTTTTTCCTATTCCTGTGCTACCGCTGATTAAAGTATTTCCCGTCATACCTGCAAGGTACTTCTGGGCTTGCCCCTTTACAAACTCTAACATCTGACTCTCCTCTGTCGTCTTAACAAAGAAATTATCAAACGTTGCCCCCTTCAACTCGTTAGGAATCGTACTATCACGCATTAAGACATCATAAGTTTTAAAGTAAGCTTGCCTGTCCTCGAACTGCTGTAATAAGTCTTGCTCTTTTTGTTTAATCTCTCCCTTTACACACTCTGGGCAAAATGCTTGTAGTTTTCTTTCTGAACTCCCTAACACTGGTACAGAAATTTCCCAATAATTTACCTGGTGAATATCGCAAACTGTATCTGATATTTTTCTGTTATTAAATTCTTTAAATTGTTCCTTCATCTTCGCAACTCCTAAAATGGTAGATCTGGGAAGTTATCTTCAGATTTCCCTCTTATTGTTTTAGGCTTTTGATTCAAATAACCGTCAAACTTAGATCCGAAAAGTGTTTCAGGTCTCAGATATTTAGAAAATTCAGGACTATCCTTCCATTCTGCCGTTTTAATATCTATCACCTGTTTAAAATCTTCAAGTGTATAGCCTTCTTTGAATCGTGCTAGTAAAAGCCTTTTAGTCTTGTCAACAAATTTATATCTCTTGTTAGCTACTTGATTCAGATAAGCAATAGGAACCCAAAGTTCTTTATGTTTTGTTTTCTCTAAATCTTTTATAGCTGTTTCTTCAAGCCAAGTAGGAAAAGTGAAGTCGGGATTTCCCGACAATATATTATCTAAATATAAATTATTACTCTTACTATTAACTCTATTCTCTTTCTCTATCTCTGTTGGACATGAGTTGGAAATAGTCTTTTTATTTTGGACATTCTCCAATTTTGGTAAATTTTGACTATTTTTTCTTTGGTCTCGCTTGTATTTTGCCCAATTTGTTTCACTCTCAACCATGGCTTTTGCTTGTGATAATGTAGCATGGCCATCATCGTCTATCTGAATCAGTCCACATTTTGTAAAATATGCAACTGTCATATTTATATCATCTTCAGAAACATCAAGTTTTAAAGCTAATTCCTGTACCAAGCTATCAAAATATCCTTCATAGTACAAAATACAATCATCTTCTAAACTTTCCAACATAAGACGGATATAAATAACTGTCATAGTGTAGCCACCAGGCATATTTTTAAGTCGTTTAATAAAAAGATTATCAAAAAACTTCTTGTCAACTTTTAACCAAAAATATATTTTAGTCTTTGCCATCATCTACCCCCAAAAACTTTAAAACGTCTGAGATTTTATAATACGCTTTTCTAGTATCTTCAATAGGCGGTATATACTGTGGTAGTCCCGCACCTTCCCATTTTATCAAGGTTTTATCTCCTATGCCCAGTTCTTCCTTTAGTTCCACCTTGCTGATCAAATCTAATCTTTTTTGAGGTACTTTCTCATGGCTTTTTAAATACCGTTCCACTGCTTCCAAAATCTTAGACTTTAAATCTTCAATCATTTTTTCAAACATCTTAGTACCCCCATGGCTTAACCGCTGCAAGCTGAATATATCGCCCATAATCAGGGTTTAAATCTTCGCTATATGTTTCTGTTATCTGTGTACTTTCTCGCTCAATTCGGGCGCTTTTTTGGCGGTCTAGGTGGTTTAGATAGATTAGTAAACCAATAGCTACCACAATAAAGATAACCGCCTGTATGTTGGTTAAATCTAACTCATTCATGTTTTATCCCCTTTCTATAGTCATTAGCCTGTTGAGTATGTTCTGAAATGAGTTGGTTCATAGCTTGGATTACTGTATTTAGTAAAGCTGATGATTGTTTACTGTCTTCCATACTAGCCATTTCTAAGACTAGTAGAGTATCAGTTAACTGACAACAAAGCCCCTCATAATCTACTAGAACATCATTTGTATTTACTGTCATATTATTTCCTTTTCTTTTGCCTTTTCTTATACAGGTTTCCACCCACTCCAAACGCTGGGCGATTGCCCCAAGTTGGCGAACGCTTGTAGCGGTGTTTCATGAGTAATTACCCATCTTTCAGCTAAACAAGGCCTTAGAATCACCCTGTCAGCGCTTGATTTCAAAACCTTTTCTAATTGCTTGCCTGCTCTTCGGTTTTTCGTTTGTATTTGATAAAATAGCTGTTTTCTGCTATAATCGGAGCATAGAAAAAATTTCTATATCCTTAATCTTGTCGCTTGCTCTCCTCGGTCAAAATTTGAGCAAGTGATTTTTTTATTTTCTTTTTGCATGATTACTACCTGACTTTGGTTTATAAAGCAAGTCTTTACTTTCGATAAGATCCAGAATCCAGCTGAATCCCTGCTCCACCGTTTCAAGAAATGCGCCCAGGTCTTCACTGTCCAAGTTCTCGTAGTTCATACAAAGATATTCGGCTAGTTGTCTGTCTTTCTCAACTAGCTTTTTAAAATCCTTGGGATACTTAGGAATTTCTAATCCCTTGGCATTTGTAACTGTCTTAAAATCATTTTCCATTTTCTATACTCCTATACTTTAAAAATTAATTCCTTAATTTCTGAATATCCCCTATTCAAATTAATCATAGCTATTGCCATATCTTCCAAACGTTGATAGTTTGTCAGTTCTGCACTTGTCAAGCCATCAATGCCGTTCTTACTTTCTCGCTCCTTCATGAGTTGCGCTTTATTCTTCCCTGTCGCTCCCTTTAGCAGTAAGTTTGTAAGGGTACTATAGGCATGCTTGGGGGCTTTCTCCCATGTTTGAATAGCTTCGGTTAAGGTCTTGCGCTTTGGCTTTTCCAGTTCCCTTTGAAGATAGCGTTTAGAAAGTTCATCACGCATTTCAAAGAATGCTTTGACTAGGTTCATTTTGAATTGCCGTACTGGTTCGGTATTCTTTAGATAAGTGATCAGCAAGGTTGCCTGTTGCTCATTCAGAAGATAGATTTTTTTCGGTTGCCCTCTCTTATCTAATTTATGGATTTTAAATCCAAGTATTCCCAACGCTTCAAAATCAGCTTTATTGTCTCTGACTAAGCGTGTAATAGTATGGTGCTGTACTTCAGCACATTCAGCGATAATCTCGCTCGTAGTATACGGCTCTTTCTTGCCGTCCATGTAAACCAGTTCCATTGGTTCACTCCTTTCTTCTTTTGTCAGTGCTTGCCACCTAAAACAGTACCAAGGTAAAGCATTAAGGTAGGGTAAAATCGGAGAATATGAACCCCTACAAACCCTTGATACTGCTATAGGTAGCAAGCAAATTACACTAGCGAATATTTAGCTAGATCTGTTTATCAATCCCCAGTGGTAAAGCACCACATGAGAAATCTGTAAATGTAGAGTAGTATTGCGATTAGTTCGCTCCTTTCTAATAGTCTTTGGCAAGCCATTCCATAACACTAGCATATATTCTTTTGGGCGCTTTATAATCTCCCTTCAAAATTTTAGGAACTGTTCTAGACGCTACACCAATTTCTAGAGCTAGTTCATAATTTTTTAGTTGCAAATCAGCTTTTTTCCTTCTTAATGCTTTCGCCTGTTCTTGTGTGATAAGCATTTTTCTTTCTCCTTTCCCTTTTTTTATTCTCATTTCAAGAACAAATTGATTATATAATCTTATTTTGAGAATGTCAAGCATTTTTGTTCTTTTTTTGAGAATTTTTTGTAGATAATATTTTTTTACTATGATATAATCAATTCAAAAAGTACTTGAATTAGGTGGTATCACATGAAAATTAAACTTAAAGAACTGAGGGAGAAAGAAAAAATATCTTTAAATAAACTCAAAAACATTTTGAAAGAAGAATACGATATAACAGTATCCGATAGTCAACTAATGTACTACGAAAATGAAATTAGAAAACCTAGAGATGAAAATATATGGTCAGCTTTAGCTGATCACTTCGGAGTAAGTGTCGCTTACTTATTAGGGCACGAAGATGAACAAAATATTTTAAAAATAATCCAAAGTAACGAATTTAAAAAATTACTTAATGATATAGATATTGAAAAAATAAATGAACTTAGTTCAGCATACAAAAACGTTGAAGAACATATAAATAATCCTGTAAAGTATAACAATTTTGGAAAAGGATTGCTTAATCATAGCCAATCGTATATGTTTACAATTGAAGAACTAATAAATGCTGATAAAGAGAACAATACAAATTTTGCAGATATTTTAATCAACTATATTTCTTTAAATGACTATGATAAAAAAATAGCTTTTGATTTAGTTCAAAAACTATCTGATAGAGACGACGAAAAGGAGTAACCCCCATGGGATTTTTTGATACTGTAAAACAAAAAGGTAGTTTTTCTACCGCTTCTGGAGTAAATGGACTACACTACGTTGTCCTTCAGGTAACTTTGAAAGAAAAGTTTTTCGGCACTGGATCAGGAAACCTTACAGAATTAGAAGATGTTATCAATAAACAAGCTTCTAAAGGTTATCGCCTGCATACCATCACAACCGCCAATGGTGGAAGCAAAGGACTAGGCGGTGGAGACCGTATTCAAGCCACAATGGTATTTGAGAAAATTCTATAATCCCCCATCTTTTATCAGAAAAACATCAGCATATAGGAGACTACTTATGAAAAAATTACTAAGCACATCAGCTGTTTTACTTTCTGCTACTGTCCTAGTGGCTTGCTCTAACAATCAATCAACTACTAAAGATAGCTCGGAGCAACCAAAAACGGAGCAAAAAAACACTACTTCAACAAACGTTAAAACCAAAGTAGATAACAGTAAATACGACAATCTAATTTCTGAAATCAAATCAAAATTAGATCCTGAATCAACTGGAGCAATAAGCGTTAAAATTCAAAATAACGTAATCGATTCAGATTCATCCGAACCGCATGATACAATCATGATTTTGCTAACTGGAACGGCTAAAGATAGCGCAAAAGAGACTATGGACGCAATCAATTCAAATTCTGCTACAACTAATCAGCAAAATGCAATTACCGTATTTCGGATGTCTATATCTGAGTTTGCTAAAAAATTACCAGACGACAATACTACTCTTTCCCTTGGATATGAAAAATCCGCTGATCAATACGACTTAATCGCAAAATCTTCAAAACAAAAAGATTTTATCCCTGTTGGAGAAATCATCGTACAATAAAAAATCCCCCATATTCGCCAATAGAACCCCTATTTCTAAGGTCTATTGTGCAAAAACAGGGGAAATTGAAGAATAGAAAGCCGATTTTACAGACTAAAGTGCAAAAAACGGCAAAATTGACAAATAGAAAAAGACAAGCCTGCTACCGCTAACTTGTCTGACAATGCAATAAAAGCAATGTTCCCAGCGTTGAGTTTTTTCGATACTCAAAAATTTTTAAAAAACAAACTAAAAATATTGACAAAAACTAAAAATTACAGTATTATTAGGCAATGAGAAGAGTTTCTGCTCCCAAGGGAACAGAGTACGCGAAACACCGCCTAGTGCTACTAGGTGGTGTTTTTGTATACAAGGAATATATATGAAACCATTTCAAACATTAGATGAACAAATAAAACTTCTCCAATCTAGAGGTTTAGAAATAGATAACATAGAAGAATGCAAAAGATACCTTCTAACTAACAACTATTACAACGTCGTCAACGGATATAGTAAGTTTTTTCAAACATCAAAAGATAAATTTATAGCTGGTGCAGACTTTAGAGAAATAGCTGCAACACACTTTTACGATAAAGAAATTAAATCAGCTTTTTTAAAAGCAATTATAGATGCAGAAAAACACTTTAAATCCGTACTGGCATATCGTTTTTCAGAATCATATCCAAAGCCATACTCTTATCTAGATATTAATAATTTTGAAACACAAAAAGATGCAAAAAGGCTCGCACAAATTACAAATTTAATCAGTATATTAGCTAGAATACTCAATGAGTATAACAGGGATAAACAAAACAATTCTATAAAACACCACTATAAACAACATGGCGTTGTTCCTTTCTGGGTTATCATCAATGAACTTACACTAGGGCAAGCATTTAACTTTTATAGAAATCTAAACACTGATATAAAAAATCAAATAGCTAGAGATTTATCACCATTCTTACAAGAAAATATTGAATACATCCAAAATAGACCTAGTAAAGACCTTTTAAGCGGAAAGGCTTTAGAAAGTATTATTAAAAATATACTAGAAATTAGAAATATCACTGCTCATAATAATAAACTTTTCAATTATAAATGTCGGGAGAATCTTCCACAACTAGCTTATTTTCACTATTACAATAATAATGCTAATACGTCAAGACAATCTGTATATTATGTTTTTCTTGCCTTGCAATGCCTACTTGCGTCCACACAATACGCTCAATTACATAACACTATTATAAAAAGAACCAAAGCTCTAAATAAAAAAGCGCACTCCATTGAAGCCGGCATTGTATTGGATACACTTGGATTTCCGAATAATTGGTATAATATCACCGACACATTAAGATAGAACTACTTGCAATATATGGGCCTTTTCAAACCCCATATCCGCCTTGTTTCCTATTCTGCTACAATTTACCGTCTGACTGCTTAAAATCGAAAATAGGGGCATTCTCGTAGCTCCTCGCATGGTATAAACTCAAAACCTTTTCTAATTGCTTGCCTGCTGATGGAAAAAGGAGTTAAAACCATGAAAATTACACAACACACGAAAAAAGACGGATCAGCAGTCTACCGCTCTAGTATCTATCTTGGCATTGATTCTGTAACTGGTAAGAAGGTCAAGACTACCATATCAGCACGAACAAAAAAAGAACTCAGAAATAAGGCCATTCAGGCCAAGGTAGAATTTGAGAAAAACGGCTCTACACGGAAACAACGCTCACATATAACAACCTATAGCGAACTTGTGGACTTATTCTGGCAAACCTACCAGCATACCATAAAGACTAATACGCAGATAAAGATAAAAGGTTGCTTAAATAATTACCTCTTGCCCTCATTTGGTACTTACAAACTAGATAAACTTACACCTGTCATTATCCAAACTCAGGTAAATAAATGGGCGGATGAGTACAATCAGGACGGAACGGGATATAAAGAATACAATCACCTTCATGCCTTAAATAAACGTATACTACAGTATGGAGTTTCTATCCAGACATTAAACAATAACCCTGCTCGTGACGTTGTCATTCCTAGAAAGATAACAAGAGATAAACAAGAAATTAAATACTTTCAAGATCAGGAACTTAAAAACTTCCTCTCCTATCTCGATAACCTGGAGAATACCTTTGTCAATTTCTATGATACTGTGCTTTATAAAACGCTCCTAGCTACTGGACTGCGCATCCGTGAATGTCTGGCCCTAGAATGGTCTGATATTGACCTGCAGAACGGAACAATCGATATTAACAAAACACTCAACATTTTAAACCAGGTAAACACTCCTAAGACAAAATCAAGCTATAGAGTTCTAGATATCGATCATAAAACAGTACTCATGCTTCGTCTCTACCGAGCAAGACAAGCAGAAAACGGTAGAAACATTGGCTTAACCTATGAGAAAGTATTCTCTGATAGCTTTGACAACTATGTCAATACTCGAAAGGTTGATTATCGCCTACATAAGCACTTAAAAAACGCTAACTGTACTGATTTAGGCTTTCACGCTTTCCGACATACTCACGCTAGTATCTTGCTTAATGCCGGACTACCATACAAGGAAATACAGACACGGCTTGGCCATGCAAAAATATCTGTAACTATGGACACTTACAGCCATTTATCAAAAGAGAACCAAAAAAGAGCAGTCTCATTCTTTGAAACTGCCCTCGAAAAAATAAAAAGTTCTTAAAAAAGTCCACAAAATTAAAAAAGCGATACATAAAACCCTTATGTATCAACGATTATAGAATGATTTCGGTATAATTGACTATTATACCGAAATTTTCTCATTTTTAAAAGAAAAAGGGCGCTGGTAAAGGATAATCTTCACCAACTCCCTATTTTTCTACTTATCTAAGCCTAATTCTACCAAGATTTGACGTTTGTAGGCAATCTTTTGAACTTCTTTGTCCTCATCTTCAGACCAGTCTAGTTTAATTTCTGAAACAATCTGCCCAGGGCGATTTTTCAAGATATAGATGCGGTCACTGAGATTGAGAGCCTCCTCGATACTGTGAGTAATAATCAAGGTTGTTAGCTGCAACTGCTTGTGAATTTCAAGGTACCAAGCGTGGAGTTCCATCTTGGTCATCTCATCCAAGGCGCTAAATGCCTCATCTAAGAGAAAGAGCTTGTGCCCAAAAAGGTAGGTCCGGAGTAAGGCTACACGCTGGCGCATCCCCCCACTAAGTTCATGAGGATACTTGTCCCGTACCGCCGTTAACTGGAAGGTAGCAAGAATTTCATCCGCACGGGCAATGGCTTCCGCCTTATCCACTTTTTGAATCAAGAGGGGCAGGATGATATTACCAAGCACCGTCTTGTGCTCCAAGAGTAGATCCTTTTGCAACATATAACTCACGCGCCCCTGGGGATTTTCTTCACCATCAAGGACAATTCTCCCTGACTGAACTTCTAAAATCCCAGCGATTAGATTAAAGAGGGTGGTCTTTCCTACACCACTTGGGCCTAGGATAGAAACCACTTCACCTGAAGTCACCTGCAGGTTGATGTCTTCTAAAATCCTCTCCTGACCATAGGCATAACTGACGTGTTCTAGTCTAATTTCTGTCATTATTTCACAAATTCATTAGTGAAGCCTTTGTCTGTCAAATCTTCTTTAAGGATACCATTTTCTTTATCCCATTTGTAGAAGGCATTCCAGCGAGTTGCATCAAATTGACCCCATTTTTCCTTGTCGCTTGCGTATTCTTTTGACAAGTATTTTTGAGATTCGATGACAAAATCACGTTTTTCTTTGAGCTCAGGTGCATTCTTGATGAGGATATCTGCCGCTTCCTCTGGATGCTCCATAGCATATTGGTAACCTTTTTTGATAGCTTGGATGACTTTGCGAGCTTCTTCTTTGTTGTCTTTCAAATAGTCGTTGTTTGCGATGATAACTGGTGAGTAGTAATCAAATTCCTTGACGTAGTCTTTCAAATACATGAAGTTAGCCTCTACACCTTGAGATTTTGCAAGGATACCATCCCATCCGTAGTAGATCCATGCAGTATCAAATACTCCATTGGCAATCGGTGTGATTGAGTTTGAGTCGTTATTTGGTACTTTTTCAACCTTCTCAAAGTCTCCACCTTGAGATTCTACCAAGGTTTTCAACATAGCAAGTTCAGTTGGGTCATTCCAAGTTCCGTATTTCTTACCAACCAAGTCCTTTGGACTACTTACATTGTCAGATTTACGAGAGATGATTCCTGATGTATTGTGCTCAACAATAGCTGCAACGGCAGTGATTCCTGCCCCTTTTTCTAACTTCTTAGCCATGTAGTCTTGGAAATACACTGCAAATGGTGCCTTACCGTTAATAACCAAGTCAGAAGAACTTTCTTCTGGCGGCAATTTCAAATCAACATCCACTCCAGCTTCTTTGAAATAACCTTTTTCCTTAGCCACATAAAGCCCTGTGTGGTTGGTATTTGGTGTCCAGTCTAGGATAAAGTCAATCTTCTTGAGTTCTGCCTCTTTGTTGTTCTTAGAAGCAGTTCCTTGACCACAGGCTACAAGCACAACAGCTACAAGAGCTGTTACTAGCGTTAAAAACACTTTCCATGTTTTCTTCATTTTGATTTCCTCTTTTCTTTTTCAGAAACATCCTTCTTCTTATGAACGTTTCCATTTAATAACATATTTTTCACTAATATCGACCAATTTCATACCAAGAAGGCTGATAATCGATACCAGAATAATAATAGCAAACATGGTATCATACTGAAACAGTTTCTTGGACTGAATCATGTAGACACCTAGTCCTTCAAAGCCTCCCAACCACTCAGATACCACTGTTGTGATAAAGGCGTAGGAGACACTGACCCTCAGACCTGCATAAAAGTAAGGCAGGCTGACTGGAATTTTAAAATGCCACAGGATTTGCCAAGGCTTGGCCCGCATCAGACTAAACAAGGTCAGCATATCCTTGTCACAATGCCTAAAACCGTCCAAAATGCTGACGATAATAGGAAAGGTTGTCGTCAAGATAATCAAGACAATCTTGGGCAAAATCCCATAACCTAGCCACAAGACCAAGATAGGAGCTATGGCAATGGTCGGAATGGTCTGAACGACCACCATCATGGGGTAAATCAAATCATTGAGCCAAGTCAAACTGTCCATGAGTACAGCCATGAGACAGGCAATCAAGACTCCTAGAACCAACCCCAATAAAGCCACTCTCAAGGTGGCCCAGCTATGGTGCCAGAGAAATTCTCTGTCACGAACAAATGACAGGAAAATTTCAAGAGGTGTCGGTAGAATAAACTTGGGGAGAAGTTTAAGCAAACCTGCTAACTGCCAGATTGACAAGACTCCTAGAAAACCCAATAGACTAATGTGTCGTCTCAGTATACTTTTCAAGTTTCTCATCAATACTTAAAATCTCTCCTACGTTTATTTTGACATTGGCAAAGACATTATCTGCCTCCTGCCCTGCCACTTCTAGCGCTTCTTTGAGAATGCGCATAAGCTCATCAAATTCCCCTTCCAAGACCGTTTCAAATGGTGTCACCACCATGGTCACTTCTTGACCTTGCAGATAGGCAATGACCTGATCGATTACGTAAATCCGATCAATCCCCTGTGCTAGGGGTAAAACTTGCAAGGCGATGCTTGCTTTCATAAAAACCTCCTCTTCTCGTTTTCCTTTGACAAAAAGAAAAACCTTTACCATATATGGAAAAGGTCAAGAATAGACTAAGTATCGTTCCCTACGCTGGCATTACCCAGATCAGGTGCGGTCGAAGTTTAACACTTCCTCTCAGACTGTACACAGACTCCCATATATTATATGGACATATGATAGCGCAAAATAAAAAAAATGTCAAGGAAACTGCTTACAGAAAAAGTAGGAAAAATTTCCTACTTTTTCTATACTCTCACACCATCACTATTTACTCTGTAGCCATCCACTGTTGTATTAACAGCTAAGGCCCCTGAAGAGTAAGAATAATACCACTTACCAGAGACTTGATACCATCCTGTTTTCATTGCCCCTGAACTATCTAGATAATACCACACCCCATTTTCCTTTAACCATCCTGTCTGCATTTCACCAGATGATTTCAAATAATACCAGCTAGAACCATCCTTCAACCAGCCTGTTGATTTAGACCCATTTGATTTGAAATGATACCAACTACCATTTATTTTCTTCCAACCGACAGTCAGAACATCGTTGGAACTATCTTCTGGTTGATTCTGCGATGAAGAAACCTCCTCTAACTGGATATAGCGACGACTTCCACTATAAGATATATAACTCAACCACTTGTACCCATCTTTTTCAAGTACCTGATCATAATGAACACTCTCACCTGGAGAATAATAGGCAAGTGAGGCTGCACTAGCTAAAGGTTGATTTTTAATAGCTGCCTTATTCTTAAAATAATGAGTTCCTCCTGTCGAAGACGAAGGTTGACTATTGAATACTTTGCTACTACTTACTACATTACCTCCCTCCAAATCTTTAAAATGAATAAATCCTGTCATCGTATTCGCTTTTATAGTTCGTTTATTATAGGATCCTGTATAACCATAGTTGTATTCCTCAATTTCTATATTATCCCCCATTACATTTGAAACCCAGGCAACATGACCATATCCTCCTGCAGTAGACCAAGCAATAGATCCAATAGCTGGTGTATTATCTACACGATATCCTTCACGACGAGCACGATAACCCCATTCATTCGCATTTCCATAAGCTCCTGTAATCTCAAAACCGTTGACACTACTCAAGCGAAAGGCTGCAAATGAAGTACACTGACGAGAGTACATGCGCCACTTATCAATCTCCTGACTCCCATTTTTATAATAAGCAGGATAATCATCCCCACGCGCAATCGATCCATTTCCTCCAGAATAGGCATATACACTATCACTCGCTGCTAGCATCAATCCTACTACTAAAAAAGGAACAACCTTTTTAGCTGATTTTCTAAAAGAAAATCCTGTCTCTGTTACTTTGAATGGTAAAACTTTCATTCTTCCTCCTTGAAAAATAATATAAATTGAAGATTACCTTCACTTAAATTATTCGGAGAAAAAAGAAAAAGTGAGAAAATTTCTCACTTTAATCAAGATAATGAATCAAATTCTTTTCCGTAAGGATATCTGAGTAAGTAAAGGATTCAACGTAAACATTAGCTTGTTTATCTCCTTCAACATTTCCAAATTCCACAATAAATAGGGATGGATAAACTTCAATTAACTTACCCAATCTATTTTTTTGGCGCTTACGCCCATTTTCCAAAGTCATTTCAATTACATGACCCTCATGCGCCTTGATTTCCTCTTTAATTTTTTTCATCTTAGCTACATCTGTAAATGCATCTGTCATCTTATTTCCTCCCTTTTTGAAATACTTGAAAATTTATTGTATTCTTTTTGGAAAATTAATTCCACTGTTCCACGAGCTCCACTACGGTTTTTCTCGATAATAACTTCTACCTTATTGTTTGGTATGCCTTCCTCTTCTTCACCACCACGCTCATAGTAGTCGTCGCGATAAAGAAAGGCTACGATATCAGCGTCCTGCTCAATAGACCCAGATTCACGAATATCAGACAAGACTGGTCTCTTATCCTGACGTTGTTCTACACCACGAGAAAGCTGACTTAGAGCGATCACTGGAACTTTCAGTTCTTTTGCTAGGATTTTCAACTGACGTGAAATTTCTGAAACTTCTTGTTGACGATTTTCTCGGCCTGTACCTGTAATCAATTGCAAGTAATCTATCAAAATCAAACCAAGATTGCCCGTTTCTTGAGCAAGTTTACGTGAGCGAGAACGAATTTCCGTAATCCGAATCCCTGGCGTATCATCAATATAGATACTTGCATTAGCTAGATTACCCTGAGCAATGGTATATTTTTGCCACTCCTCATCAGTCAATTGCCCTGTACGGATAGAATGGGATTCCACCAAACCTTCTGCCGCCAACATACGATCCACTAGACTTTCCGCACCCATTTCCAGTGAGAAAATAGCTACCGTCTTGTCCAACTTAGTCCCAATATTCTGAGCAATATTCAAGGCAAAGGCTGTCTTACCAACCGCCGGACGAGCTGCTAAGATAATCAACTCCTCCTCATGAAGACCAGTCGTCATATGATCTAAATCACGATAGCCTGTCGCAATACCTGTAATATCAGTCGTTTGTTGAGAGCGAACCTCCAGATTTCCAAAGTTGACATTCAACACATCTCGAATGTTCTTAAATCCACTTCGATTAGCATTTTCACTGACATCAATCAGTCCTTTTTCTGCCTGAGCAATGATTTCATCAGCTGGTTGTGAAGCCTCGTAAGCTTGATTGACAGACTCTGTCAACTTGGCGATTAATCGCCGTAACATAGCCTTTTCTGCAACGATTTTAGCATAATACTCCGCATTAGCAGAAGTTGGCACAGAATTGACAATCTCAACCAGGTAAGACAAGCCACCAATATTCTGCAAATCGCCTTGATTATCAAGAATGGTACGAACCGTTGTTGCATCTATGGCATCGCCACGATCGGATAAATCGACCATAGCTTGGAAAATCAAACGATGGGCATACTTAAAAAAGTCTCGAGACTCAATATATTCTCGCACAAAAACAAGCTTACTCTCATCAATAAAGATAGCCCCTAAAACGGATTGTTCAGCTAAGATATCTTGAGGTTGTACTCGTAACTCTTCTACTTCTGCCATCAGATTTCCCTTCCTTTTACAATCTTGTCAAGAAGGTGTAAACTTATCCTTCTTTCACACGAAGATTGATTACACTTGTGATATCTTGATAGATTTTCACTGGCACATCAATCAAACCAACCGCTCGAATCGGAGCTTGTACTTGAATATAACGTTTATCAATCTTAATTCCAAATTGCTTTTGCAATTCTTCTGCAATTTTCTTATTGGTAATAGAGCCAAAGGTACGACCATCTGGACCAACTTTTTCAACAAATTCTACAACAGTTTCTTCAGCTTCAAGTTGGGCTTTAATTGCTTTTGCTTCTGCAATCATCTCAGCGTGAGCTTTTTCTTCAGATTTTTGTTTACCACGAAGTTCACCTACAGCTTGGGCAGTCGCTTCTTTGGCTAGATTCTTTTTGATAAGAAAGTTTTGCGCATACCCTGTTGGTACTTCCTTAATTTCGCCTTTTTTACCTTTTCCTTTAACATCTGCTAAAAAGATTACCTTCATTCTTCTTTCTCCTTTTCCTTTATTTCATTTAATACAATTTCTGTCAGTTTTTCACCTACTTCTGACAAGGTTAAATCTTTAATTTGAGCTGCTGCCAAATTAAAGTGGCCTCCACCGCCTAACTCTTCCATAATCCGTTGTACATTCAGTTTACTACGACTTCGAGCTGAGATAGAGATAAATCCTTGTGTATTTTTCGCAAGAACAAAACTCGCTTCAATACCTGACATAGCTAACATGGCATCTGCTGCCTTACTAATAACAACTGTACCATAGCATTTCGAGTCCGTAGCCTCTGCTAGCAATACATCGGAACCTAATTTACGCCCCTGTAAAATCAGTTCATTGACCTCACGATATTCTTCAAAATCTGTCGCAGCGATTTCTTGGATAGCAATACTATCACTTCCGCGCGTTCTGAGATAGCTAGCAACATCAAATGTCCGACTAGTCACTCGTGAGGTGAAATTTTTAGTATCCAGCATCATACCAGCCATCAAGACGCTTGCTTGCATACGACTCAAACGATTTTTCTTAGAATTCTGGAACTGAATCAATTCCGTTACCAACTCACTGGCACTACTTGCACCACTTTCGATATAAGTGATAACTGCATTGTCTGGGAAATCCTGATCCCGTCTGTGGTGGTCAATAACAATAGTTTGAGTAAACAAATCATAAAATTCTTTTGATAATGTTAAGGCTGTCTTTGAATGGTCTACAAGAATCAACAAAGAACGATTGGTCACCATCTCCATTGCATCCTTAACAGACAACAACTTCGTAACTCCTTCTTTTTCTAAGAATGTAACAGCTCGTTCAATATCCGGAGACATTTGTTCTTCGTCATAAAGAGCATAACTATTTTCAATCACATTACTAGCAAATAACTGCATACCTACAGCAGAACCCAAAGCATCCATATCTAGATTTTTGTGACCAACTACAAAAACTTGATCCACACTCCGAATCTTATCTGAAATAGCCGTCATCATAGCTCGCGTACGAGTCCGTGTACGTTTGATTGAAGCAGCAGACCCACCACCAAAATAAACTGGATTTTTCGTTTCGTTGTTTTCCTTGACAACCACCTGGTCGCCACCACGCACCTCAGCCAAGTTCAAGTTGAGCAAAGCAACTTTCCCTATCTCATCATGATTTCCATCACCATAAGAAAATCCCATACTTAAGGTCAAAGGCAACTGTCTCTGTTTCGACTCTTCTCTGAAAGCATCAATAACAGAAAATTTATCATTCATCAATCCCTCAAGTACAGTATAGTCAGTAAATAGATAAAAACGGTCCATACTTACTCGACGGGAGAACATAGAATCTTTCCCAGCAAATTCTGAAACAAAATTGGCTACAAAACTGTTAATATGACTGATATCAGACTCTGATGTTTTATCTTCTAAGTCATCGTAGTTGTCAATAGAAACGATCCCAATCACAGGTCGACTCGTTACTAACTCAACAGTTGCTTCGTATTCTCCAGACACATCAAAGAAATAAAGAACCCCAGATACCTTATCCATATGAACCGAATAGCGGGTCTCACCCAAGGTAGCATAAGAACCGGGATTCCCCACAGAAGCCTTTATAATTGTTTGAATTAATGCCACATCAATCTCGCCCACTTCATTAGTCAAGATCAATTCAGCATAAGGATTAAACCATTCAATGTCACCTGAAGACAAGTCTAATTTAATGACTCCGACAGGCATCTGTTCTAACAAGGTCGTCAAACTTTCTTCAGCTTGGTGGTTTACATACTGAATTTGTTCTACTTCACTCCTTGAGTAGTACTCTCTTTGATGAATGAATAATAAAATATATGAACCCAAAATAAGTAGCAAAAGAAATAGCGTTACCAGTGTATTCGTTACAAAAACAAGTTGCACAGATAGCACTCCGAACGCCACTATTCCTAATATTAAAGGGAAAATAGGACTTACATAAAATTTTTTCATTCCAAACCTCTTGGCACCCATTATACCATAATAACCACCAAAAAGCGACTTTTTAAAAGTGTAATCAGTAATTCCATCCATTGTAAGAAAAAGGAGGTTTACAAATCAGTAAACCTACCTTTACACATATTGAAATTAAGATTCTTTAACTTCTAACAGACCAATTTCTCCATCTTCACGACGATAAATCACATTAGTTGTCTGATCTTCAACATCCACATAGATAAAGAAATCATGTCCCAACAAATCCATCTGTAAAATAGCTTCTTCCAAATCCATTGGTTTTAAATCAATTTGTTTTGAACGAACAACTCTAGATTGGACAACATTTGAATCTTCCACCAATGCATCTGTAAATAATTGACTAGTTGCTACCTTATTTTTATTTTTACGCTCGATTTTTGTTTTATTTTTACGAATCTGACGTTCAATTTTATCAGTTACAAGGTCAATTGAACCATACATATCTTGGGAAACATCTTCTGCACGAAGAGTTATAGAGCCAAGCGGAATCGTTACTTCCACTTTAGCAGTTTTTTCACGATACACCTTCAAGTTAACTCGAGCATCCAACTCTTGTTCAGCTTGAAAATACTTTTCGATCTTTTCGAGTTTAGAAACTACATAATCACGAATTGCTTCTGTTACTTCTAGGTTTTCACCACGGATACTATACTTAATCATATGAGTACCTTCTTTCTAAACATTTTTGTTTTTCTGATTTCATTATAACGCTTTCATTTTATTTTTGCAAATTTTTTCCTCATCTTACAAGGGAAAATGTTTTTACATCCTCAGCACCAGCATCTTCCAGCAGTTTCTTCACACGATTTATAGTTGTTCCAGTAGTATAAATATCATCTATAATCAAGATTTTTTTAGGAATAGTGACTCCACTTTTAACAAAGAAAGGAAGTCCTGTTGCCAAGCGTTCTGAACGACTCTTAGAAGAACTAGCTCGCTCTTCTCTTTTCTCTAATAAATCCAAATACTTGAATTCTGCTGCCTCTACCAAGCCCTCAACCTGATTAAATCCTCTATCAGCATATCTCTCCTTACTTAATGGAATGACTACAAATTGGTACTCTTTGTACTTTTTCAACTCCTCGCTTAAAAATGAAGAAAAAACTTTTCTTAAAAGGAAGTCTCCATCAAATTTATATCGACTAAAAAAATCCTTCATAGCTTGATTGTAAGTGAAAATCGCTCTATGAGAGACCTCAACCCCTTCTTTACACCAAAATTGACAATCTTGACACTTTGTTGACAATCCTGTTTTCATACAGTTGGGACAGTGCTCTTCTCCAATTCTCTCAAAAGTAGAATCACAGTCTGAACAAAGATAGGAGTCATCATTCCTCAGAAGTAAGAGACTACTAAAAGTTAAAATAGCCTTCATAGTCTGCCCACACAACAAGCACTTCATAGCCCCGCCTCCTTGTTCATCTGCTGAATTTCCTTAATTGCCTTCTTGATTGAAGCATTTAATCCATCATGGAAGAAAAGCAAATCTCCTGTTGGTCTATCCATGCTTCGTCCAACTCGTCCACCAATCTGAATCAAACTAGACTTGGTAAAAAGGCGATGATTGGCCTCTACTACGAAAACATCCACACAAGGGAAGGTAACTCCACGCTCCAAGATTGTCGTACTGATAAGTATTGTCAGTTCTCCATCTCGAAAAGCTTGTACCTGATCTAATCGATCTTCTGTTACAGAAGATACAAAGCCAATTTTCTCATTTGGAAATTGCTCTTGTAAAATTTCTTTTAACTGCTCCCCTTTCTTAATTTCTGAAGCAAAAATGAGTAACGGATAAGCTGTCTTTCTCTGCTTCTCAATATAGGACTTTAGCTTTGGTGACAACCGACTTTTCTCTAAACAGTGATTAAAATCGGATAACCAAACAGGTTTAGGAATAATCAAAGGATTTCCATGAAATCGTCTTGGCAAACTCAATCGTTTTAATTCTCCGATGCGAACCTTCCTATCTAACTCATCGGTAGAAGTTGCTGTTAAAAAGATTCTCAGCCCATTCTCCTTTACACTATTCTTGACAGCGTGGTAAAGCATGGGATTATCAACATAAGGAAAGGCATCTACTTCATCCACTATCAGTAAATCAAAAGCTTGATAAAATTTCAATAACTGATGAGTCGTCGCAACAACTAATGGTGTTCGAAAATAAGGTTCCGATTCTCCATGTAGGAGGGCTACCTCACAAGAAAAATCATTTTGAAGGCGCTTGTACAGCTCCAAACAAACATCTATGCGAGGACTAGCCAAACATACTGCACCACCCGCATTGATCACTTTAGCCACTACTTGATAAATCATTTCTGTCTTTCCAGCTCCTGTCACCGCATGAACTAAAGTTGGCTCTTGCTTGTCTACTGCTTGAATCAGTCCCTCTGACACCTTCTCTTGAAAAGGAGTTAATTGACCACGCCATTTAAGAACATCCTGTTTAGGAAAATCCTCCTGCGGAAAATAGTACAAAACTTGATCACTCCGAACTCGCTTCATCAGCAAGCATTCCCGACAATAGTAAGCACCGATGGGCAAATACCATTTCTCTAGAATAATACTATTACAACGTTGACAGAAAAGTTTCCCCTTCTCCTTTCTCATTGCGGGAAGCTTCTCCGCCAACTGACGTTCCTCTTCTGACAATTCATTCTCAGTAAACAAACGACCGAGATAATTTGAATTTACTTTCATACTTCTTTATTCGTAAAAACTAGCGCTTTAGATGATTTTTTAGTACAATTAAATCATGGAATTTAGAACAATTAAAGAGGACGGACAAGTCCAAGAAGAAATCAAAAAATCTCGCTTTATCTGTCATGCTAAGCGTGTTTATAGCGAAGAAGAGGCTCGTGACTTCATTACTGCCATCAAAAAAGAACACTACAAAGCTACGCATAACTGCTCTGCCTTCATTATTGGGGAACGTAGTGAAATCAAACGTACAAGTGATGATGGTGAGCCCAGTGGTACTGCCGGCGTTCCCATGCTTGGGGTACTAGAAAATCACAATCTCACCAATATCTGTGTGGTAGTGACACGCTACTTCGGTGGTATTAAGCTAGGCGCTGGAGGATTGATTCGTGCTTACGCAGGCAGTGTTGCCTTAGCTGTCAAAGAAATTGGCATCATTGAAATAAAGGAACAGGTTGGCATTGCTATTCAAATGTCTTACACTCAGTACCAAGAATATAATAACTTCCTTAAAGAACATACTCTCATGGAGCTGGATACAAATTTTACAGATCAAGTCGATACGATGATTTATGTTGATAAAGAAGAAAAAGAAAACATTAAAGCTGCACTGGTAGAGTTTTTTAATGGAAAAGTTACTTTAACTGATCAAGGTTTACGCGAAGTTGAAGTTCCTGTAAACTTAGTGTAAACAATGGAAAAGTAGTGTTTCATTGATATTCTCACCGCTACTTTAATTAGCAACATAAAAAGGTGCTTATCAAGACCTACTAGAAAATGAAGCAATTCAAAAAGAAAACGGATAGTATTCTCCTTTACACCTATTTACTATAATTAGCTTGTCACAATCACTTAAAAATTAGTAGATTGGACCTATGATATAAAAAAATCCTATCACTTCGATAGGATTTCTATATTTTACAAATGGTATAAATAGCGTTATACTAGAAATATCTTATACAAAGAGGTATTCTTATGTCTATTTATAACAACATTACTGAACTAATCGGACAAACACCGATTGTTAAACTCAACAACATTGTGCCAGAAGGTGCTGCGGACGTCTATGTCAAGCTTGAAGCATTTAACCCTGGTTCATCGGTAAAAGACCGTATTGCCCTTAGCATGATTGAAAAAGCTGAACAAGATGGTATTCTGAAACCTGGTTCTACTATTGTTGAAGCAACGAGTGGAAACACTGGTATTGGACTTTCATGGGTAGGTGCTGCTAAAGGGTATAAAGTTGTCATCGTTATGCCTGAAACTATGAGTGTAGAACGCCGTAAGATTATCCAAGCCTATGGCGCTGAACTCGTCCTTACGCCTGGTAGCGAAGGAATGAAGGGTGCTATTGCCAAGGCTCAAGAAATCGCTGCTGAACGTGATGGTTTCCTTCCTCTTCAATTCGACAATCCAGCAAATCCAGAAGTACACGAAAGAACAACAGGAGCTGAGATACTAGCTGCTTTCGATAAAGATGGATTAGATGCCTTTGTTGCTGGAGTTGGTACCGGTGGAACGATTTCTGGTGTTTCTCATGCACTCAAATCAGCAAATCCAGGTATTCAAGTTTATGCAGTAGAAGCAGATGAATCTGCTATTCTATCTGGTGAAAAACCTGGTCCTCACAAAATTCAAGGTATCTCAGCTGGATTTATTCCTGATACACTTGATACAAATGCCTATGATGGTATCGTTCGTGTAACGTCAGACAATGCTCTGGCACTTGGCCGTGAGATTGGCGGAAAAGAAGGATTCCTTGTTGGTATTTCTTCAGCTGCAGCTATCTACGGAGCAATTGAAGTTGCTAAAAAATTAGGTACAGGTAAGAAGGTCCTTGCTCTAGCACCAGATAACGGTGAACGTTATCTCTCCACAGCACTCTATGAATTTGAAGTGTAGTCTCCTAAATACATTTAGCCCTTATTATAGGGCTTTTTATTTATACTCAATAAAAATCAAAGAGCAAACTAGGAAACCAGCCGCAGGCTGTACTTGAGTACGACAAGGCGACGTTGACGTGGTTTGAAGAGATTTTCGAAGAGTATTATACCTTGAAAATAGAAAACTCTCCCTATAAGAATCTACTGCATAATAAAAAGGAAGCAAATTTACTTCCTTTCTATAATTAGTTATTCAAGGCTGCTGCCATTGTAGCTGCAACTTCTGCTTCAAAGTCGTTTGCAGCTTTTTCGATACCTTCACCAACTTCAAAGCGAGCGAACTCAACTACTGAAGCGTTAACTGATTCAAGGTAAGCTTCAACTGTCTTGCTGTCATCCATGATGTAAACTTGTGCAAGAAGTGTGTAAGCTTGGTCAACTTTAGTGTTGTCAAGCATGAAGCGATCCATTTTACCTGGGATGATTTTATCCCAGATTTTTTCTGGTTTACCTTCTGCAGCCAATTCAGCTTTGATAGCTTCTTCAGCTTGAGCGATTACTTCATCAGTCAATTGAGCTTTAGATCCGTATGCCAAGTGTGGAAGAGCTGGTTTACCAACCATAGCACGGCTTTCATTATCTTGGTCGATAACGTGGTTCAATTGTGCCAACTCATCTTTAACAAATTGCTCATCCAATTCTTTGTATGAAAGAACTGTTGGTTTCATAGCAGCGATGTGCATTGAAATTTGTTTAGCAAGTGCTTCGTCTCCACCCTCGATTACAGAGATAACACCGATACGTCCACCGTTGTGTTGGTATGCTCCGAAGTGTTGTGCATCTGTTTTTTCAATCAAAGCAAAGCGACGGAATGAGATTTTTTCTCCGATAGTCGCTGTTGCAGACACATAAGCTGCTTCAAGAGTTTCACCTGAAGGCATTGTCAAAGCAAGAGCTTCTTCGTTGTTAGCTGGTTTTCCTTCAGCGATTACTTTAGCTGTAGCATTTACCAACTCAACAAATTGAGCGTTTTTCGCAACGAAGTCAGTTTCAGCATTTACTTCAACAACTGCTGCAACGTTACCGTCAACATAAACACCAGTCAAACCTTCTGCAGCAACACGGTCAGCTTTCTTAGCTGCTTTTGCCATACCTTTTTCGCGAAGCAATTCAATCGCTTTTTCGATATCGCCTTCCACTTCAACCAATGCTTTTTTAGCGTCCATAACACCAGCACCAGATTTTTCACGCAACTCTTTAACAAGTTTAGCTGTAATTTCTGCCATTTTGATTCTCCTATATTTTTTAAAAATAGGAGAGCCGGGCTAAGCCCCGCCCTCCTAGGTAATTACTATTTATTATGAATTAAGCGTTGTCGCCTTCTACAACTTCAACGATTTCTTCGATTGAGTCCGCTTGAGCTTCTGAAGATGCAAATTCTGCTTCAACTGCTGCAACAGCATCTTCACCTTGGCGACCTTCAATGATAGCGTCTGCCAATTTAGCTGTAATCAACTTAACTGCGCGGATAGCGTCATCGTTAGCTGGGATGATTACATCGATATCATCTGGATCAGTGTTTGTATCAACCATCGCTACAACTGGGATACCCAATTTTTTAGCTTCTTTAACAGCGATTTGCTCTTTATGTGGGTCAACTACGTACATTACATCTGGGATACGAGGCATATCTTCGATACCTCCCAAGAATTTTTCAAGACGTGCACGTTGTTTGTTAAGAAGTGCAACTTCTTTCTTAGGAAGAACTTCGAAAGTTCCATCTTCTTCCATACGTTTGATTTCTTTCAAACGAGCGATACGTTTTTGGATTGTTCCCCAGTTTGTAAGAGTTCCACCCAACCAACGGTGGTTGATGAAGTATTGACCTGAACGTACTGCTTCTTCAGCAACCGCATCAGCTGCTTGTTTCTTAGTACCAACGAACAATACAACTGCATCGTTAGCTGCTGCATCACGCATGAAGTCGTATGCTTGGTCAGCGTATTTTACAGTTTGTTGCAAGTCGATAACGTGGATTCCGTTACGCTCAGTAAAGATGTACTTAGCCATCTTAGGGTTCCAGCGACGAGTTTGGTGACCAAAGTGTACACCAGCCTCAAGAAGTTGTTTCATTGAAATTACTGCCATGAGTATTTCTCCTTTTTGTTTTTTTCCTCTTCTTGACTTCAACTCGCAAAACGACCCAAGGGCAACTGTTTCACAATTCATCAAGAATGAGTATTATCGTTCACACGACAATTTTCATTTTACCATACTTTTTCAATATTTTCAAGTTTTTTAAGAATTTTTTATAGAGACTATCGACACTAAAAAAGAGACTCTATTAAGTCTCCTTTTCTAATTAATCTGCATAAATATATGTTACAAAACCTGATGACGTAGTTGTCGGATTGAACCACCCACGATGATTTCCAAGCGTGCGATTACCAGCATAATTTGATTCTGACACTTGGATACGTGTTGTTGATTCTACAGCAGTGACTACCGCTACATGTCCATATCCACCATCATTCCAACATGCAATTGCACCAACTTGAGGTGTTGAACCTGTACGGAATCCTGCAGCAGCTGCACTTGTAGCCCACTGTGCTCCATTACCCCAATAGTCTCCAGCCCAAGGTGCTAATGTTTTAACTCCCCACGTACATTCTCCAATTGGATAAGTTGAAGCATTTGTACTGTATGTTGGGCGTTGTTTGACTGCCACAGGAGTATATGTTGTTGATTCCGAAGAAGCTACAGCTTGAACCTGTGCTGCAAAAGTCGTATTTCCAGAAGCAACAACTGTTTGTTGTTGACTTACTTGTTTTGCCTTATAAGCTGCTTCTGCCTCTGCTGCTGCTTTTGCTGCCGCTTCTGCTTCTGCTTTTTTCTCTAGCAAACTCGCTTTTTCATCTTCTGCTGTAGCTTTTTCAGCAGCAAGATTTAATTCTGCAGCCTTCAACTCAGCTTGTTTCGTTGTTAGAGCTTGTGCATCATCAGACAATTTCTGTTGATTTGCAATTACTGTATTAATTGCGTCATTGTTTGCCACTTGCTTCTCAGAAATTGATTTTTTATCTGCTTTTTGTTGTTCCAACATTTTGTTGTTAGCAGATACGATTTCATTCATTGCTGCTACACGTGAAATAGCTTCTGTAATTGATTTTGAGTTTACAATCGTATTGATGTAGCTAGTTGCAGCTCCATTTGTTTGAGCACTACGAGCTTGTTTTTCCAAAGAATCATTACGAGATACAATATTTTTAGAAAGTTCTGTAATCTCACTCTCAAGTTTTTTGGATTCTGCTTGTAATCTATCATTTTCAGCTTGCAAGTTAGATTGCTCAGCTTGAATAGCTGATACTTGCTCCTGAATTTGGTCAACTTGTTTTTGGGCTTCTTGTTGTTGTGCTGTTAAGGTACTAATTTTATTATCTTGAGCAGCAATTTTGTCATCAGTAGTTTCTGCATGCGCAGTTGTTAAAACAGCTACTTGAGAAACCATTACTGTACTTAATAAAAGTGACGCTAAGATTTTTTTCTTCATATTACGTAGATACTCCTTCTTTTAAAGACAATACTAGTATACCAAAAAAAGGCCTAATGAATATTACGCCTTTGTTACATTTTTGTTTCTTTCTCATAGATAATATTTTTCAAAAATAAACTGAAAAATAAGCATCCACACAAGATTTAAAATCATGGATGGTACTAGGCTATAAACGATAAAAATCGGCAGACTATCTACAGTTAAACCTACCACTAATGCAAAAAGATAAGCTCCCATATCAAATAGAAAACTCATAACAATCATAGCTAAGATTCTTGTCCAGCGATTCAACAAAATAACACTATTCAATTTATGAAGAAAGGCTCCTAATAAGATAAATAAGAGAGTTGCAATCCCTATTAGATGGAAAAAGTAAACATCGTAAACCAAGCCTATCACAAAACAATAAACTAGGTAGAAATACTCTGATACTTCTATCGTCTCAAATAAGAGAAATAGAAAAAGAAAATGACTAGCCAAATGTACATGGGGAAAAAATGAGCCCAGAAGCTGGCTAACATGGGCGTCAATTAGAACAAAGAAAGGAAGCAATACAAATACTCCAACCCGCTTCAACTGTCTCATTATGAATTCCCCACTAATTCTATCACATCCACATTATGAGTATCTGCACTCAATTTAACAGTTACTTCTCGTGTCAAATAGTCTGTACTATGCGTTGTGGTAACTACTTCACCAACAGGAATATCCGCAACATTAAAGTTTCCTAATCCACCCGTTGTCACTTTATCGCCTGTACTAATATCGCTATTACTATTTAATTGACTAATTTTAAGAACTTCATTTTCCTTGTCATAGCCAACAATAATTCCATAAATTGTGGTAGTGCCGTGTTGAATTTTAACAGAAATCTTATCAGCATTTTCCGTATTTGTCAGAAGGTTGACTCTAGTAGAGTTGTCCTCTACTTTTGAAACACTCCCAATCAAGCCACCATTTGCAATAGCTAACATGTTCTCAGAAGCACCTTTTGATTTACCTGCATCTAAGGTCAATTCCTGCTGCCAAGATACTGGAGATCGCATAATAACATCTGCTACCAAAGTCTTTGTAGCTTGCAACTTGGACTTCATATCAAGCAATTTGCGCAGTTGTTCATTTTCCGTCTTTAAACTTTCCGCCTCATTTGATTTAACTTCTAATTGGTAAATCTGTTTCTTCAAACTTTCATTTTCATTATATGTTCGTGTCAAATGAGACAAATCTGATTTAACAGAATCAAACCACCGAAAAGGTTTTTGCACAACCCTATCAACCAATGAGATTCCATCTCCTAATTTTGTCACAATTGTACTTGAATAAGTCGTCGCTAAGAGAGCTGACACAAGCAGAACAGTGACAAAAACAATAATGACATATTTTGATTTTTTAAAACGGTTCATATCCCTACCTTTATATCAAAAACTGTTACAGTAACTTTTAATCAATTCTTTAAATGCTACTAAGATTTTAAGAAAAATAAGCAACAACCAAGTACGAGAATAACAAGAATTGCTAGCGTATCCTTTCGGGTCCATTTCAATTGTCTGTATTGACTTCTGCCTTTTCCCCCCTGATAACCACGCGCTTCCATGGCGATAGCCAAGGAATCTGCACGTTTTAAACTTGTCGCAAAAAGAGGAATCAAAATAGGAATCATCGCCTTTACTTTTTGAACAATACTTCCTTCTCCAAAATCCACTCCACGCGCTTTCTGTGCATTCATAATACGCGTCGTATCATCCATCAATGTTGGCACAAAACGTAGACTCATGGACAGCATCAATCCAATTTCATGAACTGGAACTTTCACACGCTTTAAAGGCGCTAACAAAGCTTCAACAGCTGAGGCCAGACTTAAGGGCATTGTTGTTAAGGTTAACAAAGTTGAAAAGAAAATAATCAATACAAAGCGACAAAAAATAATTCCAGCTTGTTGCAAAGCATAATCCGTGATTCTCACAAACGAAAACTCAAATAAAACATTCCCATTAGAAATGAAAAATAGTTGAAAGATAGTTGTGAAGGCGATCAAGAAAAACATAGACTTCAAACCCTGAATAAAAAATGAGAGAGATACTCCTGACAAGGCAATAAAGACCCCTGTCGCTATAAAAAGAATCAGATTCGTTAAGGGATTATTAGCCCAAAACACAATCAAAATCAGTAGCATCATAGCAAGTAATTTGCTGCGTGGATCCAATCGGTGAACAATTGAATCCCCTGGGATATAACGTCCCAAAATCATACTATCCATTTAGCGACTCCTTGAATTCCTCTATCTTAATCGGTAATCGTTTAAATGACACACCTCTGTCCGCCAATCGTTTACAAAAGGCTGTAATTTTAGGTACTCCCAACTGCACTTCTTCCATAAAGACAACATCTTGAAAGACATCACTCGGTTTCCCACCCTTCACTAAACGTCCCTTTTCCATCACATAGACTTGATTCGCATATTCAGCAACATCATCCATCAAATGCGTCACCAAGACGATAGTCATCCCTGACTGGTGGAGTTTTTTGAATAAATTCATCAACTCTTTTCTCCCCAGAGGATCCAGGCCTGCTGTGGGTTCATCTAAGACTAATATAGCTGGCTCCATGGCAAGTATGCCTGCAATGGCCACACGTCTCATTTGCCCACCTGACAGCTCAAACGGGCTACGATTAAAAAGTGATTCATCAATTCCAACCAGAGCCAGTTTCTCACGCGCAATCTTCTTCGCATCTTCTTCAGAAACTCCAAAATTTTGCGGTCCAAAAGCAACGTCCTTCAAAACCGTTTCTTCAAAGATCTGATTTTCAGCAAACTGAAATACCAAACCAACCTGTTTTCTAATTTGACGAATGTCTTTATTTTTAGAAGTCGAGGTGATTAAAGTATCAAAAACCCGTACACTACCTTGACTTGGCACCAATAAACCATTTAAGAGTTGTAAAATAGTTGATTTACCGCTACCTGTGTGCCCAATTAAAGCTGTATAAGAACCATCTTCAATCGTCAAAGAAACATCCAACAAAGCTGCTGAAGCTAAGGGAGTCCCTTCTTGATATGTAAAACTCACATTTTCTAGAGCAATTCCCATAGCTTATCCTCTAGTTCACTTTCTGTCAAATAATTTTCAGGTAAATCATAGCCATTCTGGCTCAAAGAATGTTTTAATTGATTGGCAAAAGGATCGTCTAATCCAATTTGATCTAAATCATTTCGAGAGAAAAGTTCTCTTGGACTGCTGGTTGACTCAATTTCCCCTTTTTTCATGACCAATACACGATCACTCATGGCGACTTCTTCCAAATCATGGGTAATGGAAATGACCGTCATATCATAGTCTTTTCGAATTCCTTTTACTGTCTCAATCAGTTCTCTACGCCCCTCAGGATCCAACATACTCGTTGCTTCATCTAGGATTAAAATAGCTGGTCTAAGGGCTACAACGCCTGCAATAGCCACACGTTGCTTTTGACCACCTGACAGACGTGCTGGCTCTCTCTTTTTAAAGTCCAACATGCCAACCAAATCCAGAGCTTCTTCCACTCTCTTTTTCATTTCCTGACGAGAAAGTCCCTGATTTTCCAAACCAAAAGCAACATCATCTTCAACAGTCGCTCCAACAAATTGATTGTCTGGATTTTGAAAAACCATACCGATTTTACGACGTATATTCCAAACATTTTCCTCAGTCAAACGTTGGCCATCAATTACAATCTCTCCAGATTCTGCTTCCAATAAGCCATCAATTAATCGAACCGTCGTTGATTTACCACTACCATTATGCCCTACAATCGAAAGCCATTCCCCACGTTTCACGTGAAACGTAATATCCTTCACATCATAGTATTCTTGACTTTCCTTATAACGAAAAGAAAGATTTTTTACATCAATTATTGATTTCATTTCGAACCAAATGTCCCTTTAAATACATAGGCACTACCCTTGAAATAGTCATAGCCAGAGTAGATAGTGAAAAACAAGGCCACATAAAGTAGAACTTGGCCAATCAAAGTCCAATGTAATAGCAAGAAAATAATCGCAAACATCTGACTGAAAGTTTTAATTTTTCCAGGCATAGCTGCTGCTAAAACTGTTCCACCAGTTTCAACCAGTAACAGCCTTAAACCTGTAACAGCCAACTCACGACAGATAATCACTGTAATAATCCAAGCCGGAGCCATACCTAACTCAATCAACATAATAAAAGCCGACATAACTAGTAACTTATCCGCCATAGGATCTGCAAATTTACCAAAATTACTGACCACATTCCATTTACGAGCTAAATATCCATCTAAATAGTCTGTAATACTGGCAACAGCAAAGATAATAGCTGCCACTATATGACTCTCTATCGAATTTCCTATCGTTAAAATAAAGATAAAGATGGGAATAAAGAAAATTCGACCTATTGTTAAGAGATTTGGAATTTGTTCTTTTTTCATTTGTTTTTCCTTAATTCTTAGTAAAGGTTATCGTAATTGTCCCAGTATAAGCTGTTAATTTCGATAAATCAACAGTCTGATTATCTACTGTCAAAGCAACACCTTTTACAACACCTAAAGTAATGGTTACAGAATTTTTAGTTGAAACGGTTGTTTCCACACTTTTATTATCCGATGATAAGGTCACTCCACCCTCAAGTTCACTTTCGGAAATACTGACCCAACTTCTAGCATCTGAAACCGATAATTGTAATTTTGCAGTTTCCTTACTTGTTTTATAAGCTATTTCTACATGATTTCCTTCACCTGATACACTTATAGCTGATTCTACACTAGAAGAACTGCTAGATGAACTACTACTTGAAGATTGGGGAACAGAGCTAGTTGAACTTGTTGATTGAACCACACTGTAATTAGAAAGAGAAGGCCCCTCTGGTTGAGTTTGAATATAGTTCCAAACATAATAGGTCACAAAAATTAAAATCGATAAAGCAAAAAGGATAAAATAAAATAAAGGTAAAAATGATGTTTTTTTCTTATTTTTCTTACTTGAACGTCTGCGCCCTGTCAACTCATCTTCATCAACATCTACTTCCTCATAAGTAATCATACTCCCAGAATCATAAGCATCCAAAACAATTTGGTCATCTAACTCAACAGCCCATGCATATTTTTTCAAGAAAGAACGCGTGTAAAAAGGACTTGGAAGTTGATCGAAATCGTCTGCTTCCATTGCTTCCAACATATCTAACTGGATTTCTGTCTTTTTCTGCAATTCATCTAAACTCAATCCCTGATTGATTCTAGCTAATCGTAAAACCTCACCAATTGTTTTTTTCCTCATACTTGTCATCCCTTCTTTCTAGTGTCTATTATGATAGGTTACTACGATGGGAATATTGTAAAATCAACTATATCCCCTTCATCTATTAAATGATGCCCTGCTTCAAGGACATCCTCTAAAGTAATTTCCTGTAAAATCTTTGGTAAATCAAAAATTGTCTCACCATGTTCAAAAGCATCATATTGCGTTGCAATAAATTCAAGAGAATTCATGCTACTGAAAAATTCTCCAAACATCTCTCTTTTGATAATATCTAAATGATCCTCTGTAATATCTAAATCCTTTGTAAAATTACGAATAGCCTTCCTAAACTGATGAGATAAAGCAACTGGCTCTTTTGTATCCATTGTCAACATAACAAAATGAAAACGACTTGTTACTTCAATTTCAAGAGATAAGGAAGCATCTATTTTACCTGATTCATATAACTTTTGAAAACGATCCGAAGTCCAACCAAACATCATTGCAAACAATAATTTTAATAAAATATGATGTCGATAGCAATCCGCTTCAGCAACTTTTCGCTTACCTCTAATCCCAATCGCTAGTTTGGGAGAAGATACTTCCATTCTCATACTGTCTGTTTGCTTTACAGCCTGTAAAACAAATTTTTCTCTTACTACTTCCTGAACATCTAAATCTTTCAATTCTTTTCTTTCAAAATAGTCCTGTACTTGCTCCACATCAAAATTACCAACTAAAAACAGAGACATGTTTACAGGTTTGTAAAACTTTGTAAAATTTTCTTGCAATTTAGTTAGATTGATTTGGGAAATAGACTCCTCGCTTCCAACTATATCTGTTGATAAAGGTGTACCAGGATACAAATTCGCTAAGGTTGAAAAGAATAAACACGAATCTGGATCATCTTGATACATTTCTCGTTCTTGCTGAATAATATCCTGCTCTCTTAAAATGGAATCTTCAGTAAAATGTGCTGATGTTACCAATTCATCAAGTAACTCTAAATTTTCTAAAAAATGATCCGTTGCTGAAAAAAGATAACTTGTTTTTGTAAAGCTTGTAAAGGCATTACTATCTGCACCTAGACTCGTAAAAGCAGACATCAAATCACTAGAATCTTCTCTCTCAAATAATTTATGTTCAAGAAAATGAGCAATTCCTGCAGGATATTGTTTTACATCTCCGTCAACTTCTGTGACAAGCATATCTACCGATCCAAACTGTACAGTTACACTCCCGTAAACCTCTTTAAATTCCTTTTTAGGTAAAAGAGCAACTGTCAATCCATTTGCCAAACGAGTTCGATAAACCATTTCTTTTACAGCTGGATAGTATTTTTCTTCAAAAACAACCTTTGTCATTCTATTCCTTCCATAAAGTAAATCGCCTGTAGTTTCACATTATTAGCTGCTCTACAAATAGCATCTTTGTCAACTTGCTCGAGATTTGCAATCCAACTTTTAAAATCTGCTGAAGATTTTCCAAGTAAGGCATTTTGATAAGCACGTTCAATCAATGAACCTTGATTATCTTGAAAAAGTAACAAAGACCGACGAATCATTTCCTTGGTCTGCTCTAACTCAAGCTCTGTAAAATAACCTTTTTTTAAATCAAGAAGTTGATTATTCATCATTTTTCGAGCCTGGTTCCGATTTTCTCGATCGATACCAGCATACATCCTCAAGAATCCACTAAATAAATCAAGCTGACTTGAAATAGTATAAGCCAATCCAGCATTTTCACGGACATTTGTAAATAGTTTAGAGTGAGCAAATCCACCCAGTAAACCATTCATTACAATCATGGGTAAATGTTGCTCATCACCATATTCAGAAGGGCAATGATAACCTAATTCCACAATGGATTGTCCCACATTTTTTCGAACCATACCTTCCTGAAGAATATTGGAATAAGGTTGACAATACTGAACCGTCACATATCCTTCTCGACCTTTAAAGCCAAATGATTTTAATACATTTTGAATTTCGACCTCATTAAAATCACCTAGGAAAAAAAAATCTATTCGATCATTGGCCAAAAATTCTTGGAAACAAGAATAAGAATTTTGTGGAGTTTCAGCTAAAATACGATTTCGTAAATCACTATATTCCAGTCTGAGACGTTCATCATGAAAAAATAATTTGTCTAATTCTTTATGTGCGAAATAAAAAGAATCATCCATGTCAGCTGCTAAACTTGCTAGCAATTGTTTTTTCTCAATTTCAAATAAGGCCGAATCAAACCCATTATCAACTACTACGGGTGAAAAAAGAGTTTCTTTTACAAGTTCCAAAACCTGAGAAGTTAGCACATTTTTCCTACTTAAAAACTCATCACGAACATAGGTAAATGTCAATTCTACAATGTGACTTTGCCCTCTTCTGAAACAATTGGTTGACATATCTGTACCATATAGACTGGCCAAGTGTCTTCTCAAATCTTGAGAAGTGGGATACATCTGATTAGCAATCTCTAGCATACTCGCACTCAACATGCGACCTGCAATCGTATCGAGGGATAATGGAGCGGTAAAACGCACGGTGATTTTGTTCGTTTTAAACTTCTTTGATTGGATAAAATGTGTTGAAATTCCATGCACTAACTCCATGATTTACCTCCTTATATACAGACTTCTATTATATCACGAAAACCTGAAATTTTCTTGTTCTCTGTAACACTTTTGAAATAAAAATCGCTTACATTTCTCCCTGTTTCTCTAACTATTTTTAGGAAAATATGGTATAATACCAAAGATTGAGGTGAATTATGGAATACAAATTATTTGAAGAATTTATTACCCTCCAAGCACTACTCAAAGAACTTGGAATTACACATAGCGGAGGAGCTATTAAATCCTTTCTCTCTGAACATCCTGTTTATTTTAATGGGGAATTAGAGAGTCGTCGTGGTAAAAAACTTCGTATTGGCGATAAGGTTGACATCCCTGACATGAACATTGACATCTTGTTGACACAACCTACTTCTGAAGAACAGAATGAATACCAAGCTGATAAAGTTGAAAAAGAACGAATCGCTAAACTTGTCAAGGAGATGAATAAAGGAGTAAAAAAAAACAACTCTAAACCTACTTCATTCTCCAAAAGCAAACAAGCTCCGCGATTCCCTGGTAGATAATCATGTGGTTACAACACCTATCTCTCAAAACTTTTCGTAACTATAAAGAGACGAAAATAGACTTTAATCCTAAATTAAATGTCTTTTTAGGACGCAATGCACAAGGAAAAACAAATATGTTAGAGGCTATCTATTTTTTAGCCTTAACACGTAGCCATCGAACTCGAACAGATAAAAATCTCATTCATTTTGATGAGGAACAACTTCATCTTTCAGGTCTCGTTCAGAAAAAAACGGGATCCATTCCTCTCGAAATCGAACTCACACAAAAAGGACGTGTGACAAAAGTTAACCATTTAAAACAGGCACGACTTTCAGATTATGTAGGACACATGAATGTTGTCTTATTTGCTCCTGAAGATTTACAACTAATTAAAGGAGCACCTTCGGTTCGACGAAAATTCATTGATATGGAACTTGGACAAATCAAGCCAATCTATTTATCAGATTTAACCAATTATAATCACATCCTAAAACAAAGAAACACTTATCTAAAATCAGCTCAAAAAATAGATGAAACCTTCCTCTCAGTGTTGGATGATCAGCTAGTTGATTATGGATGTCGTGTAATGAATCACCGCTTAGATTTCATAAAAAAACTAGAATCATTTGGGCGTAAGAAACATTTTGAACTCTCTAATCAGATTGAAGAGTTGTCAATATCCTATCAATCTTCTGTCAATATAATTGACAAACAAAACTTATCCGAATCTTTCAAAATTGCTTTAGAAAAAAGTAGATCCAGAGATTTATTTAAAAAGAATACTGGTGTTGGGCCTCATCGAGATGACATTTCTTTCTATATAAATGGAATGGATGCTAGTTTCGGAAGCCAAGGTCAACATCGTAGTCTCGTCCTATCGATAAAATTAGCAGAAATCGAATTAATGGAAAGTATTACTACAGAATCTCCAATATTACTGCTTGACGATGTTATGAGCGAACTTGACAACACTAGACAACTAAAATTGTTGGAAACGATTTCACATTCAATCCAAACCTTTATTACAACAACAAGCTTAGATCATCTTCAAAATCTACCAGAAAATATAAGTATTTTCGCTATTCAAAATGGTCAAGTTGTTGTAAACGAAAATTGACAATATTGTAAAAGAACTCCTATTGCCACAGGAGTTCTTTTCATTTCTTTTACATCGAATAATTTGGTGCCTCATTAGTAATTTGTACATCATGAGGATGGCTTTCTTTCAAACCAGCACCAGACATTTCAATAAATTGAGCATTATCGTGTAGTTCTTGAAGGTTAGCTGCACCACAGTAACCCATACCAGAGCGAATACCACCAATCATTTGGAAGACAATATCAGCTGCTGCTCCTTTATAAGCAACACGACCTTCAATTCCTTCTGGAACGAGTTTGTTTGCTTCATTGACAGAACCTTGGAAGTAACGATCACTTGAACCTTTTTTCATAGCAGCGATTGATCCCATACCACGGTAAGTCTTGAACTTACGTCCTTGGAAGATTTCAGTTTCACCTGGAGCTTCATCAGTTCCAGCAAACATTGATCCAAGCATAACAGCATTTCCACCAGCCGCAAGTGCTTTTACAATATCTCCAGAATACTTGATTCCACCGTCAGCAATGATAGTTTTACCATATTCACGCGCAACAGCTGCAGCATCGTAGATAGCTGTTACTTGCGGAACACCAACACCAGCAATCACACGAGTAGTACAAATAGAACCTGGTCCAATACCAACCTTGACAACGTCTACACCTGCTTCGTAAAGGGCACGTGCACCTTCAGCAGTAGCAATATTTCCAGCAATCAAAGTACGATCTGGGAAGTGAGCACGAATCTCAGCAATTTTACGCAAGACACCTGCAGAATGACCATGTGCAGTATCAATAACAATCGCATCCGCTCCTGCCTCAAAAAGAGCCTCTGCACGTTCAAATGTATCTGAAGTAACACCTACTGCACCTGCAACTAGAAGACGACCAAACTCATCTTTCGCCGCATTTGGAAACTCAATAACTTTTTCAATATCTTTAATAGTAATCAAACCAGAAAGACGGCCTTCGTCATCTACCAACGGAAGTTTTTCAATACGGTGTTCTTGAAGAATACTCTCAGCTGTTGCAAGGTCTGTACCCACAGGAGCAGTAACAAGATTTTCACTAGTCATATGGTTTGATATTGGTTGGTTATAATCTGAAATAAAACGAAGATCTCGGTTTGTCAAAATACCAACCAATTTACGATTTTCAAGTGTTTCAACAACTGGAACACCACTGATGCGGTAACGACCCATAAGCTCATCTGCTTCAGCAATTGTATGTTCAGGCGTCAAGAAGAACGGATCAATAATAACTCCATTTTCAGAACGCTTTACCTTACGAACCTCGTCTGCTTGTTGAGCAATTGACATGTTTTTATGGATAACTCCGAGACCACCTGCACGAGCAATAGCAATAGCCATTTGACTCTCTGTTACTGTGTCCATAGCAGCGGTAATAATTGGGATATTTAAAGTCAAATTATCTGCCAGTTTAGTTGTTAAATCTGCATCATTAGGCAACACATGACTTTCAGCTGGAATAAGCAATACATCATCAAAGGTAAAACCTTTTTTCAAAAATTTAGTGTCCCAATTAGACATTCGAAGTTTCCTCTTTTCTTTCTTTTTGAGCTTGACTCTTTTTATATTGTATCTATCATACCATTCTATAAAAATTTGTCAAATGTTACAGGGGTAAATAAAAAACTATCTTTTCTTCGAGATAGAAATGATAGTTTCTTGTAAAATAAACTTAGTTAAAGTAATGAAGTCCCATTGCTCCTTTAACCTCAGATAGGGTTTGACCTGCAACTTCACGCGCTCTTTCACTACCTTTTTGAAGCATATTATAAACTTCTCCCATATCCTTAGCAAATTCAATACGGCGCTCACGAATAGGACCAAGTTCACGTTCTAATATTTCAAGTAGATAACGCTTTGTCTTCACATCACCAAGACCACCTCGTTGATAATGTTCTTTCATTTCAGCAATTTCTTGAGCATCTTCTGGGCGACCAAAAACATCTAGATAATGGAAAACCATATTTCCCTCAATCTTACCTGGATCTTCCACTCGAATATGATCTGGATCTGTATACATACTCATTACTTTTTTACGCAAAGTATCCGCATCATCAGCTAAATAAATACCATTATTAAGGGATTTAGACATTTTAGCATTTCCATCTAAACCAGGCAAACGCCCTGCTCTCTCATTTTCTGGATAAATACCTTCCGGCTCTACCAAGACATCACAGTTATATGCATTATTAAAAGAACGAACAATCTCGCGAGTTTGCTCAATCATTGGTTTTTGGTCTGTCCCAACAGGAACATAGTTAGCCTTGAAAGCTGTAATGTCAGCTGCTTGAGCTATTGGATAGACTAAGAATCCTGTCGGAATGCTTTCTCCAAATCCTTTCTGAGCAATTTCTGTCTTGACAGTTGGATTACGCTCCAAACGTGCTAATGACACCAAATTCATATAATACATAGACAACTCAGCTAATTCTGGAATTTGGCTTTGAATAAAAATAGTTGATTTACTTGGATCCAATCCAACTGCAAGATAATCCAAAGCCACATTTCCGATAGACTCTACAATTGTTTGAGGGTCTTTAGCATGATCTGTCAAAGCTTGTTGGTCAGCCAAGAACACAAACATATCATACTTATCCTCTTCCTGTAATAAAACTCTATTTTTGAGACTTCCAACATAATGTCCAATATGCAATTTTCCTGTTGGACGGTCTCCTGTTAAAATAATGGGTTTAGTCATTTTATTCTCCTTCGATATGGTCCCTTCAATTATAGCATTTTTTTAATGAAATAACCGTAATTTATTAAAATAAATCAGTCTTGCTATTTACGGATTCGTGTAAAGCATTCTGTAAATATAGTTTACAAAAAATTGACAGATAAAAATTTGAATATTTCTATATTTTCTAGTAGAATAAATATATTACACATATAGGAGAAAAACATTGCTTACAGTATCTGATGTTTCACTACGTTTTAGTGATCGCAAACTTTTTGATGATGTCAATATCAAATTTACAGAAGGAAATACTTACGGATTAATCGGTGCTAATGGTGCCGGAAAATCAACCTTTTTAAAAATTTTAGCTGGAGATATCGAACCTACTACTGGTCACATCTCTCTTGGTCCAGATGAACGTCTCTCTGTTCTTCGTCAAAATCACTTTGACTATGAAGACGAACGTGCCATTGATGTCGTTATCATGGGAAATGAAAAACTTTATAGCATCATGAAGGAGAAAGATGCCATCTACATGAAGGAAAATTTCTCAGATGAGGATGGAGTGCGTGCTGCCGAACTCGAAGGAGAGTTTGCCGAGCTTGGAGGTTGGGAAGCAGAAAGTGAAGCCTCTCAACTACTTCAAAACCTAAACATTTCAGAAGAATTGCACTATCAAAACATGAGCGAATTGGCCAACGGTGAGAAAGTAAAGGTTCTCCTCGCCAAAGCACTTTTTGGTAAACCAGATGTTCTTCTTTTGGACGAGCCTACCAACGGTTTGGACATCCAATCGATTACTTGGTTAGAAGACTTCTTGATTGATTTTGATAACACAGTTATCGTAGTATCCCACGACCGTCACTTCTTGAACAAAGTATGTACTCACATGGCCGACCTTGACTTTGGAAAAATCAAACTCTATGTCGGAAACTATGACTTCTGGAAGGAATCTTCTGAACTCGCTGCTAAATTGCTAGCAGACCGTAATGCCAAAGCAGAAGAAAAAATTAAACAATTGCAAGAATTCGTTGCTCGTTTCTCTGCCAATGCTTCTAAATCAAGACAAGCAACATCACGTAAGAAAATGCTTGATAAAATTGAACTTGAAGAAATTGTGCCATCTAGTCGTAAATATCCATTTATCAACTTTAAAGCGGAACGTGAGATTGGTAATGATCTCTTGACAGTAGAAAATCTAACTGTAAAGATTGATGGTGAAACTATCTTAGATAATATTAGTTTCATCTTACGTCCAGGTGATAAGACAGCGCTTATTGGACAGAATGACATCCAAACGACTGCATTAATTCGTGCAATCATGGGGGACATTGACTATGAAGGAACTGTCAAGTGGGGAGTAACTACTAGCCGTTCTTACTTGCCAAAAGATAACTCGGCAGATTTTGCAGGAGGAGAGTCAATCCTTGACTGGTTGCGTCAATTCGCAAGTAAAGAAGAAGATGACAATACTTTCCTACGTGGCTTCCTCGGCCGTATGCTCTTCTCTGGAGATGAAGTTAACAAATCTGTAAACGTCTTGTCAGGGGGAGAAAAAGTGCGTGTCATGCTTTCAAAACTCATGCTCTTGAAATCAAATGTCCTTGTACTTGATGATCCAACCAATCACTTGGACTTGGAATCTATCTCAAGCTTGAATGATGGATTGAAAAACTTTAAAGAATCAATCATCTTTGCCAGCCATGACCACGAGTTTATTCAAACTCTAGCTAACCATATCATTGTCTTGTCTAAAAATGGCGTCATTGACCGTATCGATGAAACCTATGATGAATTCCTAGAAAATGCAGAAGTACAAGCAAAAGTTAAAGAACTTTGGAAAGACTAAAATTTTCAAAACTCAGTTGGGTTAACCAGCTGAGTTTTCTAACATTTTATGAGGTAACATGAAATTATTTTTTAAAACATATTGGACCTATTTTGTTTCTTTCATCATTCCCGTAATCATTATGACAGGAGTATATCTATCTCAAGGTATCTACTGGAACAGCGATACATCTCCACTATTGGGAGATGGGTTTCATCAATACGTTATTTTTGATGTAACTTTACGAAATATCCTACATGGAAATGGTAGTCTGTTTTACACCTTTACAAGTGGCCTCGGATTAAATTTCTATGCCCTATCTAGTTATTACTTGGGAAGCTTCCTTTCACCTCTAGTTTACTTTTTTAATCTGTCGAATATGCCAGATGCTGTCTATCTGACAACTCTCTTAAAATTTGGATTGATTGGACTATCAACTTATTTTAGTTTAAATAAATTATTTCAATCGATTCCCAAGCCTTTAAAACTAGCTTTATCTACTTCCTATGCTCTGATGAGTTTCACTGTCAGTCAATTAGAGATAAAAACCTGGCTAGATGTTTTTATCTTGATTCCTTTAATTATAACTGGTTTACATCTACTGATAACTGAAAAGAAATTCCTATTGTACTTTACAAGTCTGTCAATCTTATTTATCCAAAACTATTATTTTGGCTATATGACAGCATTGTTTCTTATTTTCTGGTATTTCTGTCAAATTTCGTGGGACTTTAAAACCCGAAAATCATCTGTTCTTGATTTTGTCGTGACCTCCTTTTTAGCTGGTATGGCTAGTTTGATTCTGACTCTTCCTACTCTGTTTGATTTACAGACACATGGAGAAAAATTAACTGAAGTTACAAAGTTTCAAACTGAAAGTAGCTGGTACCTTGATCTCTTTGCTAAGCAATTCATTGGTTCCTTTGATACAACAAAGTATGGGGCTATCCCAATGATTTTTGTCGGACTACTTCCCTTTATTTTGACCATTTTGTTTTTTACGATGAAATCTATTAAGTTTCACGTGAAACTTATCTATGCAATCTTCTTTACATTTCTAATTGCAAGCTTTTATATTGAAGCTCTTGATTTATTTTGGCAAGGCATGCATACTCCAAACATGTTTTTACATCGCTATGCTTGGATTTTCTCTACCTTGTTAATTTACACAGCAGCAGAAGTCTTAAATCGTCTGAGAGAAATTAAAATCTGGAATTTTTTAGTTTCGCTTTTTCTTATAGTAACAGGATTTTTAGCTACCATCTATCTAAAATCACATTATTCTTTTTTAACAGATTTGAATATTCTGCTTACTCTTGAATTTTTGGTTGTCTATTCGCTTTTACTCCTTGCAGTTATCAAAAAGTTTATCTCTGTAAATCTATTTGCCATTCTAATCTCTTTATTTATAATGGTTGAAATGAGTTTAAATGCTTCATCTCAAATAGACGGAATTGCTAAGGAATGGGGATTTGCTTCTCGAATTGCTTATAATCGAGATATCCCAGCTATGGAATCTTTCTCAACATATATTAGAAATCAATTTACTCGTACTGAAAAACTAGAAACTCAGACAGGAAATGACAGTATGAAATTCAACTACAATGGAATCTCTCAATTTTCATCTGTTCGAAATCGTTCAGCAAGCTCTACTTTGGATAAACTTGGGTTTAAATCCTCTGGGACCAATCTCAATCTCCGTTATGCCAATAATAGTATTTTGGCTGATAGTTTATTTGGTATCCAGTACAATATCTCAGACAGTCCTATTGATAAGTATGGTTTTAAAGATATCTATCAAAAAGATAATCTTACCCTATATGAAAATCAATACTCTCTTCCGATTGCATTTGCTAGTCAATCTGTTTACAATGATGTCAATTTCAATGAACATACCTTGGATAATCAGACCTCGTTTTTAAATCAACTTGCTAACGTCAAGTTTGATTATTTTTCTCCGATCCCTTATGACAAAACAGAAAATACTGATGATTTGATTAGTGTTACAAGTTCTTCAAATGAGGATGCAGCAATCCAGTATCAAATTGAAGTTCCAGAAAACAGCCAAGTTTATCTTTCTTTCACAAACCTTCACTTTGCTAATGATAAACAAAAGAAGGTTGACATTCTTGTCAACGAGGAGAAGAAGACTTTTACAACTGATAATGTTTTCTCCTTCTTTAATCTAGGCTATACAAAAGAGAAAAAAACTTTCAATATTCATGTTAGTTTCCCTGGAAATTCACAAGTATCATTTGAATCTCCTACCTTCTATCGTTTAGATACCCAAACTTTGACTGAGGCTATTCAAAAAATCAAAGAGCAACCTGTAACAGTATCAACTTCTAAAAACAAGGTTTTTGCTACATATGATGTCCAACAAGATACATCTATTTTTTTCACTATTCCTTATGACAAAGGTTGGTCTGCCTACCAAGATGGTAAGAAAATAGAAATGAAACAAACTCAAACTGGATTTATGAAAGTTGATGTTCCCAAGGGGAAAGGAACTATTACACTTTCCTTCATTCCCAATGGGTTTATTACTGGAGCAATCTGTTCCTTTACTTCTCTCTTACTATTTGGAATCTATAATCACAGACGAAAGTCAGCTAAGGCATAAAAAAATCGACCAGTTAATCGGTCGATTTTTTTAATCTCCTTCCATTTTCTTAGGTTGATAGGCTAGCATACCTAAACCAATAAATAGTACTAGTATCACAGCAAGGAAAATAACTTGGTGATGAATATTTCCTGTCATAGAGATTGTTTGTCGTAATCCTAAAACTGAATAACTCATTGGTAACCAAGGATTAATAGCTCTAAAGAAATCATTTGTCAAAGCAAGTGGATAAGTACCAGCACTTGATGCCAACTGTAATAAAAGCAAGATAAGAGAGAAGAAAGCTCCTATACGGCTATTCCACGTTGTTAAAGCAGTCACCATAGACATGAATACTAAACTTGTTAAGATGATGAGAATAAATGTTCTCATTTCATGATTAGCAGTTAGACCAATAAGATGGACTCCTCCATATACCAAAATCCCTGCTAAAATAGCTATAATACCATTTATTTCAGCTCGAGACTTCAACCAAGCCCAACGGCTCTCTGGATGACGTCCTGAAGGCAACTTCGCAAAGATCATATTCGTTGATATTGCTGCAACAAATAGAGCAACTGATATCATATAAGGAGCCATTGCAATTCCATTTACAAGAACTTGGTCATTGTCTGTTTTGGAAAGATTAAGTGGATTTGACAAAACCTCTGCATTTTTAGATTCCGTTGATACTGATTTAAGTTGATCACTAGCATTACTTAATCCTTGTCCCAAAGAAGCAACTCCTGTCTGTAAACCTTCCAATCCAGAAGTTAACTTTGTTCCACCTTCTGCAAGTTTCCCAGATCCATCTGCCAATTTATTAACTCCATTCTCTAATTGAGAAGCACCTGAAAGTAACTGACTGGATTTGTCTGCTAATTGACCAGATCCTGATTGTAATTTATCAACTCCTGCCAGTAATTCTTGACTCTTTTGATTCAATTCATTAGAGCCATTTGATAATTTTTCAATACCAGACACTAATTCTGGAGTTTTTTCAACTAATTGACCAACTCCTCCTGTCAAGCTAGAAGATTTTTGTGTTAAGGTAGTTGAGCCTGAAACTAATTGATTTAAACTACCTGTCAAGGTGGCATTTTTTTCACTTAGTTGACTTGCGCCTTGAGAAACTTTATCAACACCTGCAGTATATGCGTTTACACCTGATACAATCGACTGACTGGCAGGAACTAATTTACTAGTAACAGCTCCTTGTATCTCTGTTAATCCACTTGACAATCCTGTCAAAGAAGTAGAAGCAAGCGGTAATACTTGATTAGCTTGATTTTTTAATGTCGAAAGACTTGAAGATTGATTTTGTAAGTTTTCCAAACTTCCCTGTAAACCTTGTACTAAAGCTACAATTGACTTAGCCGATTGAATACTATCAGTCGAATTTTGAGATACAGAAGCGCTTATCTCAGCTTGTTGCTCACTTGTCAATGATTGATAAGCTGCTGTCGATTGAATATTAGCTAATGTAGTTGCTTTTTCAGACTGAGCACTTGCTAACATTTGATTAGAAAGAGATACTATACTTGATAAAACAGAGTCTAATTGTTTTGTATCTCTAACATCAATATTTTGAATAGCTTGATTTAACTGATTCAGACCAGAAGATAATTGAGCAATTTGATCTTTTTGCTCAGACGAAGTAGCTAACTTACTAGAAAGTTGTTGAATCCCTTCACTTAATTTCTCCATACCCATTCGAAGTGTAGCTGATTGATTGGATAACTGATTAGCACCTATTGCAAGATTTCCCACTCCGTTTGTATAGGCACTAACACCAGATGAAAATTGATTAAGACCAGCATTGAGCTGAGAAACACCGCCAGTATAAGATCCTACACCAGTATATAATTGATTAATTCCCCTCACTAATTCAGGACTTTTAGAAGATAATTGACCTAACCCGCTATCTAATTGACTCACTGCACCAGTATATATAACTAAACCACTATTAAAATTCCCTAAGCCAAGATGAAGTTGTTCAACACCAGAGACATAAGAGGATAATCCTTTAGTAAACTGCTCCGTTCCATTTGAAAATGTTAAACTTGAATCTGCTAAAGAGTGTAGGTTAGTAGTTAATGTTTGACTTCCTGCCACTAACTGATTCGCTCCATCAGTTAGTTTTTCACTACCAGACGCTGCTTGACTCATTCCATCCTTTAAATCGACCATTTTGTTAAATAAAGCTTTGGTATAGGTCTCGGTTACATTGATAGAAACACTCTGCTTTAATTGTGTCATTGCAGAATCACTCATCTTGCTGGCAATAAAACTATGACCACTTGAAGTCTGATAATCGATTTGCATTTGCTCTGGGTGATCCGTTAAAATAGAAGCTGCTTTTTCAGATAGATCACTTGGTAAAGTCACTACCATATAGTAATCGCCATTTTCTAATCCCTTCTTACCTTCTTCTTCATCTACAAAATGAAAATCCAAGGTTTTATTTTCTTTTAAATTGGACACCATGTCTTTTCCTATAGACATGCTATTACCATTATAGGAAGCCTCTTTATCATGATTGACAACTGCCACAGGTAAGTCAGACAATTGACCATATGGATCCCACATTGATGACAAAAATATGATATTGTACAGAGCAGGAATAAGAGAAATCCCTATCATGACAATAATAAAGGTTGGTTTTTTAAAAATTGCTTTCCATTCTTTAAACATAGTTTCTCCTTTTTTAAACATATTGTCTAAAATTTTGATATAATAGATTATACATTAAAAAATCTAAATTACAAGATAAAAAATCCATTTTTAGACATATAGTCTAATTTGTTTACAAGGAGGAAATATGCAAGAAAGTAACAAACGCTTAAAAACAAAGCGAATTATTGAAAATGCTATGGTACAATTACTAATGGAACAACCATTTGATCAAATTTCTACTGTCAAGTTAGCAGAAAAAGCCGGAATTAGTCGTTCCAGCTTCTATACTCACTATAAGGATAAGTATGATATGATTGAGCACTATCAAAGCAAACTATTTCATACATTTGAATATATTTTTCAAAAACATGCTCATCACAAAAGAGATGCTATTCTAGAAGTATTTGAATATCTAGAGTCAGAACCACTTCTAGCTGCCCTTCTTTCTGAAAATGGGACTAAAGAAATCCAAAATTTCTTACGAAATAAACTTCATATCATGCTAAGTACAGATTTACAAAAGCGATTTATGCAACTGAATCTCAATACCACTGAATTAGAATATAGTAGCATCTATCTAACTCATGCACTTTTTGGTGTCTGCCAAACTTGGATTGCACATGGAAAAAAAGAAAGTCCTCAAGAAATAACAGACTTCCTTATGAAGATGCTTGGTGATACAAATTGATACAAAAAGGGAACACAGTTGTGTTCCCTTTTATCTATACTCCGCCAGTAGGACTCGAACCTACGACATCATGATTAACAGTCATGCGCTACTACCAACTGAGCTATGGCGGATAAAATAGTCCGTACGGGATTCGAACCCGTGTTACCGCCGTGAAAAGGCGGTGTCTTAACCCCTTGACCAACGGACCTTCTATCTGTAGCAGATATAACCATTATATCAATTTCTTGCTAATTGTCAATCACTTTTGAGATTTTTTCTCTAGAATATCTTTTAATTTTCTAATTTTTAACCTTGAAATAGGACAGCGATGATCTTCATAGAAAACAACTTCTAGATTCTTTCGATCAATTTCTCTGATATTGCCTATATTTACCAAAAATGACTTATGAGGAGAATAAAATCGCTGAGTATGTTTGTCCTTTTCCTGAATATCTGTCATGGTACCATAAAACTCTTTTGCAAAATTCTTACCAATAATGCGCAATTTATGAGAGACACCTGTTGTTTCAATATACAAAATGTCATGGTAAGGAATTTTTAAATCATTTCCCTTGTAATTGTAGTCAAAATAATCTACAACATCTTCATTTTCAAGTAACATACTTTTAGTATAGAAGATATTTTGCTCAATTCTCTTCTTAAACATCTCATCGTTGATATCCTTATCAACAAAATCTAGGGCTGATACCTGGTATTTATAGGTTAGAGTCGCAAACTCTGATCGACTGGTGATAAAGACGATAATAGCGTAAGGATTGTAATGACGAATGAGTTGAGCCACTTCAAATCCCTTTTTCTCAATCCCATGAATATCAATATCTAGGAAATAAAGCTGATTTACTTCGTCGTTTTCAATGTATTCTTCAAATTCACGGACTTTTCCTGTTGTTTTGTATGATATTGGAATATTCGATTCTTTCGAAATTTCATCCAATATTCTCTCTAGTCTCACTTGATGTTCAATAACATCTTCTAAAATTAAAACTTTCATTCAAATTCCCTCTTAAATCTAATAATTTGTCTAAATGTACTGCCTTCCATCTCTGTTTCTAAAATAATATTGTTGTACTTATCTAGTAGTTCTTTCACATTATTTAATCCTACCCCGCGATTTCTTCCCTTAGTGGAGAATCCTAAAGCAAATAGATCTCCTGAAGGAGTCATCGTCATTTTACATGAATTCTGAATCACAATAACTGTTTCAGTTTCCATCTTAATAACTGCTACTTCCATCTGCTTTTTATAACTATCAGCCGATCCTTCGACAGCATTGTTCAATAAGACGCTCATGATACGAACTAAATCCAATAGTTCAATTTGGAGCGTGGTAATCGTATCTTTTACTTCCAGTGTAAACTCTACACCATTATTTCGAGCATAGACAATTGACTGAGCAACCAAACTTCGTAAAGCTGAATCTTCTATGTTGTTCAAATCAAAGTAAGTGTACTTATCTGAACGCAGTTTATGATTTGCTTTGACCAAAACTTCATTGTAAACTCTGTCAATTTCCTGTAAATCACCACTGTCAATTGCCATCTGCATGCTGACAAGCATCCCAGCATAGTCATGTCGAAAACCACGGATTTCATTATACAGTCCAACAATTTCATCTGTGTAATTCTGTAAATGTTTTTGTTCAAATTTCTTCTGCTTCAAAGCAATCTCTTTCTCCATTTGAACTTTATGAGAATTCATTGCAAAGAAGGTCAAAAGTAACGAGATAAAAACAATAGATGATAAAATACTTCCAAAACTATTCAAATGTTTAATCGTACTTACCATATTTGAAACGAAAGATACAATATGGAGCAGTAGTAAGGCAAAAAATACTTTTTTCAAGAAAGGATAAAGGTAGTCCTTGTCAAAATAGGCTAGTTCCAAATGGAAATAATGAATGATTTTTAAAACAACAAAATAGGTCAACACCGTTACAACGAAAAAGAATAGGCCATAATATTGTAAAACAAAATTGTCTCCTGTTATAGAGGAGAACGTTACGGACAGAAAGTTATGAGTGCTCTCATATAAAAGAGATAGTAGTAAACTTAGGAATAGTCCTCTATCCCTCTCATACTGTTTAATCCATCGAAAATAGGAATATAAGCCCAAAGGAAATAAAAATCTTGCAATTCCTAACCCATCTAAATATAGGAGATAAAAGGGAAGTTCGAGTACTGCTTCTACTAGTAATGTATAGATACCAAAAACGTATAGTTCCTTTGCTTTTATTTGACCTTTACAAATTAAATGGTAACTGTGACTAATAATTAAAAAATGAACAAGAACTATCCCAAATCCAAATAAATCCATTACTCTTTCTCCTTATTTCATTACTTTTTTCGTCGGAAAAGAAAATCAAGGAGGATGTCTGAAACCCTACTTTCCCCACCTTTAATCTTTTGCAAGTCTTTTTCCTTCAAGGCTACAAACTGTTCCAATTTAACTGTGTTTTTCATAATAAAATCTCCTAAAATGTTTTTTTCTTGTAAGCTAACTTACAAAAACCATTATACAAAATGGAATTTCATTTTAGATAAAATTCTCTCAACTGTCATTTTTTTCTCCCCAAGTGTACTTTTTTAAGAAAAAAGCCGGGAAAATTCCCAGCTTTGCTACTATATTGATCCCAGCAGGATTCGAACCTGCGACCGTTCGCTTAGAAGGCGAATGCTCTATCCAGCTGAGCTATGAGACCTAATACAATCATTCTACCAAAAATTCAATTAAAAGTCAATTTTCTATTTATGATAGGGCGAACCTTGCTGAATCGTAAAAGCGCGATAGATTTGTTCAGCAAGGACTAGTCTCATTAACTGATGGGGCAAGGTTAAGCGGCCAAAACTAACAGAAAGGTTGGCTCTCTTTTTTACAGCTGATGACAATCCTAAACTCCCTCCAATAATAAAGGTAAGAGTAGAAAATCCTTTTATAGAAGCTTCTTCTAACTGCTTACTAAATTCTTCCGAGGATAAAGTTTTCCCTTCAATAGCTAACGCAATAACAAAATCACGGTCACCAACTTTTGATAAAATTCTCTGACCTTCTATTTCTAAAATCTTTTGATTTTCTGATTCACTGGCCCTGTCTGGTGTTTTTTCATCTGCTAGTTCAATCATTTCAAGCTTAGCAAATCGAGAAATTCGTTTTGAATACTCTGCGATACCATCTTTTAAATACTTTTCTTTCAGTTTCCCAACTGTTACAACTTTAATTTTCATGACTCTATTCTAACATATTCTCTATTTTTTCACATCTTATTCACAAAATAAAAAATAGATTTCAATTGAGAAAATCACAATTTTCAAAGAGTTATCCACAGTTTGTGTAAAACTTTTGTGTTTAAGTTATAATTAAGCTAGTCAGTTTATACTTTCAGTAATTTAAAAATATGGAGGCAAATATGAAACATTTAAAAACATTTTACAAAAAATGGTTTCAATTATTAATCGTTATCGTCATTAGCTTTTTTAGTGGAGCCTTGGGTAGTTTTTCAATAGCTCAACTAACTCAAAAAAGTAGTGTAAGTAACTCTAACAACAATAGTACTATTACACAAACTGCCTATAAGAACGAAAATTCAACAACACAGGCTGTTAATAAAGTAAAAGATGCCGTTGTTTCTGTTATTACTTATTCAGCAAATAGACAAAATAGCGTATTTGGCAATGATGAGACTGATACATATTCTCAGCAAATCTCTAGCGAAGGATCTGGGGTTATTTATAAAAAGAATGATAAAGAAGCTTACATCGTCACCAACAATCACGTTATAAATGGTGCCAGCAAAGTCGATATTCGATTGTCAGATGGAACTAAAGTACCCGGAGAAATTGTCGGAGCTGATACTTTCTCTGATATTGCTGTCGTCAAAATCTCTTCAGAAAAAGTGACAACAGTAGCTGAGTTTGGTGATTCTAGTCAGTTAACCGTAGGAGAAACTGCCATTGCCATCGGTAGCCCATTAGGTTCTGAATATGCAAATACTGTCACTCAAGGTATCGTATCTAGTCTTAATCGAAATGTATCTTTAAAATCTGAAGATGGACAAGCCATTTCTACAAAAGCCATCCAAACTGATACTGCTATTAACCCAGGTAACTCTGGTGGCCCACTGATCAATATTCAAGGACAGGTTATCGGAATTACTTCAAGTAAAATTGCAACAAATGGAGGAACATCTGTAGAAGGCCTTGGTTTTGCAATTCCTGCAAATGATGCTATCAATATTATTGAACAGTTAGAAAAGAACGGAAAAGTGACGCGTCCAGCTTTGGGCATCCAAATGGTCAATCTCTCAAATATTAATACAAGTGATATTAGAAGATTGAATATTCCAAGCAATGTAACATCTGGTGTAGTCGTTCGTTCTGTGCAAAGTAATATGCCTGCCAATGGTCACCTTGAAAAATACGATGTTATTACAAAAGTAGATGACAAGGAGATTGCTTCATCAACAGACTTACAAAGTGCTCTTTACAATCATTCTATCGGAGACACCATTAAGATCACTTACTATCGCAACGGTAAAGAAGAAACTACATCTATTAAACTTGACAAGAGTTCAGGTGATTTAGAATCTTAATTGACATCTATGTAAAGAAAGCTTTACATAAGAGAAAAGATGTGTTAGTGTAGAATCATGGAAAAATTTGAAATGATTTCTATCACGGATATACAAAAAAATCCCTATCAACCTAGAAAAGAATTTGATGGAGAAAAACTAGATGAACTAGCACAGTCCATCAAAGAAAATGGTATCATTCAACCTATTATTGTTCGTCAATCTCCTGTAATTGGTTATGAAATCCTTGCAGGAGAGAGACGCTATCGGGCTTCACTTTTAGCTGGTCTAACGTCTATCCCAGCTGTTGTTAAGCAACTCTCAGACCAAGAGATGATGATACAGTCTATCATTGAAAATTTACAGAGAGAAAATTTAAATCCAATAGAAGAAGCACGAGCCTATGAATCTCTTGTAGATAAAGGATTTACCCATGCTGAAATTGCAGATAAAATGGGCAAGTCTCGTCCTTATATCAGCAACTCCATTCGTTTGCTTTCCTTGCCAGAACAAATCCTCTCAGAAGTAGAAAATGGCAAACTATCACAAGCACATGCACGTTCGCTAGTTGGGTTGAATAAGGAACAACAAGACTATTTCTTTCAACGAATCATCGAGGAAGATATTTCTGTAAGGAAGTTAGAAGCTCTTCTGACAGAGAAAAAACAAAAGAAACAGCAAAAAAATGATTATTTCATACAAAATGAAGAGGAACAGTTAAAAAAACTAATCGGATTAGATATTGAAATCAAACTGTCTAAAAAAGATAGTGGAAAAATCATTATTTCTTTTTCAAATCAAGAAGAATACAGTAGAATTATCAACAGCCTGAAATAAGGCTGTTCTTTTATTTTTTTATCTCACAAGGTTATCCACTATTTTTTTAAGTAAAAATCTTAATAAATCAAAAGTTTTTAGCTTTATCCCCAACCTGTGGATAAAGCTTGATAACATTGTGGATTATTTTTCACAGCTTGTGGAAAATTCTTTCTATCTATGGTAAAATAAGTCTAGCATTAAACTTTTAAACAAATAGTAAAGGAGGAGAACGGATTGAAAGAAAAACAATTTTGGAATCGTATATTAGAATTTGCACAAGAAAGACTCACTCGATCCATGTATGATTTCTATGCTATCCAAGCTGAACTCGTCAAGGTAGAAGAAAATATTGCCACTATATTTCTACCTCGCTCTGAAATGGAAATGGTCTGGGAAAAACAACTAAAAGATATTATTGTAGTAGCTGGTTTTGAAGTTTATGACGCTGAAATAACTCCCCACTATATTTTCACCAAACCTCAAGATACGACTATCTCACAAGTTAAAGAAGATATAAATTCAACTCTTTATGACTATAGTCCAAAGTTAGCATCTATTCCTTATTCGGATACGGGATTAAAAGAAAGGTACACCTTTGATAACTTTATTCAAGGGAATGGAAATGTTTGGGCAGTATCAGCCGCCTTGGCTGTCTCTGAAGATTTGGCTCTGACCTATAATCCTCTTTTTATCTATGGAGGACCTGGGCTTGGAAAGACTCACTTATTAAACGCTATTGGAAATGAAATTCTAAAAAACATTCCTGATGCGCGTGTTAAATATATCCCTGCTGAAAGCTTTATTAATGACTTTCTTGATCACCTAAGACTTGGGGAGATGGAAAAGTTTAAAAAGACCTATCGTAGCCTTGATCTTTTATTGATTGATGATATACAATCTCTAAGTGGTAAAAAAGTTGCAACACAAGAAGAATTTTTCAATACCTTTAATGCACTGCACGACAAGCAAAAACAGATTGTCCTAACGAGTGATCGAAGTCCAAAACATCTAGAAGGGCTCGAGGAGAGGCTTGTCACGCGCTTTAGTTGGGGATTAACACAAACTATCACACCCCCTGACTTTGAAACACGTATTGCCATTTTACAAAGTAAAACGGAACATTTAGGCTACAATTTCCAAAGTGATACTCTAGAATACCTAGCTGGACAATTTGATTCAAATGTTCGAGATCTTGAGGGAGCCATCAACGACATCACTTTAATTGCCAAAGTAAAAAAAATCAAGGATATCACTATTGATATTGCTGCAGAAGCTATTAGAGCTCGCAAACAGGATGTTAGCCAAATGCTCGTCATCCCAATTGACAAAATCCAAAATGAAGTTGGTAACTTCTATGGAGTTAGTGTCAAAGAAATGAAGGGAAGCAGACGCCTTCAACATATTGTTTTAGCCCGTCAAGTAGCCATGTATTTATCTAGAGAACTAACAGATAATAGTCTTCCAAAAATTGGGAAGGAATTTGGTGGAAAAGATCATACAACAGTCATTCACGCCCATGCAAAAATTAAATCTTTGATTGATGAAGACGATAATTTACGTTTAGAAATTGAATCAATCAAAAAGAAAATAAAATAACTTGTGGATAACTTTCGCTTTTTTATCTTTTTTATCCACATTTTTTAAACAAGGCAAAAAACTTGGTATGCCTTACTTTTAGTCTGTTTTCCACAGATTTCACAGACTCTATTATTACTATTATCCTTCTAATACTAAAATAAATAAAGGAGAATCCATGATTCATTTTTCAATTAATAAAAATTTATTTCTACAAGCATTAAATACTACTAAGAGAGCTATTAGTTCTAAAAATGCCATTCCTATTTTATCAACCGTAAAAATTGACGTGACCAATGAAGGTGTTACTTTAATTGGTTCAAATGGTCAAATTTCAATTGAAAATTTTATTTCTCAAAAAAATGAAGATGCTGGTTTGTTAATTACTTCTTTAGGTTCTATCCTTCTTGAAGCTTCTTTCTTCATCAATGTGGTATCTAGTCTACCTGATGTGACTCTTGATTTTAAAGAAATTGAACAAAATCAAATTGTTTTAACCAGTGGAAAATCAGAAATTACCCTAAAAGGAAAAGATAGCGAACAGTACCCACGAATCCAAGAAATTTCAGCAAGCACTCCTTTGGTTCTTGAAACAAAATTACTCAAGAAAATTATCAATGAAACAGCCTTTGCTGCAAGTACACAAGAGAGTCGTCCAATTTTGACAGGTGTTCATTTTGTATTGAGTCAACACAAAGAGTTAAAAACAGTTGCAACAGACTCTCATCGTCTAAGTCAGAAAAAATTAACGCTTGAGAAAAATAGTGATGATTTTGATGTTGTCATTCCTAGCCGTTCTCTACGCGAATTTTCAGCGGTATTTACAGATGATATCGAAACTGTAGAGATTTTCTTTGCCAATAATCAAATTCTCTTTAGAAGCGAAAATATTAGCTTCTATACTCGTCTCCTAGAAGGAAACTATCCTGATACAGATCGCTTGATTCCAACAGACTTTAACACTACTATTACTTTTGATGTTGTAAACTTACGCCAGTCAATGGAACGTGCTCGTCTTTTATCAAGTGCGACTCAAAATGGTACTGTGAAACTTGAAATAAAAGATGGGGTTGTTAGCGCCCATGTTCACTCTCCAGAAGTTGGTAAAGTAAACGAAGAAATCGATACTGATCAGGTGACTGGTGAAGATTTGACCATTAGTTTCAATCCAACTTACTTGATTGATTCTCTTAAAGCTTTAAATAGCGAAAAGGTGACCATTAGCTTTATCTCAGCTGTTCGTCCATTTACTCTTGTGCCAGCAGACACTGATGAGGACTTCATGCAGCTTATTACACCAGTTCGTACAAATTAAGTGAAAGAGGTTGAGCCTAGCTCGCCTCTTTTATGATATAATCAAAAAAGAAAAAGGAGAGTAGTATGTATCAAGTTGGAAATTTTGTTGAAATGAAAAAACCACATGCTTGCACAATCAAGTCAACAGGAAAAAAAGCTAATCGTTGGGAAATTACACGTGTAGGGGCAGATATCAAAATCAAATGTAGTAATTGTGACCATGTTGTCATGATGGGACGCTATGATTTTGATCGAAAAATGAATAAAATTATTGACTGAGAACCCTTAGTTAGAGAGTTAGCAAGTTTTCCCTTTTTGTGTTATAATATTAGGGATTGAAATGAAAACGGAGAATGAGAAAATATGGCTTTAACAGCAGGTATCGTTGGTTTGCCAAACGTTGGTAAATCAACACTATTTAATGCAATTACAAAAGCAAGAGCAGAGGCTGCAAACTATCCATTTGCGACGATTGATCCAAACGTTGGAATGGTTGAGGTTCCAGATGAACGCCTACAAAAACTAACGGAAATGATCACTCCTAAAAAGACAGTTCCAACAACATTTGAATTTACAGATATCGCAGGAATTGTAAAAGGAGCTTCAAAAGGAGAAGGGCTAGGGAATAAATTCTTGGCTAATATCCGTGAAGTAGACGCGATTGTTCACGTAGTTCGTGCTTTTGATGATGAAAATGTTATGCGCGAGCAAGGACGTGAAGATGCCTTTGTGGATCCACTTGCAGATATTGACACCATTAACCTGGAATTGATTCTTGCTGACTTAGAATCAGTCAATAAACGTTATGCGCGTGTAGAAAAGATGGCACGCACGCAAAAAGATAAAGAATCTGTGGAAGAATTTAATGTTCTTCAAAAGATTAAACCAGTCCTAGAAGATGGAAAATCAGCTCGCACCATCGAATTTACAGATGAAGAACAAAAAGTTGTCAAAGGTCTCTTCCTGTTGACAACTAAACCAGTTCTTTATGTTGCTAATGTCGATGAGGATGTAGTTTCAGATCCAGATTCTATCGACTATGTCAAACAAATTCGTGAATTCGCAGCGACAGAAAATGCAGAGGTAGTAGTCATTTCAGCGCGTGCTGAAGAAGAAATTTCTGAATTGGACGATGAAGATAAAAAAGAGTTTCTTGAAGCCATTGGTTTGACAGAATCAGGCGTTGACAAGTTGACTCGTGCAGCTTACCACTTGCTTGGATTGGGAACTTATTTTACAGCTGGTGAAAAAGAAGTTCGTGCTTGGACTTTCAAACGTGGTATGAAGGCTCCTCAAGCAGCTGGTATTATCCATTCAGACTTTGAAAAAGGATTTATTCGTGCGGTAACCATGTCATATGAGGATCTAGTGAAATACGGATCTGAAAAGGCCGTAAAAGAAGCTGGACGTTTGCGTGAAGAAGGTAAAGAATATATCGTCCAAGACGGCGATATCATGGAATTCCGCTTTAACGTTTAATCAGTATTTAAAATAATGTCAATTAGGTTGGAAAAAAATTCCAACCCTTTTGACTTTTGAAAGGAAATATAAATGACAAAATTACTTGTAGGATTGGGAAATCCAGGAGATAAATATTTTGAAACTAAACATAATGTTGGCTTTATGCTGATTGACCAACTAGCAAAAAAACAGAATGTTAGCTTTACACATGATAAGATATTTCAAGCTGAACTAGCATCCTTTTTCCTAAATGGAGAAAAAATTTATCTGGTTAAACCAATGACCTTTATGAATGAAAGTGGAAAAGCGGTTCATGCTTTATTGACTTACTATGGTTTGGATATTGAAGATTTACTCGTCATTTACGACGACCTTGATATGGAAGTTGGGAAAATTCGTTTAAGAGCAAAAGGATCAGCAGGTGGTCATAATGGTATCAAGTCTATTATTCAACATATAGGGACTCAGGCCTTTAATCGTGTTAAGGTTGGAATTGGAAGACCCAAAAACGGCATGTCAGTTGTTAATCATGTTTTAAGTAAGTTTGACAAGGATGATTATATCGGTATTTTACAGTCTATTGACAAAGTTGACGATGCTGTAAATTATTATTTACAAGAGAAAAACTTTGAAAAAATGATGCAGAGGTATAACGGATAAATGGTGACCTTATTAGAGTTGTTCTCAGAAAATGATCAGATCAAAAAATGGCATCAAAATCTGATAGAGAAAAAAAGACAATTAATGTTAGGTTTGTCAACTTCTACAAAAGCTTTAGCCATCGCTAGTAGTTTGAAGAAAGAAGATAAGATTGTTTTATTGACATCAACTTATGGAGAAGCAGAAGGGATTATTAGTGATCTTATTTCTATCTTAGGTGAGGAATTTGTCTATCCATTTTTGGTAGATGATTCACCTATGGTCGAGTTTTTAATGTCTTCACAAGAAAAAATTATCTCACGGGTTGAAGCTTTGCGTTTTTTGAGTGATCCGTCTAAGAAAGGGATCTTAGTTTGTAATATTGCAGCAAGTCGACTGATTTTACCCTCTTCAACTGTATTTAAAGAAAGTATTATAAAAATTGTAGTTGGTGAAGAATATGACCAACATGCGCTTATCCATCAGTTAAAGGAAATTGGTTATCGAAAGGTTACACAAGTACAAACTCAAGGAGAATTTAGTCTTCGAGGAGATATTTTAGATATTTTTGAAATATCTCAGTTAGAACCTTGCCGAATTGAGTTTTTTGGTGATGAGGTAGATGGAATTCGTACTTTTGAAGTCGAAACACAATTATCGAAAGAAAATCAGTCAGAACTCATCATCTTTCCAGCTAGTGATATTCTCATAAGAGAAGAAGATTATCAACGAGGTCAGTTGACTTTAGAAAAACAAATTTTGAAGACTCTATCGCCGATTCTGAAATCTTATCTAGAAGAAATTCTTTCAAGTTTTCATCAAAAACAAAGTCATGCAGATTCTAGGAAATTTTTATCTTTGTGTTATGAGAAATCATGTACTGTATTTGATTATATTGAAAAAGACATACCAATATTCTTTGATGATTATCAGAAATTGATGAATCAGTATGAAGTCTTTGAAAGAGAATTAGCACAATACTTTACAGAAGAATTACAGAGCAGTAAAGCATTTTCTGAGATGCAGTATTTTGCAGATACAGAGCAACTCTATAAAAAACAGAGTCCGGTTACCTTTTTCTCTAATATACAAAAGGGGTTAGGAAATCTCAAGTTTGACCAAATTTATCAATTTAATCAATATCCCATGCAGGAGTTTTTCAATCAATTTTCTTTTCTAAAAGAAGAAGTTGAACGATACAAAAAAATGGATTATACTATTATCCTACAGTCTAGCAATTCAATGGGAAGTAAAACATTGGAGGATGTTTTAGAGGAATACCAGATTAAATTAGATTCCAGAGATAAGTCAAGTATTTGTAAAGAATCTGTAAACTTAATCGAGGGAAATCTCAGACATGGTTTTCATTTTGTAGATGAAAAGATTTTATTTATTACTGAACATGAGATTTTTCAAAAGAAATTGAAACGTCGTTTTCGAAGACAACATGTTTCAAACGCAGAGAGATTAAAAGATTACAATGAACTTGAAAGAGGGGACTACGTTGTTCACCATATTCATGGGATTGGCCAATATCTAGGAATTGAAACCATTGAAATCAAAGGGATTCATCGTGATTATGTTAGTGTTCAATACCAAAACGGGGATCAAATCTCTATCCCAGTGGAACAGATTCATCTACTTTCCAAATACGTTTCAAGTGACGGTAAAGCACCTAAACTCAATAAATTAAATGATGGTCATTTCAAAAAAGCAAAGCAAAAAGTTAAGAACCAGGTAGAGGATATAGCTGACGATTTAATTAAACTTTATTCTGAACGCAGACAGTTGAAGGGGTTTGCTTTCTCAGCTGATGATGAGGATCAACATGCTTTTGATGATGCCTTCCCTTATGTTGAAACGGATGATCAACTTCGTAGTGTTGAGGAAATCAAGAGAGATATGCAGGCTTCTCAACCAATGGATAGACTTTTAGTTGGGGATGTTGGTTTTGGAAAGACTGAAGTTGCTATGCGTGCAGCCTTTAAGGCAGTCAATGATCACAAACAAGTTGTCGTTCTAGTTCCGACGACGGTTTTAGCGCAACAGCACTATACCAATTTTAAGGAAAGATTCCAAAATTTTGCAGTTAATATTGATGTGTTGAGTCGCTTTAGAAGTAAAAAAGAGCAGACTGAAACACTTGAAAAATTGAAAAACGGTCAAGTTGATATTTTGATTGGAACCCATCGTGTTTTGTCAAAAGATGTTGTATTTGCTGATTTAGGATTGATGATTATTGATGAGGAACAGCGATTTGGTGTCAAGCATAAGGAAACTTTGAAAGAATTGAAGAAACAAGTGGATGTCCTAACTTTGACCGCTACTCCAATCCCTCGTACCCTCCATATGTCTATGTTGGGAATCAGAGATTTGTCTGTTATTGAAACTCCGCCGACTAATCGTTATCCAGTGCAAACCTATGTTTTGGAAAAGAATGATAGTGTCATTCGTGATGCTGTTTTGCGTGAAATGGAGCGTGGAGGTCAAGTTTACTATCTTTACAATAAAGTTGACACAATTGATCAGAAGGTTTCAGAATTACAGGAGTTGATTCCAGAAGCTTCGATTGGGTATGTTCACGGACAAATGAGTGAAATCCAGTTGGAAAATACTCTATTAGACTTTATTGAGGGACAATATGATATCTTGGTGACGACTACCATTATCGAGACAGGGGTGGACATTCCAAATGCTAATACCTTGTTTATCGAAAATGCAGACCATATGGGCTTGTCAACCTTGTATCAGTTAAGAGGAAGAGTTGGTCGTAGCAACCGCATTGCTTATGCTTATCTCATGTATCGTCCAGAAAAATCAATCAGTGAAGTTTCTGAAAAGAGATTAGAAGCTATCAAAGGATTTACAGAATTGGGCTCGGGATTTAAGATTGCTATGCGAGATCTTTCGATTCGTGGAGCAGGAAATCTTTTAGGAAAATCCCAGTCTGGTTTCATTGATTCTGTTGGTTTTGAATTGTATTCGCAGTTACTAGAGGAAGCTATTGCTAGAAGAAACGGTAATGCTAACACTAACACAAGAACCAAAGGAAATGCTGAATTGATTTTACAAATTGATTCCTATATTCCTGATACTTATATTTCTGACCAAAGACATAAAATCGAAATTTACAAGAAAATTCGTCAAATTGACAACCGTGTCAATTATGAAGAGTTACAAGAGGAGTTGATAGACCGTTTTGGAGAATATCCAGACGTGGTAGCCTATCTTTTAGAGATTGGTTTGGTCAAGTCTTATTTTGACAAGGTTTTTGTTCAACGTGTGGAAAGAAAAGAGAATAAGATTACAGTTCAATTTGAAAAAGTCACTCAACGACTGTTTTTAGCTCAAGATTATTTTAAAGCTTTATCTGCAACAAACATAAAAGCAGCAATAGCTGAGAATAAGGGATTAATGGAAGTCGTATTTGATGTCCGAAACAAGAAGGACTATGAAATTTTAGAAGGTCTGCTCATTTTTGGAGAAAGTTTATTAGAGATAAAAGAGTCGAAGGAAGAAAATGTCATTTGATATTTTTTTTCTATAAAGTAGATAAAAATGGTACAATAATAAATTGAGGTAATAAAAATGAGATTAGACAAATATTTAAAAGTATCAAGAATTATCAAGCGTCGTACAGTCGCAAAAGAAGTAGCAGATAAAGGCAGAATCAAGGTGAATGGAATCTTGGCCAAAAGTTCAACGGATTTGAAAGTTAATGACCAAGTTGAAATTCGTTTTGGAAATAAGTTGCTACTTGTCAAAGTACTAGAGATGAAAGATAGTACAAAAAAAGAAGATGCAGCAGGCATGTATGAAATTATCAGTGAAACAAGGGTAGAAGAAAATGTCTAAGAATATTGTACAATTAAACAATTCTTTTATCCAAAATGAATACCAACGTCGTCGCTACCTGATGAAAGAACGACAAAAACGGAATCGTTTTATGGGGTGGGTATTGATTTTGATTATGCTGTTATTTATTTTGCCAACTTTTAATTTAGCGCAGAGCTATCAGCAATTACTCCAAAGACGTCAGCAATTAGCAGACTTGCAAACTCAGTATCAAACTTTGAGTGATGAAAAGGATAAGGAGACAGCATTTGCTACCAAGTTGAAAGACGAGGATTATGCTGCCAAATATACACGAGCGAAGTACTATTATTCTAAGAATCGGGAATCTGTTTATACGATTCCTGACTTGCTTCAAAGGTGATAAAATGGAAAATTTATTAGACGTAATTGAGCAATTTTTGAGTTTATCAGATGAAAAGCTTGAAGAGTTGGCTGATAAAAATCAATTATTGCGTTTACAAGAAGAAAAGGAAAGGAAGAATGCGTAAATTCTTAATTATTTTGTTGCTACCGAGTTTTTTGACAGTTTCAAAAGTAGTTAGCACAGAAAAAGAAGTTGTCTATACTTCGAAAGAAATTTATTACCTTTCACAATCTGACTTTGGTATTTATTTTAGAGAAAAGCTAACTTCTCCTATGGTTTATGGAGAAGTTCCTGTTTATGCGAATGAAGATTTAGTTGTTGAATCTGGAAAATTAAGTCCAAAAATAAGTTTCCAAATAACCGAGTGGCGTTTAAATAAACAAGGAATTCCAGTATTTAAGTTATCCAATCATCAATTTATTGCTGCAGACAAACGATTTTTATATGATCAGTCAGAGGTAACTCCTACAATAAAAAAAGTATGGTTAGAATCTGATTTTAAACTGTACAATAGTCCTTATGATTTAAAAGAAGTGAAATCATCCTTATCAGCTTATTCTCAGGTATCAATCGATAAGACCATGTTTGTAGAAGGAAGAGAATTTCTACATATTGATCAGACTGGATGGGTAGCTAAAGAATCAACTTCTGAAGAAGATAATCGGATGAGTAAAGTTCAAGAAATGTTATCTGAAAAATATCAGAAGGATTCATTCTCTATTTATGTTAAGCAACTGACTACTGGAAAAGAAGCTGGTATCAATCAAGATGAAAAGATGTATGCAGCTAGTGTTTTAAAACTCCCTTATCTTTATTATACGCAAGAAAAAATAAATGAGGGTCTTTATCAGTTAGACACGACTGTAAAATACGTATCTGCGGTCAATGATTTTCCAGGTTCTTATAAACCAGAGGGAAGTGGTAGCCTCCCTAAAAAAGAGGATAATAAAGAGTATTCTCTCAAGGACTTAATAACGAAAGTATCTAAAGAATCGGACAATGTAGCTCATAACATATTGGGATATTACATTTCAAACCAATCTGATGCCACATTCAAATCCAAGATGTCTGCTATTATGGGAGATGATTGGGATTCAAAAGAAAAATTGATTTCTTCCAAGATGGCCGGGAAGGTCATGGAAGCTATTTATAATCAAAATGGATTTGTGCTAGAGTCTTTGACTAAAACAGATTTTGATAATCAGCGAATTGCCAAAGGTGTTTCTGTGAAGGTAGCTCATAAAATTGGGGATGCGGACGAATTTAAGCATGATACGGGTGTTGTCTACGCAGATTCTCCATTTATTCTTTCTATTTTCACTAAGAATTCTGATTATGATACAATTTCTCAGATATCCAAGGATGTTTATGAGGTTCTAAAATGAGGGAACAAGATTTTTTAAATCATTTTCTCAAGAAGGGATATTTCAAAAAGCATACTAAGGTGGTGCTAGCTCTTTCTGGTGGGTTAGATTCTATGTTTCTATTTAAGGTATTATCTACTTATCAAAAAGAGTTAGAAATCGAACTGATTTTAGCCCATGTTAATCATAAGCAGAGAGTAGAATCAGATTGGGAAGAACAGGAATTAAGGAAGTTGGCTGCTGAATCAGAGCTTCCTATTTATATCAGCAATTTTTCAGGAGAATTTTCAGAAGCGCGTGCTCGACATTTTCGTTATGATTTTTTTAAAGAGGTCATGAAAAAGACAGGTGCGACAGCTTTAGTCACTGCCCACCATGCTGATGACCAGGTGGAAACGATTTTGATGCGTTTGATTCGAGGTACTCGTTTGCGCTATCTATCAGGAATTAAGGAGAAGCAAGTAGTAGGAGAGATAGAAATCATTCGGCCCTTATTGCATTTTCAGAAAAAAGACTTTCCATCAATTTTTCACTTTGAAGATGCATCAAATAAGGAAAATCATTATTTTCGAAATCGTATTCGAAACTTTTATTTACCAGAATTAGAAAAAGAAAATCCTCGATTTAGAGATGCAATCTTAAGTATAGGAAATGAAATTTTAGATTATGACTTAGCCATAGCTGAATTATCTAGCAATATTGATGTGGAAGATTTACAGCAGTTATTTTCTTATTCTGAGCCAACACAAAAAGTTTTACTTCAAATTTATCTGAATCGTTTTCCAGATTTGAATCTTACAAAAGCTCAGTTTGAAGAAGTTCGGCAAATTTTAAAGACTAAAAGCCAGTATCGTCATCCACTTAAAAATGGTTATGAATTAGTAAAAGAGTATCAACAGTTTCGGATTTGTAAAATCAGTCCTCAGTCTGATGAAAAGGAAGATGAACTTGTGTTACACTATCAAAATCAGGTATTTTATCAAGGATGCATATTTTCCTTTGGAATTCCTTTAGAAGGTGAATCAATTCAACAAATACCTGTTTCACGGGAAACATCCATACACATTCGTCATCGAAAAACAGGAGATTTTCTGATTCAAAATGGGCATAGAAAAAAACTCAGACGTCTATTTATCGATTTGAAAATCCCTATGGAAAAACGAAAATCTGCTCTAATTATTGAGCAATTTGGTGAAATTGTCTCAATTTTGGGAATTGCGACCAGTAATTTGAGTAAAAACACGAAAAATGATATAATGAACACTGTACTTTATATAGAAAAAATAGATAGGTAAAAAAATGTTAGAAAACGATATTAAAAAAATTCTCGTTTCACACGATGAAATTACAGAAGCTGCTAAAAAATTAGGTGCCCAACTAACTAAAGATTATGCAGGAAAAAATCCGATTTTAATTGGGATTTTAAAAGGATCTATCCCTTTTATGGCTGAATTGGTTAAACAGATTGATACACATATTGAAATGGACTTCATGATGGTTTCTAGCTACCATGGTGGAACAGCAAGTAGTGGTGTTATCAATATTAAACAAGATGTGACTCAGGATATCAAAGGAAGACATGTTCTGTTTGTAGAAGATATTATTGATACAGGTCAAACTTTGAAGAGTTTAAGAGATATGTTTAAAGCAAGAGAGGCTGCTTCTGTTAAAATTGCAACCTTGTTGGATAAACCAGAAGGACGTGTTGTAGAAATTGAGGCAGACTATACCTGCTTTACTATCCCAAATGAGTTTGTAGTAGGTTATGGTTTAGACTACAAAGAAAACTATCGTAACCTTCCTTATGTTGGAGTATTGAAAGAAGAAGTATATTCAAATTAGAAAGAACAATTTTTAATGAAAAAACAAAATAATGGTTTAATTAAAAATCCTTTTCTATGGTTATTACTTATTTTTTTCCTAGTTACAAGTTATCAGTATTTTAGTACAGGTAGTGTTGCAGGGAAAAATGAGCAAATTAATTATACAGAATTGGTAAAAGAAATTACCGATGACAATGTAAAAGAATTGACTTACCAACCAAATGGCAGTGTTATCGAAGTTTCAGGTGTTTATAAAAATCCTAAAACAAGTAAAGAAGCAACAGGCATTCAGTTCTTTTCTCCTTCTGCTACAACAGTAGAGAAATTTTCAAGTATTATTCTTCCTTCAGACACTACAGTATCAGAATTGCAAAAACTTGCTTCTGACCATAAAGCGGAAGTAACTGTTAAACATGAAAGTTCAAGTGGTATGTGGATTAATATTCTTGTATCCATTGTGCCATTCGGTATTCTTTTCTTCTTCCTATTCTCTATGATGGGAAATATGGGAGGAAATAATAGTCGTAACCCAATGAGTTTTGGACGTAGTAAGGCTAAAGCTGCAAATAAAGAAGATATTAAAGTAAGATTTTCAGATGTTGCTGGAGCTGAGGAAGAAAAACAAGAACTAGTTGAAGTTGTTGAATTTTTAAAAGATCCAAAACGATTTACAAAACTTGGAGCCCGTATTCCAGCAGGTGTTCTTTTGGAGGGACCTCCGGGAACAGGTAAAACTTTGCTTGCTAAGGCAGTAGCCGGAGAAGCAGGTGTTCCATTCTTTAGTATCTCAGGTTCTGACTTTGTAGAAATGTTTGTCGGAGTTGGAGCTAGTCGTGTTCGTTCTCTTTTTGAAGATGCCAAAAAAGCAGCACCAGCTATCATCTTTATAGATGAAATTGATGCTGTTGGACGTCAACGTGGAGTTGGTCTTGGCGGAGGAAATGACGAACGTGAACAAACCTTGAACCAACTCTTGATTGAGATGGATGGTTTTGAGGGAAATGAAGGGATTATCGTCATCGCTGCTACAAACCGTTCAGATGTACTTGACCCTGCCCTTTTGCGTCCAGGACGTTTTGATAGAAAAGTATTGGTTGGCCGTCCTGATGTTAAAGGTCGTGAAGCAATCTTGAAAGTTCACGCTAAGAACAAGCCTTTATCAGAAGATGTTGATTTGAAATTAGTGGCTCAACAAACTCCAGGTTTTGTGGGTGCTGATTTAGAGAATGTATTGAATGAAGCGGCTTTAGTTGCTGCTCGTCGCAATAAATCGGTAATTGATGCCTCAGATATTGATGAAGCAGAAGATAGAGTGATTGCTGGTCCTTCTAAGAAAGATAAGACTGTTTCACAAAAAGAACGTGAATTGGTTGCCTACCATGAGGCAGGTCATACCATTGTTGGTTTAGTTTTGTCAAATGCCCGTGTTGTTCATAAAGTTACTATCGTACCACGCGGCCGTGCAGGCGGTTATATGATTGCACTTCCTAAGGAAGACCAAATGCTTCTATCTAAAGAAGATATGAAAGAGCAATTGGCTGGCTTAATGGGTGGACGTGTAGCTGAAGAAATTATCTTTAATGTCCAAACTACAGGAGCTTCAAACGACTTTGAACAAGCGACACAAATGGCGCGTGCAATGGTTACAGAGTACGGTATGAGTGAAAAACTTGGCCCAGTTCAATATGAAGGAAATCATGCCATGTTTGGTGCACAAAGCCCTCAAAAATCAATTTCAGAACAAACAGCTTATGAAATTGACGAAGAGGTTAGATCATTATTGAATGAAGCACGAAATAAAGCTGCTGAAATTATTCAGTCAAATCGTGAAACTCACAAGTTGATTGCAGAAGCATTATTGAAATACGAAACATTGGATAGTACACAAATTAAATCTCTTTACGAAACAGGAAAGATGCCTGAAACAGTAGAAGAGGAATCTCATGCACTATCTTATGATGAAGTAAAATCAAAAATGAATGACGAAAAATAACACTTATAGAGGCACTAATGTCATTAAGTTAAGAAATTCAAATACAATTCTGTATTTGGGTTTCTTTTTTATGTGATAAACTTATAGTTAAGGAGGTATTTCTCATGATAAAACAGATAAAAGCCCACTTGAATAAGAGTATTCAGAGTATCCTTGGTCAAAAAGTTGAGTTCGTCAAACAAGATGAACAGGTCTTTACTCGTAAAAGAAGTTTATCACTAGAAACTATGATTCGTACAATTCTGGGAATGGGCGGGAAATCACTGTCAAAAGAATTACTAGATGCCAAACTGACAGTTTCAAATTCAGCCTTTGTTCAAAGACGCTATCAAATAAAACCTGAAGCTTTCTATGCCCTATTTAAAGAATTTACAGCACCTATTCCACTCAACACTGATTTCCTAATATTCGCTGCTGATGGGAGTGATATCTGTATTCCTAGAAATCCTATAGATACAGAAACCTCTATCTAAACAAAAAAGGATGTTAAATCCTATGATCTCATGCACATAAATACCCTATACGACTTGACGACTGGAGGATAAAGAGATGTTTCTATTCAAGACAAACATAGGCAACATGATCGATTAGCTATGATTCAGATGATGGAGACTTCTCCCTTTCGAGAAAGCTCTGGTTATCATGGATAGAGGATATGAAAGTTACAATCTCATGGCTCATTTTCAAGAAAAAGGTTGGCTTTACCTTATCTGCATTCGAGATGGGAAACAATCTATGTGTTCTTCCTTCAACTTGCCAAATACAGAGTGTTTTGATCAAACATTTTCTCTAACATTATCACGAAAGCAAACCAAGCAGTTTAAAAAACGTTATCGTGATTTTCCCAATGACTATCATTTTATTCCACACAATTCTACTTTTGATTTTCTTCCAGAAACAAGTCGAAAACATGACCCTGTTGAACTATACCAACTTCCTTTTCGTATGGTACGTTTAGAAGTGGAAAAAGGAAAATACGAAACTTTAGTGACAAATACGGGATATTCAGTCCAAGAATTAAAAAATCTCTACGCCAGTAGATGGGGCATAGAGACTAGTTTTCGTGACCTGAAATACAGTATTGGCTTGGTCAATTTTCACGCCAAAAAGAAGGCAGGGATTCTCAAAGAAATCTTTGCTCGCTTTACAAATTTTAACTTTTGTCGTTGGGTAAACTCGCAAGTTGCCATCGACAGTAGTCACAAAAAACAAAGATATAAAGTGTGTTTCTCAGATGCGACTTATGCCTGCCGTTTGTTTTTTAACGGTTCCCTTTTTTCTCCAGTTGAAAACTACCTCAAGAAACAGTTATCTATTATTCGACCGAATCGAAAATATCCAAGAAAGATAAAAGATCAATCGGTAGTTGATTTCATCTATAGAGTAACATAAATCTCAAAAAACATCTTATAGATAGTAGTTATGAAACTTACAAACGAAGAAAGACAAAAAATTGAAGAACTCCTAAGAGATTCATCGTACGCCAAATATCACAAACGTCTACAGATTATTTATTTTTGCTCAAAGGAAAAGAGTTATAAGGAAATCATGGATCTGCTAGATTGCAATAAAACAACTGTTCGGAGGAATTTGAAAAAATACAAGGAGTTTGGTTTAGAAGCTCTTCTTCAAGAGACTCGTGGTGGACGTCATCGAGAATATATGACTTACGAAGAAGAACAAACATTTCTAAAACGTCATATAGAAGCTACTCAGGCTGGGTAATTTGTAACTGTCAATCAGTTATTTGAAGCCTATCAAAGAGAGATTGGTCGCACTTCCACACGTGATGGATTCTATTATCTCCTGAAACGCCATTGTTGGCGAACGGTCACTCCTCGACCCAAACATACCAAGAAGGCAGACGCTCAAACAATTGAGACATCTAAAAATAAAATCTACATTCGAGATCTTAAGCAAGCGCTTTAAGAGGAGAAATCCTATAACAAAGTACGCTTGATGTACCAAGATGAAGCTGGTTTTGGAAGAATCAGTATGATGAGTTCTTGTTGGGCTCCTCAAGGAATCCGATCTAGCATTCCTAGTCATTATATGCTAGAATATCGCTATTGTTATGGGGCAGTAGATGCTCAGACAGTAGATTCCTTCTTCCTCATTGTTGGAGGATGCAATACTGAGTGGACGAATGAATTTCTACGGCAAGTCTCACAAGCTTATCCAGACGACTATATGTTACTTGTCATGGATAATGCTATATGGCATAAATCAAGTACCTTATACACCAGAAATGAACCCTATCGAAAAAGTCTGGAAAGAAATTCGAAAACGATGTTGTAAAAATAAGGCTTTCCAAACATTGGAATCCGTCATTGATAAGCTTCAAGAAGTTATTCAAGGACTGGAAAAAAGCGTTTTGAAAATCATTGAGTATTAATGACATTGAGAGAGGAACGACCTCTCTTTTTTTGTGCAGTTGAGACGGTGTAGAAAGCAGAATAGGGGAATGAACCTAAATAGCTCTATGATTTGTTAAACTGTATCTAGAAAGGAGAACATTATGATTAAAGAATTGTATCAAGAAGTTCAAGGAATTGTGTACAAGTGTAGAAATGAATATTACTTGCATTTATGGGAGCTATCGGATTGGGATCAAGAGGGAATGATTTGCTTACATGAGTTGATTAGTAAAGAAGAAGGAATAGTAGAAGATATTCCACGCTTACGTAAATATTTCAAAACTAAATTCCGAAATCGGATTCTAGACTATATCCGTAAACAAGAAAGTCAAAAAAGAAGATATGATAAAGAACCATATGAAGAAGTAGGTGAGATAAGTCATCGTATAAGCGAGGGAGGTCTGTGGCTAGATGACTACTATCTCTTTCATGAAACAATACGGAGGTATAGAAAGGAACAAAGTAAAGAAAAACAAGAAGAGTTAGAACGTGTTTTAAGAAATGAACGTTTTCGAGGACGTCAAAGAGTATTGAGGGATTTACGTATTGTGTTTAAAGAGTTTGCTATTGGGCTAAAATAGTCAAATTTAAAAAAGTCGAAAAAAGTTTAAAAAAGTAGTTGACAAAAAACAAAAAGGCTGTATAATAGTAAGAGTTGAAAATAACAACTCTGGTCCGTTGGTCAAGGGGTTAAGACACCGCCTTTTCACGGCGGTAACACGGGTTCGAATCCCGTACGGACTATGGTATGTTGCAGATAAAAT
>NZ_VFSH01000010.1 GCF_006385785.1 Streptococcus shenyangsis
GCTTCTCTAAGCTATATCCTTGTTTTCTAAGTTCATAGATCTGAACTTTATCATCATAAGTTAATTTCATAATAAAAACACCCCAAAAGTTAGATTTTTTCTGTCTAACTTTTGGGGTGCAGTTCATCAACACCTGATAGTATGCGTTCTTTTATTTTAAAGACTTTTTCCAGCATCTCTTGATTCACATTAAACTATTCTATTAGTAGAGATCTTTCAACTCTGATCCCTTTATTTCCGTTTAATCAAGTATCGGATAGCCTTTTCTAGACGTTCCTTTTGAGCTTCAGGATCATCTAGCGGTTGATTGATACATTCAGTAAGGTTTTCGGTAATTATCATCTCAATCACGCGCTCCACACTAGATTTCACGGCTGTCAATTGCGTCACAATATCAGCACAGTCTCGATCCTCTTCAATCATCTTTTGAATCCCACGCAACTGGCCCTCTGAACGTTTCAAACGAGTAATATACTTTGAGTTTGTCATTTCTTTTTCCTTGCTTGATTTTTCTTCATTATATCTCTAATCAGCTTCTTTGTCAAAATTCTCGCCCATCCAGCTCACACAGTCCTGTTACCAAAGACCTTTCAAAAGACAAACTAGCAATGCTGATAACTTGCTGGAGATGCCTCGTTTTACCTTGCTAAACGAATACGGGTCACGATTCCATCCAAGTCTGTAATTTCCAGCTGGCTAGATGTCAGCCACTTGATTGACGCATCAACTGCTTGTGCTCGCTGGGCAATCGTTAACAGTTCTTCTTTACGAGCAACTTCAATAACATAATAGGCTAAGCCTGGCAAGCCTTGCTTACGCGGAGCTAGGCCTTTTCCTCCCCATTCGTTGACAGCCAAATGATGATGGTAGTCTCCAGCTGCAATCCAACTAGCACTAGGTACACTGAATTTATCCTCTAGCCCTAACACCTTTTGATAAAACTGGCTGGACTTTCGACTATCCTTGACAGAAAGATGAATATGCCCCATTCTCGTACCCTCGGCTAAAGTAAAGGGCTCTACTCTTTCCCCCAACTCATAGATATCCTGTGCAGCAAGAGCCTCCGTCACTCCGATAATGCGTCCATCTTCTCGAATATCCCATGTGGAAATTGGCTTATCTCGATAGAGTTCAATGCCATTTCCCTCCAAATCCTCCAAGTAAATGGCCTCGCTGTAACCATGATCTGCACCGCCGACAAGAGGAATCTGTAAGTCTGTCAGGTGTTTCAAAACATCAGCCAAAGCCTTACGTGTCGGCAAGAGAATGGCCAGATGGTAAAGGCCATAATGTTCCCTTACTTGTCCACTCTCTTGTGCTTGAATCAGGTGTACCAAGGCCTTTCCATCAAGTCCTAGAATCGTCTCTGTCTCAGTCTGAGATAAGATTTCTAAACCAATGATTTGCTGATAAAAGGCTGTTTGACTTGCCAAATCCTTTACATTTAAAACTACCTCTGCTAAATAAATGTGGCTCTTGTATTCATAGGTCATAAATAGTCCTCTTTTTCAGTTGTAATCATTTTTATTACAACTATTATATAATTTCCATCAAGAAAGTCAAGCCAGACAACTTGAAGCCTCTATTCTAACAAAAAGAGGCCAATGTTTGCCATCAACCTCTTTCTTATCGGTCATTCTTTTTGCTAAGTAAGATGAATACTTTACCTATGACTTACTATCTTCAGCCTAGTTTACCCATTCACCATTACCATTTACACGATAACCATCTGGTGTCGTTGTGCTGACTGCCAAAGCTCCTGAACCATATGCATAGTACCAGTACTTGCCTACTTTAAACCAACCTGTCTTCATGACACCTGATTGATCAAGATAATACCAAGTACCATTTTCCTTATACCAGCCTGTCTTCATAGCTCCTGAGCCATCAAAGTAGAACCATCTGCTACCATCTGTTCCCCAGCCTGTAAACATCGCGCCTGAACTATCAAGGAAATACCATGTTCCATCAACTTCTACAAATCCAGTCTGCATGACACCTAAATCATTCAAGTAGTACCATTTACCACCCGTTTTCACCCAGCCTGTCTTCACATCACCAGACTCATAAAAATACCATTTACCATTAGACTTCACCCAGCCAGACTGACTAGATGTAGATGTTCTAAAATCTTTCAGTGGTTTTTCTACAACCGTAGCTTTACTTTTAACTGTTGAAAGATTTGATGCAGTCACTTCTGTATACTGAATAGCAGAACCATATCCACCAGCCAATTCCTCTGAAGAAGCATCATCACCTAAAGCTATAGAAATCGTTGCCACTTTCTGAGAACTAGCTGCATTTCTAAAAGCCGCAAGCCCCACATAGGTAAATTTAGAATTGATCAGAACCTCATAATAACCTGTAAATTCTTTAGATGTTCCACCCTTCTTTTTCGCTACATAATTCGCCTTCTCAGCATGCCAGTTTTCAATTGCTTTTAGAAAACCTTCATAGTTCACATCTAAAGCTTCTCCTCTTATATTATTACTAGATGGAAAAGCAGTCCAGATTTCTTTCGTAGAAAGACGCTCAGGTTTCAGAGTTACTGACACCTCAGTAGCGCGTACAAAAGCAGTTTTCTCAAGATCAGTAGACCATTTGATAGGGACATACTTATCTACCAAACCTTCATCAGCTGCTTCCTTACGAATCTTATTAATCGCATCCAAAATAGCTTGTTTATCTGGGGTTAAAAATTCTCCCTTAATCCCAACTAAAACGTTGCCACTAGAAGGATTTAACACTTCTGAACTCAAAACATTTTCATTTCTACCATCAGCAGATTGTGTTGCCACCAATCTGTCATTAGCAAAAACATCAGTTGTCAAAACTGCTCCAGCCAAGGTCAAAGCCAAGGCGCTAGCAAATACAATTTTCTTCATCTTTTTCTCCTTTTATCCTTTAGATAGGACAGGTATTTTCACTATTAAATTATATCATATTTCCCTATTCTTTGTCCGTTTCTACTAATGTCATGAGGCAAATGCTATTCATCCCGAAAAGTAGAAACTTCATCCTTTATTTCACAACAAGCTCATAACGTGTCTTACTTGTGAAGGTTTGACCGGCTTTAAGAATGACTTGGTCTTTAAGGTCACTGTGAATGGCATCTGGTAAAACTTGCGCTTCAAGGGCAATCCCATTGTGCTGTACCATTGGCTGACCTCCTATGATGACACTCTCATCCACAAAGTTTGCTGTGTAGACCACAAAGCAAGGAGCCTCTGTCTTGAAAAGCAGGAAGCGACCTGAGTTTTGGTCATAAAGGAAACCAGCATTGTCATGACCTGCAGGAAGAGCAAATGGGTGATCCAAACCAGATACCAGCTGGATTTGCTCATCTTCTTCTGCAAAGATATCCTTCAACAAGGCACCATTGTAGATATGTTTGACCACATCACGATTGGCATCTGGAGTTTTGGCAGGAACACCGTCGGGAGCAATTGGGTAAATGCCTTCTGTATTTAGTTGGAAGACATGACGGTCAATCGTCTGCGTAAAATCACCAGACAAGTTGAAATAACTGTGGTTGGTTGGATTGACCAGCGTATCCTGATCTGTTGTCACCTTGTAGCTAATTTCATAGGCACCAGTTTCTTCCAAGTGATAGCTGATCCAGATCTTGAGATTGCCAGGAAATCCTCCTGCCCCGTCTGTACGTTCTGTGTAGAGGGTCAGGCCATGGTCGCTCACTTCAACTAGTTCAAACAAGCTAGAATCCCAACCAGTTGAACCACTGTGGTTACAGTTGCTAGCATTGTTGACTTCAAGGTCATAGGTCTTACCATTAAGCTCAAAGGTCGCACCTGCAATACGGCCTGCCACAGGACCTACGCTAGCTCCATGTTTGGGACTATTACCTACATAGCTGTCAAAATCATCAAATCCCAAGATAACATTGGCAAAATTTCCAGCCTTATCAGGTGTAACATAGCGCAAGATGGTAGCACCATAAGTCATAACCTCAAGCTGGTAGCCACCGTCAGTTTCAAATCGATAGGCCAAGACATCTTGTCCCTCAACATTTCCAAACACACGCTCTATGTATGATTTCATTCTCTTCTCCTTTTACTATTTCTCTCAAGTAAACAAACCATAGAAAGCGTACTGACAGTCTATGGTTTATCTGATAATTACAAATCCTCTTGTCAAGGATTCATAAACACTGCCTTATACTCAATGAAAATCAAAGAGCAAACTAGGAAGCTAGCCACAGGCTGCTCAAAGCACTGCTTTGATGTTGTAGATAGAACTGACAAAGTCAGCTCAAAACACTGTTTTGAGGTTGCAGATAGAACTGACGAAGTCAGTAACATCTATACGGCAAGGCGACACTAGTATGGTTTAAAGAGATTTTCGAAAAGTATTACTTTTGATATTCGTGGATGATAACACCTTGTACCACACGGTTTACTGTACCTGTAGGAGACGGTGTATCAGGTTTATTTTCTACCTTGAGTGAAGTTAATAGGGCAAAGAGTTGGGCATAAACGATGTATGGGAAGACACGGTAAATATCATTCAAGACACCGCCACAACCAAGGGCAACTTCTTTGACATTTTCAAGACCAAAAGCTTGATCACTCAAAAGCACAACACGACGAGCAATCTGATCACCCGCAACTTCACGAACCAAGTCCAAGTCGTACTTGCGAGTGTAGTCTGTTGTTGTACCAAAGACCAAAACAACTGTATCTTCGTTGATAAGAGATTTTGGACCGTGACGGAAGCCGACTGGGCTTTCATACATAGTCGCAACTTGACCAGCAGTTAGTTCCAAAATCTTGAGCTGAGCTTCATGAGCAAGTCCAAAGAAAGGACCAGCGCCTAGATAGATGACACGGTTAAAGTCTAAATCAACAAGCTCTTTGACATCTTCTGCCTTGTCTAGAATTTTACGGGCAAGACTAGATACAACTTCAAAACGTTCAGCTTTAACAGCAAATTCTGTAGGATCAAAGACCAAGAGAGCTGTTAACATCATAGACGTAAAGCTAGAAGTCATGGCAAAGCCAGCATCATTAGAAGCAGCTGGTTGCAAAAGCAAGAGATTACGGTCATCTCCATGAGCTTGAAGAGCCAATTTACCATCTGCCGCACACGTAATCGTCACTTGATAAAGCTCATCCACCAAGGCTTTTGCCAAATCAACAGTCGCCACACTTTCAGGCGAGTTCCCACTACGAGCAAAAGATACAAGGACAGTCGCCACATCTTTTCTCAAGTAAGTTTCTGGATTGGCAACGATATCTGTTGTCGCAATAGCATTGAAATTCCATTTGCGTTCGTCATAAACTTCCTTAAAGTAAGGTGCCAAGGTATCTCCCACATAAGCAGAAGTCCCAGCACCTGTCAAGATAACCTTGATATAGTCATGTTTATCAGCAATCCCTTGTAGGAAGGCTACAATTTCTTCACGTTTTGCTTGATAAGATTCAAAAGCTTCTTTCCATACATCAGGTTGTTGGTAGATTTCACGTGTAGTGATTTCTGCACCCAATTCGAGTAAGTCTTCTTTTGTATAATGTAGCATTGAGTTCCTCTTTTTCTATTAAAGATGGGAATGGGAGTAAGCCCCATTCCCATGTATATTCTATATAAAATGTTCTAACGATTTTCACGTTGTCACATCTTATTCATCTTCGTCATCATCGAAGCCCGCTAACAGGTCATTAACTTTCACAATGCTTTCTGCAGCACGGCTCTTGTAGTCCGCATCTGCGCCTGTAAGGCTCGCATTGATAAATTCAATCACCATTGGAAGATTCATCCCTGCGTAAAGTTCGATGTCACGACCTTCCATAATCAAACGGCTTACCACGTTACATGGTGTTCCACCGAGAAGATCCGCAAAGACTAGGAAATCATCCAATCCTTCAATAGTAGCTTCAAATTTTGCAGTAAATTCTTCTGGGCCATCTTCTGGAAGAAGAGCTACCGCATGAATATTGTCTTGTGGACCCATGATCATTTCAGTGCTACCTTTAAGTTCCTCACAGAAGCGACCATGACTCACCAAAATTAATGATTTCGTCATAAATTATGCACCCATTCCAAGTACAAATTTACCAAAGGCAGAAAGAGCCAAAGCAAGTACGATAATAATACCGATAGCTTTAGTAGAGTTCATACCTTTCTTACCAAGCAACCAGAAGATAAAGGCAGTAAAGATTGCTGGAAGCAAGCGTGGGAAGATTGAGTTCAAGATGTCTTGGAAGTCAATCATCTTCTCACCGATTGCCCATTTGTAAGAAATTTCAAAGTTGATCATTGTTGCTACAAGAGCACCCATCATGAAGACACCAAGTACAGATGCAGCGTCAATCAAAGCTGTCAAAGTACTTTGCATGTTGTTGATAAGGTTAACCCCTTCTTTGTAGGCAAATTCCAATTGTTTCCAACGGAAGATGTCATACGCTACTGCAACTGCGATCCAAAGGAAGATTCCCCATGGTTGGCCAGCGATAGCCATAGTTGCTGCGATAGATCCCATGATAGCAGGTACAAGTGAACCAAAGATAGTATCTCCAAGAGGAGCGAATGGTCCCATCAAACCTGTCTTGATACCGTTAACGGCATCTTTTGAACCTACACCATCTTTTTCTTCCATGGCAAGGTCAAAACCAGCGATGATTGTGTGGAAGAATGGTGAAGTATTGAAGAATTGAGTATGAACTTTCATCATTTCTTTCAATTCAGGAGTTCCATCTCCATACATTTTACGCAATTGAGGCAAGATCATGTAAAGGTAACCAGAAGCTTGCATACGTTCGTAGTTCCAACCCAATTGGAAAGTAAACAAGCTACGTTTGTTGATTTGATTAAAATCTTCTTTTGTAAGTTTGTAATTAGAATTCGTCATCTTCGATTTCCCCACTTTCTGATGGTGTAGAAGGTGCTGCTACAACTACTTTTTGGCTATTCTTGAAGTGAAGCACTGCAAGGAAGATACCTACGATAGAGATACCAATCATAGACAATCCTTTGAAGTTGTTCACGAAGCCAATTTTTTCAGCAACATCTTTCGGTAGAGTACCTACGATACCAGCAACAGCGCCACCAAGACCTGTTACATATGAGTAAAGAACAGTCAACATAGCTGTCAAACCAAATCCCATTGCAAGGTAGTGAAGGTTACGTTTAACTGGAAGGTAACGAAGCAAGATTGCAAATCCAAGACCTGGAAGCATACGTCCTGCAAGTGTCAAACCATCTGCAACCCATTTGTAGGCTTCAACTAAGTCTACCACTGATTGTACGAAGGCACCACCAAAGGCAAGCGCGAAGAAGACTGGGAGGGCACGAGATAGAGCCCAAGGAATCGCACCAAGTAGGTAGTTGCGTTCAATACCTTTATAGTCAAAGCGTTCGATTGCAGCATCCACACGGTGAGCGAAGAAGGTAGTAGTCATACGTCCAAGAACGTCGAAGTAAGTCAAGAGAGCTGCTACTGGCACAGCGATTGTTGTAATCGCCAGTGCTGTATCAATTCCTTGTGAAACAGAGAAGGCTGTCGCAAGAACCGCACCAGAAGTTGCGTCGATACGAGAAGCACCACCGAAGGTACCAACCCCAAGAACGAACAGTTGCAAGTTACCACCGATAAGCAGACCAGTAGTCACATCTCCCATAATTAAACCAGTAATGAAACCAGCAAATACAGGGGAACCTGCAGATGAAACGATCGTCAACTCATCACAGATTTGATAAGCTGAGTACAAAGTGAGAAGTAAAATTTGCCACCATTGTATCATAACAATGACCTCCTAAAAATTTTTTCCTATTTTAATAAGCTCAAAAAGTCTGAAATTGGATCATTTGGAACCATTTGAGCAGTTAATTTAACACCTTTTTCTGCTAGTTTGTGGAAATCTTCCACATCCTTGTCTACTACGTTGATAGAACGTGTGATAGCGCGAGTTTCTGGTGTTTGAGACATATTCCCAACATTAAGGGTTTCAAGTGGTACACCTGCTTCTACCAAACCAAGGAAACGGTCTGGTTTACGAGCCACGATAAAGAGACGTTGGCTATCGTATTTACCAGCAAGAATATTGGCTGCCGCTTTCTCAATTGGCAAAATACTCAATTTTACACCTGGTGGTGTCGCAAGTTTCAAACCACTCTTTTCAACGTCGTTGTTGACAACTTCGTCATCTACAACCATAATACGTGAAACATTTAGTTTCCCAGCCCAAAGATTGGCTACTTGTCCGTGGATCAAACGTCCATCGATACGGCATCCTACAATTGTCATAAATTTTCCCCCTTTATATGTTTTAGTGTAGGTTTACGAGTTAAATGAATCTCTTCTTTATATTCACCTTCTGTTTCAAAGATAATGATGCGGTTGGCACCTTCCTTGAGATAGCTATGCGGAATATAAAGCGAGAGTGTTGGGCCGACATTCCAAAAACGTCCTAGATTTTGCCCATTGACAAAGGCAACTCCCTTACCAAACTCAGACAAGTCTAGGTAAGTATCTTTCGGCTCCTCGACTGTAAAGTCATAAGCGTAAAAGGCTGGTTGTCCTTCTGTCCATCCTTTTGAAAAATCAATTTTCTCAGGATTATCTAGTGGGAGTGGATAGTGTTTCCAGTTTAGTAAGAAATGCAAATCCTTACAAACCCCTGTCCGAATTCCCTTACGTTGCGTATCCGCTAAGAACTTGTGACCATAGTTGACACGCCCCATATTTTCTATCAAGATATCCAATCTAGACAGCGCTTTCTTTTCTCCTTGATAGAAAATATCTTCCCCAATTTCTGTCTGATATTGGGTTTCAACCCACTGACCATCGACATAAAGCTGAGCTCTATCTCGACCATCAATGATACGAAGTCTTTCTTCTTCTGCATCCCAGTTTGTTTCTGTTCGATAGAGTAAGTAGCCATAACTTTGTCCCAACTCCTCCATCTTTTTAGGATAGAGACTTTCTACTGGACTAGACAAGCTATCTAAGGTTTCAAACAAGGAAACTTTTTCAACCAGTGGAATAGCATCCAACTCCATACTCTCTTTGTAGAGTGGTTCTAACTGCGGATACTCTGGGAAATGTGTTGCCATCATCTTCTTAACTGCCAGATATTTGGCAGTTGGATTTCCTTCTTCATCAAGAAGAGCGTCGTAGTCATACGATGTAACTTGTGGCAAGTCCAAAGTTCCTCGAGCTGAGCAACCATTCATGAAGCCAAAGTTTGTACCACCATGGAACATGTACAGATTGATGGAGCCTTGTTCCAAAACCTCTCGAACTGCATCTGCCAATTCTTTTGGATCCCGTGTGATAATCGGTTCTTTCCAACGGTTGAACCAACCATCCCAGAACTCCATACACATGAGTGGCCATTTCTTGCCATGCTCATCAAAGAATTCCTGCATCTGTGAAAAGTTGTAAGGTGCCTTAGAACCAAAGTTCCCTGTTACAAAGAGATCATCTTCGATTAAGGTTCCAGCTTTCAGAGTTGCTCTCCATGGACCGTCTGATGTAAAGAGGGGACAGGTTACGCCACGCTCTTCCATCAACTGTCGAATTGCTCTCAGGTAAGCCTTATCTTCTCCATAAGAACCATACTCATTTTCAACCTGCATCATGAGAATATTGCCACCCTTGTCCAACAAATGTGGGACCAGTCGTGACAAGAGCTGGTCATAGTAGCGACCGACAGCTTCAATATAGGCTGGGTCTGATGAACGAATCCTCATATCTTTGGTTAAGAGCCAAGCCGGTAAACCACCAAATTCCCACTCCGCACAGATAAACGGTGACGGACGTACAATAGCATAGAGGCCTAAATCTTGTGCTATTTGGAGAAATCTCTCCAAATCCAGAGCTCCTTCAAAGTTAAACTCACCCTCACGGGGTTCGTGTAGATTCCAAGCAACGTAAGTCTCTACCGTGTTAAAACCAAGAGCCTTCAAGTTGTAGAGCGAATGAGACCAATCTTCTGGCGGAATCCTAAAATAATGAATGGCGCCGGACAGAATCTTGAACGGTTTTCCATCTAAATAGAAATCGTCCCTAATCTCAAATCGTGTCATATTATTACCTTCTGACAATTAAAGTTCACGCTTTCATTTGTTGATATAGTAAATATATCTCAATATTCTGCATTTGTCAATAGGTTTTCACAATTTTTTTCATTTTTTACCAACTTTTACACAAAAAAATTATAAAGATATAGATTTTACAGACATAGAGCTTCAAGTAGCTAGCATGTATAAAAATGTATAAAATCTCCTTTTTTATATGTAAATTAACCTTATAGTCTATTATTCTAATTTTTTTATTCAAAAGACTACTATTCTTTCCGTTTTTATGGTAAAATCTTTAACGGAGAAGGAAAATCGAGGTGAAATTATGGCAATTCCAAAATATCAATATATAAAAGATGAATTAAAGAACAAAATCATCTCTGGGCAATTTGCAAGTGGAGATAAATTTTACACTGAAGCTGAATTGATTGCAATGTATGATGTTAGTTCTATCACAGTTGTCCGTGCCTTAAACGACCTTGCCAAAGATGGTTATATTGTCCGCCAACAAGGAAAGGGTACATTCGTTTCACGCGCACGCAAACACAAACTCGTAGAGTTTTCAGATGTAGAAGTTTTTGAAACTAAAGATGATAAGGTGACCGTCCTTTCTATTGAACGCGGAAATAAACTAAACTACTTGGAAAAACTTGGATTACGTGGTGATCAGTTCTACTACAAGATTGAACGTGTCCGCGAAACAAATGGTGTCGCATACATCTACCACACATCATATATCCCAGAACAATACATCAACGCAAATTATCCAAATCTTGAATATTATAGTTCTATCTATAACCGTTTCAAATCAGATTACCACATTCACATGAATGATGAACATTTTGAAGAAATCAATGAAATAGCATTTCCAACTCCAGAACATGCGGCTTCCGTCCTCGGAGTCGATAAACAATTCCCAACTGTTTTACAAACCAAGACTACTAAACTAGAGTCTACTGGTCAAGTTCTCGCATACAGCGAAACATATAAACGAGCGGATTACTACAAAATCAAATTCATTTCATGTGACCGTGATCACTAAGAAGAAAGCCTGAGCGCCGCTTAGGCTTTTTCTATACATATTATACCACAATCAAAAGAAAACGCTTACTTTTTTGTGATCTTCTATATTTTGTAGAATATTTTATAGAAATAGGATTGAATTACACTACATATACATATGTTAATAAATAGAATTCTTTATTTAATTTTTATTAGTTTTTATACTTATTATAGTTTTAAAACAATAGCACTTGACTCCTGTTAACATAACAAATAAAATAAAATTGTTGAGTTGTGTAAACGTTATCAATATCAAAATACAATCAGGAGGTTTTGCAATGAAACAAGAAAAACAACAGCGTTTTTCCATTCGTAAATACGCGTTAGGAGCAGCTTCTGTTCTAATTGGATTTGCTTTCCAAGCACAAGCTGTTGCAGCCGATGGAGTTACTACTACTACAGAAAACCAACCATCCATCCATACGGTTTCTGATTCCCCTCAATCATCCGAAAATCGGACTGAGGAAACACCTAAAGCAGAGCTTCAACCAGAAGCTCCAAAAACTGTAGAAGCAGAAACTCCATCTACTGATAAGGTAGCTAGTCTTTCAAAAACAGGAGAAAAATCACAAGAGGAAGAAGGCTTCACTCCTAGTGATAAAGAAAAAGTGCTAACTTCTGCTACTGCTGAAAAAGAAATTTCTGATAAAAAGTCAGAGGAAGTTACTCCTAAAAAGGAAGAGCTAGAAGAGGCTGATTCCAAAGAGTCTAACATAGACAAGACTGATCAACCAGAAGCTGACAAGGATAAGCCATCTGAAAAAGATAATACGAAAACAAAGACTGATAAACTTAAAACAGAGGCAGGAAAGGAACGCTCTGCAACTCAAAATGAAAAATTAGCTAAACGAAAAATTGTTTCAATTGACGCCGGACGTAAATATTTCTCACCTGAGCAGCTCAAAGAAATCATCGATAAGGCCAAAGAATATGGTTATACAGACCTCCATCTCTTAGTAGGTAACGATGGGCTCCGTTTCATGTTGGATGATATGTCTATGAAAGTGGGCGATAAAACCTACTCAAGTGATGATGTCAAACGTGCTATTGAAAATGGAACAAACGCTTATTACAATGATCCAAATGGTAACCATCTCACTGAAAGTCAGATGACAGATTTGATCAATTATGCCAAAGACAAGGGTATTGGAGTGATTCCAACTGTCAATAGTCCTGGACATATGGATGCCATTCTCAATGCCATGAAAGAACTGGGTATTGAAAATCCTAACTTCGATTATTTTGGTAAAAAATCTGAACGAACTGTTGACTTAAATAATAAACAAGCAGTCGATTTTACTAAAACTCTGATTGACAAATACGCTAACTACTTCTCTAATAAGTCTGAAATCTTCAATATTGGACTAGATGAATATGCTAATGATGCAACAAATGCTAAAGGTTGGAGCGTGCTTCAAGCGGATAAATATTATCCAAATGAAGGTTACCCTGAAAAAGGATATGAGAAATTCATCTCTTACGCCAATGACCTTGCTCGTATTGTAAAATCACACGGTCTCAAACCAATGGCATTTAATGATGGTATCTACTACAATAGCGACACAAGCTTTGGTAGTTTTGACAAAGACATCATCGTTTCCATGTGGACTGGTGGTTGGGGTGGCTACGATGTTGCTTCTTCTAAACTACTGGCTGAAAAGGGCCACCAAATCCTTAATACCAACGATGCTTGGTACTACGTCCTCGGACGAAATGCTGACGGCCAAGGTTGGTACAATCTCGATCAGGGGCTCAATGGTATTAAAAATACACCAATCACTTCTGTTCCAAAAACAGAAGGAGCTGATGTCCCATTCATCGGTGGTATGGTAGCCGCTTGGGCTGATACACCATCTGCACGTTATTCCCCATCTCGCCTCTTCAAACTCATGCGTCATTTTGCAAATGCCAATGCTGAATACTTCGCTGCAGACTACCAGTCTGCTGAACAAGCACTAAACGAGGTACCAAAAGACCTGAACCGTTATACTGCAGAAAGCGTTAATGCGGTCAAAGAAGCTGAAAAAGCAATCCGTTCACTTGATAGCAACCTCAGTCGTGCTCAGCAAGACACAATTGACCAAGCGATCGCAAAACTTCAGGAAGCTGTTAGTCAGCTAATCTTCACCCCAGAAGCTCAAAAAGAAGAAGATGCTAAACGCGAACTTGAAAAACTTAATAAGAATAAAGTCATTTCCATCGATGCAGGTCGCAAATACTTCTCTCTAGATCAACTCAAACGTATCGTAGATAAGGCTAGCGAACTCGGCTACTCTGATGCCCATCTCCTTCTAGGAAATGATGGCCTTCGTTTCCTACTCGATGATATGACCATTACTGCCAACGGAAAAACCTATGCTAGTGATGACGTTAAAAAAGCTATTATCGAAGGAACTAAAGCTTACTACGACGATCCAAACGGTACTGCGTTGACACAGGCAGAAGTGACAGAGCTTGTTCAATACGCTAAGGAAAAAGGTATTGGTCTAATTCCCGCTATCAATAGTCCTGGACATATGGATGCCATGCTGGTTGCTATGGAAAAACTTGGCATCAAGAATCCTCAAGCCAACTTTGATAAGGTCTCAAAAACAACCATGGATCTTGAAAATCAAGAAGCCCTTAACTTTACCAAAGCCCTTATCGGTAAGTACATGGATTACTTTGCTGATAAATCAAAGATTTTCAACTATGGTACAGATGAATATGCCAATGATGCGACCAACGCCCAAGGTTGGTACTACCTCAAATGGTATGGCCTCTATAACAAGTTCGCAGACTATTCTAACAGTCTAGCTGCTATGGCTAAGGAAAGAGGGCTACAACCAATGGCCTTCAACGATGGTTTCTATTACGAAGACAAGGATGATGTTCAGTTTGACAAAGATGTCTTGATTTCTTACTGGTCTAAAGGATGGTGGGGCTACAATCTTGCATCACCTCAATACCTCGCAAGCAAGGGCTATAAGTTCTTGAATACCAACGGTGACTGGTACTATGTTATAGGAAATCACAAACAAGATGAAGCCTACCCTCTTTCAAAAGCAGTTGAAAATTCTGGTAAAGTTCCATTCAATCAACTTGCTTCTACTAAATATCCTGAGGTAGACCTTCCAACAGTTGGTAGTATGCTTTCAATCTGGGCAGATAGACCAAGCGCTGAGTACAAGGAAGAGGAAATCTTTGAACTCATGACTGCCTTTGCAGACCACAACAAAGACTACTTCCGTGCTAATTATAATGCGCTTCGTGAAGCAGTGGCTAAAATTCCTACAAACTTAGACGGATACAGCGCAGAAAGCCTAGCAGCCCTCAAGACCGCAAAAGACGGACTCAATCTTAACATCAACCGCAGCAAACAAGCTGAACTAGACGCACTAGTAGATAAACTAAAGACTGCCCTTAAAGGTCTGAAACCAGCTGCCACTCACTTAGGAAGCCTAGATGAAAATGAACTGGCTGCTAACGTTGAAAACCGACCAGAACTTCTTGTGAAGACAGAAGAAATCCCGTTTGAAGTTATCAAGAAAGACAATCCAAATCTCCCAGCTGGACAAGAAAAAGTTGTCAAAGCTGGAGTTCTAGGTGAACGTACTTCTTACATCTCTGTTCTTACAGAAAATGGGAAATCAACAGAAACCGTTCTTGATAGCCAGGTAACCAAAGAAGCTGTGAACCAAGTTGTCGAAGTTGGTGCTCCTGTAACTCACAAGGGTGATGAAAGTGGTCTTGCACCAACTAGTGATGCAAAACCTAGACTAGATATCCAAGAGGAAGCAATTCCATTTACAACCATCACTCGTGAAACTGATCAATTGCCTAAAGGACAATCCCGTGTCGTAACAGAAGGTGTAAACGGTCGTATAAGTCATTTCTATTCTGTAACTACGGCTGCAGACGGAACTGAAGTTAGAACATTGGTTACCAGTGTCGTAGCGCAGGAAGCTGTTACACAAGTAGTCGAAGTCGGAACTCTGGTAACACATGTAGGCGATGAAAACGGACAAGCAGCTTTCAAAGAAGAAAAACCAGCACTAGAGATTCCAAATGTGCCAGCTCCAGCAACTCTTCCTGTTGAGGAAAACAAAGCTCTTCCTCAAGGCCCAGCTTCTGTAGCAAAAGAAAATAAACTTCCTGAAACAGGAAGTCACCATTCTGCAGGACTAGTAGTCGCAGGACTCATGGCCACACTAGCAGCCTACGGACTCACTAAAAGAAAAGAAGACTAGGTGTTTTCGATAAAAAATAAACAGCGAGATTGAAGCTCGCTGTTTATTGTTTAATTAATCACCAAGTCCAAGACGTTCAAAGATATCATCCACTCGTTTAGTGTAATAAAGAGGGTTGAAAATCTCGTCGATTTCCTCTTGAGTGAGGCGTGATGTTACTTCTGGATCTGCTTCAAGAAGTGGTTTAAAGTCGACTTGATTGTCCCAAGAGTAGGCTGTTTTTGGTTGAACAAGGTCGTAAGCTTGCTCACGAGTCATCCCTTTTTCAATCAAGGTCAACATAGCACGTTGGCTAAAAATCAAACCAAATGTCGAGTTCATGTTGCGGATCATGTTTTCTGGGAAGACCGTCAAGTTCTTGACGATATTTCCAAAACGGTTGAGCATGTAGTCAATCAAGATGGTCGTATCTGGTGTGATGATGCGCTCAGCTGATGAGTGAGAGATGTCACGTTCGTGCCAGAGAGCCACGTTCTCATAGGCTGTAATCATGTGACCACGGATAACACGCGCAAGACCTGTCATGTTTTCAGAACCGATAGGGTTGCGTTTGTGAGGCATTGCAGATGAACCTTTTTGCCCTTTAGCAAAGAATTCTTCTACTTCGCGTTGTTCTGATTTTTGCAGACCACGAATCTCAGTCGCCATACGCTCGATAGAAGTCGCAATGCTAGCAAGAACCGCAAAGTACTCAGCGTGAAGGTCACGAGGAAGGACCTGTGTAGAGATTTCTTGAGCACGAATACCCAATTTGTCGCAGACATATTCCTCTACAAATGGTGGGATGTTGGCAAAGTTCCCAACCGCACCCGAAATCTTACCAGCTTCAACACCAGCAGCCGCATGCTCGAAACGCTCGATGTTGCGCTTCATTTCACTGTACCAAGTCGCCAATTTAAGACCAAAAGTTGTCGGCTCAGCATGCACACCGTGGGTACGACCCATCATGATGGTGAACTTGTGCTCCTTAGCCTTGTCAGCGATGATGTTGGTGAAGTTTTCAAGGTCACGGCGGATGATGTCGTTGGCCTGCTTGTAAAGGTAACCGTAGGCCGTATCCACCACGTCAGTAGAAGTCAAACCATAGTGGACCCACTTACGCTCTTCACCAAGAGTCTCAGAAACCGCACGTGTGAAGGCCACCACATCGTGACGAGTCTCCTGCTCAATCTCCAAAATACGGTCGATGTCAAAGTCTGCTTTCTCACGAATCAAAGCCACATCTTCCTTAGGGATTTCCCCCAACTCAGCCCATGCCTCGTCAGCCAAGATTTCCACCTCAAGCCAAGCACGGTATTTATTTTCTTCACTCCAAATGTTCGCCATTTCAGGGCGAGAGTAACGGTTGATCATGTTGTTAATTTTTCCTTTCTTTTTAAAAAATTTACAAATATTATCTACTTCTATTCAAAAGCTCTTTAGCTTTCTCTAATCTCAATTGCCAACTTGCTTTTTTATCCTCTTGTGAACTCCTTAAGATTGCTTCTTCTAAAATTAAAATCTCATCTGCATATTGTTTCAAACTACGAAAAGCTTTTGAATATTCATTATATAAGGCTGGTGCGTCATATCCTAAAGATCGAGCTCTATCATATAAAGCTATAGCCTGCTCTATTTCACCTTGTTTTCTTAGTTTTTGACCTTTCTGAAACAAAGGAAACCCTTGGTCAAACGCCTTATCAAAATCATTCAAATTCTTAATTTTCTCAATTGGAATTCTATTATATGAACTACGTAAAGAATTAAAACTATACGACAACTCCTCATGATTTGGTAAACTTAATTGTTGTAAATATTTCCATACATCCATTAAATGATAACATGGGATTTTACAACCAATTCTTTCCTATGCATTTTTCATATTTACTTCATAATTGACAACAGAATCATCAGATAGATAAATCCAAGAAGTAACTGATTTAGCAAAGCGAGTTTTCAATATAGTTGAATTAATTTGTTTTAACCATCTTTGGACATCTGATAAATATTTATTGAATTCTCCCCCATAAACTATTGTAGCCTCTTGTTGTGAAATACTTCCTTCAACAAAATACACTTTTTGTAGCATAGCTAGTTCAACTTCATCAAAAGGCCTGTACTTTGTTTTAAAATAATGTTCATCAATTTCGCTTGCAAATAGTACAGGCGATGTCTCAAATTTATAAGTAGGCGTTGACAAAGCAGGTCCATATCCATTATCACGTTTAATATCAAACGGTATAATTCTATTTGTTAATCTATGCGTTGTTTCATTTAAGATTCTTTTGATTTCTATAGACTCGTAGTCAAGAACCTCTTCTTCTGGTGAATTATCTTTTAGAATTTCTATAACTGTCTCGTACTGAGCTCTTATTTTCTCTGCTTCGTACGCTCTATCGTGTTTGCTGTATGCTCTATCGCCTTTTCCTTTACCAATATAGAATATTTCTCCAGTATCCTTGATTTTCCACGCATAGACATAATAATCGTTATTCAAAGAAGTTAGCGGATTTTTTCTGTTCGTTTCTTCAATTTGGATATTATTTCTATACAATAGAGAAGAATTTTTTGACTCACAAGTAAAACAAATACCTTCTTGATTGACTCTTAAGAAAAATCCTTTTTTCCCACAAATTAAACACTTAGTCATTATTTTTCTCACTCAATATCCTCTCTCCTAATCCAAAAAGATGAAGAGTTTCTAATGTATTCAAATCCGTATCCATAGATATATTATAGATTTCTAAATAATTTCCGAATATTCAGGTATCGAAACTTGTATTCATCGAACTATTCCAATAAACGAGCTAAAGATTCCCTAGTTATTTCTACTCCTTCCCATAAACACGAATTCCATCAATTCTCCAAAATCTCTAAATTCATCAAAAGTACGTTCATCGTTTTCTGGAAAATATAAATTATTTAATCTATAATAATTTTTAACTTTTTCAATATCGTTAGAGAATTTATTTTTTACGGCCTTATAATACTGTTTAGATTCCTCTATATTACTTGATGTAAGAACGTTATTATTTTCATAATATTTTTTTGCTTGTTCGAAATTAGAATATAGTTTGCCCGATTCATTTTTATCTGTTCTACTGTCAGTAACTTTGTCAAGTAATAGATCATAAACATTATCGAACTTCCACAATTGAATACTCACTGTAAATTGGGTTGCAGAAACAGGAACTCCTCTCTTAATATAGTATTCCTCAGCTTCCTCCTGATTAGGATAATATAGTTGGAGAAGTTTACTTTTCTCATTCTCTAACCAATTCAAAGCAGTCAATTTATTAAAAGTTTTAATAATTGATAAACAATATCTATTTGCAATTTGTAAATTAGCTTCACTATCATACAAATACTTTAAAGCCTTATATCTTATAATTGGAGGCAACAGCGAAAAATCACGCATAACCTGAGTGGGAGATAATAAATTCATAGGATACTTCAAAAAATAATCAATAAACAGATAAGCATATAAATCAAATAAGCCATCTTTTACTTGATTGAGTTCATCATTAGAAAACTCTTCGGTATGTTGAGTATGTGTTCCATCGTTACCTAATGGACGTATCTTCTCAATTGAAACTTTTAAATATATTCTCCTATTTTCGGAAAGTTTCTTAAATTGTTCCATATGCTCAGCTTTCCCTAATGTAAAATGAGTATCACTTCCAATATTTAATATTTTTCTAACTATAACTTCTGAGAATTGCCTAATCCCTTTTATTTTCCCTCTTTTTGTCAGTCCTATATAAAAAGTATCGTGAATTAAATCACCAATCATTTGTTCATATTCAAGGATATTAAAATTTACCATATCGCCCCACTAAAATTCTTCTTTCCCAATAAATACAGATGGATAGTAATCTAGTGTACTCAAATCCATATCTCATATCTAAAGGTACATTTTAAATAACTGAATAGTTTTTTAGACTCTGAACTACTAGTTCATCATATTTAGCTTATACCTTTTCATAGTCTACACTTGAACATAAGACCTCTAAGACAACTCTAATCTTCTCTTCCTCAACAAAAGAATTGACAATGATTTGCTTCGTAATAATTGTTCAATTTGTTAGACAATCTTTGCTTTTTATAAATTTACCATTTTGCAAACCGCTCCTCATCTCTATCCCATTCCCATTGATAATAATCTAATAAGGCACTTTCATCAGGGTCATCATGATCTAGGTCAATAATACCACTATCAATTAAATCTATTTCCCTTACTTCTGCTTCCTTAACTATTCTATCGAAATCGTCCAAGTCAGAATTTATCATAATATTTTTTAAATCAGTCACTTGCTTCGAAGAAAAGTTAATTGTTACATGAATAAGAATATCCTCTTTAGTGAAATCACCTTCTACATAATGATAAGTTTCACCCTCCAGTCCAGAAGAAACATTAAAATATCCATATATATTAACACTAACAATAAGTTCTACAGAGAAGCCTCCATTGTCGTCCTCATCAAAAGAATTAATTTCCACCGAAATTATTTCTTTGTCTGTAACATCTATTACATAATCATATGAAACGTATCCTTTTGTTACATCTGAATTCCAAATAATATCATCGCACGATATAATATGCTTCTCATTTTCCCCAACAAATCTCAAAACTTGATCTGAGACCATCGACTCTATTTCAGCTATATTTTGGAACAAATAATTGTACAAAGATTCTTGGTTATTATAACTCTCTAGAAAGCTAACAAATAAATCAAATGGAATGAATCTTATCCTCTTGCCAGTTAATTCATTGAATTCTTGAACCAATTCCTTTCTAGCTTCATATGATACCAAATCATAATCTTTTTTCGGTATCTCCCACCAATCTTCTTTTAAATCCGAGGTAATAAACAGTGCATTCTTTTCTTTATTCAAAATATCTTTTATTATCTCTGCCCAAATAAAGTAATCGCCCAGATATCTTATAAGTTCTTCCGGCTTCTTTTGACCATGACTCTTTTTTTAAAGCTTCTTTTTTTAAACCATGATATTTATCCTTCATATCCATATAACCCGGAGGAAAATGATGTTTAGCTCTAGTATAACCCTCGTTCATCAATTTTATTTGCTCCACCATCGATATTGCCGGAAGTAAGTTGTCTGATAACATTAAAAAATTATCCATAAGCTCTGAAACTTTATCTATTTTTTCCACGTTTTCAGATATTTCTAGTTTTTTGATAAAATCATTAAGTATTGATAACTTTTCGATCGAATCATCCTGCAACTTCACAAATGTATCTAAATCAGTTGAATCACTATTTGAAAGAAGATCAGAAATTTGGGTTAAACTCTGATTTACCTTGTCAAAAATATTTTTCTGGAATTTTTTTGTATTTTTAATTAATTCATTTTTTAAATGAATTTTAGCACTTGATACATTTCTATTATATTCTTTTTGTACAGTCGAAGGAATTCGGATATCATTGTTAACATTTCGAATATTCTCATCAAAATACTCAACTAATTCTTTTTGTTTTCGATACAAAGAGAGTAAAGCGCTAGTATCAAAATAAAAATTGAAATCTTGATCTATTATATCTTCTTTAAATTCATAGTATTCCATACGATTCTCTCCTAAAATCCTACAACCTCATCCGGCGCATCACTAAACAAAGTCACATGCCCCATCTTGCGGTTGTGCTTCGCCTCTATTTTACCATACATGTGGAGGTGGGCGCTTGGATTTTCTGTGACATATTTTTCAGCAACCTCGACGTGTTGGCCGAGGACATTGAGCATGACAGCTGTCGCATGTAGTTTGATGTCTGGCAATGGTGCTCCCAGAACGCCTAAAATGTGGGTATCAAATTGAGAGAAATCACAGGCTTCAATCGAGTAGTGACCAGAATTGTGTGGACGTGGCGCAATTTCATTGACAATGATGTCATCAGCAGTCGCAAACATTTCCACACAAAGTGTTCCAGACAAGTTCAGTTGTTCTGCGATTCGCACTGCCATGGCTTTGGCCTTGTCTGCTAAACTCTCAGAAATTCGAGCTGGAACAATGGTCTTAGATAGAATGTTGTTACGGTGGACATTTTCCTGAACTGGGAAAACCGTCACGTCCTTACCATTACCAGACACGATGACAGAAATCTCAAGGTCAAAGTTGACAAATTCCTCTAAAACGCAGGCTGCTGAGTCAGCTAACGCATAGGCTTCTTCCAAGTCTGCTTCCGAGCGAATGACCTTTTGTCCATGCCCATCATAGCCACCTGTAGCAGTCTTGAGGACATAGTTTTTCAACAGGTCCATATCTGCCAAGTCTTGGCTTGAGGTCACAACCTTGTAAGGTGCTACAGTGACTTGGGCCTTGTTTGAGAGAAAGTCCTTTTCAAAAATCCGATTTTGGGAGATGCGAAGCAGGTCGGTTCCTTGAGGGAGCTGCCCATCCTTGATGACAGCATCCAAACCGTCAGCATCGACATTTTCAAACTCATAGGTAAGGACATCGCAACGCTCAGCCAACTGACGGAGGGCATCCACATCATTATAAGGAGCCACGATGATTTCCGCTACACGAGAGGCTGGACAATCCGCCGCTGGATCCAGCGCGATAATCTTGTGCCCCATGTAAATAGCAGAAATGGCCATCATCTGTCCCAGCTGACCACCACCGATAATTCCGATTGTTTTAGATGAGCTCATTTGTCGACTCCTCTGCGATTTTTCCTTGTTCTTCTGCGAAATCTGCCAAAGCTGTCGCGATAGCCTGATCCTCTACTGAAAGAAGACGGAGGGCAAAGAGAGCCGCATTTGTCGCACCAGCTTCACCGATAGCCATTGTCGCAACAGGCACACCACCCGGCATCTGAACGATAGAATAGAGCGAGTCCACGCCACTAAGAGCACGTGATTTAACAGGTACGCCGATGACAGGAAGGGTTGTTTTGGCAGCTACCATTCCTGGCAAATGGGCTGCGCCTCCAGCACCTGCAATAATGACCTTGATCCCACGGCTACGTGCTTCTTCAGCATGCTTGAACATGAGGTCTGGTGTACGGTGGGCAGAAACAACTTTCTTTTCGTAAAGAACTCCGAAACGGTCTAGGACTTCGGATGTTTTTTGCATGGTTGCCCAGTCGGATTTGGAGCCCATGATGATGGAAATTACTGGTTTAGTCATAATTTTTCCTTTTCTTCTTTTTTCAATCACCTTAAGTTGTGAGGGACGGCAGCAGCCACCAAAGGTGTCTCATGCCTAAATCGGAAGCCCAAGGTCTTCCAATTTCCCTGAACGATTGGATTATCATCCAATCGTTCTTTGACAACGGCGGTGATTGTTCTATATTAGCTCGCTAACGCTCGCAAGTTATGCGACCATTATCGTATTTGGCGACTTCGTCGCGTTATTCTTATATCTTTACTTAATTGCCTTACTTCCGATATCGGTTCGGTAAAAGAGGCCTTCTGTGTTTTGTTGGGCGAGTTCACTGTAAATAATGTTTTGTCCGTCTTCGACGGTATCTGCGGTGGTGACGAGCATATAGACACGTCCACCGTTTGAGAGCAGTTCTCTGCTATTTTCCGCAAACTTAGCACCTGCATAGTAGGTGATAATGTCGCCATCGGTTTTAGCTGGCAACTTGACACCTTTTTCATATTCTAGCGGGTAACCGTTGGATGCGACAACCACACCCAGAGTCACACCCTTGTCCGTCCAAGTAATAGCTGGTTCTTTACCTTCCAAAATATCAGTAATATTTTGTGCAAAATCAGAGGTCAGACGAGGCAAGATAATCTGAGTTTCTGGATCTCCAAAGCGAGCATTAAACTCGATGACCTTAGGTCCATCCGCTGTCAAGATAAGCCCTGCGTAAAGGACACCAAGATACGGACGGCCTTCTTTGATCATTCCTTCAAGGACTGGTTTGATAATAGTGTCAATCGCTGTGACAACTACGCTCTGTGGTAAGTGAGGAACTGGTGCATAAGCTCCCATACCGCCTGTGTTAGGTCCCTTATCGCCATTATAAGCACGTTTGTGGTCCTGAGCTGTTGGCATGATGTAGAACTTATCACCATTGACAAAGGCAAAGAGTGAAAATTCCTCTCCTTCAAGGAATTCCTCAATAACCACACGCGCACCTGAGTCACCAAATTTATTGTCCAAAAGCATCTCGTGAGCGGCTTCGACCGCTTGCTCAACCGTCTCAGCAACGACGACACCCTTCCCAAGCGCCAAGCCATCCGCCTTGACGACGATAGGCGCACCCTGCTTTTCGATATAGGCCTTGGCTTCCTCGAAATCTGAGAATGTGCCATAGGTTGCTGTCGGAACGCCGTATTTGACCATGATTTCCTTGGCAAAATCCTTGGACCACTCCAGCTCTGCTGCCAATCTTGTCGGACCAAAGGCTTTGAGACCAGCTGCATGGAAATCATCTACGATACCAGCCGCAAGGGCGTCATCTGGCCCTATAAAGGTCCAAGTAATATCGTTGGCTTTTGCAAACTCAATCAATTTAGAATGTTCGGAAATATAGATATTTACCAATTCCAAACTATCAAGAGTCATACCGTCATTCCCAGGAGCTACAAAGACTTTTTCAACGTCTTTTGATTCAAGTAACTTTTTAGCAATCGCATGCTCACGACCACCCGAACCGACAACAAGCAGTTTCATTTCTCAACCTCTTTTGCGAATTATTTACTAATATTATAACATAAACGTTCGTTTTAATCTCGTTTCGTTCTGCCTTTTAATCAAAAAAAGGAAAGAAACTGTTCTCTTCCCTTTAACGTTCTTAATGTCTAAAATGTCTCACGCCTGTAAAGACCATAGTCAAGCCATATTTATCTGCTGCTTCGATAGACTCTTGGTCACGAACTGAGCCCCCTGGCTGGATGATGGCTTTAATACCTGCTTTGGCGATTTCTTCCACATTATCCGCAAATGGGAAGAAGGCATCCGAAGCAAGCACAGCGCCGTCCAGACGGTCTTTAGCTTGGTCAATAGCGATGCGAACAGAAGCCACACGGTTAGTCTGACCTGGACCAACACCCAGTGTCATGTGGTCGTTGGTTACAATGATTCCGTTTGATTTGACGTATTTAATAGCCTTCCAAGCAAACTCGAGGGCGGTTGCTTCTGTCTCTGTTGGTTGGCGTTTGGTCACCACTTGCCAGTCAGCTGGGCTTTCCTTGACCACGTCTTGGTTTTGCACCAGAAGTCCACCTACTACGCCTGTGTATTCTGCTTCCACTTCGCTAGCGTCTTGTGCGTCAAATGGCAAGGCAAGGATACGCAAGTTTTTCTTTTTGTTGGTCAAAATGGCTAGCGCTTCATCCGTATAGCTTGGTGCGATAATGATTTCAAGGAAAACGCCGTGCATCTTCTCAGCTGTCGCAGCATCCACCTCATGGTTGAGAACAACGATACCACCAAAGATAGACACTGGGTCAGACTCATAAGCGTAGTCCCAAGCAGTCTCAATGTCATCAGCCTGACCGATACCGCATGGATTCATGTGTTTGAGAGCCACAACGGTTGGACGGTCTTTGAAGTCACGGATGATACGAATGGCAGCATCCGCATCACGGATATTGTTAAAGGATAATTCCTTACCGTTGAGCTGTTTGGCTGATGCAATTGAGTAGTCTGTTGGCAAAGCCTTTTGATAGAAGTCTGCATCCTGCTGAGGATTTTCCCCATAGCGCATGGCTTCCTTGAGGTCATAAGTCAAGGTCAGCTTTTCAGGTTTGCTTTCCCCCACTTGAGTAGTGAAATACTCTGCAATCAAGGCATCATAAGCCGCTGTGTGACGGAAAACTTTGGCTGCCAAACGTTGACGCGTTTCGTAAGTCGTTTCACCATTGGCTGACAACTCTCCCAAAACCACTGTATAGTCAGCAGGGTCTACCACAACTGTCACGCTGGCGTGGTTCTTCGCTGCTGAGCGAAGCATAGATGGCCCACCGATATCGATATTTTCAACTGCGTCAGCGTACGTCACATCTGGTTTGAGGATGGTTTCCTTAAATGGGTAAAGATTGACCACTACAAGGTCGATAAGCTCAATTTGGTTCTCCTTGGCTGCTTCCAAGTGACTATCCAAATCACGACGAGCAAGGAGCCCACCATGGATATTTGGGTGAAGGGTCTTGACACGACCGTCCATCATCTCTGGAAAACCAGTCACATCACCAATCGCAATGGTGTCTACCCCAGCATTATCAAGGGCAACCTTTGTCCCACCTGTCGAGATAATATCCCAACCAAGTTTTTTAAGTTCTTGGGCAAATTCAACAATGCCCGCTTTGTATGAGACGCTGATTAAGGCGCGTTTAGTCATGTTTTTTCCTTTCATTTTCAAACTCTCTACCTACGAATTTTTCGATTCATAAAGTATAGGGAGACGATTACCAAGACTCCCAAAATTACTGTCAGTAAAAATCTCCCCAATAAGGAATCTCTGGGAAGAAAAAATTTACTAGTAAACGTAGAATGATTGCCAAGGTAATCAAGGCAAGTGTTTCCAACCATTTTTTCATTTACTTGTCCAACAATTCTCTAATGACCTCTGGATACAACTTGTACTCTGCCTCATGAATCCGAGTTTCAAAACTCTCTATGGTATCATCAGCCAGCCGCGGCACACGAACTTGTTTGATGATCTTACCAGTGTCCACACCCGATACCTCCGTTTGAAGCCGTCTTCAACAAATACTGACTCCAATTTAAAATCAAAGATATCATATGAATCATCAATGGCACTGGTGCTCACCCCAGCATTATCAAGGGCAACCTTGGTCCCACCCGTCGAGATAATCTCCCAACCAAGTTTTTTGAGTTCTTGGGCAAATTCAACAATGCCCACTTTGTCTGAGACGCTGATTAAAGCGCGTTTAGTCATCTTTTTTCCTTTCATTTTCAAACTCTCTACCTACGCATTTTTCGATTCATAAAGTGTAGGGAGACGATTACCAAGACTCCCAAAATTACTGTCAGTAAAAATCTCCCCCAATAAGGAATCTCTGGGAAGAAAAAATTTACTAGTAAACGTAGAATAATTGCCAAGGTAATCAAGGCAAGTGTTTCCAACCATTTTTTCATTTACTTGTCCAACAATTCTCTAATGACCTCTGGATACAACTTGTACTCCGCCTCATGAATCCGAGTTTCAAAATTGTCAATGGTATCATCAGCTAGTCGCAGTACACGTACTTGTTTGATAACCTTGCCTGTATCCACTCCAGAGTCCACCCAGTGAATGGTAACACCACTCTCAGCAACACCAGCATTCCAAGCATCCTCAATCCCATGAGCTCCTGGAAATTCTGGCAGGTAGGCTGGGTGAATGTTGATAATTCGTCCTTCATAAGCCGCCAATAAGGTTGGCCCAACGATTTTCATGTAGCCTGCTAGACAAACCAAGTCAATCTGGTGTTCTTCCAAGAGTTCGACAAGGGCCGCTTCGTAGTCTGCCTTGCTCTCAAACTCCTTGAGTTCAAAAGCATAGGACAGAACGCCGAGCTTGTCTGCACGCTCGAGTACATAGGCATCACGATTGTCTGAAAAGACAAACTCCACTGGAAATTCTTCGGCAATCATCTGAAAATTTGAGCCATTACCAGAAGCAAAAACCGCTATTTTTTTCATTTGATAATGACACTTTCGTTTTCTTTCTTGACGATGCGACCAATTTCATAAACTGGTTCATCCAACAATTCCTTGACATGACTTACATTTTCAGGGCTAACTGCCAGCATAAGCCCCACACCCATATTGAAGATTTCAAACATTTCTTCGTGTTTGATCTGACCGTATTTTTCAAGGGCTTTGAAAATTGGAAGCACTGGAACCTTGTCTTCCTCAATCTCAGCTGCTAAATCAGCTGCAAACATACGAGGGACATTCTCAATAAAGCCACCACCTGTGATATGGGCAATGCCGTTGACCAAGCCTTCCTTGATGAGGGGCAAGACAGCCTTGACATAGATACGAGTCGGCTCAAGCAAAACTTCCTTGAGTTTCTTGCCTTCCAATTCTGGCAGGACTTCCTCACCTGTGTAGTCCGCAAAGACACGACGGACGAGGGAGTAACCATTGGAATGAATCCCACTTGAAGCAAGTCCGAGAAGAACATCTCCCTCTGCCACCTTTGAACCGTCAATGATTTGAGATTTTTCAGCCACCCCGACCGCAAAACCAGCCAAATCATAGTCATCTTCGCCGTACATGCCAGGCATTTCAGCCGTTTCCCCACCAATGAGGGCAGCGCCTGCCTGCACACAGCCTTCTGCAACACCAGCAACCACTTGTTCTAGCTTAGCTGGTTCATTCTTGCCAGTTGCGACGTAGTCAAGGAAATAGAGGGGCTCCGCACCTGCAGCGATGATATCATTGACACACATGGCCACACAGTCCTGACCAATAGTATCGTGCTTGTCGTATTTGATAGCCAACATGAGCTTGGTTCCGACACCGTCAGTTCCTGAAATCAAGACGGGTTCTTTAACCCCAGTCTTTGAAAGGTCAAACATACCACCAAAACCGCCCAGCGCTCCCATGACACCTGCACGCTCCGTACGAGCCACGTGCTTTTTGATTCGTTCAACAACTTCATAACCCGCTTCAACATCCACACCCGATTGGGCGTACGCATTTTTTGTCATTTATTTATTCCTTTTCTTTTATGGAGAATCTCAGTAACTCACTTGTAAAAACTTGTCTTTTCTTCCAAACTTCTACGATAGTCTTCTTCGTAGTCGTAGAGAGGTGTTGGGTAGTCACCGTCAAAGTAAGCGACACAGAGACCACCATTTGGCGCATCTGTTTCAATCCCAATCGAATCAATCAAACCTTCAACAGAGAGGTAAGTCAGGCTGTCAGCTCCAATGATCTGACGCGTTTCTTCGACCGTATGATTGGCTGCAATCAACTCCTGACGGGTTTGGATATCAATCCCATAGAAACATGGATAAGCTAGCGCTGGACTACCAATGGCAACGTGAACTTCAGTTGCACCCGCTTCTTTCAAGAGCTGAACGATACGACGAGAGGTTGTTCCACGTACAATAGAGTCATCAATCATAACCACACGCTTGCCTTTTACAACACCAGAAACAGCAGACAGTTTCATACGCACCCCTTGCTCCCGCAATTCTTGAGTCGGTTGGATAAAGGTACGTTGGGTGTATTGGTTCTTGATAAGACCCATTTCATTTGGCAAACCAGATTCTTCCGCAAATCCCATAGCCGCGCTGAGGGAAGAATTGGGCACACCGACCACGATATCCGCCTCATGCTTGAATTCACGCGCTAGTTGAGCCCCCATTCTCTTACGTGCCGTATGGACATTGACACCGTGGATATTAGAATCAGGGCGGGCAAAATAGATATACTCCATAGAACAGATTGCTAACTGGGTATCGTCTGTATAGCTATCATACTGGATGCCCTTGTCATCAATAATCACAATCTCACCTGGTTTCAAATCACGAATCCACTCGGCACCAATGACTTCAAAAGCGCAAGTTTCAGAGGAAACAACCACCGCTCCATTAGCCATTTTCCCGATAGAAAGTGGACGGAAACCATTTGGGTCAAGAGCCGCAATCAACTTATCCTCAAACAGCAAGATATAAGCAAAACCACCTTTGACAAGGCTGAGCGCTTCCTTGATTTTTCCCATCAAGTTCGGATTGTGACTGCGACGAATGAGGTGAGCCAAGATTTCAGAGTCCGAAGTCGCACTGAAAATGGCTCCTCTATCTTCCAATTCTTTCTTGAGAGAGGCCGCATTGGTCAGATTCCCATTATGAGCCAAGCCAAACTGCATATCGTGAAAACGGAAGAGGAAAGGCTGAATGTTATCTACAGAAGCTTCGCCAGCAGTCGCATAACGCACGTGACCAATCGCACCAGTTCCTGTCAATTTATCCAAATTAGCAGGATTTCTGAACACTTCTGATAAAAGCCCCATGTCACGATGGCGCTTCAATTGCCCCTGATCATTGGAGAGGATTCCTGCCCCCTCCTGACCACGGTGTTGAAGACTGTGGAGACCAAAATAGGTCAATTTAGCAGCATCTGGATGTCCCCAGATACCGAAAACACCACATTCTTCATTAAGAGATTTTACTTCGTATGTCATTTTTTATACCTAATTTTCATTTGCAATCGTCAAGAGATAAATCTACATGACTTTTACATTACTGATACTATCTATTAGAAAATCTGCAAGTCTTATTTTCCAGTAAAGTATTTAACCGCTGACGCAAACAGGTGCTGGTCTTTATTGCCTGGGATATTTTGGAAAAGACCTTCCTCATAACGTTCTGAGTGGCCCATCTTACCGATGATTTGGCCATTCTTGCTAGTAATTCCTTCGATGGCATGGACAGAACCATTTGGATTGTACTTAGAATCCATACTTGGTTTGCCGTTAAAGTCAACATATTGGCTGAAAATTTGTCCATTGTCACGGAGCTCAGCGAATTCCTCAGCCGTCACGACAAACTTCCCTTCACCATGCGAAACAGGAATAGCGTGGATATCGCCTACTTGCACACCAGCTAACCATGGTGAGTTGGTATTGGCAATACGGGTTTCCACCATCTTGGCCACGTGTTGATTGGCATCATTGTAGAAGAGGGTTGGACTAGTATTATTAGCATCCTCGAAATTCCCGTATGGAAGAAGACCTGATTTGACCAAGGCCTGGAATCCATTACAGATACCGATAATCAAGCCACCACGGACGATAAAGCTATCAATAGCCACACGGACTTTTTCATTGAGAAGGATATTGACGATAAACTTAGCGGAACCATCTGGCTCGTCCGCAGCTGAGAAACCACCTGCAAAGAAAAGGATATTAGCCTTGCCGATGTTATCAACCATAGTTTCAACTGAATTGACAATGGCTTCTTCATTCAAGGTCACAAATGGCACTAAGTTGACCTCTGCACCTTCTTTTTCAAAAGCCTTAGCTGAGTCATATTCTGAGTTAGTTCCTGGGAAGACTGGGATGTAAACCACAGGTTTTTCAACCTTTTCTTTGGCTTTAATCACAACATCTGATACCACAGCTGGTACTTCAGCCAGTTCTTTGACTTGGTCAAACTCTGTTGGGTAAACTTCTTCCAGTTTTCCTTGGAAAGCACTGTCAAGTTTCTGTCCATCTAGCTTCACATCGTTGACAGTTAGTGTAAAGTCTGCTTTCGTTTGACCGATTTTCTCTACTCCAGCAATTTCTTCAGGAGATGTAAAGACAAATCCACCCAATTGAGCTGTCAAAGCCGTTTCAAGTTCAGGCAAGCTTACTTCTGCACCGATATGATTTCCAAAAGTAGCAAGTGCCAAACTTTCAACCACACCACCATATTTGACAGCTGATGCAGATGTCACTTTGTGACCAGCTTGGATGTCTTCAAACTGAGCAAAATTAGACTTAATCAAGTCAAAATCAATCTCTGTAGAGAGGGCTTGACCTGGGATGTAGTAGATATTTTCTCCAGCAGCTTTAAATTCTGGAGAGAGCACATTACGGCTATCTGCCGTCGTCACCCCAAAGGCAACCAAGGTTGGCGGAACGGTCAATTCTTCAAAAGTACCAGACATAGAGTCCTTACCACCGATAGATGGCAAACCAAGTTGAATCTGTGCTTCGATAGAGCCTAGAAGAGCTGCTACTGGCTGGCCAAAACGCTCGGCTTGTTTGTCCATCCGCTCGAAATACTCTTGGTAAGAGAAACGAGCCTTAGACCAGTTTGCGCCAGCAGCCACCAAACGAGCAGTTGCTTCGATAACCGCATAAGCAGCACCGTGGTATGGAGACCATTCAGCTACATATGGGTTGAAACCTTGAGCCATGACTGAGGCAGTATGAGTCACACCGTGTTGTACAGGCAATTTCTGCACAGAAGCCTCAGTCGGTGTGAGTTGGTAGCGACCACCAAGCGGATGGTTGACTGTAGAACGACCGACTGAGCAATCAAAGATAGTCTGCAAGCCTTTTTGACTCGCATGGTTCAAGTCAGATAGAACCGTATGTGTATCAAATTCAAGTGTGTCAGCGCTTGTTGTGCGCTCTTCTGGGAGTTTGACATCCTTGTCCACCACCTTTGCATCAACGACCACGCGCACACCATTGGTATCAAGGAAACGACGTTCCAAGTCGACAATGGTTTCACCATTCCAGTGCATAACCAGATTTGGTTTTTCAGTCACCGTAGCCACCACAACAGCATCAATATTTTCTTTGTTACATTCTACAACAAAATCATCTACGTCCTCAGGACGAACCACAACTGCCATCCGTTCTTGTGATTCAGAGATAGCAATTTCGGTACCATTCAAGCCTTGGTATTTAAGAGGAACCTTGTTGAGGTCGATTTCAAGACCGTCTGCCAATTCACCGATAGCTACACAGACACCACCAGCACCAAAGTCATTGGACTTCTTGATAAGACGAGTCACATCGCCATTACGGAACAGACGTTGAATCTTGCGTTCTTCGATGGCATTCCCTTTTTGAACCTCAGCACCAGCAGTCTCTACAGACTCAACTGTTTGAACTTTAGAAGAGCCTGTCGCACCACCGACACCATCACGTCCAGTCTTACCTCCAAGAAGGATAATGACATCACCCGCTTCTGGTTTTTCTCGGACGACATTGCCCTTGGGAGCAGCACCTACAACTGCACCTAACTCCATACGTTTAGCAACAAAGCCTGGGTGGAAGTACTCACGAACGTAGGTCGTCGCAAGCCCAATCTGGTTTCCGTAAGAAGAATAACCATGAGCAGCTGTCTTAGAAATGACCTGTTGTGGCAATTTCCCAGCACGCGTTTCCGAAATCGGTGCTGTAATATCACCGGCACCTGAGATACGCATAGCTTGGTAAACGTATGAACGTCCTGATAATGGGTCACGAATGGCTCCACCAATACAGGTAGCAGCTCCACCAAATGGCTCAATCTCAGTTGGGTGATTGTGGGTTTCGTTTTTAAACATGAGGAGCCATGGTTCTTTCACACCATTAACGTCCACTTCGATTTCTACTGAGCAAGCGTTAATCTCGTCTGACACTTCCATATCGTCCAACCGCCCATTAGCACGCTCATATCGACCGAAAATAGTCGCCATATCCATCAAGGTTTGCGGTTTTTCCGAACGCCCCAACTCATCACGCATGGCAATATACTTGTCATAGGTTGACTGCAATTGCTTTTGGAATTTAGAAGCTGAAAAGTCGATGTGCTTCAACTCAGTCTCAAAAGTCGTGTGACGGCAGTGGTCAGACCAGTAAGTGTCCAAAACCTTGAGTTCCGTCTCAGTTGGCACACGTCCAATTGACTTGAAATAATCTTGGATAAAGAGCAAATCATCCACTTCCATAGCCATCCCTTGCTCGTCCTTGTAGCGAGCAAAGTCCTCTGCTGTATAGCTTTCAAAGAAAGTCAATTTCGGAATAGTCTTGTCTGACTCAGAAAATTCCTGCTTGGAAATCCCTGTCGTGATGTCCTTGAAACGAGAATCAACTGGATTGAGCAAGTAGTTTTTGACTGCTTCTAATTCGGTCGAATCAATATCTTTATTGACCAAGTAAAGTTGGGCTGTATTGACTATTACATCACTCGAACTTCCTAGCAAAAGCAAGGCTTCCTGTGAAGAAGCTGCACGCTGGTCAAATTGACCTGGCAGGCTTTCAATGGCAAAGAAAGCATAGTTAGCCAGATCCGCCTGTACAGCAGCTTCGTCCAAGACATGGTCTGTCACCTGCTCAGAGAAAATGTGTTTCTCTGCAGGCGCAAACAAGTCCTCTGCCAAATCAAATACATCATACACTTGCACGATGCGAATACTTTTCAAACTTGACAGTCCCAAGTTATGCTTGAGTTCTCTAACCAAACTCTCTGACTTGACCTGAAAATCAGCCTTTTTTTCAACAAAAATACGTTTATCCATCAATCTTTATTCCTTTATTTCAGCTCTTGCAATATCCCCAACGACCTTGAGGTTGTTATTTCAATTCCTGCAACTTTTCCCAAACAATCTCGTAAACGTCTGTTAGTTCTCCCAATCCTCTACGGAAAACATCCTTATCCATGTGGTTGCCATCCGCATCCCACAAACGGCAGTTATCTGGTGAAAATTCGTCTGCCAAGATAATCTTGCCATCCTTATCAAAACCGAACTCTAGCTTAAAGTCAATCAACTTAAGCCCAATCTCAGCAAACCAAGCTTTCAAGAGTTCATTGATACGACGCGTTTCTTCCTTCAAGTAGGCAATCTGCTGGTCATCCGCAATCTGTAGGAATTTCACATGCTCGTCATTGATGAATGGATCATCCAAATCATCATTTTTATAGTAAAATTCGACAATCGGAGTCTCCAAGGCGATTCCCTCATCCACACCAAAACGTTTTGAAAAGGAACCAGCTGTATAGTTGCGAAGCACGACCTCCAGAGGAATAATCTTAACCTTTTTATTGAGTTGTTCTGTATCTGAAAGTTTCTCCACAAAGTGAGTCGCCACACCAACCGCATTTAATTTCTCAAAAATAAAAGATGAAATCTGATTATTCAAGACTCCCTTACCTGCAATCTGCTCCTTCTTAACACCATTGAAAGCAGTCGCCTGATCCTTGTAAGTTGAAATAATAAGATTTTCATCCTCAGTTGTATAGATATCTTTAGCTTTTCCCGAATAGATAAATTGTTTTGACATTTAAAAGTTCGCCTTTCGTATTACTTGAGCACATTCTACCATAAAAAACTTAAAATTACAAGAATTTAACCGAATAAATAACGTATCGACATTAAAAATCGTAAAGAAAAAACTGCAAGAAGAATCTTTCTCACAGTTTTAAAATCATTTAACTCTAAAAACACGAACATTACTCTTTGTTCAAAAATTGATCCAAATAATAACGTAGATAACTTTTCTTACCCGTAATCATCTGCAGGCGACCTTCCACCCCGTACCGAAGTTTTGCAACCTGCTCAGAAGTTAGATTAGTCTCCGCCTCAATTTTAAAGAAATTCCCTTTCTCAGTCTTAGTAGCTGTCGAATCAATGCTTGTAATAGTAGAATCTAGGAAAAGTTGATTCTTGGCATCATGAGTCGTCGTATAGCGAACAGAATCACCGACCTTGATTCTTCCTACATCCTTTGAACTAAGATAAGCTGTTAGTTTGGCTTTCCCTTCTTTTTCCAAGGACGGATAAAGTTGGGCTAGTAGGGCACCTTCTGCAACCATGGTAGAATCACTGGTCTCAGGATTAAGGTGAAGCACTCCATCCTCACTTGCCGTAATTTTCCCCTTGTCTAAAAGATTTCCCTGTACCTTCTTACCTGACTCCACCTCCAAGATTTTCTGGTCTAGAAGGGTCAATTCCTGACCAACCTTCGCTAAGTGTTGGGATTTAAGGGACTCCAATTGACTGCTTAAGCCTGACGCATAGGCTTGCTGGGTACCTGAACCTGCATACTGGACACGGTAAGTAGCAAGACTGGATTCTAACTGAGAAAGCTGCGCTTCAACCTGCGCAACTGCCTGAGCTTTAGCTTGCGGATTTTCCTCACCCTGAGACTTGTAGGACTGGTAGAGGGAGTAGGCTAGATTCTGACTGGCCAAGGAAGCGCCTATTTCAATAGCTGACTTAGCTGTCTGGTAATCGCGAATTTTAGCCTCTGTTTGGCTGATGAGATTGCCGATTTCGGCTTGGGTTTGGCTAGCTGCTGCATTCTGGGACGCGATGGTCTCATTTTGTTGCGATGTACTAGCCCTAAGACTACCTGCTTGGCTGAGGTAGTCGCGAAAGGTGGCTTGGTAGCCAAACTTATCCTCCTCTGGAAAGTAATCCGTCCCTTCTTGCAGGCTCTTTTGCAAATACTCCAATTGCTTTTTTTGATCCTTAAGCATGTCCAACTGACTGACATAAGACTCCGCTTGGACACCCTCTGCCCCTTCCTGATATTGAACCAGAAGATCTCCCTTCTTAACCAGCTTATTTTCTTCCAAATGATTGACAAGAATGCGATTGTTGCTAGTTGACTGGATATTTGCAAGGATTCGACTAGGCTCAACAGTAGCTCTAGTAGACAAGCTCATCTCCTTCTCTGCAAGAGTTGCAAAGCCAAGTAAAAACACAAGTAGAAGGGACATGGGTACAATAACCCGACTGGAAAAATTATGGTAACGACGATTATAAAACTCCGCACTTTCTAAAAATTCTGGTTTCATCCTCTCCTCTTTCTAGCTATTGACCAAATGGGCATAAAATCCACCCTGTGCAAGCAAATCAGCATGCTTTCCTTCTTCAACAATCTTGCCCTGATCCAAAACAACAACCTTCTCTGTCCGCTCAGCAATGGTCAAGCGGTGAGCAATGAAAATCAAGGTCTTGTCTAAAGCCATAAGATTATCGACAATTCGCTTCTCTGTCAGAATATCCAAACTGCTAGTTGCCTCATCCAAAATCAAGACCGGCGCATCTGTCAAGAGAGCACGCGCTAGAGCAATTCTCTGACGTTGACCACCTGAGATTCCTGCCCCATCCGAAGTCAATTCTGTCTGGTAATTCAGGGGCATGCGCTCAATGTCCTCCCGAATCTCTGTCAACTCGACCGCCCGCAAGATGTCCTCCTGAGTCGTCCCCTCCTTGGCTCCCAAAAGAAGATTCTCCAAAATCGTTCCGTTAAAGACATAGGGCTGTTGAGGCAGATAGTTGATATACTGGCGCAGGGCCTTTTTATCAATCTGATTGAGATTGACACCACCCAGACTAATCTCTCCCTGACTTGGGTCGTAAAAATTCACCATCATCTTAGCCAAGGTCGTCTTACCTGACCCTGAAATCCCCACAAAAGCCACCTTAGAGCCTTGGGGAATGGTCAAATTGATATCTGACAAGACATCTCGACCATAGCCATACTTGTAATGAACCTGCTTGAAGGTCATATCTCCCTTCATCAAGCTCAAATCCTCAACCGTTTTCTTCTCCTCAAACTCCGAAGCTACTAGATAAACTTCATTCAGACGGTTATTGGCAACCTGCGCTGTCTGAAGCTTGGTTTGCAGATTGATGATATTTTCCAAAGGATTAGTAAAGTAAACCAGCAAGGTATTATAGGTAATCAACTGCCCCAAACTTATCTTGCCATCCATGACCAGAACAGCCCCCATCCAGAGAATACCGACATTGAGCAAGAGATGGGCAACTTTTTTCAGAGCCTTTTGCTGACTCTCTGCCCGACTATAGATAAAGGATTTTTTCAGATAATCCACAAATTCCTTGTCAATCTTTTGGTAACGCTGACTTTCACTGGTCAAAGACTTAATGGTCTCAATACCGTTGATGTCCTCGATGATAGAAGAAGACAGAACCGCATTGGCTTCCATGGTATCCCGATTCATCTTCTCAAACGGCTTCATAAAAGCAAAGATAATTACTGTGTAAATAGGAAGCGCCAATAAGGTCATGAAAAAGAGATTGGTATTTTGTGAAAATAAAACAAGTGAAATAATGACAACCGTTGACACATCTAGGAAAATCGAAAGAATGGTCGAAGCCAGCGCATCAATGATACTGTTAGCATCTGTAAAACGAGACACGATTTCCCCTGTCCGTCGTGTCGCAAAAAAGGACATAGGCAGGTGAAAAACATGTTTGATATAGGATAAAATCACGTCAATCGACAAGCGTTGCCCCAAAACAAGTAAGAGATACTCCTGAGCGTAAGACAAGATTTGCTGGAGAATATAAACAATCACCAGCCCAATAGAAATAATCCCCAGTGTCGAACGCATCTGATCTGGCACATAGGTATCAATGATAGACTGCAGATAATAAGAACCCACAATGTTAATCAAGGTTACCAAGAGTGTTGCCAAAACGATATTAGCAATCAAGCCACGCTGCTTCACTAATATAGGGATAAAAGAAAGCAGACCATTCTTTTGATCCTTATGAGGCTTGTAGTCTGGACTAGGTGCCATAAAAAGAGTCACCCCTGTCCATTCTTCCGCAAAACGCTCACGTGGCAGTTTAGTTAACTTCACCCCGGGATCTGGATCGGCAATATGAATGCTATCCTTATCCTGCCCAGTCACCACATAGTAGTGGAGCAATTTCCCTTCCTTAAGCACATGAGCAACAAAAGGAAAAGTCAAATCTGGCAAATCAAAGAGCGTCATATCCGCCTTGATGGCTCGTGTCTCAAAGCCAATCTCCTCTGCCACCTTGACCAAGCCCAAAGCCGTCGTCCCATCCATGGTCGTCTTGGCCAATTCTCGCAAGTGAGCCAAAGAATAATAGCTACCATAGTAGCCAAAAACCATAGCTAATGAAGCTACACCGCAGTCCATCTGATCCACCTGCGGACGATAGTGACGTTTCCCAAATTTCATATTCATCTCCTTTTCCTAAACTCATCTGATAACAACTATCTTACCCCAATCCCCAAACAAAAACTGGACTTCCTTCCCAAATGCGCCTATCTCCCTCCCAACTGCACTTTTCGGATAAAAAAATAGGCAGAACAAACGTCCTACCTACTAAAAATATGGTATGAAAGGAAGTTGATTTTTTACTGTCACCCTAGGCAAGCTTGGGACAAATAAATCATTGATAGTAACCTTTACGATATCCTATTTAAAGTTAATTCAATTTTTAATGTCCCTGCTATTTCTAAGCCACCTCTGGTATAATCTATTCATAGTCAGAATAGATAACACCGTTCTAAATTACGATTCATAGTTACTCCGTTTTTTGATTCGTTACTATAAGACACCTATTCCCTATAGAGCGTCTACTGCTTCAAATTTATCTATTCTTTTTTTTCTTTACTTCTATATAAAAGAATGAATACCATCACAAATAATGCAATCGTTGGTATATTGAAACTATCAAGCCAAGTAGGTAAAGATACTTTATTCATATCAGCTACTAATCTGATGATGATATAAGACATTGAACTAAGTAATACCATAATTTCAGGCCAAACTTTCAGTATTGATTTAACGAATTTCATATTAAACTCCGATGTGATGCATTCTTAGATTCTAGCCTAGCTATTTTCAGCGCAGACTAACAAGTCATTCTTAACTGTTTACTCTACTCGCTTTTTATTGACCTTATATCCTAGATAAAAGAGCCCAAATAAAACAGGGTAAATTTCTGGATAAAATAGGGTATTGATCGGATTTTTCAAAATCAAATACGTTGCGATGTAGATAATGAGTGATACGGTAAAATAACCCTCAGCAAAACCTAATAAAAATGTTTTCATAAGAAACTCCTAATTACCTGACAAGAGTGGCGGAAAAACGCTACCATTCATATACACAAAATCCTTTTGATTCATGTTCTTCATTTATAGTTTTGATTATTTTTTGACAAATCTTTGCGAAAAATACCAAAATATGCTGAGAAAAGCAAACCAACCAAAGTCCATTGCCAATTAAAGGATACTAACGAACCTGTACGAATCACATGAAGCGCAACATTAAGAGTTATTCCCAACAAAGGAAATATCGTAGCTAGTTTAGGTAACAATGTATTGAGATTAAGGTCGCGATTATTCATTATCTAACGCCCACGACGAGCAAAATCTGAACCAAATTTGTAACCAGCATTAAAAATTTGTACAGCAGCATTCAGTAGTCCTGCAATTCCAACTGCTTCCGCAAGACCAAAACCACCTTTTGTTCCCACTAATTCATCGTCAGATAATTGATAAAATTGTTCTAAGTTCATATTCGTCATTACTCCTTTGTATTATATTTTATTGCTATGTAAATGATTAAAATGAGTATTGGATAAGTAAATACTTCTGAAATATCCATAAAATTTACACTATACTGTCCAGATAATATTTTATAATCAATTAAAATTTGAACGATAGTAAAAATAATACGTAGCGATAACAATACCCCTAATAATATCACTTCTTTTTTTAAAAACATAGAAATACCTCTCTGACTACAATCAGATTATGGTCTATTCGAAAACGAATTCAAAAATATAATATATGATATTCATTTTAATAAACTATATTAATAAAATGCATTGTAAACATTTCGCCCAAATGCTCTACCAGCATTATAGATACCACCGAAAAATCTTCCCGTACTATCAATCACTTTATGGACATCGATGTTAATATTACCTCTCCATGACACTCGACCGCCCTCTACTGTTGCTAAATCTTTTTCTGTAAGACTTGTAAATTTTTCTTCAATTTTTATCATATTCATTATGTCTGTTCCTCTTTATCTATAATTTTTTATTAAAATAAATAATTGTAAACCATTTCGCCAAACTTCTGCCCCGCCCAATAAATCGGTCCTAAAAGTAATGTCCCTAAAGCATAAACCCCAACTACTCCAACTATGAAAATTAATACTTTTACAGGAATTGACTGCAAACTGTAAAAATTCTCTACCCTAGTAATCCAACTTTCTATTATGCGTTCCATTAGCGCTCTTCCTTCCCTGTTAACGTCCACGACGCTTAGCATGTGCTCCTGAAGCACCATCTACAGCACCCAATAAAAATGTTCCTGCAATTGCGACTCCTCCAACTACTACTAAACCAAGCAACAAGCCTCCTTCTACATCGGCCAATTCCTCATGACTCATTACATGAAAACTATTTTCCATATTTTTAATTTGTTCCATCTTATTCTCCTTTTTTGATTATTAACGATTGAAAAGGTAGTTATTTATCTTTCCTTTTTCATATATTCTGTTCATTGTTGTAGGTAAACTTTACTCTCTAAATCTTATCTTAAAATCCAAATAACGCACGACGTAAAATTAACCCCACCATTAAACCACGTTGATAACTTTCCTTGCTACCACCCACCAGCAAGGCTAAGTCGCTTTCCTTTAATACTTCAATAGTATACTTATCATTCATTTCATTCATATCTTATCCTCCTAAAAACCAAAACCTCTACGAAATCCAATGTACCAATCTACAAGGGTCTTCGTCCAATTTTCTCCACCTTGAATATCGGTCAATTCTTCCGACGTTAGCTCAACAAATCCATAGTAATGTTCTTTCATTATTTTCCTTCCTTTCTTTTTTCTTCTCACTTATTTATTCGAAAAAATTTTCTAAAATGTACAACTAAATTAAATTTATTTAAAAAATAACTCAGTGAACCATGGGTAGAACATTGATATAAACATAAACCAGACTCCTTTCCTTTTCCTCTTATTTATCTATTCGAAAAACAATTCAAAAATGTACAGCTAATTAAATTTATTTGAAAAATAATTTAGTAAACCATGGATAGAAAATTGGTAGATACATGAACTAGGCTCCTTTCTGTTTCCTCTTACTTATCTATTCGAGAAAGAATCTAAAAAAATAAGAATATCAGAAATTTTTCCGACATTCTTATTGATAAACTCATCCAAGTCTAACAGATATTAGACATTAAGATGTTTTTTAAGTGTTCTTCTGGCTGTTCGTGATACGGGGAAGTGCAAGCCTTCTAACAGGGTCACTTCTGTCGCAGTCATCTCTTCAATGGCCTGTAAACTAACCAACGTATTGCGATTGGCATAGACAAAGTAATCTTTTTCAGCCTTGGCAGCAATATCCTTGAGACTGCCATAAATGGTCTTGATAGAATGATTGGCATAATAGACCTTGATACGATGAGATTCCACTGAGGTTTCAAAGGCTAAAATCTCATGGTAGGGTAGAGTAAAGCCCCGTCTCCCCTCAAAACTATAGGTAAAGAGACGCATATTTTCCCTCTTGTCCACTGCCAGTACATAGTCCAGACAGCGCTCCAGCTGATGACGGTAGTCCGCCTCTGGCTGATCCTTGGAAATAAAATCCAAGGCAGACAAGTGGTAGCGAAAAGCTAGTGGCAAAGCCTCCGAGTGTGTGGACACAAAGACAATACTTGTAAAAGGATCCCGCTCCCGAACCTGTTGAGCAACCTGAAAGCCCCGTTCACGCTCTCCATCAATCTCTAAATCCAATAAATAGAGCTGGTAATGGTCAAAATACTGAGAATACTTTTCAACATCTCCATAGTTTTTGGCAATATCAATTTCCAATCTCAAATTACGAGAGCGACCAATATCTAGTAAAGTCTGCTCTATCCGTCCTTGCTGGACTTTATCGTCTTCCAAAACTAAAATTCTCATTCCTCTCCCCCTCGTTTCTCATCCTTAAATGGCAATTCTAAATCTTGTCTAAAGGTCGTCTCTCCTAGCTGGGTATCTAAGTTTAAATCATAATGAAAAACCATATCCTCCAAGGTTGCTAAGCCCAGTCCACTGTGGTTTCCCTTGGTAGAGTAACCCTTTTGACTGAGAATGCTGGGATTCAGTTCTTCTTTCTTACGAGTGTTTTCAATGATAAAACGGACACTCCTATCGCCTGCCAATAAAGCAACTCGAATCTGCGGATTTTCCGCCTCACTGGCTGCCTCTAAGGCATTTGTCGTGAGGATAGAGAGGATACGGATAGCCTCCAACATCGGCAATGCTAGTTCTTCTACGACCCCCACCGTCTCCAAACTAAAATGAATTCCCTGCTTATCTGCCACAATCATGGCTTTTGCCAAGGTATTACGAATGGCTATATCATGGATATTATGAAGATTAAAGGCCGTGTAATCCGCCTTCCTCAGCTTTTCATTGGTCTTTAGAAAGACATCTTGATAAATGGTAGAAACTTCAGTCATGTCTTGATTGGCTATGGCAGGTTCCATGCTGGCGACAATTCCTGCAAAATCATGACGGAAACCTCGCACTTCATCATAGAGATGACCTAGCTTGTCCACCATCCCTTGCAAGGAACGATTTTCATCTTCCTGTCTCTGAATGGTCTGCTCATCACGATAAACCTGCTCCAAATGCTTGATGTAAAAGAGCCAAGAGAAAAAGAGAATGAAAATTAGGAGAGAGATGGTCGTGTCAAAACGAACGTAGAAAGAACTATTTATATTGGTCATAAACGAAGAGAATATCCTAAACACAGTCAGAGGTAGGATAATGAAAAAACTCTTACGATAGTGGATTTTGAAAGCATCTGAAAAGAATAAATCCAAATCCAAAGACCAACGCTTCATTATTTTACAACATAGAAATATTGATAATAAATCAAATACAGATCTATATAAGGTGGAAAACGAATCTACAAAACAACAAGGCTCACCGGATAATACACGAATCCAAATTGTCAAAAATAAATAACGAATACTCTGAAAGAAGAGAAAAAGATACAGAGAAAGAAAAAAAGCTTCCCCTTTTCTTTTATGCAATTCTAATAAAAAAACACAGTAAAAGAAGAGAATGATTCCTATATGGAATAATTCTCCAAATGTTTGACGAGCAGATAAACTAATTAAAAATACAAGGACCCAATAACGTTTTTTATAAAATTCTGGGGAAATTTGAGCACCCAAATAAATAGTAGGTACCATGGTTGAAACGACTACTAACAGTATATATAGCACAGAAACTAAGAATTCTAAAATAATCATAAATAAATCTAATCTCTAACGAATACTGTGAATTTAAGCAAAGTGTCTACCCGTACTAAATAACTTATCGCACCATTTTACGGCATCTTCAAAAATCCCTCCACCATTCACTTCCTTCAATACCTCTGGGGTTAACTCTTCAAATTGTTCCAATTCTACAAATGTATTTTTCATTTCCATGACAGACTCCTTTTCATTATTTTATAGCTAACTCTATCCCCTGCTCCATCTACAAAAGGCTTTAGCTTCCTTTTAAAATACAAGAAATCTAAAGCCTCCTGAAAATGGTATATTGGTTAGAGCGTTAACGATTAGTTGTGAAGATATTATTTTTATTTAACCACGACCACTTTATAATATTCGTTTGAGTGTGGAGATTCAATCTTAATTTTTTCACCGTATAAACCATCGATTTCTTTATCCAGATAATCTGAAACTCCTGATGGTAAGCGTTTCATCTTAAGAATTTCACCAGATTGACCCGCATAGGCTAAGATGTGATAGTGGGTTGTAGCCATACCATCATCAATTAATACAAAGTAACCTGTTTTGAGCTTACCTTGCTCATTTTCTAAATAGTATAGTTTATTGTTATTGATTGTAAAGCTGGTAGCCCCAAGACGAAGTCGTGCACCTGGATTTTCTAAATAGACATCATTGCCAGCTTTTTTAATCTCTGAATAGGTTGTCATTGCTGGGATATTAACCACACGATGTCCATTTTCATCAAAGTAGTAGCGATTTGGTAAGTTTTGGAAGTTCTGTACAACTGCCTTAGGATCAATTTCTTGTCCTTCTTCTTTATTATCCACTAAAGCTAAGGTAGTATTTGCAACCTCATCTCCATATTTATTAGAAAACTTCTTGAACTCTGGTCTGATATACCAAGCATTTTTTTCAATAATAACATCGTCACCTTTAGCATTTAGCAAATATTCTTGCCCATCTCCAAGTTTGACAATATCATGAATATTGTATCCAGCATCTTTTCTATTTGCTAGATAGCCATCCTTACCAATGACATAACTTTCCCCATCACTGGCTGGAACAGCTCTATCTGCGACCATAGCACCTGATTTTTCAAAGTAAGACCATTTACCATTTGCAGTCGCCCATCCTGTTGCCATAGCGCCACCGTCTTTGAGGTAATACCATGTAGATCCTTCTTTATACCAACCTGTACGCATGGCACCACTATCTGCTAGTGAGTACCATGTGCTACCTTCCTTGTACCAGCCAGTGCGCATAGCACCACTATCTGCTAGAGAATACCAAGTATTGCCGTCTTTGAGCCAGCCTGTCTGCATTTTACCAGTGCTGTCGAAGTGATACCATGAGCCAGCATTTTGTACCCATTTATCCTTAGCGAGACTACCATCTTGTGAAAGATTCCAGTCAGCACCATTTTTAACCCAAGTATCTGCAGCCTGTGCTTGGTTGATAGACAAAAGCAGACCAGCACCTGCAAGCAAACCAAGAGTAAGTAGTTTAGATTTTTTCATAGCCATTTCCTCCTTTATTGAATAGCTATAAGAGGACTTACCTCTTTATTTAGCTATATTCTAATACTTTTCATAGTCAAAGTCAATAATATTGTGAAAAATTAGACAATATTACCAATATCTACGAATTGTATTTTGAGTAATACCGTATTGATACAACTCTATAAAAATCCTTTCTTTTTTCTCCTTTTTGGAGATTGATTTTTCTAATTTTATTATATCCCTTATTTCTCCTCAGATTTCTCCTGTCCCTAGAAAGACTAAATCTGTTCCTAAACGGTCACTTGAACCAAATAAAAAATTCCAAAGCAAGTGCCTTGGAACTCCGATTTCTATTTTGCTTGAATAATCTTAACCACATCTCCTACACTTTGGAGTTGGTCAATTTCCTCATCGCTGATTTCGATACTAAATTCATCTTCCAGTGTCAAGATAAACTCCATCAAGTCAACTGAGTCAGCATCCAAGTCGTCTTTCAGACTCAAGGATTCTGTCACGACAAAGTCCTCTCCCTGTCGCTCTTGGATAATGGTCACAATACGGTCAAAAATTTCTTTTTCTGTCATCTCTTTTATTCTCCTGAAAATTCACGCGCAGTCTGGGCAACTACGTCTGTTTCTAGCATGGTACGAATCTGGCGGATTGTACTATAAACAGCCTTAGCATCGCTTGAGCCATGAGTCTTGACAACCGGTGCCTTGACACCAAACAAGACTGCTCCACCAACATCTGAGTAGTTGAGCTGTTTTTTCAAACCTCTGAGGCTATCCTTGAGAAGGAGGGCACCTAGTTTCGCTCGCAGACCTCCACCTGTAATAGCGGTCTTGAGCAAGCCCATGATTCCCATGGCTGTCCCTTCGATGGATTTGAGTACAGCGTTTCCCGTGAAACCATCTGCCACGACAACATCCGCAACGCTATTCATCAAATCACGCGCTTCCACGTTTCCGATAAAGTTCAAACTTTCATCAGCTGCTAGTAATTCGTAAGTTTCCTTACGAAGCGGGTCGCCCTTACTACTCTCTGTTCCGTTATTGAGCAAGCCAACACGTGGTTGCGCAATTCCGCGGACATTTTTTGCATAGAAGGAACCTAGAACCGCGTATTGATGGAGGTGCTGGGCTGTATTTTCCGCATTGGCACCGAGGTCCAGCATGTCAAAACCTTTCCCATCTACAGTCGGCAAGGTTGACATAAGCCCAGGACGGTCGATATTCTTGATACGACCTACGATGAAAAATCCTGCCGCCAACAAAGCACCTGTATTCCCAGCTGAGAGAACAGCGTCTGCTTCTCCTTCTTTGACAGCCTTGGCCGCCAATACCATGCTGGCATTTTTCTTCTTCCGAATAGCTCTCGTAGGTTCATCGTCTGAATCAATCTTCTCATCCGTATGGATAATGCTGACGCGCTCTGTCGCTGTCAGATATTGCTTGATTTTGCTTTCATCTCCGTAGAGTTGAACCTCAATATCTGAAAAGTCAGCTAGGGCTTGATTGACCCCCTCAACGATGGCCTGAGGTGCATAATCGCCCCCCATGGCATCTACTGCGATTTTTTTCATTTCTTTTCCTCTTTTAGTAATTGTCCCCAGTCTGCTAGGGAATCAATAAATTTCTTTGATTTTAGGTGAATCCCAACGTACTCTTCATAGAGTTGATCCATAAATTGGCGTAGCTCTTGCTTGATTTCAGGCTTAAGCGAAATGGTCTCCAAGGTCTCAAAATCAATGGCTTGAAATTGATTGAGCAGATAAGGAATATTGGGATTGAGATGGCAACGTCTTTCATCCTCATGATAATGATCTGGACAGAGGCAGGCTCCATATTTGAAAGAAAAATCAAAAGCCTGACCGACCCGATGGCAAAAGACACACTCATGAAAATTAAGGCTAATTCCAAAACGGGTCAAGATTTGAATTTCAAAAATATTGGTCAAAACTTGATAATCTAAGCCCTCTTCCATCAACTCTAGGGTCTTTCTCAAGAAGGCAAACAAGGGAGCATCCTGCTGATTATCCTGCAAACTAGCATCTGCAAGAGCCGCCACATAGGTCGCATAGGCCATGACAAAGAGATCGCTATTAATCTTGGGAAAGGTCATCACCTCGTGATAGTCCTCAATGTAACTGAGTCCGTCATCATTGATTCGCAAGAGAAATCGTGCCAGCACTAAAGGCTGAATAACCGACGCCAGTTTGGACTGGCCAGCATGTTTAACGAAAAACATACGCTTGCCAGCCCGCTCTGTAAAAATCTTAACTAACTTGTCATCCTCACGAAAGTTACGATTGTAGAGCACCAACCCCTGACTCGTAATAGACTGAATCATGCTTCTCTCATGTACTCCTCAAGACGTTTCATAGCTTCTCTGATGGTTTCCATGCTAGCTGCATAAGACAAGCGCACATAACCTTCTCCATATTGACCAAAAGCTGCACCAGGGATAAAGGCAACAGCCTTCTTGTGAGCAAAATCCTTCAGAAAAGCAAAAGAATCTTGATTGTAGCCTGCTGGAATCTTAGCAAAGATATAAAAGGCACCGTCAGGTTTGATAATCTCAAAACCAAGAGCAGTCATTTTATCTATAATATAGTCCCGACGCTGGATATATTCCTTCTTCATAGGTTCCGCATCGTTTTTACCAGCCGTCAATGCTTCTACCGCAGCATGTTGCGCCATGGTATTTGCGGCAGTAACCAAATACTGGTGACTCTTGATTAACTGGGCTGTGAAGGCTGCAGGAGCGAAAATCAGTCCCAAACGCCAACCTGTCATGGCATGTGATTTAGATAGACCATTGATAATAATAGCCTGATCTCTCAACATAGTTCCCAGAGATACATGGGTTTCGCCTGTGTAGGTCAATTCTGAGTAGACCTCATCACAGACAACGAAAATCTCATACTTGCGTAAAACGTCTGCCAAGGCCTCCAACTGCTCCCGACTATAGGTAATTCCTGTCGGATTGGCTGGATAGTTGAGGATAACCGCCTTGAGCTTGTCACCCTGCTCCAAAATGGCCTTCTCCAACATCTCAGGAGTCAAGACAAAACCATTTTCAGTTGTGTCAATCTCGACAACCTCTGCCCCAACTAGATTGACAATCGGTTCATAACCTGGATAAGCAGGAGCTGGCAAGAGCACCTTGTCTCCCTCTTCCAAAATAGCTGTCAAAGTAGCAGACAATGCCTCTGTCGCCCCAATTGTAACCAAGATTTCATTTTCAGGAGCATAGTCCAGTTGGTATTTTTCCTTAACAAAGTCACTGGCTGCCTGACGTAGAGTCAGCAAACCACTCATCCCTGTATAGTAGGATTGGTTCTGGTCAATCGCTCGCTTGGCCGCCTCCTTGACATGATCTGGCGTTGTAAAATCAGGTTCCCCCAAGGTCAAACGCAAGACCCCAGGAATCTCCGAAATAGCCTGGTCAAACTGACGAATCAACGAAACTTGAATCTTATCTAACTGTTTATTAAAGCGCTTAGTTAAGTCCATAGATACCTCCTACTTTCAAAACGTATCTCTATTATACTACAAAAGCCCCCCGACCGCAAAAATACATTATAGAATAGCTTTCCACTTTCTATTTTACTTTTCCTCTTTACAGGTCTATAATGGTAACAGATTCTATTTGGAGGTTCTTATGTCATTTCTATCAAAAAATGGAGCAGGTATCTTTGCCTGCCTTCTCATTTCTATCGTATCTTGGTACTTAGGAGGATTCTTCCCTGTGATTGGCGCGCCTGTTTTTGCGATTTTCATAGGCATGCTTCTCCATCCCTTTCTCTCATCCTATAAACAACTGGATGCGGGGTTGACCTTTAGTTCTAAAAAATTGCTCCAGTATGCCGTTGTCTTGCTTGGTTTCGGTCTCAATATCTCGCAGGTCTTCGCAGTTGGGCAATCTTCACTCCCTGTCATCCTGTCCACCATTTCAATAGCCCTGATTATTGCCTACCTCTTCCAGCGCTTCTTTGCCCTGGATACAAAACTGGCTACCTTGGTTGGAGTAGGTTCTTCTATCTGTGGTGGTTCTGCCATTGCTGCGACAGCGCCCGTTATCCATGCTAAGGAAAAGGAAGTAGCCCAATCCATTTCCGTTATCTTTTTCTTCAATGTCTTGGCTGCGCTCATCTTTCCAACCCTAGGTACCTGGCTTCATCTATCCAATGACGGCTTCGCCCTCTTTGCAGGGACTGCGGTCAATGATACTTCCTCTGTAACCGCCACAGCCAGCGCCTGGGACAGCCTTTACCAAAGTAATACCCTCGAATCCGCAACCATTGTCAAACTTACGCGGACACTGGCTATCATCCCCATCACTCTCTTTCTCTCCTACTGGCAAAGTCGCGAGCAAAAAAATAAGCAAGGCTTTCAACTGAAAAAAGTATTCCCACTTTTTATCCTTTACTTTATCCTTGCATCTCTCCTAACAACTCTACTGACCTCTCTCGGGGTATCCAGTAGTTTCTTTACCCCACTCAAACAACTCTCCAAATTTCTCATCATCATGGCCATGAGTGCTATCGGTCTCAAAACAAATCTGGTCGCTATGGTCAAATCCAGTGGAAAATCTATTATCCTAGGAGCCATCTGCTGGATTGCCATCATCCTCACCAGTCTTGGTATGCAGACCCTTATCGGCATTTTCTAATACAAAAGGTAGCCCACCAGCTACCTTTTTCTTATGCTTCCTTAATCAAGCGAGTATGTTCTCTCTTGATGCAGCGATTCATCACAATGTCATCGCATCCACCAGAACGCAAAATCTCTTCCGCTTCTAGATTTTCAAGTCCTAGCTGCGCCCAAAAAATCTTAGCATCAGCCTTGAGAAAATCACGCGCCACATCTGGCAAAAACTCACTGCGACGGTAAACATTAACAATATCTACAGGAAAAGGAATCTCAGCTAGGCTGGCATAAGCCTTTTCACCTAAGATTTCGCCACCTGCCGCCTTGGGATTGACTGGAATAATTTTATAACCCCGATCCTGCATTTCCTTGGTCACTCGATTGCTGGTTGTTTCCTCCCGGTCTGACAAACCCACAACAGCAAGGGTTTTACTCGTTGCTAGATACTGACGAATCACGCCATCACTTGGATTGATAAATTCTTGACTCATAGAAATCCTCCTTTTTCATCAGTATAGCATGTTTTGAAAAGGCTTGCATAATTCTACTACAAAAAAGGAGGACTAGCCCCCTTTTTATTTAGCCTCGTACCAGGTTGCCCCTTCATTCTCATCTGCGATGAGAGGAACACTGAGTTGAATAGCTTCTTCCATAGTTTGTTTGACTAATTTTTTCATCTCTGCTAATTCAGATTTAGGAACTTCAAGGACAATTTCATCGTGAACTTGTAGAAGCATCTTAGTCTGATAACCACCTGCAACCAAGGCCTTGTCTAGTTGAATCATGGCAATCTTAAGAATATCTGCTGCTGAACCCTGGATAGGTGAGTTGATAGCTGTCCGCTCCGCAAAACCACGAATATTAAAGTTACGCGAATTAATATCTGGCAACTCACGACGACGCTTGAAGAGAGTTTCCACATAGCCCTTATCACGCGCCTCACGCACCACTTCATCCATGTAGTTTTTAATACCTGGGAAACGTTCAAAGTAAGTGTCAATGTAGGCTTTGGCTTCCTTACGGCTAATGCCCAAATTATTAGACAAGCCAAAGTCTGAGATCCCATAAACCACTCCAAAGTTAACTGCCTTGGCATTGCGACGGTCGTTTGCAGTCACATCCTCAGGACGCTCAATGCCAAAGACCCTCATAGCTGTCGAAGTATGGATGTCCGCTCCCTCTTGGAAAGCCTTAATCAAGTGCTCATCCTTAGAAATATGCGCCAAAACGCGCAATTCAATCTGTGAATAGTCCGAACTAAGCAGGACACTATCCTCCCACTCAGGTACAAAAGCCTTCCGAATGAGACGGCCCTGCTCCAAACGCACAGGAATATTTTGCAAGTTGGGATCCACACTAGACAGACGCCCTGTCTGGGTCAAATCCTGCACATATCGAGTATGAATCTTGCCATCAGCCAAAATCCAGTCCTGCAAGCCAATTACATAAGTGGATTGAATCTTAGAAATCTGACGGTAGTCGAGAATTTTCTTAACAATTGGCGCAATAGGAGCTAAACGCTCCAAGACATCCACTGCAGTCGAATAACCTGTCTTGGTTTTCTTAGTGTATTCTAGAGGAAGTCCCAATTTTTCAAAGAGAAGCACGCCCAACTGCTTAGGCGAGTTGATATTAAACTCCTCACCAGCCAGTTCGTAAATCTCCTGAGTGAGTTTTTCAATGACAAGCTCATTTTCAGCCTGCATCTCAAGCAAGGTCTCTTTCTTGACCCTAATACCAGCAATTTCCATCTTGGCAAGGACAAAAGCCAGAGGTTGCTCCATATCATAAAGAAGCTCTAATTGCCCATTTTCGCTGAGTTTTTCAAGTAAAATAGGCTCTGTTTCGACCAAAACAGCAAGTTTACGCGCCAAATGCTCCAAGAATTTCTCGCGTTCAGGAATGGCCTTCTTGACTCCCTTACCATAGAAAGTCTCATCATCAACCAAATAAGTCTGACCATAAAGACTAGCAATAGTAGCAATTTCATTGTCCTCCACAGTCGAAAGGAGGTATTTAGCCAAACGGCTGTCAAAAGCAGGTGCCTGCAAATCCACACCCAAACGATGCAAGAGAACTTTAGCCTTCTTAAAATCATAAACTCTCAGAGGTGTTTTTTCTAAAAAGTCCTTGAAAATCGGGTCTTGCAAGAGCTCAAGCTTGTCTGTGGCATAAAGCTTATCTCCACAAGACCAGGCAAATCCAATCAAATCATCCGTATGGTAATTCTCACCAAAAAGCTCAAAATGGAAGATAGAGTCCGCACTCAGCATATCTTGACTAACTTGGTCAACGATAGTAAAGTCCAAACTCTCAGACACATCAGTCGAAGATGCATTTAAAGCCTGCTTAAGCTGTTTGAAGCCCATCTCATCGTAGAATTTCCCAAGATTTTCAATATCTGGACCACTATAGACCAAATCCTCCAAACCAATCTCAACCGGTGCCTTGGTATCAATGGTCGCCAGTGTTTTCGACAAAAAGGCCTGTTCCTTATCATTGATGAGATTTTCCTTCATCTTAGAAGTCTTCATCCCATCAATATTTTCATAAATTCCCTCAAGTGAACCATGCTCCAGCAAGAGCTTGATACCCGTCTTTTCACCGATTTTGGTCACCCCAGGAATATTATCCGACTTATCTCCCATAAGCGCCTTGAGGTCGATAAACTGAGTCGGTGTGATGCCCATCTTTTCCATGAGATAATCTGGCGTAAAGGCCTCAAACTCAGCCACACCTTTCTTGGAAATCTCAACCACCGTATGCTCATCCGTCAGCTGAATCAAGTCCTTGTCCCCACTGACAATGGTAATATCAAAACCATCCTGCTCTGCTAGCTTATCCAGTGTCCCAATAATGTCATCCGCCTCATACTGAGCCAACTCATAGTGACGAATCCCCATATGATCCAACAACTCACGAATGAAGGGAAATTGCTCACGAAACTCATCAGGAGTCTTAGCTCGACCACCCTTATAGTCCGCATACATCTCTGTACGGAAGGTCGTCTTACCCGCATCAAAAGCCACCAAAATATGACTCGGCTCAACCCGCTCCAACAAATGGCTCAACATCAACTGGAAGCCATAAATCGCATTGGTATGCAAACCAGCCGCATTCTTAAAACGGTCCAACTGCTGATAGAGCGCAAAAAACGCCCGAAAAGCAACAGAAGACCCATCAATCAATAATAATTTTTTCTTATCCATACACCCATTATAAAGGAAAGCAGGGAAAAATACCATTGGAAAGAGCCATACCCAATATTTTTCATTCTTTTTCCGAATAAATAGATAGTAGCGGTGAATCTAGCAAACCTAGATTTAAAACTGTGGTATAATGAAAGGAGAAAGAATATGGCATTACGTCATCCGGGCATTAGCCCAACCAATGACTTGGTTGCTAAGAAAATCTTTAGCAACCCAGAAATCACTTGTCAATTTATCCGCGATATGCTGGACTTACCTGCAAAAAATGTGACGATTTTGGAGGGAAGTAATATTCACGTATTACCCTCCATACCTTATTCAGCGCAGGATTTCTATACCAGTATAGATGTCTTGGCGGAGTTGGATAATGGCACGCAGGTTATTATCGAAATCCAAGTTCATCATCAGAATTTTTTCATTAATCGTTTGTGGGCTTACCTATGCAGTCAGGTCAATCAAAACCTTGAAAAAATTCGCCAACGAGAAGGTGATACCCACCAGAGCTACAAACACATCGCACCAGTATACGCTATCGCTATCGTGGACAGTAATTATTTTCAAGATGATTTAGCCTTTCACAGTTTTAGTATGCGAGAGGATACGACAGGTGAGGTTTTAACCATAACCAATAATGGACAAGAAAACCATTTGGTTAAGATGGCGTTCTTGGAATTAAAAAAATACAGAGAAACCAGCAAAGACAACGTTCGCAAACCGTGGTTGGAGTTTTTTGGGAATAAACCCTTTACCCAAGAACCCGAGCGAGCCATCAGTCAAGCAGACCAACTGCTGGACTACAAGAGCTGGTCCGAGGAGGACAGGAAAATGTTTAGTCAACTACGTATGCGCGAAGAACAAGCATTATTGGCTCAGGATTATGCCTTGGAACAAGCCGAAGAAAAAGGATTAGAGCGTGGGAAAGTTGAAGGAAGTTTGTCTATGCTACTAAATCTAGTCCATCAAGGTCTTTTGATTTCCGAGGTTGCCAGTCAGCAGTTAGGTATGACTGTCTCTGAGTTTGAAGAACTATTGAAAGAGCATCACAAATAAGAACTTAAAAAATATAGAGAAACCAGCAAAGACAAGGTTCGTAAGCCGTGGTTGGAGTTTTTCGGGAATAAACCCTTTACCCAGCAACCTGAGCGAGCCATCAGCCAAGCAGATCAACTGCTGGACTACAAGAGCTGGTCTGAGGAGGACAGGAAGATGTTTAGTCAACTACGGATGCGTGAAGAACAAGCCTTGTTAGCACAGGACTATGCCTTGGAACAAGCTGAGGAAAAGGGCTTAGAACGTGGAAAACTGCTTGCTTTTTTAGATCTGGTTCGCCAACATCTTTTAACCGTTGAGGTTGCAAGTGAGCAATTGGGCATGAGCGTCGCTGAGTTTGAGGCGTTGTTGTAAAGCCATCACTAACGGTCAAGAAAACCATCTAGTCAAGATGGAGTTCTTGGAATTAAAAAAATACAGAGAAACCAGCAAAGATGAGGTTCGCAAACCGTGGTTGGAGTTTTTTGGGAATAAGCCATTTACCCAGAATCCCCAGCGAGCCATTATCAAAGCAGATCAATTGCTGGACTACAAGAGCTGGTCTGAGGAGGACAGGAAGATGTTTAGTCAACTACGTATGCGAGAAGAACAGGCATTGTTGGCACAGGACTATGCCTTGGAGCAAGCTGAGGAGAAAGGCTTAGAGCGTGGTCGAGCCGAGGGGATGGAAAAGGGATTAAAAGTAGGTTTAGTAAATCTAGTCCGTCAACAGCTACTGTCATCTGAGGTTGCCAGCCAGCAGTTAGGTATGACTGTCTCTGAATTTGAGAAGCTCTTGTAAAACAATACAATCACTAATAACATAAAAGTGAACAGGACTGAAATATTATCCTGTTCACTTCTTTCATTTACCCGAGACAATTCAGATTCATCCCAACCTCAAAAGAGAAACCAAAAAATCCTTCTCTTTCATATCTTTTAACTAATTAGATTTTACATTTGACAAATTGAAGAGCACCTAGAGATACTAATTATTTAACTGCAGTATTATCTTAGTATCTGCTATAAAAAACTAAGCTAAAAATCTCCTAGTGATATAAACTAATTCAAACTACACCCACTCACCATTAGCGTTTACTGTGTAACTATCGATGGTTGTATTCACAGCCAAAGCACCTGATGGATATGAGTAATACCATTTACCGCTAACTTGGTACCAACCTGTCTTCATAGCGCCTGAGTTAGCAAGATAATACCATGTATCACCTTGGTTGACCCAGCCTGTTTGCATAGCACCTGAACTGTTGAGGTAATACCACTTACCATCTACAAATTTCCAGCCTGTCTGCATAGCACCCGAACCGTCAAGATAATACCATGTACCATCAACTTTTTGCCAACCTGTCTGCATGGCACCTGAACCGTTCAGATAATACCATGTACCATCAACTTGCTTCCAACCATTTTTCATCACACCAGTTTCATCCAAGTAATACCATGACCCATCTTTGACCCAACCTGTCTTCATCCCATCTTCTTTAGAGAAATAATACCAATCAAGCCCAATTTTCTTCCATCCAACATGACGATTTCCCTCATCATCAATGAAGAATTTTTTACCATCAATTAAAACAATACCTGGTTTAAGGACACCTTCCTCATCTAAGAGGTAATGTTTCCCATCTACTGTAATATCCCCTGTTAAACGAACACCGTCTTTTAGATAGTAAGTTTTATCATCAATTTTGATAAATCCAGTTTTCTTTTCACCATTTTCAACAAAATAGTAAACCTTATCAGCAACTTTTACAAAACCTAACTTTTTAACACCATCTTTTTCATCTAGATAATATTGCTTATCACCTGCAGTCAATAGACCTTTCTTCATAGCCCCATCAGCTTCAAAGTAGTAAGTCTTATTATCGATTTTTTGCCAACCAGTAACTTTTTTACCGTCCTTGATATAATAGATTTTACCACCTTCGGTTTTGAACTGACCACTACTTATGCTATTGTTAGTAGTAGCACTACCATTGTTTTGATTAGCATTACTACCATTCGTTTGGTTATTATCTCTTTGATATGGATTTGTTTGTGAGGTATTGCCTGTATTACCTGTAGTATTAGTTGGAGCATACATATGGTAAAGAATACCATCTTCTACCCTGCTAGTAGTGTACATATAGTTATCAATAGCTGGATGACTTGTATCAGATGTTGCTGTTCCTGTAACCGCTGCTTTGATATCAACTGGTCTACCATTTTGGAATGTCACAAAATGAATTTCCTTAAATGATGAAGTAGTAGAAGTCGTTGTTGCTCCTGAGTCGGTAGCTTGTACTTGTTGGATCGTAGCTACAGTTAATACTGATGTAGCTAGCAAGATACCTGTAAGTGTTTTCTTCATAAGAAAAATCTCCCTTGTTAACCTATTGAATTTATTTCATTATATCCCTTTTCTATAATTAGTGCAATAAAAAACATAAAAAGTGTAAAAATATTTTAAACCAAAAGAAAGAGAGTAGTTTAAACCACTCTCTTTATCATTTTATACCCATTCACCGTTGGCATTTAGATAATAGCCATCAATTGTAGTACTTACTGCAAGGGCACCTGAACTATAGGCATAGTACCATTTACCACCTGTTTGGAACCAACCTGTCACCATAGCACCTGAGCCTTTAAGGTAGTACCAAGTACCACCCACTTTAGCCCAGCCAGTTTCCATAGCACCTGAGCTATTTAGGTAATACCAAGTACCGCCATCTTGTAACCAGCCGGTTTGCATTTCACCTGAACCATTTAGATAATACCATTTATTACCATCTTTGATCCACCATTTTTGCATCACACCTTCAGCATTAAAGTAGTACCATTTACCGCCATCTTTAAGCCATCCAACTTGACGTTTACCTTCTTTGTTTACATAAATCCAGTGATTATCAACTTTGTTCCAACCAGCTTTTGTATTAGAATCATCTGTCAAGAAGTATGTTTTTCCATCAACAGTGATTTCACCGAACTTACGTTCACCTTCTTCAGTGACATAGTAATACTTGTCGCCAGCGCCTTTGATGAGACCTGTCTTACGCTCACCTTCTGCAGTGATGTAATACCATTTACCATCACTATCTTTTACAATACCAGATTGCGCTTTACCATCTGCAGTAAAGAAGTACCATTTTGTACCAACTTTATGAACTCCGTTTGTAACAACACCATCTTTTACAAAGTAAGTTTTATCATTATCTGTTACAACTTCTGTCTTACGGACACCATTTCCATCAAAGTAATAAGTCTTTTCACCTACTTTGATAAAACCAGTTCTCTTCACACCTTGATTATCTAGATAGTAGCGTTCAGACTCATTTTCAATGATACCACGAGCCATAACTCCTTCGCTATTGAAGTAGTATGTTTTGTTATCAATGATTGCCCAACCTTTGACTGGATTTCCTTTTGAGTAGAAATAGCGATTACCCGATACTTCACGCCAGCTATTTCCTTTATCAGTAGATTTATAACCTTGTTTATTCAAATCCGCTGACGCTGTATTAGGATCATTTTCCAATTCAGCAAGCTTTGTTCCCTTTAATACAAATACATAGTAACGTACTCCACCTTCTACATAAGTACTTTGATATTCATATTTATCTATGTACTTATGCTTGTCAATTTTTTGATCTCCTGCTTCAAAATAGACAGTTGTACGAGTACGGGCACTATCATTAGCAACAGTTATCCATTCTGTTTTACGAACAAGTTCTTCTGCATGTACAGAAGGAGCAGTAATTGCTGAGTAAGTAGTTAAAGCAGCAGCACCCGTCATTGTTACACTAGCTAGAGCTAGTGCTAAAGCTTTTTTATTTTTCATGTGAACATTCTCCATTTTTTTAAATTTAGGTATTATGCCTATTTTTATTGTATCTTATTTTTTAAAAAAATTCTAAGAAAAACTGGATTTTTATGGTAAAAATAAAAAGTAGGAGATTTCTCCTACTTTTTATTGAATTAGATTATTTAACCCATTCACCGTTTCCGTTAACAGTGTATCCACCTACAGTAGTGTTAACTGCAAGGGCACCTGAACCGTCAACATAGTACCATTTACCAGAAACTTCAAACCATTGGCTAGCTTTCATAGCACCTGAGTTTTCAAGGTAGTACCATTTACCACCGTCTTGCAACCAACCAGTTTGCATAGCGCCTGATCCGTTTAGGTAGTACCAAGTGTTTCCATCTTTAACCCACCATTTTTGCATTACGCCTTCAGCGTTAAAGAAGTACCATTTACCGTCAACTTGTTTCCAACCTGTAACAGCTTTGTTAGAAGCGTAGTATTTCCATCCAGCTTCTTCTTGTACCCATTGGTCTTTCATAACGTTGTATGAGTCAGTTTTTTCAAGAACCAAATCAACGTTTGCGTTTGTGAACATATCAGCTTTTCCATCTTGGTCTAAATCAGCAGAACCACTATACACAAATGTTCCTTCTGCGACGCTACCGATTTCCGCACCGTTTGAAGTTTTATTTACTGTGTAAAGTCCACTATTTGACTCAATACCTTTTACAACATACCCTTTTGGTACATAAGCAACACGGTATTGAACCAATCCGCCATTTGCTACTGCAAGTTCAACATCACCTGCCGCATCAGACTCAGCAGAAACAACGTTTGCTTTAGCGTAGTTCAAGTAGTCAGCTTTGTTTGCCCAAATCATAACATCAACTTTAACACCTGCTACTGCATTACCTTTGATATCACGAACATGGAAACGTACATGTGAACCGTTACCAAATTTTACTGCTTTAATAACTTTTCCATCTTTATCCTTAACAACATCATATGGATTTGTAGCTGGTTCAGCTGGTTTGTATTGGTCAGCATCTGGCACTGCATGGTGGAATGAAGGGTGTTCATTTGCACTATATGCGTTACCTACAATTTTACCAGTTCTAGGATCTACTTTACCATATACTGTACCACCATTAGTAGCACCAGCAGAAGTGCTAAGATCATTAGCTGAAACAGCTTGAACAGCACCAAATGCTGCAAGAGCGACTGCGCTTGTCAATAAAACTTTTTTCATCGTTTTATCTCCTTTGTTTTTCATTATATATTTTTCGTAAGACTATCTTACTACCATACAGTATATAAATATTTGCAGGATTTGTCAAGGGTTTTCTTCTAGTTTTTAAAGTTTTTACCTATTTTTTCAAAAAAAGGTGAAAAAACATCTTTGTGAGAAAAATACCCGTCAAATATTGTATTTTTGAGTGAAAATCTCACAAACTAATCATCCTTGAGTAAAATCATTCATATCTAATCCACATAGACAGTTGGATAGAACTCACTTCCTTGGTATTATCTTATAAACCCTCATAAAAGTCAAGTAAAAACGGCAAGTATTCAGCTAAAACTTGCCATTTCATAAACTTTCTACTATATAAAGATTGAATAAAGATTGAACTCATAATAAAGCTTCAAACTCAGCGAGAGTCATCCACAATTGCTGGCTAGCAACTTCAGATGTCAGAAGATCTTGACGGACCATATCTAGAAAAGCAAAAACTCTTCCTTCAACTTTCCCACGTTCAAGTCCACGCTCCAGTCCCTGTTCAATACCTTCCGCCCTAGCTGTTTCCAAGGCATAGTCATGAGTCAATAATGCTTGTTCCTCACGCCTGCGTTGTTCACTAAACATCTTCCTATCCTCCTCGGACCAGCTCTTGTAGTCCAGCAGTTGGTCTGCCTAGCTGATGGCTCGCTCGAGTTGCTGAGTAAAGGGTTTATTCCCGAAAAACTCCAACCACGGCTTGCGAACCTCATCTTTGCTGGTTTCTCTGTATTTTTTTAGTTATTATTTGTGATGCTCTTTCAATAGTGACTCAAACTCAGCGACAGTCATGCCCAATTGTTCACTCGCAAATTCGGAAGTTAAAACATGTTGGCGTACTAAATCTAGAAAGGTAAAGATTTGTCCTTCAACTTTTCCACGCTCTAATCCTTTTTCAATACCTTGTTCAATACCTTCGGCCCTAGCTGTTTCCAAGGCATAGTCCTGTGCTAACAAGGCTTGTTCTTCGCGCATACGTAGTTGACTAAACATCTTCCTGTCCTCCTCGGACCAGCTCTTGTAGTCTAGCAGTTGGTCTGCCTGGCTGATGGCTCGCTCGGGTTGTTGGGTAAAGGGTTTATTCCCGAAAAACTCCAACCACGGTTTGCGAACCTTGTCTTTGCTGGTTTCTCTGTATTTTTTTAATTCCAAGAACGCCATCTTGACCAGATGGTTTTCTTGTCCATTGTTTGTAATCGTTAAAACCTCACCCGTCGTATCCTCTCGCATGCTAAAGCTATGAAAAGCCAAATCATCTGAGAAGTAGTTACTATCCACAATGGCGATAGCGTATACTGGTGCGATGTGTTTGTAACTCTGATGAGTATTTCCTTCTTGCTGGCGAATTTTTTCGAGGTTTTGATTGACCTGACTGCACAGGTAAGCCCACAGACGATTGATGAAAAAATTCTGATGATGAACTTGAATCTCAATGATTACTTGGGTTCCATTATCTAGTTCAGCTAAGACATCTATACTAGTGTAAAAATCCTGCGCCGAGTATGGCATGGAAGGCAAGACATGAATATTGCTTCCCTCCAAAATAGTCACATTTTTGGCTGGTAAGTCCAACATATCGCGGATAAATTGACAAGTGATTTCTGGATTGCTAAAGATTTTCTTAGCAACTAAGTCATTGGTCGGGCTGATGCCCGGATGACGTACAGTCATATTCTTTCTCCTTTCATTATAGCACATTTTTAAATCTAGGTTTCCTAGATTATCTGGCTCTATCTATTTATTCGGAAAAGACAGGTGAAAGTTCAAATTTTCCTAACAAAAAAGATAGCCAATCTCTTTTACATCAAGCAATTTAGCTACCCTTTTTAGTTATTTTCATATTACATAACGTTTGTCCACAGATTTCTTACTTATGCCTTTCTAACAGCGCCTCAAACTCAGCGACAGTCATGCCCAATTGCTGGCTAGCAACTTCAGATGTCAGTAGCTGTTGACGGACTAGATTTGCTAACATAGCGAAACTTCCTTCAGCTTTCCCACGCTCCAGTCCCTGTTCAAGACCACGCTCTAAACCTTGTTCAAGACCTTCCGCCCTAGCAGTCTCCAAGGCATAATCCTGAGCCAATAACGCTTGTTCTTCGCGCATACGTAGTTGACTAAACATTTTTCTGTCCTCCTCGGACCAGCTTTTGTAGTCCAGCAGTTGATCTGCCTGACTGATGGCTCGCTCGGGTTCTTGGGTAAAGGGTTTGTTCCCGAAAAATTCCAACCAGGGCTTGCGAACCTCGTCTTTGCTGGTTTCTCTGTATTTTTTTAATTCCAAGAATGCCATCTTAACAAAATGGTTTTCTTGCCCATTGTTTGTGATGGTCTTACAAGAGTGCTTCAAACTCAGAGACCGTCATACCCAGCTGCTGGCTCGCAACCTCCGAAGTCAGAAGACCTTGGCGAACCATATCTAGAAAGGCAAAAAGTTTCCCACGTTCTAGTCCCTGTTCAATACCTTGCTCAATACCCTCAGCTCGGCCTTGTTCAACTCCTTCTGCACGACCACGCTCAAGTCCACGCTCTAAGCCCTTTTCCTCAGCTTGTTCCAAGGCATAGTCATGAGCTAATAATGCCTGTTCTTCGCGCATACGTAGTTGACTAAACATCTTCCTGTCCTCCTCGGACCAGCTCTTGTAGTCCAGCAGTTGATCTGCTTGGCTGATGGCTCGCTCGGGTTCTTGGGTAAAGGGTTTGTTCCCGAAAAACTCCAACCATGGCTTGCGAACGCTATCCTTGCTGGTTTCTCTGTATTTTTTTAATTCCAAGAATGCCATCTTAACCAGATGGTTTTCTTGACCATTATTGGTGATGGTTAAGACCTCACCTGTCGTGTCCTCACGCATACTAAAGCTGTGGAAAGCCAAGTCATCTGAGAAGTAATTACTGTCCACAATTGCGATAGCATATACTGGTGCGATATGCTTGTAACTTTGATGAGTATTGCCTTCTTGCTGGCGAATTTTTTCTAGATTTTGATTGACCTGACTACACAAATAAGCCCACAGGCGATTGATGAAAAAATTCTGATGATGCACCTGAATCTCAATAATTACCTGAGTTCCATTGTCCAACTCCGCCAAGACATCAATACTTGTATAGAAATCTTGTGCTGAATAGGGCAGAGAAGGCAAGACATGAATATTACTTCCCTCCAAAATGGTCACATTTTTTGCTGGTAAATCCAACATATCGCGAATAAATTGACAAGTGATTTCCGGATTGCTAAAGATTTTCTTAGCAACTAAGTCATTAGTCGGGCTGATGCCCGGATGTCTTAGAATCATCCTTCTCCTCCTTTTATTATATCACAGTTTTATACTCAATGAAAATCAAAGAGCAAACTAGGAAACTAGCCGCAGGCTGTACTTGAGTACGGCAAGGCGACGTTGACGTAGTTTGAATTTGATTTTCGAAGAGTATTAAATCTAGTTTTACTAGATTCACTGACTCTATCTATTTATTCGGAAAAGAGACGAAAAAAACCTGAGAATTATCTCAGGCTTGGTTATTAAATCTTTTTCTCAATACCAAAAAGTGGAGAAAGTGGGCGTTTTTCATGGATACGTACGATAGCATCCCCTAGGAGATGAGCGATTGAAATCTGCTCAATCTTATCAATCAAACGCTCTTCTGGCAGATAGATGGTATCCAAAACAACCAATTTCTTAATAGCTGATTTTTGGATATTGTCCATAGCAGGACCAGAAAGAACTGGGTGCGTACAGCTTGCATAGACTTCAACGGCACCAGCTTCCGCAAGGGCATCTGCCGCATGACAAATCGTTCCAGCAGTATCAATCATATCATCAATCAAGATACAAGTCTTGCCTTCGACCTTACCGATGATGTTCATGACTTCACTGGTATTCATCTTATCAACGCTACGACGTTTGTCGATGATAGCGATAGATGTTTTCAAAAATTCTGCCAACTTACGGGCACGAGTCACCCCTCCATGGTCTGGACTGACAACCACATAGTCAGAACCAACCATGCCACGACGCTCAAAATAATCCGCAATCAGAGGAGCTCCCATCAAATGATCCACAGGAATATCAAAGAATCCTTGAATCTGCGCAGCATGCAAGTCGATTGTCAATAAACGATCCACTCCAGCTACTTCAAGCATATTTGCAACAAGTTTTGAAGTGATTGGCTCACGCGCTCTCGCCTTTCTATCCTGACGTGCATACCCATAGTAAGGCATGACAACATTGACAGATTCTGCACTCGCACGCTTCAAAGCATCTACCATAATCAAAATTTCAAGCAGATTGTCATTTACAGGCGAGCTAGTTGATTGTAGGATAAAGACGTGTTTCCCACGGATTGATTCTTCGATGTTGACCTGAATCTCTCCATCTGAAAATTGGCGAACACTTGATTTCCCCAACTCTATCCCAATCTCCTGCGCCACACGTTCTGCCAATTCTTTATTAGAAGAAAGGGCAAACAGCTTTAAATCAGAAAAAGACATGATTTCCTCCGGTATATATGTATCGCTTGTGCTTTTCACAAGATTTTTCCATCTACCATTGTAGCGCTTTTTACACTATTTTTCAATCAAAAATAAAAGAAGGGCAGCATATTTGTGCCCTTGCATCATTCTTTTTAAAAATATTCTAGTTCATCAACCCATCGTTCTTCTCAACAAAGCGATAAGCCTGATAAAAACCATAGAGAGCAATAGCTGTAACCACTGGAATCGCTAAAGGCAACTCTGTCTCCAACTCTACAAAAGGAGAATTAAACAAGAAGTGAGTTCCCAAGGCTAAACCTAGGAAAATAAGCCCATCTTTCTTGCCAACCTTCTGTCCTTTATAAGCTCTGTAAAGTAAGTAAACACCTACTACAGCCAGACCTGAAAAAGTCCAGTGAGAGGCAATTCCTGAGATGATACGCTCTAAAATTCTCGAAATAGTAAAGTCAAATCCCTCTGGCAAATCTGTACGGATATAACCAATATCCTCAATCATTTGGAATCCCAAACCAGAAGCAATCCCTAGTAAAAACAAAGATTTTAATTTTCGGACAGGAATCAAAGCTAAAACAAAGACAAGTGGCAACAATTTCAAGGGTTCTTCTACCAAAGGAGCCACAATCGCACTTTCAAAAGCATTTAAAAATGCACTATCTGGGAAAAGAATACCCAGCAAATCATGGATATAGGTATTCGCAAAGCTAGACAGCCAGCCTGAAAGGAACATCCCACCCAATAAAGACAAAATCAAGGCATTCTTTGGCAATTCCCATTTTTTCCCAATACAGAAAAGGAAATAAAGAGCCGGAATCATGTAAAAGAGAGCTAGAAAGATAGAAACTCCCATTAGTCCATATTCCGCAGCTGACATCGAACCATCCGTATAGTAGATGGTTTCATACTGTAAACCAATACATAGCAATAAGATAAAAATAAATAAAATACTGTTTTTCTTCATACACTTTCTTTCTAAATGAAGTATTTATAATTCTACAACTGTCATACTTCCTGTATCCACATCATAAATGGCACCAGAGATAATGACATCGTCTGGTATTAAGGGAGATTCGATAAGGGCTTGCATATCCTCTCGCACACTCTCCTCTATATCTTGGAAGGGCAAGAAGTCCTGGTCTGACACGTCGACACCCAGTTCCTCTTTCAAATACTCCTGAAAAGGACCATTTTCAAAGGTCTGAGCACCACAGTCTGTATGGTGCAGCACCACAATCTCTCTTGTCCCCATCTGTTGCTGGGAAATAACTAGCGAACGAATCATGTCCTCAGTCACTCGACCACCTGCATTCCGCAAGATATGAGCATCCCCAAGTGCCAAACCTAGAGCTTGCGCAACGTGCAAACGTGAGTCCATACAGGTCACAATGGCAACTCTTGTTTTGGGTTTAAGTGGCAGATTTAACTGCCCATGTAGGGCAACATAAGCCTGATTGGCTTGCATAAACTGTTCAAAATACGACATGATTCCCTCCTCGAAAATTTGATAGTCAAATATTTCTCCTATCTTATCATTTTTAAGAGGATTTGTCACGAATTATGCAAAGACCTTTTTCAAAACTTCCTGAATCGTTGTCACCCCAATGACCTGAATTTCCTTAGGCGGAGTGATTCCTGTCAAGGAATTCTTAGGTACATAAATCTTGGTAAATCCCAGCTTAGCAGCTTCATTAATACGTTGTTCAATACGATTCACGCGCCGAATCTCTCCCGTCAAGCCCAGTTCTCCAACAAAACATTCCTGAGGATTAGTTGGCTTGTCCTTGTAGCTCGAAGCAATGGCAATTGCAACAGCTAAGTCAATCGCAGGTTCATCCAATTTTACACCACCAGCAGATTTGAGATAAGCATCCTGATTTTGGAGAAGCAATCCTGCCCGTTTCTCCAAAACAGCCATAATCAAGCTAGCACGATTGAAGTCAAGTCCTGTCGTAGTACGCTTGGCATTTCCAAACATGGTAGGTGTCACCAAAGCCTGAACCTCTGCTAAAATTGGACGCGTCCCTTCCATGGTCACAACTATTGACGAACCAGTCGCTCCATCCAAACGCTCTTCTAGGAAAACTTGGCTCGGATTGAGTACCTCAACCAGACCACCCGACTGCATCTCAAAAATCCCAATTTCATTGGTAGAACCAAAACGGTTTTTGACCGCTCTTAAAATACGGAAGGTATGGTGGCGTTCCCCTTCAAAGTAAAGTACCGTATCTACCATATGCTCCAACATACGTGGACCAGCCAGAGTCCCCTCCTTGGTCACATGACCTACGATAAAGATGGCAATATTATTGGTTTTGGCCAGCTGCATAAGTTCAGCCGTCACCTCACGCACTTGAGAAACAGACCCCTGCACCCCTGAAATCTCAGGAGACATAATGGTCTGGATAGAGTCAATAATGAGGAAGTCTGGTTGGATGCGCTCCACCTCAGCTCGAACACTCTGCATATTGGTCTCGGCATAGAGATAAAACTCGCTATCAATATCTCCCAAGCGCTCTGCTCGTAACTTAATCTGCTGGGCAGACTCCTCCCCACTGACGTAGAGAACCGTCCCCACTTGAGACAGCTGGGTTGAGACTTGTAGGAGAAGGGTTGATTTTCCAATCCCAGGATCCCCACCGATGAGGACGAGACTCCCTGGTACCACTCCACCTCCAAGTACACGGTTGAATTCCTCCATCTCCGTCTTGGTTCGATTGACATTGATGGAAGTCACCTCAGCCAGTTTCATGGGCTTGGTCTTCTCACCTGTCAAGGACACACGCGCATTCTTGACCTCGGCAACCTCAACCTCTTCTACAAAAGAAGACCAAGACCCACAGTTAGGACAACGTCCCAGATATTTAGGGGAATTATACCCACAATTTTGACATACAAATGTCGCTTTTTTCTTTGCGATGATAAACCTCTTTCTATATCTCTAACTCATACTCAATCACTTGGCAAAAATCAATCTTCTCATTTGGTACAAACTGGCGCATGAGCATTCGATGAGCAACAACTACCACAGTCTGGTGTTCTCGATACTTAGACATACATTCTAGAAAACGAGACTTCATTTCCGTAGCTGTCTCATATTGAATAGGACTATTAGGAAGTAACTCCCCATTATTTTCTAGAAACATAGTACGAGCTTTTTCAAAATTATCTGTTCCACTTTCATAGACCTGCCATTCATGCAATAATGGCTCCACTCTCAAAGGAAGACCCGTAGCACAAACCACATAAGAAGCCGTTTCTAAAGCTCTTGTGACTGCAGAAGATATGATTATTTCAGCTAAAGGGAGTAAAGGATTCTTGCTCAGTTCCTGAGCTTGCTGCCGTCCCTTCTCAGACAAGGGCGCCAAATCTATCCCAAATCCCGTATAAGAACGCTTCTCTAACTCATAATAATCTGGCTCCCCATGACGTACAAAGATAATCTTCATTCTAGTGCCCTGTCGATCCAAATCCACCAGTTCGAATGCCATCAGCCACATCTCCATCTGCAATTAAGAAAGGAGCAAAGACAGCCTGGACAACACGTTCTCCAACTTCGAGAATCACTTCTTGGTCTGTGATATTCTTCATCTGCGCAAAAATATGCCCTTCATTCCCAGGATTTCCATAATAGTCCCCATCAATAACGCCAACTGAATTAATTAAAACCAAGCCCTTCTTACGAGGATTTGAAGAACGATCATATAGGTAGAGAACCTCAGTCGGTTGCATATAAGCCTTAACCCCTGTCGGAACCAAGACAATCTCTCCTGGCGCAATAACCGTACGCACAGCAACCTTTAAGTCGTAACCAGCCGCATGCGCTGTCTCACGCTTTGGCAATAAATTTTCATCTGTAAAACTAGAAACCAATTCAAAACCACGAATTTTCATCATCTTCTCTTTTCTATTATCATTTATTCTAGATTATTCTATCTTATTTATTCGGAAAAAGCACGAAAAAAAGAGCACACAATTCAAATCGCTTAGGGCTGCTGGATTCCTCCCCTGACCCGCTTCACGCAGAACTGTTGCTCTACTATTTATTATATCACATTCCCATTCATTTTAAAAGCAAAATTATTTTTTCCGTCTATTTCTAAAAAAGTCCTGCATAATAGCTGCACATTCATCTTCCAAAATTCCCGTTTCAACCTCCACACGATGATTGAGACGCTCATCTGTCAAGATATCGTACAAACTCCCAGCAGAGCCAAATTTCTGGTTTTTAGCCCCATAGACCACGTTTGGAATACGGGCAAGTCCAATCGCCCCACTACACATGACACAAGGCTCAATGGTCACAAAAAGCGTGCAATCCAGCAAGCGCCAGCTCTCCTCACTAAGGTTCGCATCTTCTATGGCCATAATCTCCGCATGCATAACCGCTCGCTGCAACTCCTCACGCGCATTATGCCCACGACCAATGATTTCTCCGTCCTTGACAATCACACAACCAATTGGAATTTCATCGTGTTCCAAAGCAATCTCAGCCTCTCTCAAAGCTTCCCTCATAAAGACTTCTTTTTCTTCAACTGTATAATTCATCAATTTCCCTTTTCCTACTTGTCGATTTTATTATTATATCATGAATCCCAAGACAAAAAAAGCCACCGAATGCGGTGACTTTATAGGGAGATTATTATGAAAAAGAAAAGTTTAGGATATTTGTTACAACAAGTTAGGAGGTCTTCTTGTAACTGTCTATAGTATACCCGACCTATCTTAAACAAATCTTAAAAATCTCTTACGACCAAACACTTTCTAAAATATTTGTTTGTTCACGACCAGGACCTACTGAGAAAGTAGAGATACGAACGCCAACCAATTCGCTCACACGACGAACGTAGTTACGCGCATTCTCAGGAAGATCTTCCAAATTACGAATTCCGGTGATATCTTCTGACCAACCTGGCAACTCTTCATAGATAGGCTTGCAACGCTTCAATTGCTCAAGACTAGCTGGATAGTAGTCAATACGTTGACCATCAAGATCATAGGCCACACAGATTTTTACTGTATCTAAACCACTCAAAACATCGATAGAGTTCAATGAAAGGTTAGTGATACCAGAAACACGACGGCTATGACGCATTACAACTGAGTCAAACCAACCTACACGACGTGGACGACCAGTTGTTGTCCCATATTCATGACCAATTTCACGGATACGCTCTCCAACTTCATCAAACAACTCAGTTGGGAAAGGACCGTCTCCTACACGACTCGTATAGGCTTTACATACACCTACAACCTTGTCAATCTTACTTGGACCAACACCAGAACCAATGGTCACACCACCAGCCACAGGGTTTGATGACGTAACAAATGGATATGTACCTTGGTCGATATCTAGCATAACACCTTGTGCACCTTCAAAAAGCACACGTTTGCCATTATCAAGCGCATCATTCAAGATAACAGATGTGTCTGTCACATACTTCTTGATTTGTTGACCATATTCATAATATTCTTCAAAAATATCATCAAAAGCAATCGCTTTACTGTCATACAATTTTTCAAAAAGACGATTCTTTTCAGCAAGGTTACGTTCTAAACGCTCACGGAAAATATCTTTATCCAAAAGATCTGCGATACGAATCCCAACACGAGCAGCCTTGTCCATATAAGCTGGACCAATTCCCTTAATTGTAGTACCAATCTTATTGTCGCCCTTAGCTTCTTCTTGCAAGCGATCCAACTCGATATGATAAGGCAAAATAACATGCGCGCGATCAGAAATACGCAAGTTATCAGTTGTCACACCCTCCTCATGAAGATAGCTCAACTCTTTTACAAGAGATTTAGGATTTACAACCATACCATTCCCAATAACAGAGATTTTTTCAGGGAAGAAAATCCCAGATGGAATCAAGTGCAACTTAAATTTTTTACCATCAATCACAATCGTGTGCCCTGCATTATCACCACCTTGGTAACGTGCAATCACTTCTGCATTCGCTGAAAGGAAGTCTGTAATCTTCCCTTTACCTTCATCACCCCACTGGGTACCTACAACAACAACTGAAGTCATAATCTTGTCTGAGCCCTCAGGCTCTTCCTTTCTCACATACATGGCAGGACTCTCACCTGCAATTATATCTTACAATTTATTATAAGAAAAAAACGCCTTTTTATCAAGAAGAAACAATAGAAAGATTTGCTATTTCCAACTATTAAAAAATGTTTTAGAAAAATAACCAGCTATTTATCATTATCTTTCTATAAAATAATAAATTTGTTCGGAAATTCACTCAGACTATCTCAACAAGAAATAAAACCTTGTTTCATTATCATCTTTTCAAGATACAAACGATAAGCAACACGATAATGGTAAACAATAAAATCCCTACGACACCCAATACCATATCTCACTAAATAATAAATTAAAAATTTAAAATGAAAATGTTCCCAATCAAAATTATCACCAAATACAGTACCATACTCTTCTTCAATATTTCTATAAAAATCCGCCATCTGCTCATAAATTTTTTGTAGCATAAATATATACTCCTTTTCTTTTTATAACCTTTATTCTAACAAAAAATTTAAAACATTAAGTATCAATTCCTGAATTGTTAAAATACCAGCCTCAACAAGATAACAAATAAGAAAAGTTGACAGGATAGGAAGAAATTTACTACCTAAATTAGACTATTATAAAGACCTTATTAACTGCTTTACACTCAAATATTTTCAAAAAGCAACCTTGTCCATTGTCTGCTGACAGTGGACTTTAAAACACTTTTTTCCAGTCCTTGAATAACTTCTTGAAGCTTATCAATGACGGCTTCCAATGTTTGGAAAGCCTTGTTTTTAAAACCTCGTTTTCGAATTCCTTTCCAGACTTGTTCAATAGGGTTCATTTCTGGTGTATAAGGTGGAATAAAAGCTAACTCAACATTATTTGGAATCTCTAAGATACTTGATTTATGCCATATAGCATTATCCATTACAAGTAACATATAGTCATCTGGATAAGCTTGTGAGACTTGTCGTAGAAATTCATTCGTCCACTCAGTATTGCATCCTCCAACAATGAGGAAGAAGGAATCTCCTGTCTGAGCATCTACTGCCCCATAACAATAGAGATATTCTAGCATATAATGACTAGGAATGCTAGGTCGGATTCCTTGAGGAGCCCAACAAAAACTCATCTTACTGATTCTTCCAAAACCAGCTTCATCTTGGTACATCAAGCGTACTTTGTTATAGTATTTCTCCTCTTTAAAACGCTTACTTAAGGTCTCGAATGTAGATTTTATTTTTAGACGTCTCAATTGTTTGAACGTCTGCCTTCTTGGGATGTTCAGATCGAGGGGTGACTGTTCGCCAACCATGGCGTTTCAGGAGATAATAGAAACCATCACGTGTGGAAGTGCGACCAATCTCTTTTTGATAATCTTCAAATAACTGATTGACAGTTACAAATTCCCCAGCCTGAGCAGCTTCTATATGACGTTTTAGAAATGCTTTCTCTTCTTCATAAGTCATATATTCGCGATGGCGACCGCCACGGGTCTCTTGAAGAAGAGCATCCAAAGCAAACTCCTTATATTTTTCAAATTCCTCCGAATAGTTGTTTTATTGCAATCTAGCAGATCCATGTTTTCCTTTATAACTCTTTTCCTTTGAGCGAAAATAAATAATCTGTAGACGTTTGTGATATTTAGCGTACGATGAATCTCTTAGGAGTTGTTCAATTTTTTGGCTCTATAATATTTGTAGTGGGTAAATCCCCTATAGATATTATGGAGCCTATTTTGTTATAGAAAAAAGTCCCATAAGATCTATAATGAAAAGCGACTAAACAACTCACTAGAAAGAATCATATGGAACAATTACATTTTATCACAAAACTACTCGATATCAAAGATCCAAATATCCAAATTATAGATATCATCAATAGGGATACCCACAAAGAAATCATCGCTAAACTGGACTACGATGTCCCGTCTTGTCCTGATTGCGGAAGCCAAATGAAGAAATATGACTTTCAAAAACCGTCTAAGATTCCTTACCTAGAAACGACTGGTATGCTTACTAGAATTCTCCTTAAAAAGCGTCGTTTTAAGTGCTATCAATTCTCGAAAATAGTGGTCGCTGAGACTTCCCTCGTCAAGAAGAATCACCAAATCCCTCGTATCATCAATAAAAAGATTGCTCAAAAGTTGATTGAAAAAACTTCTATGACCGACATTGCTCATCAGCTTGCCATCTCAACTTCAACCGTTATTCGCAAACTTAATGACCTTCACTTTAAGCATGATTTTTCTCGTCTTCCTGAGATTATGTCCTGGGACGAATATTCCTTCACTAAGGGAAAGATGAGTTTCATTGCGCAAGATTTTGAAAAGCTCAATATCATCACTGTTCTTGAGGGCAGAACACAAGCCATCATCCGGAATCACTTTCTTCGCTACGATAGAGCCGTTCGCTGTCAGGTGAAAATCATTACTATGGATATGTTTAGTCCCTACTATGACTTGGCTAAACAGCTTTTTCCGTGTGCTAAAATTGTACTTGATCGCTTTCACATTGTTCAACATCTAAGTCGTGCCATGAGTCGTATGCGTGTCCAAATCATGAATCAGTTTGAGCGAAAATCTCATGAATACAAGCTTATCAAGCGCTACTGGAAGCTCATTCAACAGGATAGTCGTAAACTCAGTGATAAGAGATTTTATCGCCCTACTTTTTGTATGCACTTAACCAATAAAGAAATCCTAGACAAGCTTTTGAGCTATTCCGAAGACTTGAAACTCCACTATCATCTCTATCAGCTCTTGCTTTTCCACTTTCAGAATAAGGAACCGGAGAAATTTTTCGAACTCATTGAAGACAATCTAAAGAAAGTTCATCCTATTTTTCAGACTGTCTTTAAAACTTTTCTCAAGGAAAAAGACAAAATCGTCAACGTCCTTCAGTTACCATATTCTAACGCCAAATTGGAAGCGACCAATAATCTCATCAAACTTATCAAACGAAATACCTTTGGTTTTCGGAACTTTGATAACTTTAAAAAACGGATTTTTATTGCTCTGAATTCTAACGCCAAATTGGAAGCGACCAATAATCTCATCAAACTTATCAAACGAAATACCTTTGGTTTTCGGAACTTTGATAACTTTAAAAAACGGATTTTTATTGCTCTGAATATTAAAAAAGAAAGGACGAAATTTGTCCTTTCTATAGCTTAGCTTTTCTTCAACCCACTACAGTTGATAAAGAGCTAAAATAAAAAGGAAGTATATACCTCCTTTTCTTAACAACTCCGCCAGTAGGACTCGAACCTACGACATCATGATTAACAGTCATGCGCTACTACCAACTGAGCTATGGCGGATTAAAGCTAAGCGACTTCCATATCTCACAGGGGGCAACCCCCAACTACTTCCGGCGTTCTAGGGCTTAACTTCTGTGTTCGGCATGGGTACAGGTGTATCTCCTAGGCTATCGTCACTTAACTCTGAGTAA
>NZ_VFSH01000011.1 GCF_006385785.1 Streptococcus shenyangsis
CACCTGGATCAGTTGCAGTTGAGCTACCTACTGCTTTATTCTCAATAAATGCACCATCTTTATCCGTTGCAGTTGCATAACGCCATCCTAAAGCCATACCTTCTGGATTTTCTCCTTTAGTTGCTGCCTCTAGTTTGTCTTTTGCTAAACCATCTGTTGCTGCTGGAGTACCTGAGTAAGTAATGACTGCTGGTGCATCTGCTGTCGCTGGAGTTTCAGCATTGATAACATTTGCTTTAAATCCATACTGAGTGTTGATAGTATTTGCTTCACCTGCAACATCAGCAAATGCTTTGTTACCACCTTGTTTTACAGTAGCACTTGCAATTTTTCCGCTATCATCTTTGAATTTGATATCGAATGAATTTTCTTCCCCACCGTATACATAAACTTCTTTAGTAGCTTTATTAGAGTAAGGAATCTCTACTGTTGGAGCTACTACTGGAGTTGCTGGATTTACTAGATATGCTGCTGCAATCTTATCTTTTGATCCATCAGGATAAGTGATAGTAAGATTTCCTTTTTCATCCACACTGTATTGTGAATTTGCTGGAAGACTCGGGTTAGCAGATTTCACTGCTTCGATAATCTTGTTCTTTTCAGTTTCACTAACGCCGTTAGAATCTGCAATATCTACTTTTGTACCTGCAACTGGTTCATATTTCTTAGCAGTCTCAAGGACTATTACTTTAAGTTCTCTGTATATCTTTGTTGGTTTATCTCGATTACTTGCATGAAAGACAATACTGTTAGTTCCTGCTGGCTGATCCATTGCAACAGTACCACTATATTTAGCATCACGTTGGTTAATCGTAGCTCCATTTGAAGTTCCTAGGTATCCCCCTGATGGTAATACTCCTTTTATAGCTGTCGGATTTTTCTCAACTGAAAATTTCTCTAAAGCTGTAGCTTGAGCTACAACATCAACATCAATTTTATCACCAGGATATACTGTAATAGTCTCTTTACTTACTAATAGTCTAGTATCATTATTACCAGTAACCCCACCATCAATAATAGTTAATGGTGTTTTCGTAACTGTAATCGGTGCACTCTTAGCTGACTCTGTTCCACCTGCTGGTGTTGAAGTAGCTGTAATCTCTCCTTCTGGAAGACTGTTTGTAGGGTGAACAGTTGCTACACCTTGGTCGTTAGCTACCGCTTCACCGATCACAACACCATCTGTGTTGTAAAGCTTAACAGTTGAACCTGCTGGTGCTTTGATAGTCACATCCGCTGGCGTACTTGCTTTACCTGCCAAATCATTGACAATTTCTGGACCACTAGTTGTTGGTGTTGCTGCTGGATTGTTAGTCGCTGCACCTGCCGCTGGTTTGTTAGTTGCTGCATCTGGCGCTGGTGTGCTTGGTTTGGGTGCTTCTGGTTTTGGAGTAACTGGCTTAGCTGGTGCTACTGCTTCTTTTTCAACAATTACTTTTACAGGAACTTCTTTTGTAGATTTATCCGGGTAAGTTACAACTGCTGTTGCTCGTTTTTCACCTGGAGTTTTTGTATCTACTGCATCCTTGTACTTAACTGTTGTTCCTTTTGGAAGAGTGTCTAAGTTTCCAATTGATTTTGTCGCATCTGGTTTTTGACCAACTTTTACAGTTTGATCTTTCGCTGTTGGTGTGGAAACATCAGACTGCCACATTTTTATAGGGTTAGTTGCAATGTTGGCGAAACCTGCATTGGCACCAGCAGTGGCACTACGCATCATACCAAATACAACCTTCATATCTTTCAACTGTTCGTTAGATGTTGTTGCAGGAACTTCAGTTCTAAAACTCCATGCATAGCCATCATAACCTGAACCACCCGTAGTCGAACGATCCACAATCAAACGTTTGTCATTCAAGGCAACATTATCCAATAACTCTTTAGTTCTCGGAGAAGAATTAGATGCCGCACTCTTGAAATATCTGTCCTCCTGACCGGCAAGTTTTTCTATAGAACGACCATAGATACCACTTTCCCAACCAGAAGCCAGAGAAAAGGTATCTTTTTTGTCTAATGGTAATCCAGCAGCTGTAGCTGGTGCTGGATTTTCAAACGTTACAGAACTACTCAATGCTGAACCATCAGGTTTTCTACGTTCAAGTTTTTTAGTTTTAGGATTTAATTTACCTTGGATTGGAGAGTTATATTTTGCACGTGTAATGCTAGTTGGCATATTAACTTCTGCAGGAATTTGGATGAAATTTCGATATACATCTCCTCCATCTGTATTATACGTATTAGATAGATTTTCTGCATGATCATTATAAAAGACAAGCCAATCTAATGAAGTAATCTTCCCACTAGCGTCTTTATTATATTTAACTTTATAATTTGTAACTCTAGAAACTGCATTAACAGCGTCATCTGTAGACGTGGCTTTATTAACATCATTAAGGATATAGGTATCACTATGACCATTTGCGGCTGCATTTGTACCTTCTGAATAGGCAACTTCCGCTCTAAAAGCATTATTCTTATCTAATGCTTTACCGTTACGTGAGTCGTTAGATCCTGTGTTTTCGATTGAGTTAGATTCTGATTTTTTCTCAGTGTTTTCTGCTTTTTTACCTACAGTTAGTTGTCCGTTAGTAGTGTCTACTGCTGGAGTTTCTTTTTTCTCTACAGGTTTGTTTTTTAATTTAGTGTTTGCTGTAGTTACAAGTTTATTATAAGCTTTTGTGATTTCATCTTGAGTTGTTGCGTTTGCTAATGTAGCTTTTGCAGCTTCTAAGTCAGCTTTTAATACCGCAACACTCTCTTCTGTTTTGTTATCATACGTTCCATTTGCAAGTTTCGCTTCGATTTCTGCAATGTAGTTTTCAAGTTTAGTTTTATCTAAAGCTTTAACTTCTTTTGCAGTTTCTTCATCAAGTTTGGCTGCTACAGCTGGTGTTGTAGTAACTTCTGGCTTGATTTCTGCTACAGCAGCAGGTGCCTCATAAGTCTTGCCATCTCCGTTCGGTGTAGGGTTAACATCCCCAGTAGTCGAGTTGTTTGCTACAGTAGTTTCTGCTGTGTTTGCATGAACCACTTGAGTAGCTAAGCTAGCACCGACCGCAAAAACAAGAGAACAACCGAATAGGAAATGCTTTCCTTTTTTGATCATTCTCCAGTTCTTTTGCTCTGCATTTTTACGATTAAAATACACTATATTTTCTCCTTTTAATTTCTAAAAATAGCATGTAGTACACATACACATACACATACACATACACATACACATACACATACACATACACATACACATACACATACACTCAACATTATAATTTATATATGCGGATTTGTCAATTATATTAATTATTTTTTATTTTTTTCCAGTATTTTCAGAATATTTCAGGATTTAAATCATTTGCTATATTATAATATTGCACTAAAAATAAAATCTCCCTTTCCTTCAAAACTATGATAAATGCCATTTTTTGAATACTTATAAAGAATATATTAATCTTACCCACAGCTAACTCATCCCTTTTGAGTGTCAAAAAGTAGAGAACTATGAAAGGAAAGCTTATCAGATACCAATACTCTTCGAAAATCTCTTCACATCACGTTAGCTTCCATCTGCAACCTCAAAACTAGTGTTTTGAGCAACTTGCAGCTAGCTTCCTAGTTTGCTCTTTCATTTTCATTGGGTATAAACTATGGTCAAGAAGAAATCATTCTCTCTGACCATCTCTTTGAAGCCTTACAAGACATCTAGGGGTCTACAATTTTGCCTCTTCAAAAAAAGCCCCATACTATCTGGAGTTCAGGAATTCCTGTTACAGATAGTATAGAGCTCAAACAGCAGTTACACGACCGTGACTGCCTTTCTATTCTTGCATAGCGTAACCAACACCACGCACGGTTTTAATGTAGCTTTTTTGACCTTTTACATCAAGCTTGCTACGTAGATAACGGATATAGACATCCACGATATTGGTTTCGGTCGCACTTTCATACTTCCAGACACTTTCCAGCAACTGCTCACGCGTCAGGACTTTCTTGCTTCCCATAAGAGTAGCCAAAAGATCATACTCACGACGCGTCAGAGCAATCATCTCTTCGCCACGATAAACAGTATGATGTTCTACATCCATACGCAGATTGCGGTAAGACGTTGGAACCTTCATCTGACTACAGTGTTGGTCGATAAAGTCCCGACCTCGGAAAATCGCTGAAATACGAGCTACCAGATTCTCAATAATAACTGGCTTATAGATGTAAGAAACGGCAAAGCGTTGGATTGCCTCAATCTGATCTTGCAAGTCTTCGCGATGGTCCAAGACCATAATGACTGAAGCTGGCTTAGTCCGACTCAGCTTGTCTGCAAAATCCTGGGCTGTCATATCCCCCAGATGAGCATTCAATAAAATCAAGTCATAGTCTGTCTGAAGAGCCATGGAGAGGGCTTTTTGCCCCTCCTCAACCTGATCAACTCGGTATTGCTCTTTTTGGAGTTCCAAACTTAAAAAATGAGCTAGATTTCGTTCTTTCTCAAGTAATAAAATCCGTTTCCCCATGGCAGACCTACTTATTTTTCGTCATACCAAGAGTAGTGGAATGTTCCTTCTTTGTCTTTACGTTGGTAAGTATGGGCACCAAAGTAGTCACGTTGCGCTTGGATCAAGTTAGCTGGAAGGTCAGCTGAACGATAGCTATCAAAGTAAGTAATAGCTGCTGAGAAAGTTGGCACTGGCACACCAGCTTGAACTGCAAGGGCTACGATATCACGCACTGCTTGTTGGTACTTAGCAGTAACATCCAAGAAGTACTCATCCAAAAGAAGGTTAGCAAGGTCTGCATCACGGTTGTAAGCATCTGTAATCTTTTGCAAGAAACGAGAACGGATGATACAGCCATCACGCCAGATAGATGCGATGTCTGCAAATGGCAAGTTCCAGTTGTTTTCTTTAGAAGCTACACGTAATTGAGCAAAACCTTGTGCGTATGAAATGATTTTTGAGAAGTAAAGGGCTTGACGGATTTTTTCAATCAACTCAGCCTTGTCTCCTTCAAATGTGAAGGCAGCTGGTTTTGGAAGAACCTTGCTAGCATGTACACGTTCTTCTTTGTAAGTAGAGATGTAACGTGCAAATACTGACTCAGTGATGAGTGACAATGGCACACCAAGGTCAAGTGATGATTGGCTAGTCCATTTACCAGTTCCTTTGTTACCTGCAGCATCAAGGATGTAGTCTACGATTGGTCCGTCTTGACCTTCATCGTCTTTACGGCTCAAGATATCAGCTGTGATTTCGATCAAATAGCTGTCCAATTCACCCTTGTTCCACTCAGTAAAGATTTCAGCCATATCTTCTGCAGAAAGGCCTAGCAAGTGTTGCATCAAGTCATAGCTTTCTGCGATCAATTGCATATCACCATACTCAATACCGTTGTGAACCATTTTCACGTAGTGACCAGCTCCATCAGGACCGATATATGTCACACATGGTTTGCCATCTTCTGGTGCTTTAGCTGAGATTTCTTCAAGAACATCCGCAACCAATTCGTAGGCCTCTTTTTGTCCACCAGGCATGATAGAAGGACCTTCAAGGGCACCTTTTTCACCACCAGAAACCCCAGTACCGATAAAGTTGATACCTGAGTTTGCCAATTCTTCATTACGACGGATTGTATCTTTGTAGAAAGTATTTCCACCGTCAATCAAGATATCACCCTTGTCAAGGTGTGGAAGAAGGGCTTGGATAGTCGCATCTGTACCAGGTCCAGCTTGAACCATGAGCATGATACGACGAGGTTTTTCAATTGAGTTTACAAAACTTTCAACGTCATAGCTTGGTACAAAGTTCTTTTCAGGATGGCAAGCAATTACATCTTCCGTTTTTTCTTTACTACGGTTGTAGATAGCAACTGTGTAACCACGAGATTCAATATTAAGGGCAAGGTTACGACCCATTACGGCCATACCTACGACACCAAAGTTAGCTTTTGTCATTTGACACTCCTCTTGTTTAATTTGTTTTATTTTATCATTTTTACTTTTGAAAAGAAAGAATTTTGTAACGACTGCTTAGTAGTCCAAGTCATCCGCATGTCCTGAACCATTTCCAACAAAGTAACCTGTCTTACAGTTAAGGGTAAAGAGATAGGTTCCGTCTGGCTTGTAGAGGTTGTAATAACCATTGCCATTAACGATATTGACACGTTCAAGGATGTATTGGTTACCAGTGATATAACCACGTGAACGTGAAGTCGCTAGAATTTGTTCCAAGACACCATCAGCAAAATCCCAGGCAGAGTTGTTACTATCATCTACAGCTGATTGATTGAACGGTACACGGCTTGAAGCTCTTTGTAGGTTGACTCCAGAACTTGATAAACCACCATAGCTATCATCCCGCGCAGAAACTGAATTGTTTGATGAGGCGCTTGAAGATGGACTGGCGTTACTTGTAGTACTGTCGGTAGAAGAATTTGAACTTGCTTGACTAGAACTGCTAGTTTGACCTGAGCTTGAGCTAGACGTACTTGTTTGCTGGCTCTTACCGAGGCTAATAGCCTTATCTAGCACTTTATCAATCTCAGTATTCCCAGTTTTAATATCTGTAAATTTAGCATTCGATTTGGCTTTGACACTGGTATCTAGAACACCATCCACAATAGCTGGTTTTTCAAATTGTGCATTGACTTCTTGGATGGCCTTGATTTGCGTTTCTAAGCTGTCATATTTCGATTTGGCAAGCGTATGTTCACGAGTACCTTCCAGCTTATCAAGTAAAGCCTTGAGTTGAGGTAGCTTTTCAAACTGGCTATTCTTCAAAGCTGTTTTATTGCTATCTGTGTAGAAGGCATCGTATTGACTATTAAAATCTTCTAAAATAGGCTGAACATTCTGCTCACTAGACGATGATTGAGCCGTTTGGATTTCCTGTGTTGAGCGAGTAACTTGACGATAAACATAATAACCAGTCCCAATAATAAGAATTCCTAGGGCAGCTAACAAGCCATAAAGAATCTGTTTCTTAACGCTTTTCCCATCTTCACTATCCACCATTGGATACTCTGTTTCGACTGCCTCCTCAGTGTCAAATTCCTCATCAAAAGGAGTTTCTGTCACTTGTGTAGATTCTAAGTCATCAAACTGGATGAAATCATTCTCTACTATCGTAGGCTCAACAGCTGTCTCCTCCCGAATCTCTTGGATAAGATCGTCCAAACTCTGCGTTTCGACTAATTCCTCCTTTTTGTATTGGCGAGTCGCAAACTTATCTGCCTCAATTTCATCTTTGTGTTGCTTGAGATACTTATCTAAAATGGAATCTTCAGGCAATACCCCTGCTTCTACTTCTTCATTTTTACGAATAGCTTGACCAACTGTTAACTCTTTTGCTTCATCAAAATCAAATCGCGGTTCTTGTCCTTCATTTTTATGACGATCCCGTCTCTTCTTAGTCATGAGTTTACCTTCCTACTTTACTTCTTGGCGTTTGATACGCTGACCAAAATATTGATACAGATCCACTTTCAGGGTTCCGTTATACAGTTTACGCTTCTTGTCCGCTTGGCTACCATACTTGCTTTCAAAGGCTTCATCACTAGTTAGGATAAACTTACTCCAAGTCTTGAGAGGTTCAAAAACCTCACCCATCTCAGCATAAAGCTTGGTCACCCCTGCATCATCTGATAAACGTTCACCATAAGGCGGATTGGAGATAATCACACCGTTGATTTTATCAGAACGCAAATCCTGCACGCGCATCTGCTTAAAAGTAATGTCTCCTGCAACACCAGCTGCCTGAGCATTAGCCTTAGCAATCTCCACCATGCGAGCATCAATATCACAACCCATGATATCCAGTTCCAGTTCACGATCCACTTTTTGGGCCGCTTCTGTGCGCACTTCTTGGATCAAACGATCACTGACCCAGTTCCATTCCTCAAATGCAAAAGAGCGACGAAGTCCTGGTGCCATCTTTCGAGCAATCATGACAGCCTCGATACAGAAAGTCCCCGAACCACAGGTCGGATCAATCAAAGGCTTGTCTGGATACCAGTTAGAAAGTTGCAAAATGGCTGCCGCCATATTTTCCTTGATAGGAGCGCCACCCTTTTCGGTACGATAACCTCGTTTAAAGAGGCTATATCCTGTCGTATCAATCATGACAGTTGCCACATCCTTTAGAATAGAAACCTCAATCTTAAACTCTGGGCCATTCTCCATCAGAGGAACACCTTCTGGACGAGCATAGTGTTTCTGCAATTTCTTGACAACAGCTTTCTTAGAAATTGCCTGTACACTTGGTTCATTGTGAAGTTTGGACTTAACACATTTGGCTTTTGAAATCGGGAACCGAGCTCCGAGTGGTAAATAATTTTCCCAATCTAAAGCGAAAACTCCCTGAAACAGTTCCTCAAAAGTCTTAGCTGGAAAGGTTCCTACGATAATTTTGATACGATCTGCTGCCCGAAGCCAGAGGTTGGTTTCGATAATAGCTCTCACGTCTCCTTGAAAACGCACACGTCCATTTTCAACTTGACAATCGTAGCCCAACTCTCGCACTTCTCTTCCCACGACAGCTTCCAAACCAGCTGCCACAGTTGCAATTAAATTAAATTCTTTTTTCATTTTACAGTCTTACAAGACCTTTCTATATGTCCACTTTAAAAAATGAGGTTGAGAAAATTTCTCAGCCCCAACCTATATGCAATTTTCTATAAGCCATGTTTTGTTCCAGAAGTGACTAGGACCACTTCTTTCGATAATCATCTGTCTACCACTAACAGCTCTAGCTGATAGCAGTCAGAGTACTACGTTCGTTTCCGTGCACTCCATGCCCCGACCAAAATTTGGGTTGCTAGCTTGAGGGGTTTACCGCGTTCCACTCTCTCTGTTTCCAGAAAGACTCCGTCACTGTGGCACTTTCAAGCCTACTCTGACCTATCCAAGGACTTAGCCATTTCAACTGCCGTAACGATTTCTCGTCCCTAGGCTTATGGTTTCGCCTAGCACAAACACTACAGGCATCACAGCCTGTGCTAGCATGGACTTTCCTCATGAAAAGAAATTCTCTTCACGCGATTATCCAAAAATTGCACTTTTTAAATAAGCTCTTAAAATCCTGAGTTATCTAAAATTTGTTTACCAAACACTTCTTTTTCAAGACGATTCAAACGTTTTAAAATATCAAAGTTCGTCATAGAACTTGTTGTTGTAGCTTCAAGAGGTTCTGTTTGAACTGGTGAAGGTTTTGGTTTATGAGCTAATTCTTCCTTCAAATCAGCAATTTCCTGACGAAGTGACTTGACCAAGGCAGCATAGGTTTCATAGTCCTTGATGACATCGTCTAAAAACTCATCAACTTCTACCTTACTATAGCCACGGACCTCACGTCCAAACTCTTGTTCAAAAATATCTTTCGCCGAAAAAATAATACCTGCCATGTCTCTCTCCATTCTCAGTTGCTAGTATTATTATATAAAAAAAGACAAACAAAAATCAAGGTCAAAGCTTCAATTTTCGGAAAAATTTTCTGCAAGTTCATTTAGCTGATCAAATGTTAGTCTCTTTATAAAATAGTCTTCCTGCTCTTTCATCATTTGGTAAATATAAGCTAGTCTCGTTTCATTTTCCTCATCATAAAAAAGATAAGAACTATTCGTATTTTCCAGTAAAAACTGCTGGTAATCTCTTAACTGCCCCTTGTGTTCATAACGAGGATAAGCATATTTGACAAAGTCTACCTGCTTAAAGCGGCTCAGTTTCATCTGATTACCTTCATTCCAATTTTCCCCATGAGTTTCAAAAGCAAAAATGGTGGCCAAGTGGAAACCGTATTCGGTCTTCATTTCCTGAGCAACCTCTAAAACCCAATATTCAAAGCCCAAAGTTCCGGTAAATACAAGCCAAGTCACCCCATCTTCTGCCATAGCTTCTAAATCCCTACGTATCGCTTTTTTAATCAATTTAAGACGAGGATCCTTGTCCGAAAACAAACCCAAATCAAAAGCAGAATAGCCTAAAACCAAAGCTGTAGTCATTTTTAACCCTTTCTGTGTAAAATTATGGTATAATAGAGTGATGTTATTGTACCAATAAGGAGAATTATGGTCAACTATCCTCATAAAATTTCATCCCAAAAAAGACAAACATCGCTTTCTCAACCCCAAAATTTCGCAAATCGAGGAATGTCTTTTGAAAAGATGATTAATGCTACCAACGACTACTATTTGTCTCAGGGCTTGGCTGTTATACACAAGAAACCAACCCCTATTCAAATCGTACGAGTGGACTATCCACAACGAAGTCGTGCCAAGATTGTTGAAGCCTATTTTCGACAAGCTTCAACGACAGACTATTCTGGCGTTTATAAGGGATATTACATCGACTTTGAAGCCAAGGAAACAAAACAAAAACATGCGATTCCGATGAAAAATTTCCATCCACATCAGATTCAGCATATGGAACAAGTCCTTGCTCAACAAGGAATCTGCTTTGTCCTTCTTCACTTTTCTTCTCAGCAAGAAACCTACTTATTACCGGCATATGATTTGATTCGCTTCTATCATCAAGATAAGGGGCAAAAATCAATGCCACTTGGATACATACGAGAATACGGTTACCAGATAAAACTAGGAGCATTTCCACAAATTCCCTATCTCGATGTCATCAAAGAACATTTACTAGGTGGTAAACAAGATGAATAAATACATTCTTATGCGAATATTAAAGTATACTGGAATCTTTTTCCTAACTCTCTTTATCGCATTATTTCTATTGGGTGGGGGTGTTTTCCTCTATTTTGTAAGTAAAGCTCCAGCACTATCAGATAGTAAATTAGTTGCAACAACTTCGAGCAAGATTTACGACAATAATAACGAACTCATTGCCGATCTGGGCTCTGAACGCCGAGTAAACGCTCAGGCCAACGAAATTCCTACTGATTTAGTCAAAGCCATCGTGTCTATCGAGGACCATCGCTTCTTTGACCACAGAGGGGTAGATACGATTCGGATCATGGGGGCCTTCTTACGTAACTTACAAAGCAACTCTTTACAAGGAGGGTCAACCTTAACCCAGCAGTTGATTAAGTTAACCTATTTCTCAACATCAACTTCGGATCAAAATATCTCCCGAAAAGCACAAGAGGCATGGTTAGCTGTCCAATTGGAACAAAAAGCTACCAAACAAGAAATCCTTACCTACTACATCAATAAGGTCTATATGTCAAATGGTAACTATGGTATGCAGACAGCAGCCCAAAATTACTACGGAAAAGACTTAAAAGACCTCTCTCTACCTCAATTAGCTTTGCTAGCAGGTATGCCTCAGGCACCAAACCAATACGATCCTTACTCTCATCCAGATGCAGCGTTGGACCGTCGTAATTTGGTTCTTTCAGAAATGAGAGGACAAGATTACATTAGTGCTGAACAATATGAAAAAGCTATCAACACACCTATCACTGATGGTTTACAAAGTCTTAAGTCAGCTGCTACTTATCCAGCGTATATGGATAACTATCTAAAAGAGGTTATTGAACAAGTAGAGCACGAAACGGGATATAATCTTCTTACTACTGGAATGGAAGTCTACACCAATGTAGACAAGGACATTCAACAAAGACTTTGGGATATTTACAATACAGATGAATATGTCTCTTATCCAGATGATGACCTTCAAGTAGCCTCAACTATCGTAGATACTTCCAATGGTAAAGTCATCGCCCAACTTGGAGCTCGTCACCAAGCAAGCAATGTTTCATTCGGTACTAACCAAGCTGTGGAAACCAACCGTGACTGGGGATCAACCATGAAGCCAATCACTGATTATGCCCCAGCCTTAGAATACGGTGTATATGATTCAACTGCAGCTACTGTCCACGATATTCCTTATAACTATCCTGGAACAAGTACCCCTCTCTACAACTGGGATAGAGCATATTTTGGTAACATTACTCTGCAATATGCCCTTCAACAATCTCGTAACGTACCTGCTGTTGAAACACTAAACAAGGTTGGTTTAGATAGAGCTAAAAACTTCCTAAATGGTTTAGGCATCGACTATCCTGTAATGCACTATTCAAATGCTATTTCAAGTAATACAACTGAATCTGGTAAACAGTACGGTGCAAGCAGTGAGAAAATGGCTGCGGCTTACGCTGCATTCGCTAATGGCGGTATCTACCACAAACCAATGTACATCAATAAAATCGTCTTTAGTGATGGTAGTGAAAAAGAATTTTCTGACGCTGGTACAAGAGCTATGAAAGAGTCTACTGCCTACATGATGACAGAAATGATGAAAACAGTCTTGACATCTGGAATAGGTTACAACGCCTATCTGCCTGGAATTCCTCAAGCAGGTAAAACAGGTACTTCTAACTACACAGATGATGAAATTGAAAAACACATCAAGAACACTGGCTATGTAGCTCCAGATGAAATGTTTGTTGGTTATACTCGTAAGTATTCTATGGCCGTTTGGACAGGTTATACCAACCGTCTCACTCCTATTGTAGGTGATGGCCTCACAGTTGCTGCTAGAGTCTATCGTAGCATGATGAGCTACCTTGCTCAAAATAACCATCCTGGAGATTGGACAATGCCTGAGGGACTATATAGAAACGGGCAGTTCGTATTCCTAAACGGAGCAAGAAATACATGGAGTACTCCTGATACACAACAAACACAATCAGATGTAGAGAATCCCTCTACAACAACTGAAAGTTCAACTACCCAAGTAACACCTACTCCTGGTCAACAATCAAATAATCCTGCTCCAACAAATCCAAATCAGGGACAACCTGGCCAACAAATCCAACAGCAACCACAGGCCCCTCAAGTTCAACAACAACCACAACAGTAAACGAAAATCCTGAGAACTAGAAATTCTCAGGATTTTTATATAGTAGATTGAAATAAAATGTGAACAAATTGATTGGGAAATTCAAACTCTACTCTTCGAAAATCTCTTCAAACCACGTCAGCTTCACCTTGCTATATATATATATATATGTGTGTGTGAGTGACTTCGTCAGTCTTATCTACAACCTCAAAACAGTTTTTTGAGCAGTCTGCGACTGGATTTCTAGTTTGCTCTTTGATTTTCATTGAGTATAATTTCTAACAATGTTCTAGAAACAATGGTGTAGTATTGTAGACTCAATAGGCTGTATTATTCTAGATTCAACTCCCTCTACTAGAAAGACATATAAAGGAGTCGGCTACAAACCAAACTCCCTTACCTTTATTTCACATGTTTCACAAGGTCTTCTTGCGCTTTTTTATTGGATTCTTCTTTTTCTTTCATCCATTTTTCTTGGGCTTTTTGGTATTCCTCTACAGTGACTGCCTTGTCTTGAAGTTCCAAGTATTTGTATAGGAGCGGATCGCTTGTCCCCTTGTTACCAGAGAAGGCAAACGGCATCGTAAATGGTACCATCTTAGACAAGATTGGGCGACCAGTAAGTGTTGTTGTTGGGATAATCAAGGCACTATCTGTCAACCAAGCTTGTGCAGCTGCGTATTTATCATAACGTTTTGCTACGTCTGTTGTCTCATTTCCAGCTTCAGTTACTAATTTCTCATAGTCGTTTAGACCAACAGTTTTAGCTGCAGCATTATCTGTACCAGCATCAAAGCCAAGGTAGGTTTTAGTGTTTTCACCAGCTGATGGTTTGATAATATCGAGGTAAGTTGATGGATCGGCAAAGTCAGGACTCCAACCAACATTATCTGAAATATCCCAATCTTCCCCAGCTGCTGTCTCAGCAAAGTAGGTAATATTCAAGACTTCATCTTTTTGTAATTGTTGAATATCAATTACGACATTATCTGCACCCAAGGTTTCTTCAACCGATTGTTTAAAAGACTGTACGCGTTGAACTTTTGTAGTTGCTGTCTGGTCAACTGGCATATCCAAATGAATTGGGAAGGTCACGCCTTCTGCCTGTAAAGCTGACTTAGCCTTCGCAAATTCAGCCTTAGCCTTGTCTGGATTGTAAAGACCATCTTGGGCATCGGCAAGATTAACATCCTTCCATTCATCTCCATAAGTTACTAATTTTTCCTTGACCATATCGCCAAAGTTTTTACCATCTGATTGAACAAATGTTGGTGGAACAAAGAGATTACGCAAGATTTTGCTGGCACCACTAGCACCGTTCACTTGTGAAGCATAGGCTGTACGGTCAAAACCAAAGGCAATAGCCTGACGGAAATCCTTGTTTAAGAGAGCCTTTTTGGTAGAAGTCTTTTGTTCGTCGCTGGTCTTAGATGTGTGTTTATAAGATTGACGGTCAATATTTGTCCCTACTAAATAAGTCGTAGAGTCTTGTTGAGTATAAACGATATTGTCTTTCATACTCTTCTCAAGCTCTGCAAAACTTGCATTTGTTGGATAAAGTCTAGCTGCTGTAAAGCTTCCATCCTTAAAATTCTCTGCTGGTTTGCTGGTGTCTTGACCATCCCAGAATGACAATTTGATCTTGTCAACATGAACATTGTCCTTATCCCAGTAGTTCGGATTTTTCGCAAATTCAACGGAAGATTTAGCCACAATAGATTTCAACAAATAAGGACCATTGTACAAGATACTGCTTGGATCCGTAGCTTTGGCAAAATCATCCCCTTTTGAGTTCAAAAACTCTTCATTAACTGGTGCCAAGACACCCATTGTTGTTTTAGAATTCCAAAAACTTTCAGGTTTGTTCAATGTGTATTGAACTGTTTGATCATCAAGCGCTTTAATCCCAACTTGAGAAAAATCTTTATTTTCCCCTTTAGCGTAGGCATCCAAACCTTTAATCGAATCCTGTACCAAGTAAAGGGCTTGTGATTTCTTATCTGTTGCATATTTAAGACCTGTCACAAAGTCCTGTGCCTTAACAGGAGCATACTCTTCTCCCTCAGATGTGTACCACTTGGCATCCTCACGAATCTTATAAGTATAAGTCAAGCCATCCTTAGAAACCGACCAGTCTTCTGCCAATGAAGGAACAAGGTTCCCATATTTATCATTTTCAAGCAAGCCATCAATGACGTTACTAGTAATATTTGAAGTAGCTGCCTTACTGGTTGTCAAATAGTTAAGATTATCTGGGTCTGTCTCGTAGGTAAATGCGAAGGTCTGCTCACCTTTAGCGCCTGAGCCCCCTGAACAAGCAGCTAAAACACCCGCTGCTAATAAAGTCACTCCCGCAAGAGCCAATACTTTTCTTGTTTTCATAGTCTTCTCCTTTGTTTTTTTATTCATTATAGACCCTTTTTCATGTTCTGTCAATAGAATTTTCTGAATTTTAGAAAATTATTTTTTAAACAACAACTTTGCAAAAATATGAATAATATCAAAAAATCCCTCAACTACATTACATAGTCAAGGAATTTTTTATACTATTTCTAAATAATAACTGGGAGTCAGTTTTACTTGTTTAATCTAACTCATTTCTCACACACTGTAAGGCTGCTCCAATTACTTGGTGCATATCGTAATAACGATAGTGTCCTAAACGGCCACCAAAGATAACATTGCCTTGCTCATAAGCCAATTTTTTATATGATTTATATAAATGATTATTACGATCATTATTTACTGGATAATAAGGCTCATCACCTTTTTCCCATGTTTTAGAATATTCTTTAGTAATGATAGTCTTTGCTTGATTTCCAAACTCAAAATGTTTGTGTTCAATAATGCGAGTATATGGGGTATCAGCATCTGTATAGTTGACAACTGCATTTCCTTGGTAATTCTCCATATCCAAGGTCTCGTTTTGAAAACGAAGACTACGGTACTCTAGTTCACCCAACTCATAGTCGAAGAATTCATCAATCATACCCGTAAAGACAATCTTAGGAAAATCTTTCAGATATTGCTCTTTATTCGCGAAGAAATCAACATTTGTTTCTACATCAATGCTTTCATGATCCAACATTTTTTCAACTATTTGAGTATATCCACCAATCGGAATCCCTTGATAGGTATCGTTAAAATAGTTGTTATCGTAGGTCAGGCGTACTGGCAAACGGCGAATGATGAAGGCTGGAAGTTCCGTAGTTGGCTTGCCCCACTGTTTCTCTGTATAGTCTTTGATTAATTTTTCGTAGATGTCTGTACCTACAAGAGAGATCGCCTGTTCTTCCAAATTTTCAGGAGTTTTGCCATTTAAAACAGCACGTTGCTCATCAATCTTCGCTTGTGCTTCTGCTGGCGTTACAACTCCCCAGAGTTTATTGAAAGTATTCATATTAAAAGGAAGGTTATAAATCTCTCCCTTATAGTTTGCAACAGGAGAATTTGTGTAACGGTTAAACTCTGCAAACTGATTTACATAATCCCAAATCTCCTTATCAGAAGTATGGAAGATATGAGCACCATACTGATGAACTTGAATTCCTTCCTCTTCACGAGTATAGATATTACCCGCGATATGATTTCGTTTTTCAATGACTTTTACTTTTTTTCCTTTTAAGGCTACTTCATGGGCAAAGACTGCACCAAAGAGACCAGCACCAACAACAAGATAATCGTACATCTTATGCTCCTTTGGAGTTTATTATCTGCCTCTTTTATTAGACTAGAAAATCATTCCACTACTTATCTCACTTCTTGTTTGTAAAATTCTTTCAAGGCATCTTGCCAAGTTGGAATGACAAATCCAGTAGCTTTAGCTTTAGTCAGGCTCATCGTTGAGTTTAGGGGGCGTTTAGCTTTTGCTGGAAATTGACTGGAATCTACTGGCTTGATTTCCACATCTGTATCTTTCAAAATTTCAACTGCAAAATCATACCAAGTCGTGTCTTCTGTCGCATCATTTGACAAATGATAATAACCAAATTCCTTGCGATTTTCAGCTAGGTAGGTCATGAACTCAGCCAAGGTACGAGTCCAAGTCGGACGACCGTGCTGGTCATTTACAACTGTTAAAGTCTTATGATTTTTCGCAAGATTTTGCATGGTAAAAACGAAGTTTTTGCCATAATTTCCAAATACCCATGCAGTACGGATAATATAGAAATTAGACACATACTTCTCAACTAATTCTTCTCCCATACGCTTAGTGCGTCCATATTCTGTCTGTGGATCTGGTCGGTCATCAACTTCCCACTCTTGTCCAACTGGTTTCTTACCGTCAAAGACATAGTCGGTAGAAATATAAACTAAAGTCGCACCATGCTTTTCAGATGCTTTTGCGACATTTTCTGTCCCCGTCACATTGATGGCAAAATCCAATTCTTTCCCTTCATCCTCTGCTGCATCAACAGCTGTGTAGGCTGCACAGTGGTAGACTAAAGTTGGTTTCACCTCTTCAAAAACCTTCTCAACCATTTCTGCATTGGTAATGTCCATCTCAGCCACATCTACTGCCACATATTCTTCATTACGTTCATCTAATAAATAACGAAGTTCAGTTCCTAATTGGCCTTTTGCTCCTGTAATTAAAATCATCTATAGCCCTTTCTAATATGTAACCCTTTCCAATATAGCAATAAAAAGCAGTTATTTCCTGCTTTTTATAATGTAATAATCTCCTGAGTCTTAGCATAATTGGCTTCAACAGCTTCTTTCTCTGCTTTCCACCATTCTTGATTATCTGCATACCACTTGATTGTTTCCTTGAGTCCAGCTTCAAAGTTAGTAAATTCTGGTCTCCAACCTAATTCATCACGGAGTTTACTTGCATCAATCGCATAACGAAGATCATGTCCTGCACGGTCAGTCACATGATCATAGGCATCCGCAGCTTGTCCCATTTCCTTAAGGATAAGTTCCAAAACTTCCTTGTTGTTCTTCTCGCCATCAGCACCAATCAAGTAGGTTTCACCGATTTGACCTTTTGTTAAGATTGTCCAAACACCTGAAGAATGGTCATTGGTATGAATCCAATCACGAACGTTCTTTCCTTCACCATACAGTTTTGGCTTAATTCCACTTAGGATGTTGGTAATCTGACGTGGGATAAATTTTTCGATGTGTTGATAAGGACCATAGTTATTTGAACAGTTAGAAATCGTTGCTTTGACTCCAAAAGAACGCACCCAGGCTTTGACAATCAAGTCTGAGGCAGCCTTGGTTGATGAGTACGGAGAACTTGGATTGTATTTTGTTTCAGCAGTAAATTTCTCACCTGGACCTTCACCATGACCTGGTAAATCCTCACGTAGAGGGAGATCCCCATAAACTTCATCTGTCGATACATGGTGGAAACGAATATCGTATTTACGTGTAGCTTCCAAAAGAGTATAGGTTCCGATAAAGTTAGTATGAATAAATGGCGATGGATCATTGAGTGAATTATCATTGTGACTCTCAGCAGCATAGTGAACAATAGCATCTGCTTGAGCTGCCAACTTGTCTACCAACTCTGCATCCGCAATGTCCCCAACAACTAACTCAACACGATCACCTAAAATTTCCTCAATATTAGCGCGGTTCCCAGCATAAGTCAACTTGTCTAATACTGTCACGTGAACATCTGGAAAGTTCTCGTAAACATAATGGACAAAGTTAGAACCGATAAAACCAGCTCCACCTGTCACGATAATATTTTTGTATTCAGTCATTTATTTTCTTTTCTCCAATCTGTGAATAATACTCTGAAATTCTATCAAAAAATATTATCCCAATAAATGTTAATTCCATCGAAATCATCATACTAGTTACTATGTAACATACAAAGTTCCATACTAAAACCATAAAGTATCTAAATATATCATTAATACTTATTATCAAATAATCTTCTTGAGGAAAATCAAGCTCTTTATTCAAGAATTTGAAAAAATCAGGAACTTTATTAAATAAATAATAAAAAACAGAAAGTAATAATAACAAAACAATTGGAATTATAAGAAAGAATATTTTCTCCCCCTTACTCTTTTTATTAAAAATTCCCTTCCAATTATCAAAAATTTTTTCATTCCCAAACATTCCTATAAAAGTAATCAAAAATGCTGAGACACCGATTGATAAACATTCCAAAAATTGAAATGTATTTCCTGAATTAACTCCCCCTTTTATTGTCGCAACTAGAGACAAGAGGATAATTGATAATCCTAAATGTAATTGTATTTTTTTTGATTCTCTAGATTCTAAAAATTCCTTCATACTTTACAAATCTTCTTTTTTTAAAGGTTTTACATCCTTAAGTAGTGGATGATTTTTATCTGCTTCTGAAACCTCTGCTTCTGAAAGATTTTCCCATTCGATGCCAAGACTTGGATCAGCGTAGTTCACAAAGGCATACTTGGGTTTGAGTTCAAGAGCCCAGTAATCATTGACCAGATAACTATAAGAAACTGTATCTGATAGAACTTGAAAGCCATTGGCCACGCCTCGAGGAACAAAAATTCCCTTGCTTGCATCAATTACTGTCTGATAGGTATTCCCAAAGGTTTCACCCTCGCGTAGATCAACCCAAGACCCCAGAACTTTCCCTCCGTCTGCTACAGAGATGTACTTATCCCAAGGTTCTGCGTGGAGGCCACGAAGGACATTTTTGCGTGAGAAGGATACATTGTTTTGTAATTTCCCTTCTGCAAAGAAAGACTCTGGAAATCCAAGTGGGAGCATTTTTTCCTTTTGGAAATTTTCTTTAAACCAGCCACGATTATCGCCATGAACAGGGATATCAAATTCCAACATGCCTGGAATAGCCTCAACCTTGCGTGCTGCAAGCCTCTTGCCGAAAAATTCATCTGTCATCTATGCTTCTCCTATCAAACGGAGCAGATACTGCCCGTATTCATTTTTCTTAAGCGGTTGAGCTAAGGCCAAAACATCTTCGCGACTGATATAGCCCATGCGGTAAGCAATTTCTTCCAAGTTTGCTACCTGAACATTTTGCATACGTTGCACTGTCTCGATGTACTGTGAAGCCTCTAATAAACTTTCATGAGTTCCAGTATCCAGCCAAGCAAAGCCACGTCCCATAAGCTCAACGGATAAATCTCCACGATTCAGATAAGCCTTGTTAACGTCTGTAATTTCCAATTCACCACGAGGGCTTGGTTTTATACTTTTAGAAATTTCTACTACATCATTATCATAGAAATAGAGACCTGTAACTGCATAATTTGAACGTGGATGCTCTGGCTTTTCTTCGATAGAAATAGCGTTCATATCCTTGTCAAACTCAACAACACCAAAGCGTTCTGGATCCTTCACATGATAGCCAAAGACAGTTGCTCCTGACTCCTTACTAGCTGCCTTTTGTAGCATCTTAGAAAGGCCAGGCCCGTGGTAGATATTGTCACCTAAGATTAGCGCAACGCTATCACCACCAATAAACTCTTCCCCAATGATAAAAGCTTGTGCCAAACCATCTGGACTTGGTTGCTCTGCATAAGAAAGTTTAATCCCAAACTCAGATCCGTCTTGAAGAAGCTCTTGGAATCGATGTAAATCTTGTGGAGTTGAAATAATCAAAATATCCCTAATCCCAGCCAACATCAATGTTGAAAGTGGGTAGTAAATCATCGGTTTATCATAAACCGGCATAAGTTGTTTTGATGCAGCTCGGGTCAAAGGATATAAACGTGTCCCCGAACCACCTGCTAGAATAATACCTTTCATAGTAGGGTACCTTTCTTTGTTGTTTTAGAGTCAATTACTATTAATTATGTACTGCTCCAAAAGGAAAATAATCATCACATTTTTTCAAATTATTATCTAAAAAAATACAGAAAAACTCTTCTTTATCTATAAAAATTCACTTATTTCATATTATATTTAGCATAAAATGAAATAAGCGAATTCTACTTTGTTTGTATACAATTAAAAATCAATTCCTAAGGATATTTCAAATAACTGTGTAAAAAACATAATTTCACCATTTCTTAGTTTTTCAATGCTAAATTACATAGTAACCGGAGAGCTATTAGAAATCTCTAACTTCCTCGTCGTAAAAAAATGACAATGAGATACTTATTGATTTCAATTCATTAACAAAATGTGAACTAGACAAGTGAGTTCGTCTCCTTAACAAACACTTCCAAGCGATTACTTTCCTCATTCAGTTGTCTTAATCTACGACTTACATCATCAGATAAGTCATACTCACCATTTAAAATGGATAAAATATGTTGTTTTTCTTCATCAGTATTCTCTTCAATAAGTACATCTTTAAAAAATACTGCCATCATTATCACCTCACTGCAATTGTTAAAGTGTTGTTACTTCATTCTATCAAACATAGGGCGCAAAAACAAGGCAAAAATCCAATAGATTGGCTATCTCTCGACTATCAAGTAAGACATTTCCATCAAATACGTTCAATTTTATTCCTCTTCTATTAAGAATTGATTATTTTATTAAAAATATACAATTCAGTTTTTCCGCCAAACTATTTTATCCACTATCCCTGTATAGCTCTGTATTATCTTAACAACTTTAGTAGAGACATTTTCCTCAACATAGTCTGGTACAGGTAAGCCAAAATCCTCATCTTCTGCCAAGCTAACAGCAGTTTCAACTGCTTGAAGAAGAGAATTTTCATCAATACCTGCCAAAATAAATCCTGCCTTATCTAGGGACTCAGGACGTTCTGTACTTGTACGAATACATACAGCAGGAAAAGGATAACCTTGACTAGTAAAGAAACTACTTTCTTCTGGTAAAGTTCCCGAATCAGATACTACAACAAACGCATTCATCTGTAAACAATTATAATCATGGAATCCTAGTGGCTCATGCTGAATCACACGTTTATCTAGTTCAAAACCGCTCTCTTTTAGCCTTTTCTTAGATCGAGGATGGCAAGAATACAAGATTGGCATATTATACTTTTCAGCTAATTTATTAATTGCCGTAAAGAGAGAGAGAAAATTTTTATCTGTATCAATATTTTCCTCACGGTGAGCTGAAAGTAGAATATAACCTCCTTTTTTCAATCCCAAACGTTCATGGATATCTGAAGACTCAATGGCAGATAAATTTTTATGTAACACTTCTGCCATAGGAGAACCAGTTACGTACGTGCGCTCTTTAGGTAAACCACACTCATGTAAATACTTACGAGCATGTTCAGAATATGCCAAGTTAACATCTGAAATAATATCAACAATCCTACGATTAGTCTCTTCCGGTAGACACTCATCCTTACAGCGATTGCCAGCCTCCATATGAAAAATTGGAATATGTAAACGTTTGGCAGCAATAGCGGATAAACAAGAATTTGTATCCCCTAAAATCAATAAAGCATCTGATTTAATTTGATTCATCAATTTGTAGGAAGTATTAATAATATTCCCTACAGTAGCACCAAGATCATCTCCGACAGCATCCATATATACATCTGGAGTGTCTAAACCTAAATCATCAAAGAAAATACCATTTAAATTATAATCATAGTTTTGTCCAGTATGTGCCAAAACAACATCAAAATACTTTCGACATTTAGTGATAACACTACTTAGACGTATAATCTCTGGACGTGTTCCCACAATAATCAATAACTTAAGTTTGCCATTATCTTTAAAGCGAATATCACTATAATCCGTCTTAATTTTCATTTATTTCTCCACTTGTTCAAAAAAAGTATCTGGATGGCTAGGATCAAATGACTCATTAGCCCACATTACAGTAACTAGATTTTCTGTATCGGAAAGATTAATAATATTATGTGCATAACCCGGTATCATATGTATGGCTTCAATCTTATCGCCCGACACTTCAAAGTTCAGAATAGGATATTCTTGTCCGTTTTCATCCAGCCCTATCCTACGCTCTTGTATTAAAGCACGACCAGAAACAACCATGAAAAATTCCCATTTAGAATGATGCCAATGTTGCCCTTTGGTAATGCCAGGTTTAGAAATATTGACAGAAAATTGACCCGCATTTTCTGTTTTTAATAGTTCCGTAAAACTACCTCGTTCATCTATATTCATTTTTAGAGGAAACTTAAACTTATCCACTGGTAAATAAGATAGGTAGGTAGAATACAATTTCTTTTCAAAAGATCCTTGAGGAATTTCAGGCATAACTAAACTATCTGGCTGTTTTTTAAATGTTTCTAACAGAGTAACAATCTTTCCTAAAGTTACATGATAAGTCGTTGGTACATAGCAGTAGTTTCCTGATGGGCTAGGTAAGATTTGTAATCCATCTAGATTACAACGATGAGGATTTCCTTCCAATGCAGTTAGACACTCTTGTATCAAATCATCAATATACAGCAACTCCAATTCTACACTTGGATCATTTACTTGAATAGGTAAATCATGGGCTAGATTATGACAGAAAGTTGCTACAGCAGAATTGTAGTTAGGACGGCACCACTTCCCATAAAGATTCGGGAAACGGTAAACTAAGACAGGTGCTCCCGTTTTCTTTCCATATTCAAAGAAGAGTTCTTCCCCTGCTAGCTTAGATTGCCCATATACAGAGTTCGCAAATCGGCCTTCTAAACTAGCTTGAGTAGAGCTCGAGAGTAGAACAGGACAAGTGTTTTCATACTTTTCTAAAATCTCTAATAATCTACTTGAAAAACCGTAATTTCCCTCCATAAATTCATCAGGATTCTGTGGACGATTGACACCAGCTAAATGGAATACAAAATCGGCCTTCTTACAATATTCTTCTAATAAAATTGGATCTGTATCACGATCATACTGAAAAATCTCTCCAATCTCTAAATTAGGACGAGTTCTATCTCGCCCATCCTTCAAAGCTTCCAGAGTACAGATAAGATTTTTTCCTACAAATCCTTTCGCTCCTGTGATTAAAACATTTTTAATCATGCACCCTCCTTGTTTTATATGCTATTTTAATAATCAACTCTCTCGACAATACATGATACATTATATATCCTTGATAATTTAATGTATCTTAAAAGATTTTACATCTCTTCATCTGCTACCATATCACGAATTGCTGTCTGTATTTCATCTAATTCTAGCAACTTTCTTTTAACTTGCTCTACATCCATCAAATCAGTATTATTACTATTGAATTCTGTCAACAAATTTCTATTCGTACTACCATCTTTGAAATACTTATCATAGTTAAGATTACGATTATCACTAGGAACTCTATAAAAATCACCCAAATCAATTGCATTTGCACACTCTTCATTAGTTAGTAGTGTTTCATACATCTTTTCTCCGTGTCTAATACCTATAATCTTAATATCTTGTTTTGAGACAAAAATTTCTGATACAGCCTTAGCCAAAACTTCAATCGTACATGCTGGTGCTTTCTGAACTAGTATATCTCCAGATTTTCCTTCTTTAAATGCAAATAAAACTAAATCTACTGCTTCTTCCAATGTCATTACAAAACGTGTCATGCTAGGTTCAGTAATTGTAAGAGCATTTCCTTGCTTAATTTGCTCAATCCAAAGAGGAACTACAGATCCTCGGCTACATAGAACATTCCCATAGCGAGTCACACATATCTTTGTATGCTCAGGATTTACCGTCCGGGACTTAGCAACAGCAATCTTTTCCATCATAGCCTTGGATGTTCCCATAGCATTAACAGGATAAGCTGCCTTATCTGTAGAAAGACAGATAACTTGCTTTACACCAGCTTCGATAGCTGCAGTAAGAACATTCTCAGTTCCCAAAATATTAGTTTTTACCGCTTCTACAGGGAAAAATTCACAAGAAGGTACCTGTTTCAGAGCAGCAGCATGAAAAACATAATCCACACCATGCATAGCATTTTTTACCGAAGCCAAGTCCCGCACATCTCCGAGGTAAAAACGGATTTTCCCAGCTACTTCTGGTACTTTTACCTGAAACTCATGACGCATATCATCTTGTTTTTTTTCATCTCGCGAAAAGATACGAATCTCTGAGATATCTGTTTCTAAAAAACGCTTGAGAACCGCATTCCCAAATGAACCTGTCCCTCCTGTAATTAGGAGAGTTTTTCCTGTAAATTGTGACATATTATTTTCCACCTTTGGTCTTGTTTAAATCTTCTTTAATCTGTGTAGTAGAAATTTCTTCAGTACGAGGTAAATATACTACTTCTACACCCTCATCTTTCAAAAAATCAAACTTACCTTCCCAATCATCACCAATAACAAAGATATCAGCATAATATTTCTTTACATCTTCTCGTTTTTGTTCCCATGAAATCTCAGGAATCACCAGATCTACATAACGAATAGATTCAAGCAAAATTTTACGTTGTTGATAATCAAAATATGAAATCTTATCTTTTTGAAGATTAAATTCATCAGTAGATAGAGCTACTATTAAATAATCTCCTAAATCTTTAGCACGCTTCAATAAATTGATATGACCGTAATGAAGCAAATCAAAAGTCCCGTAAGTAATCACTCTCTTCATTTTTCTTCCTTTCCATATGTTCCTAAATCAATCAAATATGGTCTATGCCCAACACGTTCTTCTAAAGGTGGCAATTTCATGTACTCACCATAATGTGTAGTCAAGTATTGATGAAAATCACCAGGTAATAAAATTGTGATTTCCTCAAATTTATGTTCAATTAGGGGATATAGTGTTGTTTTTAAAACATATTCTACATTTCTTACTGGAAAATCTAAACAAGCAAATGCAGATTGATTTGTTCCATTATATAATCTAGAAAATTGATCAATTTTTTTTAGTATTAAACTTTTAGGAATTAATCTTAAGCTATAATGAATGCATCTCCTTAGAATAGCTTTTAAACCTTGAATCAAATTCTCAGGAGCCTTAGAAACTGTTGGTAACATCCTCATCACATATAACTTTTTATAAAACTGTACCGCTTTAAATTGTCTCTCATTTTCTGACTCATTATCTGGAACCTCATCAAATGGAAAAATATCTACATAAATACCACTTTGTGTTTTTAAATTCCTTTGAGCATACTCTAAGAACAAAGTCCCTTTTAACATTAGTTTACTGTAAGAATAGGGAGAATTTCTATCAGAGGATGGTGATTGTAAATAAAACTCTTCTCCTAAATACTGTTCAACTACTCTTAAAAAGTTATCATAATTCTCACGTGTCATACCAACATCAATATCGTCATCCCATGGTATAAATCCTTCATGACGTATTGCTCCAAGAGCACTTCCACCAATTAAAAAATACTCTATATTTTCTTTTTTACATATTCGAATAATTTCTTTTAATATTTTGAGTTCAAGCTTCTGAATCATATCTAATTCATCTGCGCTGTAATTAATCATTTAAATTTCCACTTTCTAAAGAAATAGCTATACCGTATTTCTTTATATTTTTATATTATAAACCACTCTCATAGTGTTTGCAAAGTACAGACATAAAGAATATAAAATCAGTTAAATAAATTTGGCAAAAGTGCCTCATAAAAATAAAGGACATTTTCTCTTAGATACCACCAAAAACAAGTAGCACCTAAAACTCCGAAAATAATATAAAGCCCATTCTTTAATTTTATAAATGATTGTTGCATAAATGGTTGTAAAGCTGCAATAGCTATAAAATTTAAAACAACAGTAAAAATTAAATAGCGAGTAAATGCTGTACTAAACATAATTAGGGGTAAAAAAATTGTACTAAAAAAGCTATGTTGATACACCAAGTTTATAAAATTGGTCACTTCCTGAGGGACATTTGAAACTGTTTTTGCAATCTTTTTGAGGTTAATACTAATTAGTAGGTTGAAAACATAGTAACTATCATACAATATAAAACCAAGACGAGTCGATTTCGCTGTATAATACATAACACGACTTTTAGTTGCCTCGCTCCCTAACAGTTCAAATATTTTAGTCAAGTAGCTAGAATTATTACCTACCAATAGATTTGTCACAATTAACACCGTAGATATAAATACCAATGCCCATAGCATCTTACTGGTATTTTTTTGTCTATAAAAAATAACAAATGGTAAGAAATAAATAATAGATCCATGAAATAGAAACGCTATGAACATCAATCCTATGAATATGAATCGATGATTTTGTGAAAGATAATAATGCGCTATAAGTGCTACACTAGCTGCTAAAAAGAATCTTAGAACTTCTAAAGTATAAAAGAAGTAAAAAAGAGATAACAATAAAATCAGAAGATTATAATTACAATGCAATTTTTTAGCAACAAAATAGAAACATGCTGAGGAGAATAGAAAAATACATGCTAAAAAAACTTGAAAAGAGATGGAGTGATGTGAAAACCAATCTGCAAAAAAATTATACGCATGGTCTGAAAAATACAGACTACTTTTTCCTACAGCATATCTTGCACGATAATGAGTTAAATCTGAAAATCCTTCTCGGATATTTCCTGCATAGATAAAAAACAAAACCAACCAAGATAAAAATGCTAGAAAATTTATACGTATCCTATTGACTACGACTAATAGATTTGTTAAAAAACTTATATAAAATAAAGCTGAAATCATCTACTTTTTTTGAATCCTTTCTTTACAAAATCTAATGCTTGAAAAACAAATACATCTCGTGTCAACAAGCTCAAGCCAAAGTAAACTACTATCCCAAGAACGATTTGCTTAATAGTTGTTCCATAATTTGCTGGATATCCTCTGAAGGGAACAATAATAATTATCCCCATTATCATAGAATAAATAAGATATTTAAATAATGACTTCAAAATAGGTAAAACAGGTATATCCTTTGACATTATATAGTATTGAACTATAACAGATGAAGTAAGTGATACTATAGTTGCTAAACAAACACCTACTACTCCAAACATTGGAGCAAGTAACAAATCTAATAGAATATTTAAAATTGCAGCTAAAGTATTAGAAAAGAATAATACTTTTGTTTTATTAACTGCAACAAAATACTGACTACCTGAGACTCCTAGTAAAGCATTGCCAACAGCAATAGGAGCAAGCCATTTAAGAGCATCTATAGATGGCATAAAACTTTCGCCTAAAAACCACGGAACAAAAGTATCTGCAATAGCATAAAGACCAATCGACAATGGAACAGCTAAGAACAAAGAAAATTCAGCTGCAGTTGTCAGATACTTTTTCATATTTTCTAACCGTCTATTACGAAATTCATTTGCTATTCGGGGCATCATAACAGAATTTAATACCACTATTAAAGAGAGTGGTATCTGTATAATCTTCTCTGCATTACTATAGTAAGAAACATTGCTGATTCCAGAACTTAAAGACCCTAGAACAATTTTATCAGCAGATAACATAATTTGCATGATGATACTTGGTAAAAATAGTTTGAGACTCCCTAAAATAATCTCCGTAAAACGATTAATATTTATCTTTGGTCTACTAATAAACATCCTTAGTTGACTATAAGCTGATAAATTGGCTACTAAAACAGAGAGACCATATATGAGCACATATAGAGCTAGATCTGTTTCGCTTTTTACAAATAAGAAGGTCGCTATCGTAAATAATAACTTAGCAATAATGTTTTTTAATACAACATACTGCATTTCCTCTAAGCCACGATAGAACCACGTACAATCAAGAATAGACCCAAAAAGCCAAATGGAAAAAAGTTGAAAATAAACTTGATAATTTGAATTTATGTTAGAAAAAATGTATAAGAAGAATAGTGAAAAAAATCCTAAAATAATCTGAATAGCCAAAATACTCCAAAATGTCTCTGATAGTTCCTCTTTATCATCTCTAGTATAGGCACATTCGCGATTTCCATAGTGACCGATACCTAGTAAACCTAAAGTATAAATCAAAGTAACGATTGAATTGGCATAATCGTAAATTCCCAACTGGTGTGCGCCCAATATTCTAGCAACATATGGAGTAATCAATAGTGGTAATATTAAAACTACCACTTGATAAATTAAGTTATATAGATAATTTTTAGAAATTTTACTCAAAACTCTTCTCTCTCATTATTTTTTTAAAAACACTAATATATCTGATATTAAATTGCGGAATGTAGGATAATAAGCATAATACTTCAATTGGAAATGAACTATTTGCATAAGAGTACCATCTTTTAAAATATCTCTACGTCTCTCAAGAACCATTGCCATATTTTCAAGTTGAGAAATTATTTTTATGTCTAAATATTCTTTACGAGCCACATCAAGTAAGAAAACTGCAATTTGATAACTAGTATCCACTTCAACAACTCGCCGTTCACGATTAAGAGATTGGTTAGGAGCAGAAGCACTTGTTTCGTGGCGACGAAAATGTATTAAGCGTTTTAAGTATAGATATAGAGTTCCTCTTATCATAGCTAGATTCCATAAAATATTATCATGGCCAAATCTATCTATATCATACTTTTCTAACAGAACTATTAACTCACGCTTAACTGCAAAAGTACATCCTGGTCTCATAACAGAAATACTCTTGTTTTTTAACGAAAACGGGACTACAGCACCATTATCTAACTCAACATCCCTAATCTTGACTTTATCATTTCTACCAAAATCGAGAATCTCATAGTTACTAGCCAATAGTTCTATTGACGGCGATTTATGAAACTCTTTTACCATCAGTGAAATTTTATCTTTATTCCAAATATCATCTTGATCACAAAGAAAAACTACATCTCCTGTTGTCTTTTGAAGCGCTTTTCTAAAGTTTTTTCTCCAACCTATATTAGATGAGTTTTTTATCAATACCCAATTATCGAGATGATACTTCTGAATATACATATTAAGTAAATCAACTGTATTATCTGTTGAACAATCATCAACAATAATAACTTCATCAGCCATTAAACTCTGAGTACGAAGCGATTCTAGCTGCTCTAGCAAATAATCAGCTCCATTATAAGTTGTCATTGCAATAGATATCCTCATTTTTCCTCCATAAATTTCAAATGCTCTTCAACCATTGTTTCAATAGTATAGTGTTTAATAGTAGATAAAGCGTTTTGAGATAATTGAACTCGTAATGAATCATCTTGTAATACTTGGCTTAACTTTTGAAAAATAGCTTTCCAGTCATCGACCCTATCAATAACATATCCATTATAACCATTCGAAACAAGTTCAATTGCAGCAACACATGCAGATGTAGAAATAACAGGAAGTCCCTGCGACATTGCCTCGTTTACAACAAGTCCCCAAACATCAGACTTTGTTGGTAAAACAAATATATCAGATAGCTTGTAGTATTGTTTCAGTTCAGATGTCTGTAAAAAATCAATAAAATGAAAACGGCTATCTTGTCCAATAAGATCAAGCAAGTATTGTTTGTATTCACTATCAGGACTTGCTCCTACAATCAAACATTGTACATTGTCTGATAAATTCTGAACAGCCTTGATTAAAACATCCACACCTTTACCAGGGATGATTCTACCAACAAATAAAATTGTTTTTTTAGTTGGACTGAATCCCAGTTTCTTTCTTAAAAATTGTTTTTCTTCCTCATCGACAATTTGATGTCGTATGTCTTTCTCTGATAAGGAAGTAAATGAATACCGATAAATATTTTCTTTATTCACATGATAATACGCTAAGAAATCATCACTGGACTGACTTGGGCTAAAATAATAGTAGGGTTTCGTAAGAATAAATTTTTTAAACTGGTATTTTAAAAAATTCTCGCTTTCTGGTATCTTACCGCCATCAATTTCTAATACAAACGGTATCTTAGAAAAAATACACTTTAAATAACCAAATAATTCTGTTCGATAAGAATAGTTAGTCAAAAAAATATAGTCATACTTTTCAGGAATTAAATACTGGAATATAGCTGAATTTAATTTCTTCTCATCAATATTACCTTCACTTAAAAAAATGGCGGTAAAATTTTTAAAAGTCTCACGATAATCAAATCTAATATCTTGAGCTCCTGTTGCTTCAAAAATAACAGTTAAATCTACAAATTTCCCAAGTTGATTATAGAAATCCACACGATAAGGCGATGGAATATTAGTTACAAATAATACTTTTTTCATGATTTATCTACAATTCTTTCATAAGTTTTTGTTAACTTATTAACCATATCAGACAGGTTATAACCCTTAGCAATAATTTTATCAACTGCCCCACTATCCCGTCCTTTGGTATCCAAAATCGTTTCACACCAATATTTAACTGTTTCATCCAATGATAAAAAACGTATATTGTCAGTTAAATTAATCTCACTTGGAAAATTATCAGAAACTACTAATGGTAAACCGTTGATTTGCATCTCTAGCACAGCTATACCAAAACCTTCAAAAAGAGATGGGAAAACACCTACATCAAATACATTAATCAATTTGTTTACATTAGAAGACTCACCTAAAAAACTAATCTTATCCAATATTCCTAATTGATTTGCTTGCTTTTTAATAATCTCTTCCAATTCTCCTTTACCGATCAGAACGAGATGAGCATCTTCTCTTTCATGTACAACTTCCACAAAAACTTTAAGAAGAAAATCATGATTTTTCTGATAATCAAATCGTCCTACATGACCAATAACAAACTTATTTTCTAAATTTAATTCCTTACGCAAATCTTTAGATAATTGTGGACTATAGATGAACTTTTGAACATCAATAGCATTAGGAATAACTTCAAAAGAGTGATTACCATACAACCACTCTCCTGCTTTTTCCGAACAAGCCCATAGATGAGTAGCATATTTCGGAATTTGCTTCTTGAATTGGTCATTCAAAAACCTCTTCAATAAACTTTTGTTTGTATAGTTTGTATTATGGCAATGTGAAATACGAATAGGAATATTACACTCTTTTGCAATAGATAAAATTGTACTATTTCCTGCATCAGCATGCGCATGAACTACATCATATTTTCCATTCAGCATAATTTGCTTAATTTGACGATAATTTTTTAAAGGATTCCTTCCTCTGGCAGGAACTCTAAAGATTTTACCTCCAAGATTTAAAATATCTTCATCGCGTACACCTTTGGACAATGTATGGACTAAAAAATCAATTTGAATGTTTTCAGAATGCATTTTTTCATAAACATTCATCATAAAGGTAGATACACCGCCTCTATCCATACTCCCGCCGTTAACGTATAAAATCTTTATCATATCAACTCCAGTTCCACTAGTATAAATTGAGTATATTTTCTACAAAATACTCTTTTGACAAATTAAAATTAGGATTCCTTTTACATTGACTCACTTCTTTTAGGGATCCTAGTATAGAAGTAACAGTTCTATCACTACACACTATACCGTACATATGTGTACTTTCTATACTCCCCCCAGTTGGGTAGCTCACAACTGGTGTCCCACAGGCAATAGCTTCTAAATTAGTTGTCGGATAATTATCCTGTGTTGTCGGGTTGATAAATACATCTGCCAACGTGTACCAAGCAGAAAGTTCTTCCACACTATCTGTTGTGGTCAGACCAATAATCTCTTTAGGAAGTTTATCCAATTGTTCTTTTGATAATCCTATCAAAACTAATTGTTGATAAGATTTTAGCTGTGTAGATAATTCTAATAGATCATCCAAGCCTTTACGCTGATCCCAGATAGAAGCCACACCAAGCAGTACCTGTTTGCCTTCTAAGCTAAATTTTTTTCTCAATTCCTGAGCCTCAAATAGCCTTGGTTTAAATATAGTAGTATCAATACCGTTATGAATAACTGTTACGGGATATTCTTTCAAAAATGAATTGCTTACCAAATTTGCCAACCACTCTGATGGTGTAATAAGTGTCAAGTTTGGAACACCTGTAAACAAATTTTTTTTACGTTCAAAATTTCTAGATGAAAAATCAATTAATGACTTTGGATAATCATTTTTTTGACTCGAATGATAGCACTGTCCAATTTCTTCACATTCTAAAGTATCAAAGTAAGCACCATGTCCAGTAAAAGCCCAACAATCATGCAAAGTCCATAAAATTTTCTTTCCGCAAGTTTTCAAATAGGAAAATAATTCTCCTACATGAATATAGTATCCATGTAAATTATGCAGATGAATAATATCCGGATCATATTCTTTCACCCAAGTGATAAATTTTCTAGTTGCTGCTCTACTTCCAAAACCAGCATTATCAAAAATTCTAGCTTGTAAGACATGCCTATTGACATCCACTCTAGAGCCTATTTTAACCGCGTAATCTCGATACTGTGTCGGCACATGCTCACGTCCATATCCAATCTTAACTTCATGCCCCTGCTTTGTTAAAGCGGTTGCGATATCCGTACAAATTCTTCCTGTACTCCTAATACCACAAACAGTATTAATCATCAAAATTTTCATGAGGAAAATTCCTCTCTCAAATACTTTTCCAACTGTGTCATAAACTGCTCTTTAGAAAAGTGCTTTTCATAGTAAGAACGAGCTTGCTTTCCTAACTCCTTTTGTTCCTCTATAGATAACATACTGAACTCACAAATATTTTGTGCTAATTGTTCCACATCTTGTTCAGAACTAACATAACCACAATTTGCTTCCTCTACGATGGTTTTAGTATCTCCTGAAATTGCACCTATAATTGGTTTTCCTGCTGCCATATAAGATTGTACCTTTCCAGGTATAGTACGAGAAACTATCGAGTCTCCTATTAAAGAAACTAACATAGCATCTGATTTTTTATAGAAGGTTGGCATTTCTTCCAAAGAACGTCTTCCATAGAAGGAAACATTCTTTAACTCCAATTCATGTGCTAATGCTTTCATACTTAGCAATTCCGTACCATCTCCAACAAAATGAAAATGAATTTTCTTGGGTAAATCGGTATTCTTTTCTATCAAACTGGCAGCTTTCAAAATAGTTTCCAAATTTTGTGCTTTACCAATATTACCAGCAAAAGTTAGGTCAACACTTTCTTTATTAACTCTCGATTCATCAGGGATAAAAAGATCTTCTGCATATTGTGGCAAATAAGTAATCTTTTGTTCTGTTATGTCAAATTGGTTCACAAAATGATTCTTAAATGATGGACTAGTGACAAATATATAATCACTAGCTCGGTAAACTTTTTTTGAGATAAATTTAAACAGTTTGAAAATCAAGCTATCTTGTTTTACTCCTCCTACAGTTAAACTATCTGGCCAAACATCCATACAATATAGAAACAAAGGCTTCTTATACTTATTTTTATAAGCCATACCAGCCCATGCCATCATAACTGGAGATGTTTGATTTACAAAAACACAATCAAATTCTGATCCATCTTTTGCTTTATACTGTCCGAGTAGAACTCCTATCGATGAACTAATAGCAAAACTAAAATAATTTAATATCCTATGTAAAGTATTTTTTCCTCTTGGAATTGTATAGGAACGAAAAACAGTAACTCCTTCTATAGTCTCTCGTCTATTTTGCCTATTCCTATAATCTGCATATATTTTACCTTCAGGATAATTAGGAACTCCTGTTAAAACAGTAACTTCATGACCTCTCTCAACAAGATCCTCACAAATATCTGATAATCTAAAAGGTTCGGGTCTATAATGTTGACTCACAAATAAAATTTTCATTTCACTATCTTAACTCTCTCGTTTACTCCCCTCTACAATTCCTTTTCGTTTCAATACATAAGGTATTGTTCTTACTATGCATTTTATGTCCATTATTAATGACCTATTCTTCACATAGTAACCATCCAATTTTGCTTTCATATCTGTAGACAGATTGTCTCTACCATTGATTTTCGCCCATCCAGTTAATCCTGGTAAAACATCATTTGCACCGTATTTTTCTCTTGCCTCTATTACATCACGTTCACTTACCACTACTGGTCGAGGACCCACAATGCTCATATCACCAACAAGAATATTACATAATTGAGGTAATTCATCTAGAGATGTTTTCCTTAAGAAAGCTCCCACTCTAGTGATCCACTGCTCTGGATTTTGTAAATCTCGAGTTGCCACATATTTTGGTGATTCCACTTTCATAGTCCGAAATTTAAAAACATAAAAAGTTTTCTTGTGAATTCCAAAACGTTTTTGTTTAAATATTACCGGTCCTTCTGAATCCAACTTAATCGCAATTGCAATTAGGATAAAAACTGGACAAAATAACGTTATCGCTATTAAAGATATAGATATATCTCCTAATCGTTTTAATATACTGTACATAAATTATCTCTCACTATAAATACAAAGTTCATCTTATTTCCATTTATCAAATTAAATTTTTCAGCCTATGAAAGCACAAAAACTCAATATATATTTGAACACTCAATAATTTTCAAAAATATAATTCTTTTATCCTCTATGTCAAATAAAACTTTTCTCCATCTAAAGAAAATTTATTTGTTTCAGTAATATATGAATTATCAATAATGTATTAGAAGGTTCAATTCAATTGTTCTTCCAAACAGATCTAATATTTAATTTGAAGAAATATCGGTCTCTGAAATTGCAATCAGTATATAAGCTAGTAAACTAACAGGTACATTCTATAAGATTACCATAGTTATATTGTAGAACCCCCGTCCTTCTATATGGACTCCCTAACCTCATTTTATCTTTTACCATAATTACCATAACCACCGTAAGAGCCATATTTTTCACGTTGAATATCAAATTTATTGAGAACGACACCTAAAAATGGTTTTCCTGTTTGTTCTAACTGGCTTTTCGCTTTTTGTACTTCTCTTCGTTTTGCAACTCCTGCCTCTACAACTAAAATAGATGCATCGCATTTTTGTACAACAATAGCTGCATCGATTACAACTCCAATTGGTGCCGTATCAACAATAATATAGTCAAAATATTTACGTAAGGTTTCAATCATAATTTCAAAGTTATCACTTTGAAGAAGAGCTGTTGGATTAGGAGAAGCCACTCCTGACTCGATGACAAACAAATTGTCAACATTTGTCTCACAAAGCCCATTTGACAAATCCTGAGTTCCAGCTAAATAGTCTGTCAAACCTGTAATTCTTTCTCTTGACTTAAATACTCCAGACATAACTGAATTCCGGATATCTGCATCAATCAAAAGAGTCTTATAGCCTGCACGCGCAAAAGCCCAAGCAATATTAGTAGAAGTTGTAGATTTCCCTTCACTAGGATCAACTGAGGTGACTGCAATAACTTTCAAGTTATTGCCGCTCAATTGTACATTTGTTCGTAAAGCATTATAATACTCTTCTGCTTTTTTTACAGTGTTAAGTTTCTGTTGTGATAATTCTAACTTTGCCATCTCTTCTCCCTTACTTTACTTTATCCAGATTTGGAATGACTCCAAGGAGTGAAATCTCCATAACATCTTCTATATCTTCTGGACGTTTTACACGATCATCAAATAGTTCAATCAATAGCACTACTACAATCACTAGGCTTGCTCCAAGACCTGCTCCAATCACAGTATTACGACGAATATTTGGTGATGATGGACCAATTGCTGGACGTGCTTCCTCAAGGGTTGTTACATCTGAAACACGAGTAATACTGATAATTTTTTGAGCAGCTACTTCTCTCAAAGAGTTAGCAATACGGCTTGCCTCTTCAGGAACTCGATCATTAACTGAAATAGACACAATACGGGTATCAACTGGTACTGTCACTTTAATTTTATTAGCCAAGCCTTTTGGCGTCAAATCTAGTTTCAAATCAGACACAACTTTCTCCAAAACATCCTGCGATAGGATAATTTCACGATAGTCTTTAACCAAGTATGATCCTGCCTGTAGGTCTTGATTGGTCAAACCAGATTTCTCTTCCTGATTCCGGCTAACTACATAAATCCGAGTCGTACTAGTAAATTCAGGTTTGATAACAAAAGTACTATAAGCAAAAGCAACTGAAGAAGTTATAATTGCCACCAATAAAATGACTAACTTTCTTTTCCATAAAGCTCTGAATAGTTGCAATACATCGATTTCCAAAGTGTTTTTATCCTTCATATTTTCTCCTAAATTAATTGATCCATTATAATTTTTCTGGGATTTTCCACAAAAAGTTCTTTCGCCTTTTTCGCTCCATATTTCTTAGCAATGATATCGTATGCCTGTTCCATATATGGAGGTCTAACATCTAAATTGTGCATGTCACTTGCGATTACATGAACTAAATCACGTTCCAAAAAATACCTCGCTCGTTTTTTCATAAATTTATATCTTTCTCCAAAGAACTTAGGTTTTAGAACATGATAGCTATTTATCTGAGTATAGCACCCCATATCAATCAGTTCACGAACACGTTTTTCATTATCCTCTAATGCATCGTAACGTTCAATATGAGCAATTACTGGCGTGATTCCCAACATCAAAATATTGCTCAATCCCGTATGAATCTCACGATAGGGAGTATGCATGCTAAACTCAATCAAAGCATAGCGGCTATCATTAAGGGTAGGAATTTCTTTTTTTTCTAGCTTTTCTAGAATATCCAGAGTATAGTATATCTCTGCGCCATAAGCAATGACTAAATCATCTGCTACTTCTTTTGCAATTTCACGAACCTTCATAAAATTTGTTGCAATCTTTTCTTCGGGAGTCTCAAACATTCCTTTTCGACGATGCGAAGTAGACACAATCATTCGAACTCCTTGATTATAAGCTTCCTTTAACAGTGCTTTACTTTCTTCTATTGACTTTGGTCCATCATCTACATCAAAAACGATATGCGAATGGATGTCTATCATTTTACCTACCCTCCATCACATCCTGTATAGCTGCTTTAACTGCAGCTAAACTACTATCATCTATTTCCATCATATAGAGGTTACTGTCTGGCATTGCATAAGAAGGAAGATCCATCCGACCTGTCCCTTTTAAATCTTGAGAATTTACTTTATAGTTCCCTCCACTTTCCAATTGAGTATTCACTAGATCCATCATCGTCTCAATCGGCATATTTGTCTGAAGGGAATCCTGCAAGCCTTGAAGGATATTGCTGTAGTTTTTTAAGGCCTCGGTTGAAGTCAGCTTCTGAATAATTGCTACAATAACCTTTTGTTGGTTTCGACCACGGTCACGATCTCCATCCGCTAATGAATACCGTTCACGAACAAAGCCAAGAGCTTGCTCGGAATTAAGGTGAACATTCCCGACTGGAAAATGGAACTTCCCATTTTGCAATGAAAACTCTTGTTCATTATCAACATCTACTCCACCCAACAAGTCAATTAATTTCAAAAATGATGTAAAGTTCAAACGAACATAATAATTAATATCTACACCATAAAGATTCTCGAGGGTGTGAATGGATGAGTCAACCCCGTATATACCAGCATGAGTCAATTTATCCTTTTGATTGTTACCACCATCAGCAATAGGAACATATGAATCTCGAGGAGTTGTTGTCAGAAGGATTCTCTTCGTATCCCTATTGACCGTCATCAAGATATTAACATCTGAGCGAGAAACTGAGCTAATGGCACCGTAAGTATCAATACCACTAACATAGATATTGAAAAAGCGATCTTTAGATACCTTAGGAGTCTCAACCTCTTTAGTCATCTTTTTAGTGTAAATTTTCTTGATTTTAGAAGCATAATCCGGATACTCTGCCTCAATAATATTCTCAAACACGCTATTTAAGACAATAGCTTTAGCTTCTCCAGAAATCAAACTTTTATAAGTTGACAAGTAAGAAGTACTTTTATCAACCGTCAAATCCTTATTTTGACTCGTCTTAATATCAGCGATTAACTTTTGAATATTCTCATTATCCGTCCCAGTTGGCCCTATAACACTAGATAATTGAGCAACATTATTGATATCACTATCCTTTAAAACTACAACACTGAGAGAATACTCTGAATAATTTGAAGTTGCATTAATATGGCTTGTAAATCCTACAAATTGTTGCAGAGCAAATACAGAAACTGAACTCACTAACACAGCAAGTGTTAAAAAGAAAATCGTGAACTTTTCTGCTTTTTTATAGATTATTAGTAGTGTAGCACTGACAGCAACCACCAAAGCAAAAACTGCGACCACTATATTAACGTGCCTGAAAGCAAGTATATTGTACTTAAAGATTAAGAACAATAAAAAACCAACTAACAATAAATAAATAGTCAACAAGACTATATTAACACTTCGCTTCACTTTCTGTGAACGTGATTTTTTAAAACGTCTACTCATGATTAACACCTATACATTTAATGCTACTATTATATCACTTTTTTACGATAAACTCTACATTTACGAGTTTATAGACATCCTTCGATATAGATTATTTGGACATCATAAGCACTGATACTATTCTAAAATCTCTTCAAAGCATATCAGTACCACCGTATCATAGTTATATGTTGCTGGGGACAATCTCAAAACAAGTCTTTGAGATTCTGTGTATATCTTCCTAGTTGCTCTTTGATTTTCATTGAGCATTAGACCATCAAAATCAATACAGCATTTCATTTACAATTCAACACAACTAGACAACTACTAGCCCGTACAGCAAAAAACAGCTCTATTAAGATGGCTTTATAAAAACCATCCAATAGAACCACTCATCATTATTTAACATGCTTTTCTGCTTCTTTTTGAGCTTTTTCGATTGCTTTTTTGCTTTCTTGCTCCCATTTAGTTTTGGCTTCTTCATACTGTTTAGTTGTAACAGTATCTTTTTGCAGTTTCATGTACTTGTAGTTATTTCCATCACCCTTGATACCAACCAATGAATAACCTCTTGTAAATGGTGTCACTTTAGTTACAGAAGCTGTACCACCATTTGACATAGCTGACATAAGGAGAGAGTTATCGATCATCCAAGCTTGAGCTTCAGCATACTTTTCATAACGCTTAGCTACATCTTTATTTTCACTATCTGCATCTTTAAGCATCTTAGTGTAGGTGTCAAGACCTAGGCTAGCAATTTTTGCTTTATCTTCCTTGGCATCTAGACCAAAAATCTTGAGGTAGAATCCATCCTCTGCATTGAAAGGATTGAGATAAGTTGATGGATCCTGATAGTCACCTACCCAGCCATCAAAGTTCAAATCGTAGTCTCGATCAGCTGGTGTTGGTGCCAAGAAGGCTACATTATTAAAATCATCTGTTGACAGTTGCTGAACATCAATGACAATATTATCAGCACCCAAAACTGATTCAAGGGTCTGCTTAACTGAGTTCATACCTGTCACAGCATTTTTATTCGTCTGATCAACTGCCACATCCAAGTGAATAGGGAAAGTCACACCCTGACTTGCCAATTCTTTTTTAGCTTCCGCAAATTTTGCTTGGGCTTTTTCTTTGTTGAAATAGGCATCCTGGGCATCTGCCAAGTTAATATCTGACCATTCTGTGCCATAGTTGACCAATTTAGAAGCGACTACTTCTCCAAAGGTCTTATCTCCAACTTGGACAAATGTTGGAGGCACCAAGGTGTTACGAAGAGTCTTGCTAGCAGCTTCTTCCCCATTTGACTGGGCAGAATAGGCTGTGCGGTCCAAGGCGAAGTTCACTGCTTGACGGAAGTTTTTGTTCAAGACAGCTGTCTCAGTTGACTTCTTCTGCTCATCTGTCGTTTTAGCAGTGTGATTGTAAGCCTTACGGTTGACGTTAAAATTAAAATACCAAGAAGTCTTGTCCTGCAAACTGTAAATGATATTATTCTTATATTTTTCCTTTGTCTTAGCAAAGTTTGAACTATTTGGATAAACACCTGCGATTGAATAAGCTCCGCTTTCAAAGTTACGGATAGTCAATTCTTGGTCTGAGCCGTCAAAATAAGCCAATTTCACGCGCTCAATCGATACTTTGTCATGATCATAGTAATGCGGATTTTTCACATACTCGATCGATGATTTTGATGTGAAATCTTTTAACAAATAAGGTCCGCTATAGAGAATACTATTTGGAGACAGGGTACCAAAATCTTTCCCTTTTGAGTTTAAAAACTCTTCGTTTACTGGGAAAAGAATACTATTGGTTGTTTTTGAGTTCCAGTAAGGTTCTGGGCGTGCCAAAGTATACTCAATAGTCTGGTCGTCGATGGCCTTCACCCCAACCTTAGAAAAGTCAGAATCCGCTCCTGTAATATAATCATTCAAGCCCTTGATCGAGTTTTGAATCAAGTCAATGGCCTGAGATTTATTATCCACTGCGTACTTGATCCCTGTCACAAAATCTTGTGCCTTAACTGGGGCGTATTCTTCACCGTCAGCCGTGAACCATTTGGCATCTTTTCTCAATTTATAGGTATAAGTCAGGCCGTCGTTCGAAACAGACCAGTCTTCTGCCAAAGACGGAACTAGGTTCCCATGATTGTCATTTTCAAGCAAACCATCCACTAGGTTGGTGATAATCGATGTATTGTCAGCGTAGTAGTCTAATAAGTAATTAAATGTAGTTGGATTTCCACTAAAGGTTGATGAGTAAGTTTTTGTATCTGAACCTGATTGTCCACAGGCAGCCAAAAGCAAGGCAGCCGCAAAAGTTAGGCCTGCACTAAGAACACGCTTTTTTGTATTCATCGTCTTTCTCCTTTATGTTAGTTTTTATAACATAAACTTATTTTACCAAAATAGCCCGGATTTGTAAAGTTAATTGAATTTTTAGAATGAAAGTTTATAAATGTAGGCATAAAAAAACAAAGAATTTCTGTCTTTCATACAGTCCTCCCTTGTTTTTATACGATTTCGATTTTAGATTTTTCTGTTCAGAAATATTTAGCCCAACTCCACACAGAAAGCATCCCATGGAGCTAAGATTTGTTTTTCAAAGACTTCTTGAGCCACAGTATTTTCAATCAAGACTGATTTAACTTTTCCTTCTACTGTTAAGTCTTGCTCTTCATTGGACAAGTTGGCCACAACTAGGAAACGACGATCACCATCTTTACGGATATAAGCAAAGACCTTGTCAGCTGTTTCCAATAGTTCAAAGTCAGCTCGAATCAGCCAACTATTCTCCTTACGGATTTGAACCAGTTTCTGATAAGTATAGAAAATAGAATCTGGATTTGCCAGCGCTTCTTGAACATTAATTGCTTGATAGTTTGGATTTACTGCCAACCAAGGTCGACCTGTCGAAAAACCGGCGTTTTTGCTCTCATCCCATTGCATAGGAGTACGGGCATTATCACGTCCGATAACACGGATACTATCCATAATTTCTTCCATCGGAACGCCTTTTTCAAGAGCTTCACGCGCATAATTGAGGGATTCAATATCTTCTACTTGATCTAGCGTTTCAAAGGGATAGTTGGTCATGCCAATTTCCTCACCTTGGTAGATATAAGGAGTTCCTCTCATGAGATGAAGTAAGATGGCAAAGGCTTTGGCAGATTTTTCGCGGTATTCTTGGTCATTTCCCCAGATTGAGACGATACGAGGGAGGTCATGATTGTTCCAGAAGAGCGAATTCCAGCCATCCTCAACTCCTAACTCTGTCTGCCATTTATTGAAAATTTCTTTCAACTTAGCGATATTCAGCTCTTTTTGATAGTGCCATTTAGGTTGCCCTTCCTGATACTGAAGACCGATATGTTCAAACTGGAAGACCATAGACAACTCTTGCCCCTTTGGATCAGAGTAAAACTTGGCAATATCTGGCGTTGCTCCCCAAGTCTCCCCTACTGTCAAGAGATCCTTATCTCCAAAGGTAGCCTGATTCATCTCCTTGAGATAAGGATGGAGCATAGGACCGTTATTGACTACTTTCTCGTCAGGAATTTTCCCAATCATATCAATAACATCCATACGGAAACCGCCAATCCCTTTATCAATCCAGAAATTCATCATCTCATAAATTTTCTGGCGAAGTTTTTCATTTTCCCAGTTGAGATCAGGTTGTTTCTTGCTGAAAAAGTGGAGATAGTATTGACCTGACTTTTCATCGTATTCCCAAGCTGATCCGCTAAAGATAGAATCTAGGTCGTTGGGCTCATCGCGCCAGATATAGTAGTCTCGCTCAGGGCTGTCGGGATTTTCACAGGCCTCGACAAACCAAGCATGTTCATCTGAGGTATGATTGACCACTAAGTCCATGATGATACGAATATCACGTTTTTTAGCTTCCGCGATCAGCTCATCCATATCCTCCATGGTTCCGAAAATAGCTGCAATCGCTTGATAATCAGCAATATCATAGCCATTATCATCCATAGGACTGTCATAAACTGGAGAAAGCCAAATCGCTGTGATTCCTAACTTGGCTAGATAGTCTAACTTACTGGTAATTCCTGGCAAATCGCCAATTCCATCTCCGTTGCTATCCATAAAACTCTTTGGATAGACTTGATAGACTACGGCATTGTGCCACCATTTTTCTTGCATTTTCTTACCTCATTATTTTAATAATCTACAGTCTATGATAGCGCTTTTCTGAGTTTTGTGCAAGCGTTTGCCTAATCTTTTTACTTCCTTTTTTAACTCCATAGTTTCCTAACTGCCAATTTTTTATTATAATAGAGGTCAGAGGTAAAAAAATGAAAAAACAAGCTTTTAGTTCTGAACAATATTTGAATCTACAGCGCGACCACATTTTGGAGCGCATTAACCAATTTGACGGCAAGCTCTACTTGGAGTTTGGTGGCAAAATGCTAGAAGATTTCCACGCTGCTCGTGTGCTTCCTGGCTATGAGCCTGACAACAAAATCAAGCTCTTGCAAGAGTTGAAAGAGCAGGTTGAGGTTGTGATTGCCATTAACGCTAGCAACATCGAGCATTCTAAAGCACGTGGTGACTTGGGCATTTCTTATGACCAAGAAGTTCTTCGTTTGATTGATAAATTCAATGAATTAGGGATTTTTGTCGGCTCAGTGGTCATTACACAATACGCTGGCCAACCCGCTGCAGATGCTTTCCGCAACCAACTTGAGAAAAACGGAATTGATTCCTATCTTCATTATCCAATAAAAGGATATCCGACGGATATGGATCACATCATTTCTCCAGAAGGCATGGGAAAAAATGACTACATCAAAACCAGTCGCAACCTGATTGTCGTAACCGCTCCTGGACCTGGTTCTGGAAAATTGGCAACCTGTATGTCCAATATGTACCACGACCAAATCAATGGTATCAAGTCTGGTTACGCTAAATTTGAAACCTTCCCAGTTTGGAATCTTCCCCTTCATCATCCAGTTAACTTGGCTTATGAAGCTGCCACAGCTGACCTTGATGATGTCAACATGATTGATCCTTTCCATCTTCAAACCTATGGAGAAACCACTGTCAACTACAACCGTGATATCGAAATCTTCCCAGTGCTCAAGCGCATGTTGGAACGTATCCTAGGAGAGTCTCCATACGCTTCTCCAACAGATATGGGAGTCAACATGGTTGGTTTCGCTATTACAGATAATGAGGCTGCTATCGAAGCCTCTAAACAAGAAATCATCCGTCGCTACTATCAAACTGTTCTTGATTTCAAAGCCGAAAAAGTTGGCGAAGCTGCTGTCAAGAAAATCGAGTTGCTTATGAATGACCTCGGCATCACACCTGCAGACCGTAAGGTTGCTGTCGTTGCCCGTCAAAAAGCTGAAGAAACTGGCGGACCAGCCCTAGCCCTTGAATTGCCAACTGGCGAAATCGTGACTGGTAAAAACTCAGAACTCTTTGGCCCTACAGCCGCTGCTCTTATCAACGCTATCAAGAAATCAGCTGATATTGCTAAAGAAGTGAAACTAATCGAACCAGAAGTTGTCAAGCCAATCCAAGGTCTTAAAATCGATCATCTAGGTAGCCGCAATCCACGCCTACATTCAAATGAAATTTTGATTGCACTGGCTATCACAGCTACGGAAAATCCTGATGCTGCCCGCGCTATGAAAGAACTTGGCAATCTCAAAGGAAGCGAAGCCCACTCAACCATCATCTTGACCGATGAAGACAAGAATGTCCTTCGTAAACTAGGTATCAACGTAACCTTTGACCCATACTACCAATACGACCGCTTGTATCGTAAGTAACGATTTCAACCTCTCCAGCCTCGGAGAGGTTTTCTCTCTGTCTCAGGAGCCAGCTTTATGATATAATAAAAAAAGAAAACTGAAAGGATATACCATGTCAAAAGAAGTTATTGTTGAAAGTTTTGAACTTGACCACACTATTGTTAAAGCACCCTATGTTCGCTTGATTGGGGAAGAAACCGGGCCAAAGGGAGACGTTATCTCCAACTTTGATATTCGCTTGGTGCAACCAAACGAAGACTCAATCCCTACTGCTGGACTTCACACTATCGAGCACCTCTTGGCAAAACTTATCCGTACCCGCATTGACGGTATGATTGACTGTTCACCATTTGGTTGCCGTACAGGCTTCCACATGATTATGTGGGGACGTCATACCAGTGCTGAAATTGCGGCTGTTATCAAGGATTCGCTCAAGGAAATCGCTGAAACCACTACTTGGGAAGATGTCCCTGGAACAACCATCGAATCTTGCGGAAACTATAAGGACCACAGCCTCTTCTCTGCTAAAGAATGGGCTAAACTCATCCTTGAACAAGGGATTTCAGATGATGCCTTTGAACGTCATGTGATTTAAACGTAAAAAAGGAACCAGTTTTTTCAGCTGGCTCCTTCTTTTTTATCCTCAAAATTCTGTCTTAGGCTTTTTCACGAATGACCAAAACACCATCTTCCATATCTGCTTCCAGATGTTTGGCATCTAAATGATCCAAGTGGAAGTCTGTCACCTTATCACGAATTTCTTGTTCAACCACGCGACGGAGAGGACGAACCCCCATGACTTCGTCATAGCCTTCTTCAGTGATATAGTCTTTAGCCGCTTGACTGACTGACAAATCAATATCTTTCTTAGCCAAGGTTTGGTTGACTTCAACCAACATAAGGTCTACAATCTTAGAAAGATCTTCTTTGCTCAAGTGTGAGAATTCGATGACAGCATTGAAACGGTTAAGGAATTCTGGACGGAAGAATGGTTTCAAACGGTCCATCAATTCTGGTTTGTCCGCATCTTCTGTCAAGTTGGCTTCATAACCAAATCCAGTATTTGATGTTGCGATAATGACAGTGTTCTTGAAGTTTACTGTATTTCCTTGACCATCTGTCAAACGACCATCATCTAGAACTTGGAGGAGAAGGGTAATGACTTGAGGATCAGCCTTTTCAATTTCATCCAAGAGAATGATAGAGTAAGGATTGCGACGAACACGTTCTGTCAAGGTATTGCTATTATCATCATAACCCACATAACCTGCTGTTGTACCAATTAGCTTAGAAACGGCTGTGCGGTCACTGTATTCAGACATATCCAAACGAATAATCGCATCCTTGGTCCCAAACATATCCAGCGCCAATTGCTTAGCAAGCTCTGTCTTACCGACCCCAGTTGGTCCTACAAAGAGGAAACTACCGATTGGGCGATTGCCTTCATCGAAACCAGCACGGTTACGACGGATAGCACGAGCTACTGCTTCTACCGCCTTGTCTTGGCCGATTACCTTATCTTGCAAGCGATGTGCCATATCTTTCAAACGTTCGATGTCTGACGCTCCCATTTGTGAAACTGGAATACCCGTCATTCGTTCTACAGATTCAGCCACATCGTTGACACTTGCAGTTACTTTCATATCTTCTGTGTGGTTTTCGATTTTCTTTTCCAATTCTGCGATGCGTGTTTTATAGTTTAGAGCTGCTTCAAAATCTTCTGCCTCAACAGCTTTTTCTTGCTTGTCTTTTTCTACCTCAATTTCACGTTCAACAGCATGAACATCTGTTACTGGATGCTGAGCTGCCAAGTGAGCTGCAGTTACATCTACAAGGTCGATAGCCTTATCTGGCAAGCTACGTTGAGGAATATACTGAACAGAATAATCCACCGCTGCTTTCAAAACTTCGTCTGGCAAGATGACATTGTGGTGTTGCTGATAGAGGTCACGAATTCCTTGAAGAATTTTATATGTATCCTCTGCTGAAGGAGCATTGACCTTGACTTCGTTGAACCGACGAGCAAGAGCTGCATTCTTCAAGATGGTGTTACGGTATTCATCTTGAGTCGTTGCCCCAATCACTGTCAATTCTCCACGAGAGAGAGCTGGCTTAAGAATGTCTGCAAGCCCTTTAGAACCACTGTCTCCACCAGTGCTACCTGCACCGAGGATTTGGTGAATTTCATCAAAGAAGAGAATAATATTCCCTGCTTCTTTCACTTCATTGACTAAATTTTGAACGTTTTCTTCAAAACTACCACGGTATTGAGTCCCAGCCTCAAGACCTGAAATATCAATGGAAATAATTTCCTTATTCTTGATAGCAGCTGGGACATCGCCGTTCACAATGGCTTGCGCTAAGCCTTCGACAACTGCTGTCTTACCAACACCTGCGTCTCCGACTAAAACAGGATTGTTCTTAATACGGCGTGAAAGGATTTCAGATGCTTCTTGAATTTCCTTGTTTCGTCCGATAACAGGATCCAACTTGCCCTCACGCGCTTCTGCAGTCAAGTTTCGACCCAGTTTAGCAAGGACACCATCTTGTTTTATACCTGAAGCCTGTTGTTGCATTTGTCCATCAGCTTCTACATTCCCTTGCAATTGACCGGTTGCACGATAGTGAGCAAATTCCTCAGGTGTGACTTCACGTCCATTAATCAAGTAGCGACGATTTTCAGAACTGTATCCTCGCATACCACCCATCAATTGGTTAAATAAATCATCCATGTTATTAAAATTATTAAAGTTGTTATTCATATTCTTTACCTCTTTTGTTTACTTAGTTATGATTACTGATATTGACTATCTTTGACCTTTGTTTTAAAAAATTTAGACTAGCTAAATCGCTACTCTAGGTACTATTTCTGGCTTTTCTTTTTCAAGCAGGAGTAGACTATCTTTACTTCTAAAGATTTCTAGATGAAACATAGACACACCTCTTTCTACTTTACTTTAAATAAGTGTTCTAGTAAGGCTTTCATTTACCTTACGTTCATAATATACTACATTAGTCAGAAAAGGTCAAGATATTTGACTTTGACTGACCAATATTTTTTATACTCTTCGAAAATCTCTTCAAACCACGTCAGTTCTATCTGTAAGCTCAAAACAGTGTTTTGAGCACTTCTTAGTTTGCTCTTGATTTTCATTGAGCATAAGTGTTCACGTAAGGCTTTTATTTACCTTACGTTCATAATATACTACATTAGTCAAAAAAGGTCAAGAAATTTGACTTTGATTGACCAATATTTTTTAGAATGCAAAAACACCCTGAAACGTCAGGGTGCCATTCTTACATCAAATACAAAATTGCTAGGGTCAAGAGACTTGCTAGGAGTCCCACTCCCCAAAAGAAGAAGTCGACCTTCCACTCGCTCCAAGGACTTCCCTTACCAGACAATCCTCCAAGCTCAAAATGATGATGCACAGGCGTCATACGAAAAATACGTTTGCCACCAGTCAGTTTGAAATAACTGACTTGCATCATAACCGAAGTTGTTTCAAAGACATAAACAATTCCGATAATCAAGAGAGTCCATTCTTGATGGAGGGCCATAGAGATAGCTGCCAGCATTCCACCTAAGGCCAAACTTCCCACATCCCCCATAAAGACTTTAGCAGGCTTATGGTTAAAGACGAAGAAACCAAGCAAACCACCAATCATGACAAGAATCACTAGAAGGATATCCATCTGACCTTGCACATAGGCAATAACTCCATAGGTAGACAAGCTAATCACAACGGAAATACTAGCTAGACCGTCAATACCATCTGTCAAGTTGACTGCGTTTGAAAAACCGACTAGCCAGAAAAGAGCGAAGATAATATAGAAAATCCCTAAATGCACTTGGTAGCCAAAGACAGAGAGCATATCGCCCCCACGCTCATAAAAAAGGTAGAAAATGACGCCACCTAGCAGCTGAAGAGCCAATTTCTGTTTGGGGTTTAGCCCCTCATTGATCTTTCGGAAGACCTTGAGAAAGTCATCTAAAAAACCAACCAAACCATACAAGACCAAAATAAACAAAATCATACCAACATTATTGGTCAATTGTTTTGAAAAAAGAGCGACGAGGAAACTCACCACAACTGCAGCAATGAGGAAAACAAGCCCCCCCATTGTAGGAGTCCCAGCTTTTGCCTGATGCTGTTTAACATCCTCATGCATCTGCTGGCCTGTAATTTGCGCCTTTCTATAAAATTGGATAAAGGCCGGAATTCCTACTAAAGTTAGTAAAAATGTCACAATTCCAGCACTGATGGAAATAAACATATTAGTCTCCTAAAGTTAATTTAATTTTTTTAATGTTTTTGATAGCTGTATTAGTCCGAACATCTTGCTTCTGAACAACGGAACCTGAACCTTCAAATTCCAGTTCAATATCCAACCATTTAGCAAAGGTCTCGGCAGTCTCTTTTTTCCAGCCATACATGTCTGGAATTTCTTCTACCTTATCCGATAAAAGGAGAACTTGTTGGTTTGGTGCAAGATTGGTCCCTTCTTCTACAGAAGTCTCTTTAATCTTTGTTCCAGTACCTACAACGATTGGTTGCACAATATTTCGGCGTAAGGCTTCCGCCAACTCACCAGGTGAAATATCCTTGATGCTAGGCATTGCATAAGAAGATTCTGTCGTAACTTTATCTAAATTTTTGGCTGGAGATTGAAGATTGAGAGATTCTTTCATAGCTGAAGCCCGCTCCAAGATTGGGGTGGCAAATTCTCCCAACTGGATACCTGAAAAATGCTCAGGCTGTTGAACCGTTACATACAAGATAAAATCAGGATTTTCAGCAGGATTCATAGTCACAACTGAGAAAATATAATTGGTAGAACCAACCAAGTATCCTCCATTTTTCTCATCAGCGATTTGAGCCGTACCGGATTTAACTGCTACATTTTGTCCAGGAACTGTTATAATTGGCTTTCCTGTGTAGTGATTATACATAGTTCCATATAGAGGGTCCGTCCCAACTAAGATCATGTGATTTCGAGTTGTGCTTGCTGCCTCTTTGGAAACAGGATTTCCTACTATTTCTTTTTGTGACTTACGTACAGACTGATTGTTAGTATCATAAATAGCACTTATAAATTTTGGCTCCAGCATAACTCCATCATTAGCAATAGCTGTAAAGGCACGAAGCATTTGTGTTTGTGTCACTGAAATTCCTTGCCCAAATGAGCTTTGAGCAATACTAACAATATTATCAGCTGGAAGTTGACCAGCGTATTCATCTGTCAAGCCAAAGCGAGTTGGAACCCCAAATTTAAAGCGTTTTAGATAATCCAACCAAGTAGCATCTCCCATTTTTTGTTCAAGTAGACTCGTTCCAACATTACTGGAGTGAGCGAAACCTTGTGAGAAAGTCATCATCCCACCAGTAGTCAAACCAGCATTAACATCCCAATCTCGAGTCGTCGCATCCGCTATTTTGAATTCACTGCTATTGAAGTATTCTCCACTTGGGAAGGTATTATTATCAATAGAAGAAGCTAACGTCATGACCTTAAAGGCTGATCCTGGTTCATAGTTACTTTGATAAAGAATATCACGCCAAACAAAGTCCTCAGTGATTCCTTCTTTAGTATCTGCATTAAAGGTAGGTCGTTGGGTGGTAGCGAGGATTTCACCGGTCTTTGCACTGACCAAGGTCGCGGTCATATACTTACCTTTTACTTTTTCTAGAAAGGCATCCATCTGAGTTTCCATGAAAGATTGTAGCGGACTAGACAATGTTGTATAAACATCCTTGCCATCCACAGTTTGTTGCGATACCAGTTCTGTTCCAGGGACAATATTACCCAGACGATCTTTTTCATAGGTAATAATACCGTCTTTCCCTGCAAGAATACTATTCAAGGAACTCTCCATCCCAGAAGTTCCCAGCAAACTCTTGCTTCCATCTTCATTTTCATGGAGTTGAGCTAAACCAATAAAACTAGAAGCGAATTGTCCATTTGGATAGCTTCTATTAGGGCTAGTTGTGAAGTCAATTCCTTCAACACTAGCGTCTTTCAAATCCTTTTTAATAGCCATCATATTGGCATAGGTAATTCCATTTCCTTTGGCACCGAAGGAAACTTGGGTTAGATTTGGTTGAGCTAATTGCTCTTTCACATAAGCTTCATCCATATCCAAATATTTATGGAAGACTTCAGCTACCTTATTAAACTGGGCATCTTCTACATAAAGAATTTTACCCGTTGCTGATTTGTATTTTTTATCAATAACAGCATAGACATTATAGGAGGTTGCATCCTCAGCAATCGGGACTCCATTTCGGTCATAAATAGTCCCACGTTTGGCAGGGACTGTACGAGTTATTTGGTGAACTTTCTTAGCCTCTTTGACTAGATCCGTTCCAAATTTACTACCACTCCCGATAATAACAGCAAAATTGACCAAAAAGACAGCGAAAAGTACGACAGCTAACAAGCTGATGTACTTCCCCACTATTTTACGGTTTTCTGCTGGAGATTTACGGTTTCTAATCGCAAATCGGATTATTCTTTTTGTCCACTTCATATCTTACTCCGCTGATCGAATATTCTCATTATTCAATTTTAAGTCCTTAGAATTTGCGATTTCTTTCAAGCGTTCTGCCCTCAACAATTCATTTACCTCTTGTTTGGCATCATCCAACTCTGTCTTCTTCTCCTCTATCTGCGCATTGATTTTTGTCAAATCATTTTGTACTTGTAGGAGTCGGGTCTGCATAAAGATAATACTAAGCGCCAAAACGAGAGCTGTAAACGCAATGGAAAGATAAAAAGCCTTCTCCACACGGGAGAATTTTTTTATACGATTCTGCAAGAATTGACTGGTTGTTTCTTTTTTATCTACCATTTTTTCCTCTTACTTGTGAATTTTTCTGGCCACGCGCAACTTGGCTGAGTGCGAGCGGTTATTGGCTTCTAGTTCTTCTGCACTTGGCAAGATTGGCTTACGGGATACCAATTCCATCTTGGGCTTGAGGTCATCTGGGATGAAAGGCAAACCTTTTGGAACTTCCACAGTTGAAGCCTCCTTGAACAATTGCTTGGTCAAGCGGTCTTCTAGTGAATGAAAGGTAATCACTGAAATTCTACCATCCAGAGCCAATATATCCATAGCCTGCTGGATGGACTCATCTGCCGCTCCCAGTTCATCATTGACTTCAATTCGAATAGCCTGGAAAATCTGCTTGGCAGGATGCCCCTTCTTCTTGAGTTCCTTGGCCGGTTTGGCCGACTTAATAATTTCTGCCAATTCAGTCGTAGTCTCGATTGGCTTGACTTCCCGAGCTTGTTCAATCTTACGCGCAATCTGTTTAGAGAATTTATCCTCACCATACTTGAAGAAAATACGAACCAAGTCATGATAGTCATAGTGGTTCACTACTTCATAAGCTGTCAGACTAGCATCCTGATTCATGCGCATGTCCAGTGGCGCATCCTTTTTATAAGAAAAACCACGCTCACGCTGGTCCAGCTGAGGACTAGACACTCCCAAGTCATAACAAATTCCATCAATTTCCTGAACACCAGCTTCGCGCAAACGTGCCTGTAAATGACGGAAATTATCCTTGATAAAGGTTACCATCCCTTTTTCGATATAGGGTGCCAAACGTTTTTGCGCATTGTCAATGGCATTCTGGTCCTGGTCAAAGGCATAGAGATGGCCTTTTTCACTTAATTTACTTAATAAATACTCGCTATGGCCTGCTCCACCCAAAGTCGCATCAACGTAGATACCGTCAGGCTTTACGTCGAGCATATCAATCGTTTCGTGGAGTAAGACCGTTACATGATGAAATTCTTTTGTCATATCTTATCTATTTTACCACAAATCTGACTAGCTTGCACTAGTCAGACAAATAGGCCAAAAACAAGTAAGATTTCTTTAAGAAATATGTCAAATATGCTTGACATTCACTCTATAGAAGAATATAATGTAGTCAAATATATGCGACACAAATCAGAAAGGAGACCAGATGAATCGTGTGAAAGAATTTCGCAAGGAACTGGGCATTTCCCAGCTCGAACTCGCCAAGGATATCGGTGTCTCGAGACAGACCATCAATATGATTGAGAACGACAAGTACAATCCAACCCTGGAACTCTGTCTCAATCTCGCCCGCAGCCTCCAAACTGACCTCAACAGTCTCTTTTGGGAGGATAATTTTTAAAAAAGGAGCCAACTCATGAAAAAAGAAACCTTCACTGAAAAACTGATCAAGCGCACATACGGTATTTCTGATCCACTTGACGAATACAAACGACGCGAGGCTGATCGTATCGGCAATCAAGTCTTTATCATCCTCTTTTATCTGATGATTTTCGGAAATCTTATTCCACTCCTTCTGGCCTATAAATACCCTCAAGAAGTGGCTCTAATCTATCCTCCTCTGATTTTAGTGATTGCCCTCATCGCTGCTGGCTATGTCACCTACCAAATGCAAAAAACAGGGATTACAACTATTGAACCAGATATGCTGAGTGAGAAAGAAAGTAAGCAACTACACTACCCAGGTCTGAAAGCAGGTTTGTTCTTTGGTCTATGGATGTTTTTTATAACTCCTCTTCTCGGTATACTCATAGGTGAAGGTCAGGACTATTTTCATTCTCTTCTCACTATAAGAAATGGTGTATCAAGCATTCTAGGTTCTATTTTCTTCGGAGCGAGCATACAGTTCCTCATCTCCCGTCGCATTGCAAAAACTAAGAAAGATCAAGATGAGGATTAGGAGGTGCCCTATGAAAAAAGAAAAGAAACAGTTACGTTATCCTGGTCTGAAAGCAGGTTCGATTTATGGAATAGTGATATTTTTTATAATTCCACTCATTGATACCCTAACAAGTGAAAATCCAAATTTTATCACTTCTCTTCTAAATACAAAACATATTTTTAAAACTATACTGGGAGCTTTCTTTTTCGGAGTGATGATGCATATTGTCGACTCACTTCGTATTGCAAGAGCTAAAAAAGACCAGGATTAGGAGGTACCTATGAAATCATTACTAACTTTACTGACCTATCATCTTTTGTTCAGTTCTCTGCTCATCTTCATCATCGTTTCAGGGAACTTGCCAATCTACGATATAGTCCTCCTTCCAGTCTTTGTTCCAGCCCTCAACAAAGGATTGACTTATCTAAAGATTGACTCCCAAAAAACGAGCATACTCAACTTAGCACTGTGCTTTATGATTCTATCTTTACCACAATTGATGGTCATCTCAAGCAATTGGAAATATTATTTACTGCTCACTATCGCTAGCCTTTCTTCTATCACTTATCTTTATTATCTCTATCAATTCGTAAAAGAAAGTCAGTAAAACTGCTCATTTAGGAGGTTACTAGTATGAAAAAAGATGACTTAACCACTCGCCTACTCCGAAATCTCTTTCATATCCAAGGCCCTTTTGATGAATGCCGACAAGAAATTATCTACAAGGCTTGTGCCCGTTCCATGGTCCAAATCGTTTATTCTTCCTTCTTTCTCTTCTTGTTTTATCTATTATTTGGACGCTTCATAGAGGTCGTTCGCTATGCCATGCCCTATGTTTACTCTGGACTCATTTTTTTCATTACCTTAAAAACTCAAAGAGCCGTCAAAGAACTCCACTTGGAAAAAGATGACAAGTCAGAAATCATCCTCAAAACCTACAGCAAAGCCCAAATCAAATTCCGAAGCTGGATTGTGTTTATCAGTCTTCAGATTGGCCTCTTTACCCTACTCATCTTTCATAAAGTCTTCGTTCAGCAGATGTCCCTTTCAGATTTTGTGAAGTTACTCATGCAATTCGATAAAAGTGTTCCTTTACTGATGTATGGTCTAATTATCGGTAGCATTTTTGGAACCCTGACCTACGGCTTTCTATCCCTACAGGAGGAGAAAACGCCTAAAAATACCAAGCAGAAAGAGAAAAGCAAACAATGACCTCAATCTACGATTTTTTAGTCTTAAACCAAGACAATCAAGAAACCCCATTAGATGCCTATCGTGGTAAGGTTCTCTTGGTTGTCAATACTGCTACTGGATGTGGTTTAACGCCCCAGTATCAAGGACTCCAAGAACTCTATGACCGCTATCAAAATCAGGGCTTTGAAATTTTAGACTTCCCTTGCAATCAGTTTATGCGACAAGCACCAGGTAGTGCAGAGGAAATAAATAGTTTCTGTAGCCTACACTATCAAACCACCTTCCCACGTCTTGCAAAGGTCAAGGTCAACGGTAAGGAAGCAGATCCTCTTTATGTTTGGCTAAAAGACCAGAAATCTGGCCCACTAGGAAAACGAATTGAATGGAATTTCGCTAAATTTCTCATCGGTCGAGATGGGCAGGTCTTTGAGCGTTTCTCTTCCAAAACAGACCCAAAACAAATTGAAGAGGCCATACAAAACCTACTATAATTCACAATCTCACTATGATTAGGTCTCCTTTAGCCTAATGAATAGTGAGATTTTTTGATTGGCTGTGACTCAAATAAAAAAACACCCCATGATATGAAACATGAAGTGTTATAAAAATGATACATTTTACAGCAGACAACCCTCTACTGACTACTATTTTTAACCCCAGCATATGCATAGGTTCTATTTCTAGGACACTCTTTTTCCGTTACTACCCTAAAATAAAAGCGATGCTCCCGCCCATCCTTGGCATTCTCCTTGTTTAGGACAAAGTAGTTTTTCTGATTCAAGGCCATAGTGCGTAGGATGTCATCGATCAAAAAAGTCAGTGGTACATTCATAGCAGAGTATTTTTGAAAATCCTCTTCAAAACGAATATAGGCATCTGAAAAATAATCCATCTGCAGTTTGTTTTCATACAACTCTTTTCTAGTCATACACCCCTTCCTCCCACAGTCGAATTTCTAGGATATCTGCAAGCTCTATCAGCCTGTAGCCCTCGCTTGTTCTAATAGATAATGATTTAGAAGATAACTCTCTCACCTTACCGATGATAGTGGCTTTCTGCTTCTTTTCCTTGACCACAAAACTTCCCTTCAGTTGGCCAACATAAAGCTGAGAAAGCAAGTGTAGTTTCTCATCTAGAATCAAATCTGTCGAAAAATCAACCCGATTTTTTTCTTCACTGAGCGAACTGGTGTGTTCTGAAAGGTAAAATCCCATCCACTTCTGCATACCTGGATCTTGATAATCTCTCGCGGATTGAAAGGGTAAATAAGAACGATCAATCATTTTAATCCATCTAATCCTTCAGCAGAATGTCCCCCAATCAGCTTGCTTCTGGCAAGACTCCTAGAGGCTTCTTCCAGTGCATTGGCTCTTAAAAGAGAAGTGAAACCAAATTGTTCCCGAATGGAGTCAATGGCCGTCTGGAGCCTTTCTTCTTTTTCTAACTTATCAACATCATCAAAGAGAGATATCAAACCAAAGGACTCATCCACAAAGCCTGAATAGTTGATTCCAACACTTCTGACCGCTCCTGAAGTGTATTTATTATGAAATAACTTCAAAACATAGTCCGTTAAGACAGCTGTATTATTGGTCGGTTCGACCTTCATTTGTGTGTGTATAGAGGGCCTGACTTCCTGTTTAGAGAAACCGACATAGACAGAGACAAGGGTTGTTTTCTTGCCCGCCCTTCTCAGTCTAATAGCCACCTGCTCAGCCATTTCTCGAAGAATAATTTCGATATCCCGTAGCTTCACGTAGTCTCTCGGCAAGATTTGAGAATTTCCCAAACCTTGGGACTTGGCTTTATAGGGATTATGAACATTGCTCTCATCAATCCCGTTAGCATGAAACCACAAACGCAGGCCAGCCTGACCGAGAACTTTCTGTATCTGGTCTGGATTGCTGATAGCCAATTCTTTGATTGAAAAAATCCCCAGAGCATGCAAGCGTTTCTCCATCCGCCTGCCAATCCCCCAAAAATCCGTCATCTTGGGAATGGACCAGACCTTCTCTTCCACATCCTGGTAAGACCAGTTGGCCCTCATGGTCTGAGTGTGCTTGGCTTCATTATCCAGAGCCAACTTGGCCAGTAAGGGATTGGCATTGGACATACCTACTGTAGAGTAGATCCCTGTCTGCCTCCAAATATCCCTCTGAATACGAGCAGAAAGCATATCCAGCTTGTCTTTGCGAGAGAGACTCTTGTCTGAAATGAAATAATTAAGTGAACTAGTCAGGTCAATAAACCCCTCATCGATAGAGTAGGGATAAATATCATCTGGACTGCCATAATTCTGAAAGATTCGCTGGATTTCCATATTGACTGCGATGTACTCATCCATCCTAGGTGGCACAATCAAGGTCACTTGAGCCCAATCTTCGATGTAGCGAACATAGTCTGAGTCGTTAGGTAGCCCTTGCTTTCGAGCATTGTAATAGGAAAATTTTCGCGTTTTGATATCAAAAGGCAAATCATAGGCTCGACCAACATTTGACTTGCCAAAAATCTTCTTAAACAGGGGAGAGGAGGCTAGGATAAGGCCAGTTGAATTATCCGCGCGACTCATGACACAAAGCGAGGTCTTCAGTGGATGCAAGCCCCTTTTCACACACTCGACACTGGCATAAAAAGATTTCATATCGACAAAGGCAATGTCACTTTTGGGCTCTCTAGAATAATCAAAGTAGCCCATTGGCTAGCCCTCCATCGGCACAAAGTTCCCAACGATAATGCCAACAATCCGAGGATCTTCCTCATAGGAGATGAAAATATCCTTGTATTTAGGATTGATAGAGACCAGACGCAATCCATTCTCCTCTCGATAGACCCGTTTGATATAGGTCTGGTTGTTGCAAACCACTGCATAAACCGCCCCGTCATAGTCAAATCCTGTCTCTCGAATCAGAGCTACTGAACCATTTTGGTATTTAGGTTCCATGGAGTCCCCAGACACCCAAGACGCAAAATCGTGGGCCAACTCCTCATTAAAGTAAACCGTATCAAAATTCTGATCATCGTAGACCGAAGCCCCAATCCCTGCTGACATGCGTTCATAAACACGGTACTCGTAGAGGCGCTCTGGCATAGCTATCACTTTCTGGGCTTGTTCTTCTTGAGCCAGGTTGCGAGCATAGAGAACAACCTTCTCCTTCCCTTTCTTGGAGAGGCTATGGTAGAGATGGACAATCTCGATCTGAGTAAAATATCCTTTGGGTACCTTTAAAATATTCTCTAGCTGGGACACCTTCTCCTTGGACGGTTCCTTGACTCCACGTTCCCAAGCTGAGTAAGCCTGGAAACTAATCCCAAGTTGCTCTGCAATTTCCTTCTGTGTCAGTTTTAACTCTTTCCTCCGAGCCTTGAGTTTTTCTGGCTGATACATACTTCACCTCCTATTATGATGCTTTAATGGACATTATCTCCCTTAGAAAGACTAATCGATGCTTGAATCCATATTTTTAAAACTCAACCAATATGGTTTAGTTTTATTATATAAAAAAAGTAGACAAATGTCCACTAGGAAAAGCAGAAACAGCGTGAGTTTTATACTCAATGAAAATCAAAGAGCAAACTAGGAAGCTAGCCGCAGGTTGCTCAAAACACTGTTTTGAGGTTGTAGATAAGACTGACGAAGTCAGTCACATATGTACGGCAAGGCGACGTTGACGCGGTTTGAAGAGATTTTCGAAGAGTATTAATCAAACTAAAAGGACCTAGCCCTGCACCATACAGAACTAAATCCTTTGAATAAATAATTGATCTAACTTTTAAAATTCCTACAGAAATTCCAGTTTTTCTCTATTTGATCCCAGCCATTAGTTTTTCAATACGTGGAACGTAGAAGAGTAAGATAATACTGAATACAATCGTAATTCCCCCTACAATTCCATAATAAGCTACTTCAGTTTCGCTTGTATAAAATTTTACAATTTGAGCATTGATAGCTTGGGCAGCAGCATCACTCAAGAACCAGATAGACATCATTTGTGCTTGGAAGGACTTTGGTGCTAACTTAGTAGTGACTGATAAACCAATCGGAGAAATCAGCATCTCACCTACAATCACAATAGCCCAACTCATAATCAACCATAAAGGACTGACCTTAACATCTGTTCCAAAGAGCATCCCTGGCAGCATCATCCACAAAAAGGATAGACCTGCCGCAAACAAACCGTAAGCAAATTTCTTAGAAGAGGACGGTTGATTTTTACCCATTTTCCCCCACAACCACGCAAAAATCGGCACATAAATCATAATGAAAAGTGGATTGATACTTTGGAAAAAGCTAGATGGGAAATGAATCTGATTCCCAAATACATTAAAGTAAAGTCGAGTTTGATCATCCGCAAATAGAGCGAGAACGACAGACCCCTGCTCCTCAATAGACCAGAAGAGCACCCCAGCGATAAATAGAGGAATGTAAGCAAATACTCGGGATCTCTCAGTAGCAGTTATTTTATGACTAGATAAAATTTTGAAGAAATAGTAGATTGGAATGATTACCGCAATCACTGTAAAGATATTAACAATCATATCCACGTTAAACTGGTGAGTAAAGACTAAACCTATAACCGCAAGAATAACCATGACAAGTGTAATCAGCAAGCGTTTAATCAAGGTCTGCCGGTCCTTCTGTGAAAGTGGATCAGTAGGGTAAAGACTTGATTCAGGCAGGTATTTCTTCCCATCTAAAACATACTTCACCAGACCAAAGAACATCCCAACGGCAGCTAATGAGAAACCTAGATGGAAATTGACTTCCTGACCTAGATAACCTACTAAATAAGGGGCAACGAAGGCACCTAAGTTAATACCAAAGACAAAGATACTAAAACCTGCATCCCGTCTATCATCCTCTTTCTCATAAATTCCCCCAACCATATCTGAGATATTGGGTTTTAAAAATCCAGTTCCAAAGATAATCAAGGCAATAGAAAGATAGAGAGCCACTTGTCCAAAAGGTGTTGCCAAAGCAATATGCCCTAGCATAATCAAAATCCCACCGTAAAAGACAGTCTTACGACTTCCTAAAATACGGTCACTGACAAAACCACCGACAACCGAGGACAAAAATACCAGCGAGCCATAAATCGCCATAACCGATGCAGCTGTGGTCTTATCCATCCCCAACCCACCATCTTGCACACTATAGTACATATAGTAAAGTAGGATAGCTCGCATCCCATAGTAAGAAAAGCGTTCCCACATCTCTGTAAAGAAGAGGGTGGACAAGCCCATAGGATGTCCAAAAAATGTTTTCTGTTTTTCCATATATATTCTCCTTGAACGATATAATAATTCATTTTACAGAATTTTCAAATAAATGTCAAACAAATCCTGTTTGTTTTAGAAAATTTTCTGAAAAATCTATTTAGATAAGTTTCTACTTTATCCTCAATTAGAAAATATCAGATAGAAATCTAATTAAGTAAGAAAGTATAAAAAATAAGTAGGGTAATTTTAGGGCAAACTTTTTTAGAAAGTATAGAAAAAAGCACCCATGAGGTAAACTCTTGAGTGCTTTGAAACGTTGATATAATCGTATTGATTAACGTTTTGAGAATTGTGATGCTTTACGAGCTTTCTTAAGACCTGGTTTCTTACGTTCAACTTTACGTGAGTCACGTGTAAGAAGTCCTGCGCGTTTCAATGAATCGCGGAAGTCTGGGTCTACTTGAAGAAGGGCACGAGCGATACCGTGACGGATAGCTCCTGATTGACCAGCGTATCCACCACCTACAACGTTAACGAAAACGTCGTATGAACCTGCAGTTGAAGTAACTGCGAATGGTTGGTTGATTACAAGACGAAGGTCAGCGTGTGGGATGTACTCTTCAACATCTTTTTTGTTAACAGTGATTTTACCAGTTCCTGGAACAAGGCGAACGCGTGCAACAGCGTTTTTACGACGTCCAGTACCTGCATATTGTGCTTGTGACATACTTTATTGTTCCTTTCCTTAGATAAGTCCTGAAATATCAAGAACTTCTGGTTGTTGTGCAGCGTGAGTGTGCTCAGCTCCAACAAATACTTTCAACTTCATACCTTGAGCGCGTCCAAGAGTATTGTGTGGAAGCATACCTTTAACTGATTTCTCGATCAAACGTACTGCATTTTTAGAACGAAGTTCACCTGCAGAGATTTGTTTCAATCCACCTGGGTGGTTTGAGTGAGTGTAGTAGATTTTATCAGTTGCTTTCTTACCAGTCAATTTAACTTTTTCAGCATTGATAACAATCACAAAGTCACCTGTATCAGTGTGTGGTGTAAATGTTGGTTTGTTTTTTCCGCGAAGTACGCTAGCAACTACTGCAGAAAGACGTCCAAGTGGTACATCAGTTGCGTCAACTACGTACCATTTACGTTCAACTTGGCCTGGTTTAGCCATAAATGTTGTTTTGTTCATGATTTCTCCTATATATAGTTCGATTTTTGTTTACGGTGATGGGTGTTCCTTCCCATCGAAAAGTATTTGGAAGGTTCCGGGGCCTTTCAAATGGGGTAAACAATACCGCCTACTATAATACCAAATTTCACCCCTAAAAGTCAATAGATATGAAAAATATTTTTCTAAAATTCCACTCTTTTTGTCTCTAGAAAACCTCGCTTTCGCGAGGCTCTTCTATTTATAAGATAAGGCACATTTAAAGGTTTTCCAAGGACCTAAATCATCTGTTTGCAGAACGAGACTAGCATACATACGTCCGATAAAGACTGTTGCAGTTACTGCAAAAGCAATCGTAATCGCAAGCGAAATCCAAGCTTCTAACCCATTTGCATAGCCATTAATAGCTCTAAACGGCATGAAGAAGGTCGAAATAAAGGGAATATATGAACCAATCTTCAAGATGAGATTGTCACCAGCTGCACCTAGAGCTGTCACTCCAAAAAAACCACCTATAATCAAAATCATCAAAGGCGACAAGGCTTTTCCTGAATCCTCAGGACGAGAAACCATAGAACCTAGGAAGGCTGCTAAAACAACGTACATAAAGAGGCTAACCAAGACAAACAATAAGGTGTTGAGCGAGAAAGCCTCTCCTATATGGTTTAAAATACCAGATTGTGCCAAGATTGGTAGGTCTTTAAAGAGAAGAATGGCAGCAAGTCCACCCACGACGTAAATGCCAATATGGGTCAAAATCACAAGAAGCAGAGCCAGCATGCGAGCGTAGAAATAATGACTAGCTCGGATACTAGAGAAGACCACCTCCATAATTTTGGTTCCTTTCTCGCTAGCCACTTCCTGAGCAGTGACACTAGCATAGGTAATCAAAATCATATAAAGGAATAAACCAAGCCCTGCGGCCGCAAAGGTTTGAATCATTTTTTTATTTTCCTTGGATTCATCAATTTTCTCCGTAAAGTTAACTGTTTGTTCCAAGCGTTTTTCCTGTTCTTGTGACAAATTGGCTGCCGAACGATTGAGTTGATCTTGAAGTTCATTTAACTTGCTCGTTACTCCTAGCTTAATAGCAATCTCAAGGGAAGTTTCACCGTGATAAACTGCCTTCAAGACACTATCCTCTTGGTCAATGGTCAGATAGCCTTTTAATTTTTCATCCTTGATAGCAGCTTGAGCACTTGCTTCATCCTGATAATCAAAATTGAGACCATTGGTAGATTTAAGACTGTCTGTCACAGCTGGAACAGTGCTGACTACTGCTATCTTGCCACTCTGAGCCATAGAAGAGCCTTGGAGATAGCCAATTCCTCCAGAGAGACCGATAAACAAGAATGGTGAAATCACCATAAAGAAGAAACTCCACGATTTGACATGTCGAAGATAGGTTTCCTTCATTACAACCCACATATTTCTCATACTTCCACCCCTGATTCTAGTTTAAAGATTTCATCAATTGTTGGCGCTTGTTGGTCAAAAGTTGCGATATATTGCCCCTGAGTCAAGATTGGGAAAAGTTCCCTTCCAGCGCTCTCATCCTCCAAGATCAATTTCCAACTGCCTTGTTTGGTCAAGCTCACCTGTTTAACATGAGGAAGGTTTTCCAATTCTTCCTTGCTTCGTTCACTTGAAACAAAAAGACGCGTTTTCCCGTATTGATTGCGAACATCCTGAACTGGTCCATGCAAGACCACACGGCCATCTCGAATCATGAGAATATCGTCACAAAGCTCCTCGACGTTGGTCATGACATGATCAGAAAAGATAATGGTTGCTCCGCGCTCTTTTTCCTGAAAAATGACTTGCTTGAGCAATTCAGTATTGACTGGATCCAATCCACTGAAAGGCTCATCCAAGATAATCAAGTCTGGTTCATGAATCAGAGTAATAATGAGCTGAATCTTCTGCTGATTTCCTTTTGACAGACTCTTGATTTTATCAGTCAGCTTCCCTTTCACTTCCAACCTCTTCATCCATTGAGGGAGTTTTTCCTTGATCTCCTTGGCATCCATACCTTTTAGAGTCGCCAAATAGCGAACTTGTTCAAGGACTGTCAATTTAGGCATGAGACTGCGTTCTTCAGGCAGATAACCAATCCGAGCATAGGTCTCCTGACGAATATCCTGACCATCTAGACTGATTTCTCCTTGATATTCTAAAAACTTCAAAATACTGTGGAAAATTGTTGTCTTCCCAGCACCATTTTTTCCGACTAGTCCCAAAATACGACCTGGTCGTGCTTGAAAGTCAATCCCAAACAAAACTTGCTTGGATCCAAAACTTTTCTCTAGACTTCTTACTTCTAGCATCTTTCACCTCCGAAATGTCTTTCACTCATTATACTCCTTTTTGATAGCCTTTACAATGATTTCCGTCCATTTTTATCATCCTCATTTTAGTAAAAAATCTTAGGGTACTTTGAGTTATGAGTACATTATACAGTAGCAAACTTAATTTATCCACTCTGTTCCTCAACTGTCCATTTTTGATCCTGAATTGTTATGTGAAAATCATGACCACCCGTCAAACGGGTGGTTTGTACCAGGGCTATAAGCCCAAATTACCAGCCAGCGCCTAAAGACGCTGGCTTTCACGTTGTTCAAGCCTCATTGCTCTTGACTCGTCACTTGCCTCT
>NZ_VFSH01000012.1 GCF_006385785.1 Streptococcus shenyangsis
AAGACGGTAATAAGCTTGGTGAAGGCGTAGCGGACGAAAACGGAAAAGCTACAATCACACCAACGAAAGAGCTTCCAGCAGGAGACGTAACAGCGAAAGCAACAGATCCAGCAGGCAATGTATCAGAACCAAGTGTTCCAGCAACCGCAACTAAGGATACAAAAGCTCCAGCTAAACCAGAAGTTAAGACAGATCTAACAGATAAAGCAGGAACTAAGACACCAGTTGAAGTGACAGCAGAACCAGGATCTAAAGTTGAGTTGTTCGACAAAGATGGTCACAAGCTTGGTGAAGGCGTAGCGGACGAAAACGGAAAAGCTACAATCACACCAACGAAAGAGCTTCCAGCAGGAGACGTAACAGCGAAAGCAACAGATCCAGCAGGCAATGTATCAGAACCAAGTGTTCCAGCAACCGCAACTAAGGATACAAAAGCTCCAGCTAAACCAGAAGTTAAGACAGATCTAACAGATAAAGCAGGAACTAAGACACCAGTTGAAGTGACAGCAGAACCAGGATCTAAAGTTGAGTTGTTCGACAAAGATGGTCACAAGCTTGGTGAAGGCGTAGCGGACGAAAACGGAAAAGCTACAATCACACCAACGAAAGAGCTTCCAGCAGGAGACGTAACAGCGAAAGCAACAGATCCAGCAGGCAATGTATCAGAACCAAGTGCTCCAGCAACCGCAACTAAGGATACAAAAGCTCCAGCTAAACCAGCGGTAACACCAGTTGTAGATCCAAGCAACTTGACTGAAGCAGAAAAAGCTCAGGTAGCAGACGAAGTTAAGAAATCAAACCCAACAGTAACAGATGTTAAAGTTGGTAAAGATGGTACAACAACAGTAACCTTCCCAGATGGCAGCACAGCCGTTATTCCATCAGGTGATGCAGTTAAGAAATCATCAGATAACGCAGTTAAGGATCCAGCGGTAACACCAGTTGTAGATCCAAGCAACTTGACTGAAGCAGAAAAAGCTAAGGTAGCAGACGAAGTTAAGAAATCAAACCCAACAGTAACAGATGTTAAAGTTGGTAAAGATGGTACAACAACAGTAACCTTCCCAGATGGCAGCACAGCTGTTATTCCATCAGGTGATGCAGTTAAGAAATCATCAGATAACGCAGTTAAGGATCCAGCGGTAACACCAGTTGTAGATCCAAGCAACTTGACTGAAGCAGAAAAAGCTAAGGTAGCAGATGAAGTTAAGAAATCAAACCCAACAGTAACAGATGTTAAAGTTGGCAAAGATGGCACAACAACAGTAACCTTCCCAGATGGCAGCACAGCCGTTATTCCATCAGGTGATACAGTTAAGAAATCATCAGATAACGCAGTTAAGGATCCAGCGGTAACACCAGTTGTAGATCCAAGCAACTTGACTGAAGCAGAAAAAGCTAAGGTAGCAGACGAAGTTAAGAAATCAAACCCAACAGTAACAGATGTTAAAGTTGGCAAAGATGGCACAACAACAGTAACCTTCCCAGATGGCAGCACAGCCGTTATTCCATCAGGTGATACAGTTAAGAAATCATCAGATAACGCAGTTAAGGATCCAGCGGTAACACCAGTTGTAGATCCAAGCAACTTGACTGAAGCAGAAAAAGCTAAGGTAGCAGACGAAGTTAAGAAATCAAACCCAACAGTAACAGATGTTAAAGTTGGCAAAGATGGCACAACAACTGTTACTTACCCAGATGGCACAACAGTAGTAATCCCAGCAGATAAGGCAGTTAAGAAATCTAATCCAACAGCAACAGATGTTAACGTAGGTAAAGATGGTACAACAGCAGTAATCCCAGCTAATAAAGCAGATGATAAGTCTAAGGATGCAGATGGTGTTAAAGATCCATCAGTAACACAAGTTACAGATCCAAGCAACTTGACAGACGCTGAAAAAGCTAAAGTAGCAGAAGCAGTTAAGAAATCAAACCCAACAGCAACAGATGTTAAAGTAGGTAAAGATGGTACAACAACAGTAACCTTCCCAGATGGTACAACAGCAGTAATCCCAGCTGATAAAGCAGTTACATCTGCTGAACAAGGTTCACATGCAGTAGCACCAGCTGATAAAGCAGTTACATCTGCTGAACAAGGTTCACATGCAACAACACCAGCTAAGAAAGCAGGAGCGAAAGAGTTGCCAAATACTGGTACAGCAGATTCTACTGTAGCTATGGTAGCAGCAGCCGCAAGTGCATTACTTGGTCTTGGTCTTGCAGGCCGTCGTCGTAAAGAAGACGAAGAAGCTTAATTGGTAGATTATTTGATAATTATCAGATGATAAGTCCGATTTTCAAAGCTTAAATAAGTACCTCTCATAAGAAAATCCCCTAGCAGGAAAGTCTGCTAGGGGATTTTTGCATTTCAGGAAGTTGAAGGCTGACTGTAAGCGCGTCATAATATAGTGGAGTGAAATAAGATGTGAAGAAATAGATTAGGAAATTCAAATTAATTTCTAGGAATATTTTAGTATGCACAATGTAGTATTCTAGATTCAATATGATATATTTTAGGAGTCATGGTGTACTATTATAGTTTCAATATACTATAATTTCTAAAAATATTTTCAAAGCCAAAGTGTACTACTACTGTTTCAATTTTTAATATGTTTCGTTATTATATGATTTTAAGGCCGTCATATTGACATACAATTTAATTTTTACTATAATTCTTGCAGGAGGATACGTCTAATGAAAATAATAAAAAAATTGATGCAAATTGCATTGGCAGTCTTTTTCTTCGGTTTGCTAGCGACAAGTGCAGTATCGGCGGATGATGCTGATTCAGAAGGTTGGCAATTTGTCCAAGAAAATGGTAGAACCTACTACAAGAAGGGGGAACTCAAAGAAACCTACTGGCGAGTGATTGATGGGAAGTATTATTATTTTGATCCTTTATCTGGAGAGATGGTGGTCGGCTGGCAATATATTCCGTTTCCATCTAAAGGTAGTACAATTGGTCCTTACCCTAATGGTATAAGATTAGAAGGTTCCCCAATGCCAGAATGGTACTACTTTGACAAAAATGGAGTGCTACAAGAGTTTGTTGGTTGGGAAGCATTAGAGGTTAAAACTAAAGACAGCGTTGGAAGAAAGTATGGTGAAAAACGTACAAATCCGGAAGATAAAGAAGAGAAGAGTTTTTACACGAACTATTACTTTAATCAAAATCATTCTTTAGAGACAGGTTGGCTTTATGACCAGTCTAATTGGTATTATCTAGCTAAAACAGAAATTAATGGAGAAAACTATATTGGTGGTGAAAGACGTGCAGGTTGGATAAACGATGGTTCAGCTTGGTACTATCTAGATCCAGAAACTGGTATCATGCAAACTGGTTGGGAACAACTTGGCAATAAGTGGTACTACCTCCGTTCATCAGGAGCTATGACAACTGGCTGGTATCAGGAAGGCTCAACTTGGTACTATTTAGATGCTGAAAATGGCGATATGAAAACAGGCTGGCAATATCTTGGTAACAAGTGGTACTATCTCCGTTCATCAGGAGCCATGGCAACTGGTTGGGTGAAAGATGGTTCAACTTGGTACTACCTAAATGCAAGTAATGGAGATATGAAGACAGGTTGGACAAAAGTAAATGGAAACTGGTATTATCTCAATTCAAATGGAGCAATGGTTACAGGTAGTCAAACTATCGATGGTAAAGTTTATAACTTTGCTTCATCTGGTGAGTGGATTTAATATTGGAGGACATATAAATGAAACTTTTAAAAAAAACTATGCAAGTTGGACTAACAGCATTTTTCTTTGGTTTGCTAGCTACTAATACTGTATTTGCGGATACCACAGGTGGCCAATTTGTTGATAAGGATAATAGAAAATATTATGTAAAAGATGATCATAAAGCAATCTATTGGCATAAAATAGACGGTAAAACTTACTATTTTGGTGATAAAGGAGAAATGGTAGTTGGATGGCAATACTTAGAAATTCCTGGAACAGGTTATCGTGATAATTTATTAGATAACCAACCAATTAATGAAATTGGACTCCAACAAAAATGGTATTATTTTAGCTCAGATGGAGCTTTGCTAGAACAAACAGATAAACAAGTACTAGAGGCAAAAACGTCTGAAAATACAGGAAAAGTATACGGTGAACAATATCCTTTATCTGCTGAAAAGAGAACTTATTATTTTGATAATCATTATGCTGTAAAGACAGGTTGGACTTATGAAGACGGCAATTGGTATTATTTAAATAAGCTAGGAAATTTTGGCGATGATTCTTACAATCCACTACCAATTGGTGAAGTTGCTAAGGGTTGGACTCAAGATTTCCATGTTACTTTTGGCATTGATAGAAGCAAACCTGCTCCGTGGTATTACCTAGACCCAGAAACTGGCATTATGCAAACTGGTTGGCAATATCTTGGTAACAAGTGGTACTACCTCCGTTCATCAGGAGCTATGGCAATTGGTTGGTATAAAGATGGTTCAACTTGGTACTACCTAAATGCAAGTAATGGAGATATGAAGACTGGTTGGTTCCAGGTCAATGGCAAATGGTACTATGCTTATAGCTCAGGTGCTTTGGCAGTGAATACGACCGTAGATGGCTATTCTGTCAATTATAATGGCGAATGGATTCAATAATGAAAGAAGCGATTGTAAAGGAAACAATCGCTTTTTTTGTGAAAATATAATAAAATAGATAGGAAAGAATAAATACTTGTATGAAAAATGGGACGGCTTATTCGTCTAGTAAAAGGAAAATATGACAAAAAAACTTGGTGTCGGTCAGGCGCATAGTAAGATTATTTTAATAGGGGAGCATGCGGTCGTTTATGGTTATCCTGCTATTTCCTTACCTCTTTTGGAGGTGGAGGTGACTTGTAAGGTGGTTCCTGCTGAAAGTCCTTGGCGCCTCTATGAGGAGGATACCTTGTCCATGGCAGTTTATGCTTCGCTAGAGTATTTGGATATCACAGAAGCCTGCATTCGCTGTGAGATTGACTCGGCTATCCCTGAAAAACGGGGAATGGGTTCGTCAGCGGCTATCAGCATAGCGGCCATTCGTGCGGTATTTGACTATTATGGTGCTGATCTGCCTCATGATGTACTAGAAATCTTGGTCAATCGGGCTGAGATGATTGCCCATATGAATCCAAGTGGTTTGGATGCTAAGACCTGTCTCAGTGACCAGCCTATTCGCTTTATCAAGAACGTAGGATTTACAGAGCTTGAGATGGATTTATCTGCCTATTTGGTAATTGCCGATACGGGCGTTTATGGTCATACTCGTGAAGCTATTCAAGTGGTTCAAAACAAGGGCAAGGATGCCCTACCGTTTTTGCATGCCTTGGGAGAATTGACCCAGCAGGCAGAGGATGCGATTTCACAAAAAGATACTGAAGGATTGGGACAAATCCTTAGTCAAGCGCATTTACATTTAAAAGAAATTGGTGTCAGTAGTCCTGAGTCAGATTCTTTGGTTGAAACGGCTCTTAGCCATGGTGCTCTAGGTGCCAAGATGAGCGGTGGTGGGCTAGGTGGCTGTATCATAGCCTTGGCAGCCGATTTAACACAAGCTCAAGAACTAGCAGAAAGATTAGAAGAGAAAGGAGCTGTTCAGACATGGATAGAGAGCCTGTAACAGTACGTTCCTACGCAAATATTGCTATTATCAAATATTGGGGAAAGAAAAAAGAAAAAGAGATGGTGCCTGCTACTAGTAGTATCTCTCTGACTTTGGAAAATATGTACACGGAGACGACCTTGTCGCCTTTACCGACGGATGCGACGGCTGATGCATTTTATATCAATGGCCAGTTACAAAATAAGGCGGAGCATGCCAAGATGAGTAAGATTATTGATCGTTACCGTCCAGAGGGTGAAGGCTTTGTTCGTATCGAGACTCAAAACAATATGCCTACCGCGGCGGGTCTGTCCTCAAGTTCTAGTGGTTTGTCCGCCCTGGTCAAAGCTTGTAATGCTTATTTCAAGCTTGGATTGGATAGAAGTCAGTTGGCACAGGAGGCTAAGTTTGCCTCAGGATCATCCTCTCGGAGTTTTTATGGACCACTCGGTGCCTGGGATAAGGATAGTGGGGAAATTTATCCTGTAGAGACAGACTTGAAACTAGCTATGATTATGTTGGTGCTAGAGGACAAGAAAAAACCAATCTCTAGTCGTGATGGGATGAAACTTTGTGTGGAAACATCGACGACCTTTGATGACTGGGTCCGTCAGTCTGAGAAAGACTATCAGGATATGCTGGTTTATCTCAAGGAAAATGACTTTGCCAAGGTTGGGGAGTTAACGGAGAAAAATGCCCTGGCTATGCATGCTACGACCAAAACAGCATCACCAGCCTTTTCTTATCTGACGGATGCCTCTTATGAGGCCATGGACTTTGTCCGCCAGCTCCGTGAGCAAGGGGAAGCCTGCTACTTTACTATGGATGCTGGTCCCAATGTCAAAGTCCTCTGTCAAGAGAAAGACTTGGAGCATTTATCAGAAATCTTCAGTCAGCGTTATCGCTTGATTGTGTCAAAAACAAAGGATTTGAGCCAAGATGATTGCTGTTAAAACTTGCGGAAAACTCTATTGGGCAGGTGAATATGCTATTTTAGAGCCAGGGCAGTTATCTTTGATAAAGGCCATCCCCATCTATATGAAGGGGGAGATTGATTTTTCTGATAGTTACCGTATCTACTCAGATATGTTTGATTTTGCAGTGGATTTGACACCAAATTCTGACTATAGCTTGATTCAAGAAACGATTGCTTTAGTGGAAGATTTCCTGACTTATCGAGGTCAAACTTTAAGACCTTTTTCTCTAGAAATTCGTGGAAAAATGGAACGAGAAGGGAAAAAGTTTGGTCTGGGTTCTAGCGGTAGCGTCGTTGTTTTGGTCATCAAGGCTCTGCTAGCTCTATATAATCTTTCGGTTGATCAGGAGCTCTTGTTCAAGCTGGCTAGCGCGGTCTTGCTCAAGCGCGGAGACAATGGTTCTATGGGAGACCTTGCCTGTATTGTGGCAGAGGATTTGGTTCTCTACCAGTCATTTGATCGCCAAAAGGTGGCTGCTTGGTTGGAAGAAGAAAATTTGTCGACAGTTTTAGAGCGTGATTGGGGATTTTCAATTTCACAAGTGCAACCAGCCCTAGAATGTGATTTTCTAGTGGGATGGACCAAGGAAGTGGCTGTATCGAGTCACATGGTCCAGCAAATCAAGCAAAATATCAATCAGAATTTTTTAAATTCCTCAAAAGAAACGGTGGCTGCTTTGGTAGAAGCCTTGGAGCATGGGGAATCAGAAAAAATTATCGAGCAAGTAGAAGTAGCCAGCAAGCTCTTAGAAGGCTTGAGCGTAGATATTTACACGCCTTCGCTTAGACAACTAAAAGAAGCCAGTCAAAATTTGCAGGCTGTTGCCAAGAGTAGTGGCGCTGGTGGTGGTGACTGTGGTATTGCCTTGAGTTTTGATGCGCACTCAACTGAAACCTTAAAAAATCGCTGGGCCGATCTGGGGATTGAGCTCTTATACCAAGAAAGGATAGGACATGACGACAAATCGTAAGGACGAGCACATCCGCTATGCCCTTGAGCAGAAAAGTTCCTATAATAGCTTTGATGAGGTCGAGTTAATACATTCTTCGCTACCACTCTATGACCTGGATGAAATCGATCTTTCGACAGAATTTGCTGGTCGAAAATGGGATTTTCCTTTTTATATCAATGCTATGACGGGTGGAAGCGATAAGGGAAGAGAAATCAATCAAAAGCTGGCTCAGGTGGCGGAAGCCTGTGGTATTTTATTTGTAACGGGTTCTTATAGCGCAGCCCTCAAAGATCCAGCAGATGCCTCTTTTTCTGTCAAGTATGATCATCCAAATCTCCTTCTTGGAACCAATATTGGATTAGACAAGCCTGTCGAGTTAGGCCTTCAGACTGTAGAAGAGATGCATCCTGTTCTCTTGCAAGTGCATGTCAATGTCATGCAGGAATTGCTTATGCCTGAGGGAGAAAGAAGGTTCAGAAGCTGGCAATTGCATCTAGCAGATTATAGCAAGCAAATTCCTGTTCCTATTGTCCTAAAGGAAGTGGGCTTTGGAATGGATACCAATACAATCGAGAGAGCCTATGAACTAGGTGTTCGTACCGTCGATCTATCAGGTCGTGGTGGTACCAGCTTTGCCTATATCGAAAACCGTCGCAGTGGCCAGCGTGATTACCTCAATCAATGGGGTCAGTCTACCATGCAAGCCCTTCTCAATGCCCAAGGCTGGAAAGACAAGGTTGAACTCTTGGTTAGTGGAGGTGTTCGCAATCCGCTGGATATGATTAAGTGCTTGGTCTTTGGGGCTAAGGCTGTAGGACTGTCTCGAACAATTCTGGAATTGATTGAAACCTATTCAGTCGAAGAAGTGATTGATATTGTCCAAGGCTGGAAAGATGATTTACGACTCATCATGTGTGCCCTTAATTGTACAACCATAGCAGATCTGCAAAAAGTAGACTATCTTCTTTATGGAAAATTAAAAGAAGCAAAGGATCAGATGAAAAAGGCGTAACCACCGCCTTTTTTTCCATCTTCAGACCGAGGTGACTTTTTTGAATTGTGATAAAATAGAAGGAGAGGATGCACCTATGAGAAAATTTAAAATCTTTTTATTTATCGAAACCTGTCTGTTGACAGGAGCTCTGATTTTGATGGTATCAGAGCATTTTTCGCGTTTTCTGCTGATTTTATTCCTCTTTTTGCTTTTAATTCGCTATTACACTGGTAAAGAGGGCAATAATCTTCTTTTAGTGGTGGCAACCATTCTCTTCTTTTTCATCGTCATGCTCAATCCTTTTGTGATTCTAGCTATTTTTGTTGCAGTCATCTATAGCCTCTTTCTTCTTTATCCGATGATGAACCAGGAAAAAGAGCAGACAAATTTGGTTTTTGAAGAGGTGGTGATGGTTAAGAAGGAGAAAAATCGTTGGTTTGGAAATCTCCATCATTTTTCAAGCTACCAGACTTGCCAGTTTGATGATATCAATCTCTTTCGTCTCATGGGCAAGGATACTATTCATCTGGAGAGGGTCATCCTAACCAATCATGACAATGTCATTATCCTCAGAAAGATGGTAGGAACGACCAAAATCATCGTACCTGTAGATGTGGAAGTCAGTCTCAGCGTTAACTGTCTCTATGGTGATTTGACTTTTTTCAATCAGCCCAAGCGAGCCCTCCGAAATGAACACTATCATCAAGAAACAAGAGACTACCTTAAGAGTAACAAGAGTGTCAAGATTTTCTTGACCACTATGATTGGAGATGTTGAGGTGGTTAGAGGATGAAAAAACAAGCCTATGTAATCATTGCCATTACCTCCTTTCTGTTTGTCTTATTTTTCTCTCACAGCTTATTGGAAATTCTTGATTTTGACTGGTCTATTTTCCTGCACGATGTCGAAAAAATAGAAAAATTTGTCTTTTTGTTGCTGGTATTCAGCATGTCCATGACCTGTCTCTTAGCCTTATTTTGGCGAGGTATTGAAGAGCTTTCTCTAAGAAAAATGCAGGCTAATCTCAAGCGTTTATTGGCAGGGCAAGAAGTGGTTCAGCTTGCAGATCCAGATTTGGATGCCAGTTTCAAGTCCTTGTCAGGTAAACTTAACCTTTTGACAGAAGCTCTTCAAAAGGCTGAAAATCACAGTCTTGCTCAGGAAGAGGAAATTATCGAGAAGGAACGGAAGCGGATTGCTCGGGATTTGCACGATACAGTCAGTCAGGAGTTGTTTGCAGCCCACATGATTTTGTCAGGTATCAGTCAGCAGGCTTTGAAATTGGATAGAGAAAAGATGCAGACCCAGTTGCAGAGTGTCACAGCTATTTTAGAAACAGCCCAGAAGGATTTGCGGGTCTTGCTCTTGCATTTGCGGCCGGTTGAGTTGGAGCAGAAGAGTCTGGTTGAGGGAATCCAAATCCTCTTAAAAGAGCTTGAGGACAAGAGTGATCTTAAGGTTAGTCTCAAGCAAAATGTGACGAAATTGCCTAAGAAAATCGAGGAACATATCTTCCGTATCCTGCAAGAGTTAATCAGCAATACCCTACGACATGCCCAGGCATCTTGTCTGGACGTCTATCTCTATCAGACAGATTTTGAATTGCAACTGAAGGTGGTGGACAATGGGATTGGGTTCCAACTGGGGAGTTTAGACGACTTGAGTTATGGACTACGCAATATCAAGGAGCGGGTTGAAGATATGGCAGGGACGGTTCAGTTATTAACAGCTCCCAAGCAAGGGCTGGCGGTTGATATCCGTATTCCCCTGCTCGATAAGGAATGATAAAGGAGGAAAGATGAAAATTTTACTAGTAGATGACCATGAAATGGTCCGATTGGGCTTGAAAAGCTACTTTAATCTCCAAGACGATGTAGAAGTTGTGGGTGAGGCGTCCAACGGGTCTCAAGGTATTGACTTGGCCTTGGAACTGCGTCCGGATGTCATTGTCATGGATATTGTCATGCCTGAAATGAATGGGATTGATGCGACCTTGGCTATCCTCAAAGAATGGCCTGAAGCCAAGATTTTGATTGTGAGCTCTTATTTGGACAATGAAAAAATCATGCCAGTATTGAATGCTGGGGCTAAAGGTTATATGCTTAAGACTTCTAGTGCTGACGAATTACTTCATGCCGTCCGTAAGGTGGCTGTTGGCGAGTTGGCTATTGAGCAAGAGGTCAGCAAGAAGGTCGAATACCACCGCAATCACATAGAACTACATGAGGACTTGACTGCGCGTGAGCGAGATGTTCTTCAACTCATCGCCAAGGGCTACGAAAATCAGCGTATCGCAGACGAACTTTTTATCTCTCTCAAGACGGTCAAGACCCACGTGTCCAATATCCTAGCCAAGCTTGAGGTCAGTGATCGCACCCAGGCTGCAGTCTATGCCTTTCAGCATCATTTGGTAGGGCATGAGGAGTTTTAGATGAGTCTAACAGATTTACTTGTTGAGCTAGAAGCAGCAAAAAATTCAAAAAAGGCAGGGCCCATGGAATCCTATATGCGCCATCAATTTTTCTTCCTAGGTATTGCGGCTCCTGAAAGAAATGCACTCTATAAAAAATACTTTCCAAAAGCGAAAAAAACAAAGATTATCGACTGGAATTTTGTAGATACTTGCTGGGAAAAAGAGTTTAGAGAATACCAGTATGTGGCGGCCAATTATTTGAAAGCTATGCAGTCTTATCTAAAGGACAGCGATTTGCCTAAGCTAGAGCAGTTGGTTGTTACCAAATCTTGGTGGGATACGGTGGATATCCTAGATCGAGTAGTAGGGAGTTTGGTGTATGACCACCCTGAACTAGAAGAAATAATCTTAAAATGGAGCCTATCAGATAATATCTGGCTGAGACGGGTCGCTATTGACCACCAGTTGTTAAGAAAAGAGAAGACCAATGTTCAATTAATGGAAAAGATTCTGCTTCATAATTTGAACCAAACAGAATTCTTTCTCAATAAAGCCATTGGCTGGGCTCTAAGAGACTACTCCAAAACCAATCCAACTTGGGTAGCAGGCTTCATTGAGAAAAACAAGGAAAGAATGGCTGACCTTAGTATCAAAGAAGCGAGCAAGTACCTCTAGAGTGATTGAAAAGCGCGTTCATTACTTGAAAACAGTCGCCCATTTATGTTATAATAGACTGTATTTAAAAAATTTTAAGGAGAAATGACAGAATGTCTGTATCATTTGAAAACAAAGAAACAAACCGTGGTGTCTTGACTTTCACTATCTCTCAAGACCAAATCAAACCAGAATTGGATCGTGTCTTCAACTCAGTGAAGAAATCTCTTAATGTTCCAGGTTTCCGTAAAGGTCACCTTCCACGTCCTATCTTCGACAAAAAATTTGGTGAAGAGTCACTTTACCAAGACGTTATGAACGCTCTTTTGCCAAATGCTTATGAAGCAGCTGTAAAAGAAGCTGGTCTTGAAGTGGTTGCTCAACCAAAAATTGACGTAACTTCAATGGAAAAAGGTCAAGACTGGGTTATCACTGCTGAAGTTGTTACAAAACCTGAAGTAAAATTGGGTGACTACAAAAACCTTGAAGTATCAGTTGATGTAGAAAAAGAAGTAACTGACGCTGACGTTGAAGAGCGTATCGAACGCGAACGCAATAACTTGGCTGAATTGGTTATCAAAGAAGCTGCGGCTGAAAACGGTGACACTGTTGTCATCGACTTCGTTGGTTCTATCGACGGTGTTGAATTTGATGGCGGAAAAGGTGAAAACTTCTCACTTGGACTTGGTTCAGGTCAATTCATCCCTGGTTTCGAAGACCAATTGGTAGGTCACTCAGCTGGCGAAACTGTTGATGTTATCGTAACATTCCCAGAAGACTACCAAGCAGAAGATCTTGCAGGTAAAGAAGCTAAATTCGTAACAACTATCCACGAAGTAAAAGCTAAAGAAGTTCCAGCTCTTGACGATGAGCTTGCAAAAGACATCGACGAAGAAGTTGAAACACTTGCTGAATTGAAAGAAAAATACCGCAACGAATTGGCTGCTGCTAAAGAAGAAGCTTACAAAGATGCAGTTGAAGGTGCAGCAATTGATAAAGCTGTAGAAAACGCTGAAATCGTAGAACTTCCAGAAGAAATGATTCACGAAGAAGTTCACCGCTCAGTAAACGAATTCCTTGGAAACTTGCAACGTCAAGGTATCAACCCTGACATGTACTTCCAAATCACTGGAACTACTCAAGAAGACCTTCACAATCAATACCAAGCAGAAGCTGAGTCACGTACTAAGACTAACCTTGTTATCGAAGCAGTTGCCAAAGCTGAAGGATTTGACGCTTCAGAAGAAGAAATCCAAAAAGAAATCGAGCAATTGGCTGCAGATTACAACATGGAAGTTGCACAAGTACAAAGCTTGCTTTCAGCTGATATGTTGAAACACGATATCACAATCAAAAAAGCTGTTGAATTGATTACAAGCACAGCAACAGTTAAATAATCTTATACTCTTCGAAAATCTCTTCAAACTACGTCAGCGTCGCCTTACCGTATATATGTTACTGACTTCGTCAGTTCTATCTACAACCTCAAAGCAGTGCTTTGAGCAACCTGTGGCTATCTTCCTAGTTTGCTCTTTGATTTTCATTGAGTATTAATAAACAAAAAGCCCACCTGATTAGGTGGGTTTTCTTATACACTATTTTCCAAAAATCTCTTTGAGGTCTGCGTCTGTAATCCCAATCATGGCGGGGATGCTGTCCCAGTTTTCTTCGGTCAGGATGTAGGATTCTTCAGAGGCGCTTGATGTGGCTGTTTCAGAGACAGCTGGTTGCTTTTCTTCAACATTATCTAGTAGGTCACTGAAACGTTCAATCAGATAGGTTTTTCGGGCAGTTCCGATGTGTTGGGTTGCATAATCAAAGGCCTGTAATTCGCCTAGTAAGATAAGCTTGCTTTTGGCGCGTGTAATGGCTGTGTAGATGAGATTGCGCTCCAGCATACGCCTACTAGCACTAGTGATAGGCAGGATGACAACAGGGAACTCACTTCCTTGTGATTTATGGATACTCATGGCATAGGCCAAGCGAATCTTGTACCATTCGTTACGTGGGTAAGAGACCTCATTGCCATCAAAATCAATGACAATCTCGTCTTGCTTCGACTCGGTGTATTTACCAGGAATCAGGTCTGTTATGGTTCCCAAATCCCCATTAAAAACATTGATTTCAGCATCGTTGACCAAATGAATGACCTTGTCTCCTTTACGATAGTGGCACTGGGGAGCTTCAAAACTGAGTTGATCTTTTTGTGGTGGGTTGAGCAGGTCTTGCATGAGCTGGTTGATGGCATCAATCCCTGCTGTTCCTCGGTACATGGGAGCCAGAACTTGGATATCACGGGCAGGGATACCACTTCTGAGGGCAGCCCCTAAGATTTTTTCAATGGTAGCAGGAATATGTCCGCTAGCAATTTCAAAGTAGGAACGGTCAGCTTTTTTCTGGGTAAAATCAGCTGGCAAGATGCCCTGTCGAATTTGACTAGCTAGGGTGACGATGGTTGATTCTTCGCTTTGCCGGTAAATTTTTTCCAAGCGAGTCTGAGGAATTAAGGGAATATGGAGTAGATCCGCTAGAACCTGTCCGGGACTGACAGACGGGAGCTGGTCGCTGTCACCCACGATAAGGATCTTGCTGTTAGAAGAGATGTTGGAGAAGAGTTGATTGGCCAGCCAAGTATCTACCATGGAAAATTCATCTACGATGATAAAGTCAGCATCCAGATAATCTTCCAGATGACTGGTATCATCGTCACCTGTCATTCCTAAATGACGGTGTATGGTCGCGCTAGGCAAGCCTGTTAATTCATTCATGCGTCGAGCAGCTCGTCCAGTTGGAGCAGCAAGAAGAATCGGCAAGTTGCTTTTCTTCCTGAGGTCAAGTCCCTCTAACAGGGCGTAAACAGCGATGATCCCATTGATAACAGTTGTCTTACCAGTACCAGGTCCACCTGTCAGGATAAAGACCTTGTTCTGGATAGCATCACAGATAGCCTGTTTTTGAATATTATCATACTCAATTCCCAGCTCTTCCTCGACAGTAGCGATATGTTTTTGAATGGTTTCTAAATCATGACTCTTCTGTTTTCCTTTTTCAAGGATACGAACCAAGTGACTGCGGATGCCTTCCTCGGCGAAAAAGAGGCTGTTGTCAAAAATTTTGGTATCAATCTGCTGAACCTTGTCTTCTTCAATCAGGTAGGAGAGTTCTTGGGCCACTTGGCTGGGGTCCAGTTCCACGGGGCGAGAAGATTCAAGGAGAGTAAGGGTTTGTTCCAGCAAATCCCGTGCTTCAACATAGGTGTCCCCTGTTTCCATACAGGTCTGAAAAAGACTATGTACTAGACCGGCGCGGAAGCGTTCTGGAGCCTGACTTTCGATACCTAGTTCCTCTGCTAGTTGGTCAGCAATGGTAAAGCCTAAACCCTTGATATCCTCAACCAACTGGTAGGGATAGTTTTCAACCACATCAAGGGTTTCTTCCTTGTAAAAGTCTTGAATCTGGAAGGCTAGTTTGTTGGGAATGCCGTAGTTGGCAAGTTTGGCCAAAACCATCTCTGTTCCGTAGTTGAGACGAAGGGTGGAAACGAAAGCCTCACGATTTTTGGCAGAGAGTCCTGAGATGCCTTCTAGCTTTTCTGGGTGTTGCAAAATTTCGTCAATGGTATTGTCGCCATATGTATCCACAATTTTCTGAGCTGTCTTGAGACCAATCCCCTTGAAATGGCTACTTGAAAAGTACTTGACCAAGCCCTTGCTAGTTGGTTTTGCGCGTTCATATCGGCTGATTTGCAGTTGCTCCCCATACTTGGAGTGCTGGACAATTTGCCCCCAAAAAGTATAGTCTTCTCCCTCGATCACGTCAGCCATGGTGCCCGTGACAATGATTTCAAAATCATTAAAATCCTCTGCGTCCGTATCTTCGATTTCTAGGAGGAGGATGCGATAAAAATTGCTGGGATTTTCAAAAATAATCCGTTCAATGGTTCCTGAAAAATAAACTTCCATAAGATTCCTTTGCATAAATAGGTGAGAGTTAATACTCTTCGAAAATCTCTTCAAACCACGTCAGCTTCCATTTGCAACCTCAAAACAGTATTTTGAGCAGCCTGCGGCTAGCTTCCTAGTTTGCTCTTTGATTTTCATTGAGTATAACTTTGTTTCTATCTTAATCAAACTGGATAGTGAATAATCATATTCTCACGATAGAAGAAGAGGCTGAGATTCTTGATTCTCGGCCTCTTAGGTCTCTTAAAATGTTCCGATACGGGTGATTGGCCAGAAGCGGAATTTAGCTTCCCCTGTGATATCTTTTGCTTTAAAAGTACCTACATGGCGGCTGTCGCTAGAAACCAAGCGGTCATCTCCGAGGAGAAGGTATTCTCCTTCTGGGACAGTAAAGCTAAAGTTAGTATTGTAGTTGACATCGACTGTGAAGGCTTGGGCTTTTTGAGCGATACTTCTAAAGAAAGTGCCTTTATTTCCTTCAAATCCCTTGCCTGAGTAAGTGCTTTGGAGTTTGTCATCCTTGAAACGTTTGATGTAGTCTGCTAGGTAAGGTTCGTCCGTCTCTTTATCATTGATGTAAAGTTTATCATTTTCGTAACGGATGGTATCGCCAGGCATTCCAATCACGCGCTTGACGATGTCCTTATTGCCATCTTCCTCATGGGCCACCACGATATCAAAACGGTCAATAGGGAGGTGTTTGACAACAAAGAGAATTTCACCGTCCGCTAGGGTCGGATCCATGGAATGTCCTTCTACGCGGACATTGCTCCAAAAAAAGATACGGCTTAAGGCTAGTAATGACAGAATTAGGAGGAATAATCCCCACTCTTTTAGGAAATGTTTAAATGAATTCATAATTTACCTTTCTAAGCGTTTTTTCGCTTTTTCAGTATTTTTAAAGTGTAGCTTGGCGCAGAAATTGAGTCCCTTCATGCCATAGGCTTGCAAAATCTGGCTAGCTACCTTATCAGAAGCAGTTCCAGCTCCACTTGGAAGTTGATAGCCCAGTTCTCGTCCCAGATTTTCAAGATTTTCCAGAAAGAGGTCACGCGCAATGATAGAAGAAACTGCGACAGCCAAGTATTTGCCCTCAGCCTTTTCTTCTAAGCTGATAGGATTGCTGAAACGATTGGCCTCTTGTGCCAAGTACTTGTCATAATTTTTAGCACTGGTAAAGGCATCAATCACAATTTTCTCAGGCTGAAGTCCTTTTTGAAGGAGGAGATAGATAGCCTGGTTATGGAGGGCTACCTTAACAGAAACAGCATTGTAGCGTTCTCCGATGACCTCGTTGTACTTGCTTGGTGAGAGAAGCAGGGCCTGGTGCTGGATTTTTTCCTTGAGAATAGGGGCAATCTGACGAATCTTTTGGTCGGTCAGAGTTTTAGAATCTCCCACACCGAGTTTTCGCAAGAAGTCATGCTGGTCAGGTGTGACAAAGGAAGCCACAACTGCAAGCCCACCAAAGTAGGAACCATTTCCCACCTCATCTGTCCCAATTAAAGGAAGATTTTGTCCCCTGGTTTCCTCTACAGCTTGATAGCCAAAGAAACTGGCGTATTTCTCAGCCCCTTCACCCTGAAGCAAGACCTTTCCAGAAGTATAGATAGAAACTGTTGCTTGAGGTAGTCGCAAAAAGTAGCGGATATAGGGATTCTTGCTGGGAGCCAGACTGGTTTGATAGTGTTCAAGAAAAGCCTGAATCTCCTTTTCACTTGGTGTGAGTGTTATACTTGCCATAGTTTCTATTGTACCATAAAAGCAGGCAAATTTGTAAAAACTGACAAAGTTAGCGAATTTTGGTATAATATCGTGAGGTGAATTTTATGGCAAATCTAAATCGATTCAAATTTACATTCGGAAAAAAATCATTAACCTTGACAAGCGAGCATGATAATCTCTTTATGGAGGAAATCGCCAAGGTTGCGACAGAAAAATACCAAGCAATTAAAGAACAAATGCCTAGCGCAGATGATGAAACAATCGCTCTTTTGTTGGCAGTCAACTGTTTATCAACTCAGCTCAGCCGTGAGATTGAATTTGACGATAAGGAACAAGAGCTAGAAGAACTCCGTCACAAGCTTGTGACTTGCAAGCAAGAACAGAGCAAGATTGAGGATTCCTTATGATTTCACTCCTTCTTCTATTGGTCTTGGCTTGGGGATTTTATATCGGCTATCGGAGAGGCCTGCTCTTACAGATTTATTACCTGATTTCAGCTATGGCATCGGCTTTTATGGCTGGCCAGTTTTATAAGGGACTTGGAGAGCAGTTCCATTTATTACTTCCTTATGCAAATCCGCAGGAAGGTCAGGGAACTTTCTTTTTCCCATCGGATCAACTCTTTCAGCTGGATAAGGTCTTTTACGCAGGGATCGGTTACTTGCTTGTATTTGGGATTGTCTATAGTATCGGTCGTTTGCTTGGTCTCCTATTACACTTACTTCCTAGTAAAAAACTGGGTGGTAAGTTGTTCCAAGTTTCAGCAGGTGTCTTGTCCATGTTGGTGACCTTATTTGTCTTGCAAATGGCCTTGACCATCTTGGCGACTATCCCCATGGCAGTTATACAAAATCCTCTTGAAAAGAGTATCGTCGCAAAACATATCATCCAGAGCATACCAGTAACAACTAGTTGGCTTAAACAAATCTGGGTGACAAATTTAATCGGATAAAAAGGGCAGGAGTTTTCCTAGCCCTTTGTTTACAGATTTGACTCGAATCTATCAGAATGTAAAAATCTAATACTCTTCGAAAATCTCTTCAAACCACGTCAGCTTCCATCTGCAACCTCAAAACACTGTTTTGAGCAACCTGCGGCTAGCTTCCTAGTTTGCTCTTTGATTTTTATTGAGTATCATACACCTAGACATTCAAAGACAAGGAAATAACGATGAACAAGAAAATATTAGAAACATTAGAGTTCAATAAGGTCAAGGCCTTGTTTGAACCTCATTTGTTGACCGAGCAGGGCTTGGAGCAATTGAGACAGCTGACTCCGACTGCTAAAGCGGATAAAATCAAACAGGCTTTTGCTGAGATGAAGGAAATGCAGGCTCTCTTTGTCGAGCAACCGCATTTTACTATTCTCGCAACCAAGGAAATCGCAGGAGTCTGCAAGCGTTTGGAGATGGGGGCGGACCTCAATATCGAGGAGTTCCTCCTCTTGAAGCGCGTACTTCTTGCCAGCCGAGAGCTGCAAAGTTTTTATGCCAATCTGGAAAATGTCAGCTTGGAAGAATTAGCCCTTTGGTTTGAGAAATTACATGATTTTCCGCAATTACAAGGAAATCTCCAAGCCTTTAATGATGCAGGTTTCATTGAAAATTTTGCCAGTGAAGAATTGGCGCGCATCCGTCGAAAAATCCATGATAGCGAGAGTCAGGTACGCGATGTTTTACAGGACCTGCTCAAGCAAAAAGCGCAGATGTTGACAGAAGGGATTATTGCCAGCAGAAATGGCCGTCAGGTTCTACCTGTCAAAAACACTTACCGTAATAAGATTGCAGGTGTCGTCCATGATATTTCTGCCAGCGGAAACACCGTCTATATCGAACCCCGTGAGGTGGTCAAACTGAGCGAAGAAATCGCTAGTCTGCGAGCAGATGAGCGTTATGAAATGCTTCGCATTCTCCAAGAAATTTCTGAGCGTATCCGCCCTCATGCGGCTGAGATTGCCAATGATGCTTGGATTATCGGCCATCTGGACTTGATTCGTGCCAAGGTCCGCTTTATCCAAGAAAGGCAAGCAGTCGTACCTCAGCTGTCAGAAAATCAAGAAATTCAACTGCTACATGTCTGCCATCCTTTGGTCAAAAATGCCGTCGCAAATGATGTCCATTTTGGCCAAGATTTAACAGCCATTGTCATCACAGGTCCCAATACTGGTGGTAAGACCATCATGCTCAAAACTCTGGGATTGACGCAGATCATGGCTCAGTCTGGTTTGCCGATTTTAGCAGACAAGGGAAGTCGTGTTGGTATTTTTGAAGAAATTTTTGCTGATATTGGCGATGAACAGTCTATTGAACAGAGCTTGTCTACCTTCTCTAGCCACATGACCAATATTGTGGATATTCTTGGCAAGGTCAATCAACATTCACTCTTACTCTTGGATGAGTTGGGGGCTGGTACAGATCCCCAAGAGGGAGCCGCTCTTGCCATGGCTATTCTGGAGGACCTTCGCCTGCGTCAAGTCAAGACTATGGCGACCACCCACTATCCAGAACTCAAGGCCTACGGTATTGAGACAGCCTTTGTGCAAAATGCCAGCATGGAGTTTGATACTGCAACTCTTCGCCCGACCTATCGCTTTATGCAGGGTGTTCCTGGCCGAAGCAATGCCTTCGAAATCGCTAAACGTTTAGGCCTATCTGAAGTTATCGTAGGGGATGCTAGTCAGCAGGTCGATCAGGACAATGATGTCAATCGGATTATTGAGCAGCTGGAAGAGCAGACGCTAGAGAGTCGCAAACGCTTGGATAATATCCGTGAGGTGGAGCAAGAAAATCTCAAGATGAACCGTGCTCTCAAAAAACTCTACAACGAGCTCAATCGTGAAAAGGAAACCGAGCTTAACAAGGCGCGTGAACAGGCTGCTGAGATTGTAGACATGGCCCTCAGTGAAAGTGACCAGATTCTCAAAAATCTCCACAGTAAATCTCAACTTAAACCCCATGAAATCATTGAAGCCAAGGCCAAGCTGAAGAAATTGGCTCCTGAAAAAGTGGACTTGTCTAAAAACAAGGTCCTTCAAAAGGCCAAGAAAAAACGAGCTCCAAAGGTGGGAGATGATATCGTGGTTCTCAGTTATGGCCAGCGTGGTACCCTGACCAGTCAACTCAAGGATGGTCGCTGGGAAGCCCAAGTTGGTTTGATCAAGATGACCTTGGAAGAAAAAGAATTTGACCTTGTTCAAGCTCAGCAAGAAAAGCAAGTCAAGAAGAAACAGGTCAATGTTGTGAAACGAACTTCTGGTCGTGGCCCACAAGCCAGACTGGACCTTCGAGGCAAACGCTATGAAGAGGCTATGAATGAGCTAGATGCCTTCATTGACCAAGCCCTGCTTAATAATATGGCTCAAGTTGACATCATCCATGGTATCGGAACAGGTGTCATCCGTGAAGGAGTTACCAAATACCTACAAAGAAACAAGCATGTCAAGAGTTTCGGCTATGCCCCACAAAATGCTGGAGGCAGTGGTGCGACTATTGTGACTTTTAAAGGATAAGAAAAGCCTGAGGAAATATGTAGTTCCTCAAGCTTTTTTTGCTTTCTAGATTAGATATCTAAAGGTTGTCCAGTGCGATTGAGTTGTGTGACAGTAACAAAGAAATCCTCTCTCATTCGAGTCAGAAGTTGATTTGGATAGATTTGTTCAAAGTTATCAAGACTAGCAAAGATATGTTTAGCAAGCTCTAGACCTTTGACATCATCTTGTCTGAGAAAATTATTAGCCCGCTCCATGGAAAGACCAATCATCTCTGTCATCTTGGTACTCAGTAGAGGGAAGGTATTAATCACTTCCAGAGTCTTCAACGCTAGATTTTCAGCTTTATCATAGTAGCCATTAACAGAGTAATGCTTGATAGCAGTTCTTAAGCAGGCAATATAGTAGTCAGCAGTACGGATTGAATGGTATTCAGTCTGTTTTTTTAGAGTATCTAATAAGTGGTAGAGTCTGTAGTCTAAAAATTCGATTGAAAAGTGAGGAAGGATAGATGAAAAGATATTCACTTCAATTTTATTCCAATCGTCCAATTCACTAAGATAGTTCTTGATATATTCTAGTTCTTGATAATCTTTTGGAGTCAGAAAAGAATCGCCGATGATGTTTGCGATAGCAAATTTATTGACTACACGATTGGCAATTACATAGTGTTCAGCAATCCCAGGATTTTCTAAGGGCTGATTAATCAAGCTAATAATCTTTTTAAATTCACGCTTATAGGCCAAATCAGCAACTTGAGCCTGTAATTTATGAAATTCAGTTGGGAACATCTGCGTTTTGAGACTATCAAAGGTTTCTTTATCAATTCCAATATTAGAAAGAATCTCTTCAAATTTTTGAATGGTTATTCGAGATTTTCCTTGCTCAAACTGACGTAAAAAGTGAGGAGTCACTGTAGTTCCAGCAGCTTCCTTCTGTGTAAATCCTCTCTCCTCGCGGATGGCCTTATAGACTAATCCATACACACTTTCATCTTGCATCCTAAATCTCCTCAAGTCCTTTTTTTCATTCTATCATAATTCTACCAGTTTTTAAGGAAATTTTTAGAAAAAAGTAATTATAGTTACGTTTTTTCGGGGGGGGGGGGGGTAATTGTTCAATAAAGGTAAATATAGATACGCTTTTAGTAAATAAGGTAAATAGCATGCTATACTGTAACCGTAAACAACAAAATATAAAAGGAGATTACTTATAATTATAATTTGTTAAATGCCTCTACGAAATAATAGAGAGTTACTAAACAAGTTGTTATGAAAAGGAGTAGTTATGGCATTAAATATATTTGAAGTTGTTCGGTATGAAGGAGAAGATACTAGGAATATACTAGCTTGGCGACATCCTAATAAAAATATGAAACCTGGAACAACTTTGATTGTTAATCCTGGTCAGCGAGCTGTTTTTTTCTCAAATGGTCGAGCTGTTGAAAGTTATGAGGAAGGTAAACATAAGATTGATGGAAACAATACTCAGTTTCTATCTGGACTAAAATCTTTTGTCAGTGGGGGTGTGTCACCAGATTCTTCGTTCCTTTGGTTTGTCAACATGTACGATTTACAACCAATTGGATGGGGGACACCGTCACCGATATTGGTTAGAGATCCAGAAAGTCAAATTCCTGTTGAGCTAAAATCGTATGGGAACTTTATTCCGAGAATTGTTGATTTAGAAACTTTTATCTTAGAGTTTATGCCAAGCCATCCAGATATGATTACAGCTGATGTCTTTCAAAAACGCTTTAGACAAGCTGCTATAGGCATTATCAATTCAGCTGTTTCTCAGGTGGTTTATAACAATAAGATTGCAGTCATTGATATTGAAAAGCACACGTATGATATAGCTTTGGAATTATCAAAAATTTTATCAAATCATTTTTCTAAATATGGGATTAGTGTTGAAGAATTCAATATTGAATCTCTGAAGGTTAATAAAGATAGTCATGGTTATAAGGAGATTTTTGAATATCATCAAAGAGTTTTGACTTCCAAAGGTAAACGTGCAGGTCGTGACATTGAAGGTTACACTTATCAAGAAGAGCGTCAATTTGATGTTTTAGAAGAAGCAGCACAAAATGAAGGCTCTGCAGGTAACCTAATGGGAGCTGGTATGGGGATATCTATGGGACTTGGATTAGGAGCCCAATTTGGTAATTTGATGGGAAGTATGGGAAATACGCCTTCACCAGATAAACAACCAAATCAGAATCAATCCGTTTCAAATGAAGAAATCGGTTTAGCTAAGTTTTGTAGTCAATGTGGGACTGCATTTTTAGAGGGAGCTAAGTTCTGTTCCAATTGTGGTCAGGCAAGATAGGAGAAGAATATGAGTAAAAATATTTGGATTTATGTAGCTGGTGCTGTGACCATCATTACTACAATTATTTTAGGATTATTAATTCCGCATCTATCTATTTCTTTATACTATGTTGCCTTGGGATTTTTAGTAATAGCAGAGTTTGTGTTTTTCCTACAAATGGTTATCAAGCGTCAATTTACAGATTGGCTACCAATCAATGTAGTTACAGCTATTTGGATAATTGGGCAAGTTTTCATGATGCCTCTAGTACAAATTTTACCAAGTTTTCTATTTTGGATTATTGAAGTACTAGCAATCGGTTTGGTGGCCATTATAGGCTCTTTAACAGCAGCGGATAGCCACTATCGTAAAGAACGGGCAGAAGCTTTCTCAGAAAATGCAGAGGATGTTTTTAATACTAAAAAGGGAGATTATTGATGTATCAAATATTTAGATTTTTTAGTTTATACTTTATCGGCTTAACGAGTACTATGTTATTTGTTATTCTCATATCTTGGGGATTTAATGGATTCGATACTATAAGGTTTTTACGTTCATCACCAGTTATATTTACTTCTTTTTCTTTGCTTTTATCTGCCTTTGTTTATTATAGTTGTGGAGTTTTAGAAAATATCAAAATAAAAGCAAAAGCTTTAGATGATGTATATAATGGAGAAGAATCATATAAGGATTCCCTTGATGGAATGTATAATTTATACGATGATGAAAACAACATATACTATGAGGGAGAGGTTGAAAGTTTTTTTGAGACTGCCTGGAGAGTATTGGGAGTATTTATAAAGTGGTTTTTTCTTCAATTAGTATTTTTTGTTTTCAATATGATTTTTACGTCAAATATTGGAATAGAGGCTGGAGCGGGAATACTTTTTTCCATTGTAAGTTTTACTAGTATTGGTATATTTATTGGAATTCCTCTCTTTATTTTTCGTTTACTAGAATGGACGGAGGAGAGAGTTTTGACTTATACACCTTTGATGTCTTTAATCATAATACTCTATTCTGTTCCTAATGTTCCTTATATTATTTTTGCCCTACTATTGTTATGTATCAGACCTCGTGGAAGTTCTATAGCAGAAAATATTGAGGAATGTTTCACCTTTGAAAATTTAAAATATTATGCAACCTTACCTACAGCTATTTTGACAGTCGGTGTTTTTACAACTGCATCATCAAATAAATTATTAAGCTTTATTCTCATTATTGTTACATATCTTGTATGTTTAGTAACTGTCTTAGTAATGACTTATCAGGAGTCAAAACGAGACGAGGAGCGTAAGAAACAGAAGGAAATTAAAAATTTACATCGGATTTTTGCAAGACATAAAATTACAGAATATTCTTATGCGGTCATTTGTCCATCATGTAGTAGCTATAACATTCTTGAATTGGGTAAGGGGAAAGACTGTGGACATTGTGGAGCATGGCTATCTAGAGAGGAGAATTAAATGAGACGTCATCGTTTAATCATTACAAAGTTAATTTATCCAATACTATTTGTGATTAATGTCTACTTGGGTATTCAATTCTATTTATATTTCACATCTTTTCCAGATAAATTTATAAACTATGTCTCGCCTATATACTTGATTGTTTTCTCTGCTTTTGTTTTCTTCTTAGTCTTATCTTTCTTTGTTTTAATGAAGACACCTACTATGAAGAAATATGAAAAGAGTCTAAAAACAGTTTTAGAATATGAGAAACGTGATGAAGATGTTATTCAAAGTCAAGGACAAAAGATCAGCAAAGAAACAGATTATCGTTTATCTGCTAAACGAGTCTACTGTCCAACATGTGATGCACCAACAGAAGGTGTGGTTGGTTCTTCCCTAACCTGTGAAAATTGCGGGGAGACTTTTGAAGTATCTTAGTCATTAGAAATGGATAAAAAGTTAAGTATGGTTTCCCTGATATAAAAAAGTTAGTTTAAAAATCAAATAAAGTATAAATACAGATACTCTTTTCATAAAAATAGTAGAGTCCATACATTACTGTTAGTGTAAACAATAAAAATTTAAAGGAGGTTTTTGATAATGAAGTCAAAAACAGTTTTAGTAACCAGCCTAGCGGCTGCAACATTTGGTCTTGTCTCTCTTGTAGACACAACAGGAGTTCTACCTTTTTCAGCGCAAACGGTGCAGGCTGACACACAAACTCTTATCCCAACGGCAAAATATTATATTATTCTTCCGAATGATGCAGAAATATTTAATAGATGGAAGGGAACTGTTAATATTCCTATTATTGGGGCTACAAAAACTACTCCAGAATTATCTTATTTCCAAGAATCTGATCGCAACTATATAGCTCTTGAGAATAAGTCTGGTGCCAATTACATAGAGTGGAAGGGGACTGTAGAAGAGTTTAAAGAGGCTATTAAGAAGCTGACGGATAAAAAACCAACTCCAAATCCAGCTCCAATTCCACAATCGGATAAAAAACCAACCCCAGATCCAACTCCAATTCCAAAATCTACAGTTCCATCTGGATGGTCAGGTTCGTCCTACTACCAAAATGGTACGAAAGTTACTAATAAGTGGATTTTCGATAAAAACTATAATTCCTACTTCTACCTAGATGCTTCAGGTAACTTTGTCCAAAATTCTTGGGTAGGAAACTATTACCTTAAATCAGGTGGTTACATGGCTAAGAGTGAGTGGATTTTTGATAAGAACTATGGTGCCTACTATTATCTAACGTCTGAGGGAAGCTATTCTTACAGTACTTGGGTTGGTGATTATTATGTTAAATCAAATGGTAAGATGGCTACAAAAGAGTGGATTTTTGATAAAAACTATGATTCATACTATTATTTAACATTAGAAGGCAGCTATGCTCGTAACACATGGGTAGGTGACTACTATCTCAAATCAAATGGTAAGATGGCAGTCAACGAACGTACCCCAGATGGCTACCAAGTAGATAGTTCAGGTAAGTGGGTTAAATAAAATAAAAATAGTGAAAGGAATTAGCACGGGCTGATTCCTTTCTCTTAGATAAGGGAGCAATATGAAAAAGTTATTATTAGCCACAACACTTTCACTAACACTAGTTCTAGGAGGGTGTCAGTATCTACCTTGGAACAAAACTATTGAACCAGCATCCGAGAAAGTAGCAAGTCCAGAGATAGATTACAACCAATACAACAAGGTTCTGGATGACTACGAAAAAGTAGTGAAAGGCACCTCGTCGACTGATATAGATGTCAATCCCCTAGCTAGTCAAGTAAAGTCTTCTCAAGGCTTTTATACAGATGTGGTTTATCACAAGACGGATTTGAATAATGACGGAGTGGATGAACTCTTGCTTGCTCTTGAAATGAAGGGTGGTGGGAAGAGTTTGCTTGATATCCGCACTTTGAAAGATGAAAAAGTGATTCGTCTGATCAATCAAGAAAATCGTTTAGACCAGATTGGTGAGAGAATGACAGTCGGTATCCTGCCAGACAATTCTCTGCTCTATCGTGGAGCTGGTACAGCAACGAGTCACATCTATGCCCACTATCAATTTAGTGAGGACGGCCAGTCCTTGGTGAAGGCCAAGGAAGCTCAAGAGCTAGCAGATCTTGGTGTCGGTTCGCCCATTTCTCTAGAAACCCTAAGTTGGAAGTCAGTTTCTGATAAAATTCCTGGAGGGGCAAGTGCAGATAAGGGTACGGAAGAAACTAAACCAACCGTTGATTATAGTCCTTATAATAGCATTTTGAAGGATTATGAGTTTCTTCTAGACCATAAGTCAGAGGTTAAGGATAATATCAATCTAACTGCTAATGTCTATGCAGGGATGGCAGAACGCAGTCAAGCCTTTACCTATGCAATGGTTGATATGGATAAAAATGGCATTGATGAATTGATTGTATCTTCGAAAAATGGTAGTGAGATTTTAGATATTTTCACACTCAAAGATCAGAAAGTTATTCGCCTCACCAATTCTGAAAATAAAATGCAGATGCTTGGAACTCGATTCAAAGCCTATCTCCTAGAAGATGGGAAGCTTTATACCCAGTGGAATCCGTTCGCAGGAGATCCACAAACCATTCATACTATTTGGAAGTTGAATAGTGGTGGAGACAAACTAGAGAAGGTTAAAGAAGCCAAGACAGAGGATGAAGTTAGTCCTGGTACTCGAATGAATCTATCTAATCTTACTTGGAAATCTGTAACAGAAAAATTTGCTACAACATCATCTTCAACTAGCAAAACTGTTTCTAGCAAAATGGATATTAACTCCATAAAAAATGGGGATTTTTCTAGCATTGAGGGAAGATGGAGTAAAGGTAATGGTGGAGAAGATTTAGTTTTTAGTAAGGATGGGCTAGTGGCTCCAGAACAGTTTAAAGTTGACCTTGCAGAATCAGAAATAGTAAATGATTTTCTACGAGCTCGCTATTCAGGTCCAGCTTTTGGAGTCTTTATTCAATTCATACCAGCAGGAGTTAGAATACCAGACGAGACATCAATGGATGGATTAATATCAGACGCTTCGGATATTAGTAAAGATAGAATTCTCTATCGTGCTTCATTTCCAGTACATAATAAACCAGAACAATTCTTATATCGTGTGGAATAAGAGTGAAACAGATTGATTTAATAACTAATAGCACCTCATGCACATGGGAATGCTCAATCTTTTTCTACAGAGTCAAATAAGAATTTTCTAAAACACATTGACAAAAGCCAACATTTTTTGTAAAATGAGAATCAATTAAATACCAACACCGAATGAAGTTTAATAGAAGTGGTAAATCGTTTGATTTTCCATGACTGTAAATGGACGGAACTCTGGAGAGACCGTAAAGGCACCGAAGGGGCAAGGCAGGCAACTGCTCAAACTCTCAGGTAAAAGGACAGAGCTAGGATAGACCGCTTTTTGGCATTTATCTAAGCATTCCAGAGTACATGTATCTTGCATGTGCTCTTTCTTTTGGGGTTGAAAAGATAGGAGAAGGAAATGTTAGAATTGCTTAAATCAATTGATGCTTTTGCTTGGGGCCCACCCCTCTTGATTTTATTGGTCGGGACAGGGATTTACCTAACTGCCCGTCTAGGCCTCTTGCAGATTTTGCGTCTGCCCAAGGCCTTCCAGCTTATTTTTACCAAGGATAAGGGGCATGGAGATGTATCCAGCTTTGCGGCCTTGTGTACAGCCCTAGCAGCGACAGTTGGTACGGGAAATATTATCGGGGTGGCGACGGCTATCAAGGTCGGTGGCCCAGGAGCTCTCTTTTGGATGTGGATGGCTGCTTTCTTTGGAATGGCTACTAAGTATGCGGAGGGACTGTTAGCTATCAAATACCGTACTAAGGACGACCATGGTGCAGTAGCGGGAGGTCCCATGCACTATATTCTTCTAGGGATGGGAGAAAAGTGGCGTCCACTTGCTATCTTCTTTGCCCTGGCAGGTGTGCTAGTAGCTTTATTGGGAATCGGGACCTTCACACAAGTCAACTCGATTACAGAATCTATCCAAAATACAACGGCTATTTCGCCAGCCATCACTGCTCTTGTGTTGTCTGTATTTGTAGCGATTGCTGTCTTTGGTGGACTCAAGTCCATTTCAAAGGTTTCAACTACTGTTGTTCCTTTTATGGCTATTATTTATATTTTGGGAACTCTTACAGTTATTTTCTTTAATATCGGGAAAATCCCTGCCACAATCGCTTTAATCTTGACATCAGCATTTAGTCCTGTTGCTGCGGTGGGTGGATTTGCTGGTGCTAGCATTCGGATGGCTATCCAAAATGGTGTTGCGCGTGGTGTGTTCTCAAACGAATCTGGTCTGGGTTCAGCTCCCATTGCAGCTGCAGCTGCTAAGACAAATGAACCGGTAGAGCAAGGATTGATTTCCATGACAGGAACCTTTATTGATACCCTCATTATCTGTACCTTGACTGGTTTAACCATCTTGGTGACTGGTGTTTGGAGTGGTGATTTGAATGGAGTTGCCTTGACTCAGTCAGCCTTTTCAACAGTCTTTTCACACTTTGGGCCTGCCCTCTTGACCATCTTCCTTGTGCTCTTTGCCTTTACAACGATTTTAGGTTGGAACTATTACGGGGAACGCTGTTTTGAGTTTCTCTTTGGGGTTCGCTTTATCTGGCTCTACCGTGTGGTCTTTGTGTTCATGGTCTTGTTGGGAGGATTTATCGAGTTGGATATGGTTTGGATTATCGCAGATATCGTCAACGCTTTGATGGCTCTGCCAAACTTGATTGCCCTCTTAGTCTTGTCGCCGGTCGTTATTGCTGAAACTAAAAAGTATTTTAATAAATAATGAAATCACACATTGCGTGTGATTTTTTGCTTTCATAAAAAATTTCTATCAGTGTAATTTAAAATATATATTATACAAGGTATAGAATCTGTGATAGACTAGATTTCAACAACATGAAAAGAGGTTTTATGATGACAACATTTACAATTCATACAGTCGAATCAGCACCAGCAGAAGTGAAAGAAGTTCTTGAAACAGTAGAAAAAGATAATAATGGCTATATTCCTAACCTAATCGGTCTCTTGGCTAATGCACCGACTGCTTTAGAGGCTTACCGTACTGTCGGAGCTATCAACCGTCGCAACAGCTTGACGCCTGTTGAGCGCGAAGTAGTGCAAATCACGGCTGCCGTGACCAATGGTTGTGCCTTCTGTGTCGCAGGTCACACAGCTTTTTCAATCAAACAAATCCAGATGAACGATGACCTTCTTCAAGCCCTTCGCAATCGTACTCCAATTGAAACAGATCCTAAATTGGACACCCTAGCTAAGTTTACCTTGGCAGTTATCAATACCAAGGGTCGTGTAGGAGATGAAGCCTTGGCTGAGTTTCTAGAAGCTGGTTATAGCCAACAAAATGCCTTGGATGTGGTTCTTGGTGTCAGCCTAGCAAGCCTCTGCAACTATGCCAACAATCTAGCCAGTACACCAATTAACCCAGAATTGCAACCTTATGCTTAATTCATATCTGAGTAAAATGAAGTCTGAAATAATCGGACTTCATTTTTTATCCCCTCATTTAAGCGCTTTTATGCTATACTGAAACTAACATGATTATTGGAGGTTAGGATGAAGAAACTCCCCTTAGTATTTTCTGGTTGTTTGCTAGGTTTAGCAGGAGCTGGGAATCTCGTTTTAGATACGTTGCCGGTTCTGTCCCATCTTTTTAGTCTGACAGGTTTGATTTTGTGGATTTATTTTCTAATTCTACATCTCTTTAATTGGAAGGAAACCAGGCAAGAATTGACCAAGCCTCCTCTTTTGTCAGGAATGGCCACCTTCCCCATGGCTGGGATGATTTTATCGACCTATGTCTTTCGCGTCTTCCCTCATCTTCCTTTGGTAGCGCAAGGGCTCTGGTGGTTTTCATTTCTCTTGGATTTGACCTTGATTGCTGTTTTCACCATCAAGTTTGCCTGTCCAGGTAAGAGAGTCAGTGCGACTCCAAGCTGGACGGTTCTCTATGTGGGGATAGCAGTGGCTGCCTTGACCTATCCTCTGGTAGGTATCATCGAAATTGCCTATGCGACCTTGAGTTTTGGTTTTCTCCTAACCTTCTATCTCTATCCACTTATTTATAGCGATTTAAAGAAACATCCGCTCCCACTAGCCTTGCTTGGGCAAGAAGGAATCTACTGTGCTCCCTTCTCTCTACTCTTGGCTTCTCTGGTTCGAGTTGGAGGAGCCAGCCTACCGACTTGGCTCTTGATTGTCATGATTTTGGCTTCTCAATCCTTCTTTTTCTTTGTTTTGACTCGCCTGCCCAATATTTTAAAACAAGGCTTTCAACCAGCCTTCTCAGCCCTCACCTTCCCGACCATTATCACAGCTACTTCGCTTAAGATGGCTCAGGGAATCTTGAAACTTCCATTTTTGGATTATTTGGTACTGGTTGAAACCGCTATTTGCTTAATTATTTTACTCTTTGTATTAGGCGCTTATCTGATTTGGTTACGAAAAAAGGTCTAGCTAGAAATAGCTAAACCTTATTTTTTATGGTTTGATAACTTCAGCTCCACCCATGTATGGACGAAGTGCTTCTGGGATGGTCACAGAACCATCTTCATTTTGGTAGTTTTCAAGAATTGCAGCCACTGTACGTCCAACTGCAAGTCCAGAACCGTTCAAGGTATGGAGCAATTTCACCTTGCCATCAGCTTCATCACGGTAACGGATTTGGGCACGACGGGCTTGGAAATCTTCTGTGTTTGAACAGCTTGAGATTTCACGGTAATTGTTTTGCGCTGGAATCCAAACTTCCAAGTCGTAAGTCTTAGCGGCTGAGAAGCCCATATCTCCAGTAGAGAGCGCAACGACACGGTATGGAAGATTGAGCTTTTGAAGGATATTTTCAGCGTTGGCTGTCATTTTTTCCAATTCTTCGTAAGATTCTTCTGGCTTGGCAAATTTGACCATTTCAACCTTGTGGAATTGGTGCAAACGAATCAAGCCACGAGTATCACGACCAGCAGAACCAGCCTCAGAACGGAATGATGGACTCATAGCAGTAAAGTAGATTGGTAGGTCTTTACCGTCCAGAATTTCATCACGGTAGTAGTTTGTCAGAGGAACTTCAGCTGTAGGGATAAGGACATAATTGCTGTCGCTGAGTTCAAAAGTATCTTCCTTGAATTTTGGATATTGACCAGTACCAAACATAGAGTCGTGGTTAACCATGTATGGTGTGATGACTTCAGTATAGCCTTCCTTGCCATGCTCATCCAACATAAAGTTGTAGAGAGCACGTTCCAAACGAGCACCGAGGCCTTTATAGAAGAGGAAGCGAGCTCCTGTTACCTTACCACCGCGTTCCCAGTCAAGGATACCAAGGTCTTCACCAAGATCCCAGTGGGCTTTTGGCTCGAAGTCAAACTCGCGTGGAGTACCCCAACGGCGAACTTCCACATTGTCGTCTTCGTCAACCCCAACAGGAACGCTGTCAGCTGGGATGTTTGGAAGAGTAGTGGTAAATTCTGTCAATTTAGCATCGATTTCTGCCAATTCAGCATCCAAAGCTTTGACTTCAGCAGATAGATTTTGCATGGCAGCAATCTTGTCATCTGCATTTTCCTTGTTGCGTTTGGCTTGGGCAATCTCAGCAGAAACTGTGTTGCGTTCTGCTTTGAGAGTTTCAACCTTGACCAAAATATCACGACGTTTAGCATCGATTTCTTTCATCTCATTCAAGATAGCAGCCTCTACACCACGTGTAGCTAATTTTTCTGCGACAGCATCAAAATCTGTACGAATACGTTTGATATCTAACATAAGAACTCCTTTATGAAAAAAGCACACCTGACAAAGCGTTGGAGTGGCAGGGCCACGGTTCCATCCAACTTCACAGGTGTGCACTTGATTGTGTATGTAATTGTTACTAACGGTAGAATTTCACCTATCCCTCCTATCTGCTCGCAGCACCCGCAGACTTTCTGAAAGAAGAAGATAACCTACTTATCCGTTGCTATGATTATACTAAAGTTTCTACTTTTTTGCAAATAGATTTTTAAATTTTTGACTAATGGTCTGAATCAGGGTAGGAAGTTTGACGACCCTGTCATTTCCCAGTTTTTCGCGAGCAATTTTGAGAATAGCACCTGAGTCTTTTGAAGCAAAGAGGAATTTTCCTTTGTCTGTAAAGACTTCGAAGTGGCGACTGATTTTCCGCCCAGTGACATTGGCTCCAATCTGGTTGATATGGCTCCAAGGAATCTGGATAAATTGTTCGACATTGACATCTGGGTAAAATTCCAGAGCCTGATCTCCGACAAGGAATTTCCCAACTTTCCCAGCTATAGAGAGATAGGAAGTTCCTGTTGTATTGAGGAGCACTGTTTTGTTAAGAGATTGGGCCATGACTAGTCTTCCTTACTTTCACCGAAAAAGGCATTGTAAAGGGCTTTAATAGCTGCTTTCTCTTGGTCCTTATGGACAACAAACATAATAGATACTTCACTAGAACCTTGAGACATCATCTGGATGTTGATCTTATTTTCAGATAGAGCACGTGTCGCAGTAGCAGTTACTCCGATATGACTCTTCATCTTTTCACCAACAATCATAATGATTGAAAGGTCGTGCTCGATTTCTGCATGGTCTACTTCAGCCTTTTGAACCAACTGACGAAGGATTTCTTCTTCCTTGATAGGAGTTAGTTCGCGAGAACGGAGGATGATTGAAAGATCGTCGATACCTGTTGGCATATGTTCCCAACCGATGTTAAGATCTTCAAGGATTTGTAGAACCTTGCGTCCGAATCCAACCTCACGGTTCATGAGGTATTTCGACATGTTGATGCTGACAAAGTCAGAATCACCGGCAATTCCCACTACTGGAAATTCATCACTACTGTGTTTTAGAACGATACGGGTACCTGGATGGTCAGGATTGTTGGTATTCTTGATAACCAGAGGAATTTTTCCACGGTAGGCAGGAAGAAGTGCCTCGTCATGAAGAACTGAGAATCCTGCATAGGCCAACTCGCGCATTTCACGGTAGGTTAGCTCAGGAATAGAGTGTGGTTGGTGGATAATTCCTGGGTGAGCTGCAAAGATACCATCAACATCCGTAAAGTTTTCATAGAGATCAGCTTTAACCCCTGCAGCAATGATAGAACCTGTAATATCAGAGCCTCCACGTGAGAAGGTACAGATTTGATTTTCCTTGGTAACTCCAAAGAAACCAGGAATGACAAGGACTTCATTTGCATTTGTCAATTCTTCAATCTTGTCATAACTTGATGGCACGATGCGAGCGTTGCCCGGTTCACTTGTGACCACAATCCCAGCTTCTCTAGGATGAACATAGCGTGCATCGATACCGTTTTGGTTAAAATAGGCAGCAATCAATTTGGCATTGTTGTTTTCACCCGCTGCTAGGAAAGTATCGTAGAGAAATTCGTTTTCTTCGATAGGAAGACTTGCCAAGGCACGAATGCTTTTTGAAATTTTTTCTAGAACAGCTGGTTTCAGTCCTAATTCACTAACCATAGCGGCATAGCGATCGATAATCCAGTTCTGACTTTTGCTAATATCGTTACCAGCAACATAGTCGCGGTAGTATTTAATCAAGGCATCCGTAACCTTCGTATCTTCAGTATTGCGTTTACCAGGTGCAGAAACAACTACAAAACGACGCTCTTTATCGCTTTTGACGATGTTCAAAACTTTTTCTAATTGACTAGCAGAGGCAAGGGAGCTACCTCCAAATTTAACAACTTTCATAAGAACTCCTAAAGTAAGTATTTTATACGATTATAGCAGAAAGAAAACCTTTTTTCAATGAAGAAAATGAGATGCTTTCTATGATAAAGCGAGTCTTCTTAATCGGCTGAGACACTTTCAGCCGATTTTTTCTTGCTTTCTGCTCCTAAAAAAGATATACTTTGATAATAAAATAATTTAAACGGCTTACGAAATAAAAAGGAGTCCTGATGGAACACATTATTTATCAGCTTGAAGAGGACTTGGCAATCATTACCTTGAATCGTCCTGAGGTCGCTAATGGTTTCCATATTCCCATGTGTGAGGAGATCTTAGAAGCCTTGACTCTGGCAGAAGAGGATCCAACTGTGCATTTTATCTTAATCAATGCGAATGGCAAAGTTTTCTCAGTTGGGGGAGATTTAGTAGAGATGAAGCGTGCAGTAGATGAGGATGATATTCCATCATTGACGAAAATTGCAGAACTAGTCAATGCTATTTCTTATAAAATCAAGCAAATTGCAAAGCCTGTTTTGATGGAAGTTGACGGGGCTGTTGCAGGTGCCGCAGCGAATATGGCTGTTGCTGCGGATTTCTGTCTTGCAACGGATAAGGCTAAGTTTATCCAAGCCTTTGTTGGGGTTGGTTTGGCTCCAGATGCAGGTGGGATTTATCTCTTGAGCCGCAGTATCGGTGTGACGCGTGCTGCTCAATTAGCCATGACAGGTGAGGCTTTGACCGCAGATAAAGCTCTGGAGTGGGGGCTAGTTTACCGCATTTCTGAAGCTGATAAACTTGAAAAGACGAGAGAACAGCTTCTTAAAAAATTAAGACGTGGCTCAGCTAATTCTTATGCAGCTATCAAGAAGTTGGTTTGGGAGAGCCAATTTAAAGATTGGCAAGATTATGCTGCTTTAGAATTGAAACTGCAGGAATCCTTGGCCCAAACAGAGGATTTTAAAGAGGGAGTTCGGGCCCATTCGGAGAGAAGAAGACCGAAATTTACTGGAAAATAAGAAAATACTTGCACTGTTCTTTGAAGTTTGATATAATTTTTTTGTCAAATGTTTTGATTGTGAAAGTTTTTTGAAAAGGAGGGAAAAGAGATTGGACTACCAACGAATTAATGAATATTTAACATCTATATTTAACAATGTCCTCGTCATCGACGAAGTTAGCTTGAGGGGTAGTCGTTTCAAGGATATCTCCATCAAAGAAGTCCATACAATCGATGTAATTGGAAAATTCCCAGAAGTGACACCAAGTCAAGTGTCAAAAGAGTTGATGGTGACTCTTGGGACTGTTACGACGAGTTTAAATAATCTCGAACGTAAGGGGTACATTGAACGCATTCGCTCAGAGCAGGATCGTCGTGTGGTGCATCTACATTTGACAAAGAAGGGTCGCTTGGTTCATAGACTACATAAACGCTTCCACAAGGCCATGGTCGAAAATATTATCGACGGTATGAGCAAGGAAGAAACTGAGGTTATGGGCAAAGGTTTGACGAAACTTTATCAATTTTTGGAGGATTTGAAATAATGGCTTTTGCAAAAATAAGCCAGGTTGCTCATTATGTGCCAGAGCAAGTGGTTACAAATCATGATTTGGCCCAGATTATGAATACCAATGATGAGTGGATTTCAAGTCGGACGGGAATACGACAAAGGCATATTTCAAGAACAGAATCTACTAGTGATTTGGCTACAGAGGTTGCTAAGAAACTGATGGCAAAAGCTGGAATCACAGGGGAGGAGTTGGATTTCATCATCCTAGCTACCATTACTCCAGATTCGATGATGCCCTCTACAGCTGCTCGTGTCCAAGCCAATATTGGAGCTAATAAGGCCTTTGCTTTTGACTTAACAGCTGCTTGTAGTGGATTTGTATTTGCTCTTTCAACTGCTGAAAAGTTTATCGCTTCTGGTCGCTTTCAAAAAGGCTTGGTGATTGGCAGTGAAACCCTCTCTAAAGCAGTCGATTGGTCGGACCGATCAACAGCTGTTTTGTTTGGAGATGGTGCTGGTGGTGTTTTGCTAGAAGCTAGCGATCAACAGCATTTCTTAGCAGAGAGTCTCAATAGCGATGGTTCACGAAGCGAGTGTCTGACCTATGGACATTCAGGCTTGCATTCTCCATTTTCAGATCAAGAAAATGCAGATTCATTTTTGAAGATGGATGGGCGCGCGGTCTTTGATTTTGCCATTCGAGATGTAGCCAAGTCTATCAAACAGACTATTGATGAATCTCCTATAGAGGCGACAGACTTGGATTATCTGCTACTTCATCAGGCTAATGACCGTATTTTGGATAAGATGGCTAGGAAAATCGGTATCGACCGAGACAAACTTCCAGCCAATATGATGGAATATGGCAATACCAGTGCAGCCAGTATCCCGATTTTACTTTCAGAGTGTGTAGAACAAGGTCTTATCCATTTAGATGGTAGCCAGACTGTTCTGCTATCAGGCTTCGGTGGAGGCTTGACCTGGGGCACGCTCATTCTTACAATTTAGGTAATCATGTGGTGAACACATTGTTATAAAAAACTATTTATTTTAAAGGAGTCCTATCATGGCAGTATTTGAAAAAGTACAAGAAATTATCGTTGAAGAACTTGGAAAAGACGCATCAGAAGTAACACTTGAATCAACTTTTGATGATTTGGATGCAGATTCATTGGACTTGTTCCAAGTAATCTCAGAAATTGAAGATGCTTTTGATATCCAAATCGAAGCAGAAGATGACTTGAAAACAGTTGGTGACTTGGTTTCCTACGTTGAAGAGCAAACAAAATAAGCAGAATATGAGATAGAAGGAGTAGGGAAACCCGCTCCCTCTTGTTTAGGCAATAGTTTGATTGTCAAATTATGACGATATCGAACTATTACGTAAGCAAGAAACGATGGAGGGACTATGAAAACGCGTATTACAGAATTATTGAACGTTGATTATCCTATTTTCCAAGGAGGAATGGCTTGGGTTGCTGATGGTGATTTGGCAGGGGCTGTTTCCAAGGCTGGAGGACTAGGTATTATCGGCGGGGGAAATGCCCCTAAAGAAATTGTCAAGGCTAATATTGATAAGATCAAATCATTGACTGATAAACCCTTTGGTGTCAACATCATGCTCTTGTCTCCCTTTGTGGAAGATATTGTAGATCTCGTTATCGAGGAAGGGGTTAAGGTAGTGACAACAGGCGCAGGAAATCCTGGCAAATACATGGAACGCTTCCATGAAGCAGGGATTACAGTTATTCCTGTTGTACCAAGTGTTGCCCTAGCTAAACGCATGGAAAAAATCGGTGCGGACGCTGTTATTGCAGAAGGAATGGAAGCTGGGGGGCATATCGGTAAATTAACAACCATGACCTTGGTGCGTCAAGTAGCGGCAGCTGTATCTATTCCTGTTATTGCTGCAGGAGGGATTGCAGATGGTGAAGGTGCTGCGGCTGGCTTTATGCTAGGTGCAGAGGCTGTTCAGGTTGGAACGCGTTTTGTCGTTGCAAAAGAGTCTAATGCCCATCCAAATTATAAGGCCAAGATTTTAAAAGCTAGAGATATTGATACTACGATTTCAGCTCAACACTTTGGACATGCTGTTCGTGCGATTAAAAACCAATTGACTCGTGATTTTGAAAAAGCTGAGAAAGATGCCTTTAAACAAGAAAATCCTGATTTGGAAATCTTTGAACAAATGGGAGCGGGTGCTCTAGCTAAAGCGGTTGTTCACGGAGATGTGGATGGTGGATCTGTTATGGCAGGTCAAATTGCAGGCCTTGTTTCCAAAGAAGAAACCGCTGAAGAAATTTTAAAAGATTTGTATTACGGAGCAGCTAAGAAAATTCAAGAAGAAGCCTCTCGTTGGGTAGGAGTTGTAAGAAATGACTAAAACAGCCTTTTTATTTGCTGGTCAAGGTGCCCAGTATCTAGGTATGGGTCGTGATTTATATGATTACTATCCTATTTTCAAAGAAACGATTGATCAAGCTAGTCAGGTACTTGGTTACGATTTGCGTTATCTCATTGATACGGAAGAAGAAAAACTTAATCAGACCCGCTATACGCAACCAGCTATTTTAGCAACTTCAGTTGCTATCTATCGTTTATTGCAAGAAAAGGGCTATCAGCCAGACATGGTTGCTGGTTTGTCCCTTGGAGAATACTCTGCCTTGGTGGCTAGCGGCGCCTTGGATTTTGAAGATGCGGTAGCCTTGGTTGCTAAGCGTGGAGCCTATATGGAAGAAGCGGCTCCTGCTGGCTCTGGCAAGATGGTAGCAGTTCTCAATACGCCAGTAGAGATTATTGAGGAAGCCTGTCGAAAAGCTTCTGAACTTGGAGTGGTTACCCCAGCCAACTATAATACACCTGCACAAATCGTGATTGGTGGAGAAGGGGCTGCAGTTGACCGAGCTGTTGAACTCTTGCAAGAAGCAGGTGCTAAACGCTTGATTCCTCTCAAGGTTTCAGGGCCTTTTCATACCGCTCTCCTTGAGCCTGCTAGTCAGAAACTAGCTGAAACTCTAGCTCAAGCAAGTTTTTCAGATTTCACCTGTCCCCTAGTCGGCAATACAGAAGCTGCAGTTATGAAAAAAGAAGACATCGCTCGACTCTTGACGCGTCAGGTCAAGGAACCAGTTCGTTTTTATGAAAGTATTGCAGTCATGCAAGAAGCAGGCGTAACCAACTTTATCGAGATTGGCCCGGGGAAAGTCTTGTCAGGCTTTGTCAAAAAAATTGATAAGACCGCTAAACTAGCCAATGTTGAAGATCAGACTAGCTTGGAAGCTCTTCTAGGAAACTAGTAATCCCTTCTCCCATAAATGCGATAGAAAACAGGAGAAAAGAATGCAACTAAAAAATAAAAATATCTTTATTACAGGTTCGAGTCGTGGAATTGGTCTTGCCATTGCCCACAAGTTTGCTCAAGCAGGAGCCAACATTGCCTTAAACAGCCGTGGGACAATCTCAGAGGACTTGCTAGCCGAGTTTTCAAACTATGGTGTCAAGGTAGTTCCCATTTCAGGGGATGTGTCGGATTTTGCAGACGCTAAGCGTATGGTTGAGCAAGCTATTGCAGAGCTGGGTTCAGTAGATGTTTTGGTTAACAATGCAGGAATTACCCAAGATACCCTGATGCTCAAAATGACAGAAGCAGATTTTGAAAAAGTGCTTAAAGTAAATCTGACTGGTGCCTTTAACATGACACAATCAGTCTTGAAACCGATGATGAAAGCCAGAGAAGGTGCTATCATTAATATGTCTAGTGTTGTTGGTTTGATGGGAAATATTGGTCAAGCTAACTATGCAGCTTCTAAGGCTGGTTTAATTGGTTTTACCAAGTCTGTGGCGCGTGAAGTAGCCAATCGCAATATCAGGGTTAATGCTATTGCACCTGGAATGATTGAGTCCGATATGACAGCTGTTCTATCAGAAAAGGTAAAAGATGCCATGCTGGCGCAAATTCCTATGAAAGAATTTGGACAGGCAGAGCAGGTTGCAGATTTGACAGTATTTTTAGCAGGCCAAGATTATCTAACTGGTCAAGTAGTTGCCATTGATGGTGGCTTAAGTATGTAGCAGAAGCTAGAGGTGAAAAAGATGAAACTAAATCGCGTAGTAGTAACAGGTTATGGGGTAACATCTCCAATCGGAAATACACCAGAAGAATTTTGGAATAGTTTGACAACTGGAAAAATCGGAATTGGTCAAATAACAAAATTCGATCATAGTGACTTTGATGTGCATAATGCAGCAGAAATCCAAGATTTTCCTTTTGATAAATACTTTGTTAAGAAAGATACCAATCGTTTTGATAACTATTCTTTATATGCCTTGTACGCAGCCCAAGAAGCTGTCAATCATGCCAATTTGGATGTAGAGGCTCTTGATAAAGATCGTTTTGGTGTTATCGTGGCCTCTGGTATTGGTGGAATCAAAGAAATTGAAGATCAAGTGATTCGCCTAAATGACAAAGGACCAAAACGTGTGAAACCATTGACCCTTCCAAAAGCTTTGCCAAATATGGCTTCAGGAAATGTTGCTATGCGTTTTGGAGCAAACGGTGTTTGTAAATCCATCAATACTGCCTGCGCTTCCTCAAATGATGCGATTGGGGATGCTTTCCGCTCGATTAAGTTTGGTTTCCAAGATGTTATATTGGTAGGTGGTTCAGAAGCCTCTATCACACCTTTTGCTATTGCTGGTTTCCAAGCCCTAACAGCTCTCTCTACTACAGAGGATCCAACTCGTGCTTCTATTCCATTTGATAAGGATCGTAATGGGTTTGTCATGGGTGAAGGTTCGGGGATGTTGGTTCTTGAAAGCCTTGAACACGCTGAAAAACGTGGCGCTACTATCCTTGCTGAAGTGGTTGGTTACGGAAATACTTGTGATGCCTACCACATGACTTCACCACATCCAGAAGGTCAGGGAGCTATCAAGGCCATCAAACTAGCTTTGGAAGAATCTGAGATTTCTCCAGAGCAAGTAGCCTATGTCAATGCTCACGGAACCTCAACTCCTGCTAATGAAAAAGGAGAAAGTGGAGCGATCGTAGCTGTTCTTGGTAAGGAAGTACCTGTATCATCAACTAAGTCTTTCACAGGACATTTGCTGGGGGCTGCAGGTGCAGTAGAAGCTATCGTCACAATTGAAGCCATGCGTCATAACTTTGTACCAATGACAGCTGGAACAAGTGAAGTATCAGATTATATCGAAGCCAATGTCGTTTATGGACAAGGCTTGGAGCAAGAAATTCCATACGCTATTTCAAATACTTTTGGTTTTGGTGGCCACAATGCAGTTCTTGCTTTCAAACGTTGGGAGAATAAATAAGTATGAATTTAAACGATATTAAAGACTTGATGGCCCAATTTGACCAGTCAAGTTTGAGAGAGTTTTCTTATAAGAATGGGACGGATGAATTGCAGTTTAGCAAGAATGAAGCGAGACTTGTATCTGAAGTTGCACCTCAAGTCGCTCCAGCACCTGTTCTAGGAACACCAAGTCCAGTAGCTCCTACATCTACTCCAGCAGAGACTGTAGCAGAAGAAGTTCCAGCTCCAGCAGAAACAAGTGTGGCTGCTGAGGGAGATGTTGTAGAGAGCCCACTTGTTGGAGTGGCTTACTTGGCTGCTGGTCCAGATAAACCTGCCTTTGTAACAGTTGGTGATAGTGTTAAAAAAGGTCAAACATTGGTAATTATCGAAGCCATGAAAGTTATGAATGAAATCCCAGCTCCTAAGGATGGTGTGGTAACGGAAATTCTCGTTTCTAACGAAGAAATGGTTGAGTTTGGTAAAGGATTGGTACGTATCAAATGATCGATATTCAAGGAATCAAAGAAGCTCTTCCCCACCGTTATCCTATGCTCCTAGTGGACCGTGTCTTGGAAGTGAGCGAGGATACCATTGTTGCTATCAAAAATGTGACCATCAATGAACCTTTCTTTAACGGCCATTTTCCTCAATATCCAGTTATGCCAGGTGTTCTGATTATGGAAGCCTTGGCGCAAACAGCTGGTGTCTTGGAGTTATCAAAACCTGAAAATAAAGGTAAACTAGTCTTTTACGCTGGTATGGACAAGGTTAAATTTAAGAAGCAAGTTGTACCAGGTGACCAATTAGTTATGACGGCAACGTTTGTAAAACGTCGCGGTAGCATTGCCGTTGTTGAAGCAAAGGCTGAAGTGGATGGCAAGCTTGCAGCTAGTGGTACTCTTACCTTTGCAATAGGGAACTAAGGAGGTTCTCCATGTTTCGAAAAATTTTAATTGCCAATCGTGGTGAAATTGCGGTTCGTATTATCCGTGCGGCGCGTGAATTGGGCATTGCGACGGTGGCGGTTTATTCAACTGCTGATAAGGAAGCTCTTCATACGCTTTTGGCAGATGAAGCAGTTTGTATTGGCCCTGGTAAGGCGACAGAGTCTTATCTCAATATTAATGCGGTTCTATCAGCTGCAGTTTTGACTGAGGCAGAAGCCATCCACCCAGGTTTTGGATTTCTCAGTGAAAATTCCAAATTTGCGACCATGTGTGAAGAGGTGGGAATCAAGTTTATCGGTCCATCTGGCCATGTTATGGATATGATGGGGGATAAGATCAATGCGCGCGCTCAGATGATCAAAGCAGGCGTGCCTGTCATACCAGGTTCAGATGGAGAAGTGCATAACTCGGAAGAAGCTTTGATTGTTGCTGAAAAAATTGGCTATCCTGTTATGCTCAAGGCTTCAGCCGGTGGTGGTGGTAAAGGGATTCGTAAGGTTGAAAAACCAGAAGACCTTGTTTCAGCCTTTGAAACAGCCTCTAGCGAAGCAAAGGCAAATTATGGCAATGGTGCCATGTACATAGAACGGGTTATCTATCCAGCTCGTCACATCGAGGTTCAAATTCTAGGAGATGAGCATGGACATGTGATTCACTTGGGTGAACGGGATTGTTCTCTTCAACGGAATAATCAAAAGGTTTTAGAAGAAAGTCCTTCGATTGCAATCGGAAAAACGCTGCGCCATGAAATCGGTGCTGCTGCTGTTCGAGCGGCAGAGTCTGTTGGCTATGAGAATGCAGGGACCATTGAGTTTCTTCTTGATGAAGCCAGTGGCAAATTCTACTTTATGGAGATGAATACTCGTGTACAAGTAGAACATCCAGTAACAGAATTTGTTTCAGGTGTTGATATCGTTAAGGAACAGATTCGCATTGCAGCAGGTCAACCTCTGTCTGTTAAGCAAGAAGATATTGTTCTACGAGGTCATGCTATTGAATGTCGTATCAATGCTGAAAATCCAGCCTTCAACTTTGCTCCAAGTCCAGGTAAGATTACCAATCTCTATCTTCCAAGCGGAGGTGTTGGCTTGCGCGTGGATTCAGCAGTTTATCCAGGCTATACCATTCCCCCCTATTATGATAGTATGATTGCTAAAATCATCGTTCACGGTGAAAATCGTTTTGATGCCTTGATGAAAATGCAACGTGCCCTCTACGAACTAGAGATAGAGGGGGTGCAGACCAATGCAGATTTCCAGCTTGACCTCATTTCAGATCGCAATGTCATTGCTGGAGATTACGATACTTCCTTCTTGATGGAAACTTTCTTACCCAAATATCAAGAAAAAGAATAAAATGACTTCAAGAGTTTAAACCGAAAAGGGGAATCAATGGCTCTATTTAGTAAAAAAGATAAGTATATTCGAATCAATCCCAATCGTTCGGTTAGGGAAAAGCCTCAAGCCAAGCCAGAGGTTCCAGATGAATTATTCTCCCAGTGTCCAGGCTGCAAGCATACCATCTATCAGAAGGATCTGGGAAGTGAGCGTATCTGTCCACATTGTAGCTATACCTTTCGTATTTCTACCCAAGAACGCTTGGCTTTGACGATTGATATGGGAACCTTCAAGGAATTGTTTACAGGGATTGAAAGCAAGGATCCCTTGCATTTCCCTGATTATCAAAAGAAACTAGCAGCTATGCGTGAAAAAACTGGTCTGGATGAAGCTGTTGTGACAGGAACTGCTCTTATTAAAGGTCAGACTGTGGCTCTTGGGATTATGGATTCCAACTTTATCATGGCTTCTATGGGTACGGTTGTAGGGGAGAAAATCACTCGCTTGTTTGAGTATGCGACGGTTGAAAAGTTGCCAGTTGTCCTCTTTACAGCCTCTGGTGGAGCCCGTATGCAGGAAGGAATCATGAGTCTCATGCAAATGGCTAAAATCTCTGCAGCAGTTAAGCGCCATTCAAATGCTGGTCTCTTTTACCTGACCATTTTGACAGATCCAACGACAGGTGGTGTAACAGCTTCTTTCGCTATGGAAGGGGATATTATTCTAGCAGAACCACAGAGCTTGGTCGGTTTTGCTGGGCGTCGTGTGATTGAAAATACGGTTCGTGAAAGCTTGCCGGAGGATTTCCAAAAGGCAGAATTCCTATTGGAGCATGGATTTGTGGATGCTATTGTTAAAAGAAGGGACTTGTCAGATATGATTGCTAGTCTAGTCAGATTGCACGGAGGGAGTCCTAGATGAATATTGCAAAAATAGTCAGAGAAGCGCGTGAGCAGAGTCGCTTGACAACCTTGGATTTTGCGACAGGCATTTTTGATGACTTTATCCAATTACACGGTGACCGTTCTTTTCGTGACGATGGTGCAGTTGTTGGTGGTATCGGCTGGCTTGGAGACCAAGCTGTAACAGTAGTTGGTATCCAAAAAGGCAAGAGCTTACAAGACAACCTCAAACGGAATTTTGGGCAACCGCATCCAGAAGGTTACCGCAAGGCCTTACGTTTGATGAAACAGGCTGAAAAATTTGGCCGTCCAGTTGTGACCTTTATCAATACTGCAGGTGCCTATCCTGGTGTCGGCGCGGAAGAACGTGGACAAGGGGAAGCTATTGCTCGCAATCTCATGGAAATGAGTGACCTGAAAGTTCCGATTATCGCCATCATTATCGGTGAAGGTGGTTCAGGTGGAGCTCTGGCTCTGGCAGTCGCAGACCGTGTCTGGATGCTGGAAAATTCCATCTATGCCATTCTCAGTCCAGAAGGCTTTGCTTCCATTCTATGGAAGGACGGCACTCGTGCCATGGAAGCAGCAGAACTGATGAAAATCACCTCACATGAACTGTTAGAAATGGACGTGGTGGATAAGGTGATTTCTGAAGCAGGACTTTCTAGCAAAGAACTGATTAAAAGTGTCAAAAAAGAACTACAAGACGAGCTAGCCATGCTTTCACAAAAACCTCTAGAAGAGTTGTTGGAAGAACGATATCAACGATTTAGAAAATACTAATACTCTTCGAAAATCTCTTCAAACCACGTCAGCTTCGCCTAGTCGTATATATGTTACTGACTTCGTCAGTTCTATCCATAACCTCAAAACCGTGTTTTGAGCAGCCTATGGCTAGCTTCCTAGTTTGCTCTTTGATTTTCATTGAGTATAATTCTTTAGAATACGCAAAAACTAGAACTGGAAGTCAGTTCTAGTTTTTATGTGCTTCTTACTCTATATCAAGAGAAAGTCAAAAGGTGCTTGGAAGACCAAACACTTTTTTGATTATTTATTTTCTTCAGTTACAAATTGACTAAGCAGTCCGTTGATAAAGCGGGCTGATTTTTGATCTGAAAAATTCTTGGCAAGTTCAATAGATTCATTGACTGCTACCAGCTGAGGTGTATCAAATGATGTGATTTCAAAGATTCCCAAGCGTAGTAAGTTTTTTTCGACCAAGGTCAAGCGTTCAACTGTCCAGCCTGACTTGAGATGCTGGTTGATTTGGTTATCTAATTCTTCTTTTTGAGCTTGGATACCAGAAACCAAGTTTAGAAGAAAGGCTGGGATTTGCACATCTGCATCTTCACGGTCATGTGTGTAGGCAAAGTGACAAGCTGTTTCCACATCTGTACCGAATTCAAGACTCATAAGAGCTTGAAAAGCGCATTTACGAAGTTCGCGTCTAGATTCTAATAATGGACTAGTCATTGAGGAAGTCCTCGTTAAATAGATCTTTCAACTCAGGTTTTGGTGTTTTATCTGGAACGATTCCTGTAACATGGATATTGACAGCAGAAAGTTCTACATCAGCCATATCATGGACAGCATCTTTGACCGCTTTTTGAATAGCAAGAGCTACTTTTGGCACTTTCACACCGTACTCAAGATAGAGGTAGATGTCAGCAGTTAGTTCTTCGTTGCTTTCTTTTAAGTAGACGCCACGACCAAGAGAGAGTTTTGATAAGGTATCAGATACGGATTTATTTGAAAATGAGTGGACACCATCAACTTTAGCAGTTGCGATGGCAATGATTTTTTCAAGTACACGTGGAGCGATAACGATTTCGCCAAATTGTTCTTCAGTTCCCATAGAATGACCTCTTTCTAGAGATTAGGCACGAGAAACGTAAGTTCCTTCTGCAGTGTTGATGATCAATTTTTGTCCAGCTTCGATGAAGTCTGGAACGTTGACAACAAGTCCAGTTTCCATAGTTGCTGGTTTACCAGAACCTGTAACAGTAGCACCTTTGATAGATGGTTGTGTTTCAGCAACTGTCAATTCAACAGTAGTTGGTACAGTTACACCGATTACTTCAGTTCCGTAGAATTGGATTTTCACATCAGAGTTTTCAAGGATGTAAAGCAGTTCATTTTCAACGTTTACGACTGGGATTTCGTATTGGTCGTAAGTTTCAGTGTTCATGAAGTAGGCAGTTTCATCCATTTTGTACAAGTATTGAGCTGGAACAGTTTCGATAATAGCTTGTTCGAATTTTTCTTCTGGACGGTAGCTTGTATCAAAAGTAGAACCAGTACGGACATCACGTAATTTCATACGCATGATAGTGTTCCCTTTACCTGGTTTATGGTGGCTAGCTTCCAAAACGCGGATCAATTTTCCGTCTGCAGTTTCAAATGTCATACCAGCTTTCAATTTGCTTGCTTCAATCATGTTTTTACCTCTTTAATAAATATTATTACTCTTCATTTTACCATAAAATCTTCTGGAAATAAAGCCAAAATAGTTATTGGGATTTGGTAGGAGCGAAAAAAACCAACCTCAGGGCTGGTTTCTTTTACATATTAATCTTCTTTCAACTTTGCCAATTCTTGGGCAAGTAGTTTAAGGGCAACTTGTGGGTTGGCTTGGCCTTTGGTTGCTTTCATCAGGAAGCCTGTGAAGGCCTTGTCTGCGTTACGTTTACCTGACTTGAAGTCGGCAACTGCGGCTTCGTTATCCGCAAAGACTTGGTGGATAATTGGAATCAAGACAGCTGGATCTGAGATTTGGACCATGCCTGCTTTTTCCACGTATTCACGCGCTCCACCGCCATTTTTCGCCAGGTGGACAAAGACTTTCTTAGCAATCTTAGAAGAGATCGTACCGTCTTCGATGATGGCAATCATTTCAACCAAGTTTTCTGGTGTCAATTCGATTTGTTCCAGTGTCTTGCCTTCAGCGTTCAAGAACTGAGCAACCTCACCTTGGAGCCAGTTAGAGACTTGTTTAGCATCGCCACCGAGAGCAACAGCTTTTTCAAAGAAATCAGAAGTGACTTTGTTCGCAGTTAACTGACTAGCATCATAGTCTGACAAGCCAAGGTCAGATACATAACGCGCACGGCGTTCTTTTGGAAACTCTGGCAACTCTGTACGCATTTCTTCGATCCACTCATCTGAAATTTCAAAGATAGGTAGGTCAGGTTCTGGGAAGTAGCGGTAGTCAGCAGCGCCTTCCTTAACACGCATGAGGATAGTTGTCTTGTTGGCTTCATCGTAACGGCGTGTTTCTTGGCGAATTTGACCACCTGAACGAAGGATTTCAGCCTGACGTTGGACTTCGTATTCAAGACCTTTGCGGACATTTGAGAAGGAATTCAAGTTCTTCAACTCAGTCTTGGTACCGAATTTTTCTTGACCATAAGGACGAAGGGAGATGTTAGCATCCACACGCATAGAACCTTCTTCCATCTTGATGTCAGAAATACCAGCGTACTGGATGACTTCCTTGAGGGCTGTCAGATAAGCGTAGGCTTCTTCTGGCGAACGCATGTCAGCTTCAGATACAATCTCGATCAATGGCACCCCTTGGCGGTTGAGGTCTACATAAGAGTAGCCGTCTGTACCGTGGGTGTTTTTACCAGCATCTTCCTCTAGGTGGGCGCGTTCGATACCGATTTTCTTGGTCGTACCGTCTTCTAGCTCAACTTCAATCCATCCATTGTAACCAATTGGCTCATCAAATTGAGAAATTTGGTAGGCTTTGGGATTATCAGGATAGAAGTAGTTCTTGCGGTCAAAGTGCATCTTTTTATGGATGTCCATATTGAGGGCAAGAGCAGCCTTGATACCGGCATCAACAACACCTTTATTGAGAACTGGCAGAACTCCTGGGAAAGACCAGTCAATCACGTTAGTGTTGGCATTTTGCTCATTTCCAAAGTGGGCAGAAGTAGGTGAGAAGATTTTTGAATTGGTGTTGAGCTCTACGTGGACTTCAAGTCCAATGACTGTTTCAAAGTTCATTAATTGTCACCTCCAAAAATCACGGGTTGTTGTTTATGGTAGTCTGTTGTTGCTTCAAAAGCAGCAGCAGCTTGGTAAATGGTTTCCTCAGAATACTTAGGACCAATCAATTGTAGACCGACAGGTAGACCTTGAGAGAATCCAGCAGGAATCGAAATTCCTGGGAGACCAGCCAAGTTGACTGGGATGGTCAAAAGGTCAGCCAAGTACATGGCAACTGGGTCGTGGTTGAGAGAATCCAAGTCATAGGCAACGCTTGGTGCAGTTGGGCCCAAAATCAAGTCGTAATCCGCAAAGACTTTTTCGAAATCTTGAATGATGAGTGTACGAACTTGACCAGCCTTTTTGTAGTAAGCATCATAGTAACCTGATGAAAGGCTGAAAGTACCTAGCATGATACGACGTTTTACCTCTTCACCGAAACCTTGGCTACGGCTGTTTACATAGATTTCATCAAGATTAGTCGCATCTTCTGCGCGGTAGCCGTAACGGATACCGTCAAAACGTTGCAAGTTTGATGAAGCTTCAGATGAAGCGATGATGTAGTAAACTGCCACACCGTATTTAGAGTGAGGAAGGCTGACTTCTTCGACGATAGCGCCAAGTTTTTCAAAGTGCTTAGCAGCATTTAGAATAGTTTCCTTAACCTCTGGGTCAATCCCTTCACCAAGGTATTCCTTAGGCAAAGCGATTTTCATGCCCTTGATGTCTTGACCGATTTTTGAAGTAAAGTCGGCAATGCGGACAGGAGCAGAAGTGGAATCTTTAGCATCTTCGCTAGCAATAGCGTTGAGTAAGAGGGCGTTTTCCTTAACAGTAGGAGCAAAAGGTCCAATCTGGTCTAGCGAACTACCGAAGGCAATGAGACCGAAACGTGAAATTGTTCCGTAGGTTGGTTTGAGACCAACAATCCCGTTGAAGGCGGCAGGTTGGCGGATAGAACCACCAGTATCAGAACCAAGTGACAAGCGGACTTGACCTGAGGCTACGGCTGCGGCAGAACCACTTGATGAACCACCGGGAACCTTGCTTTGGTCCCAAGCATTTTTAGTGGCACCATAGTGTGAAGTTTCACCTGAACCACCCATGGCAAATTCGTCCATGTTGGTCTTTCCAATGATAATCATGCCTTTTGATTTAGCATTTGACACAGCTGTCGCATCAAAGATAGGCTCGTAGTTGTAGAGCATTTTTGAGGCAGCAGTTGTGAGAATACCGTCTGTAGAGATATTATCCTTAACTGCAAGTGGAATTCCTGAAAGGACATTATCAGCATCAATTCCAGCTTCATCAATGGCTTTAGCTTGAGCAAGTGCTTGCTCCTTAGCGATGGTAACAAAAGCGTTAATAGCTGTCTCGCGAGACTTGATATCTTCAAGCGTAGCTTGGGTCAATTCAGTTGCAGAAATTTCCTTAGAGACAAGGAGATTATGCAAGTCTTCAATGGTTTTATTGTTAAAAGTCATTAGGCATCTCCTCCATCGTCTAGGATAGCTGGTACCTTGATATAGTAGTTGTCTTTTTCAGGTACGTTTTTAAATAAGCGATCACGGTCTGTTCCTTCTTCGGCCACATCAGGGCGGAGCACAGTCTTGCGATCAGCCATGGTCGTAGTAGGTGCGACACCAGTTGTGTCAACTTCGCCCAGCAATTCAACCATGTCAACAATCTTAGACAAGGTCGTCGCAAAGGCAGCAGTTTCTTCTTCAGAGAATCTTAATTTTGAAAGATTGGCAACGTGTGTTACCTCTTCTTGCGTAATTTTCATCTTGCATCCTTTCGTGAAATGATGATTTTTAGTCTGTTCTATTTTACCATATTTTCCTATAAATAAGGGAGGGATAAGTGAAAAGAAATAGAAATTGAAAAAAATGCTAAAATCCGATATAATGGAGTGTTGAAAGGAATGGTAAAATCCAATGTAAAAATCATTCTTAGCTATTGAAACAAGAAAAATAGAGAATCAAAGAAAGAGAACTTATGAATATTCAAGAAGAAATTAAGAAACGCCGTACTTTTGCCATTATCTCCCACCCTGACGCGGGGAAAACAACCATCACTGAGCAACTGCTCTACTTTGGGGGCGAGATTCGTGAAGCTGGTACCGTAAAAGGGAAGAAAACAGGAACTTTTGCCAAGTCTGACTGGATGGATATCGAGAAGCAACGTGGGATTTCGGTGACCTCATCTGTGATGCAATTTGACTACGACGGAAAACGCGTGAATATCCTCGACACGCCAGGACACGAGGACTTTTCAGAAGATACCTATCGTACCTTGATGGCGGTGGATGCTGCGGTCATGGTCGTGGACTCTGCTAAGGGTATCGAGGCTCAGACTAAGAAATTATTTGAGGTTGTGAAACATCGTGGCATTCCAGTCTTTACCTTTATGAACAAGCTAGACCGTGACGGTCGTGAGCCACTAGACCTCTTGCAAGAGTTGGAAGAAGTCTTGGGCATTGCTAGCTACCCGATGAACTGGCCAATCGGGATGGGGAAAGCCTTTGAAGGCTTGTATGACCTTTATAACCAACGCTTGGAGCTCTACAAGGGGGATGAACGTTTCGCTAGTCTAGAAGATGGGGACAAGCTTTTTGGTAGCAATCCTTTCTACGAGCAAGTCAAGGATGACATTGAGCTTTTAAATGAAGCTGGAAATGAATTCTCAGAGGAAGCTATTCTGGCTGGAGAATTGACACCTGTCTTCTTCGGTTCAGCCTTGACAAACTTTGGTGTGCAAACATTCCTTGAAACCTTCCTTAAGTTTGCTCCAGAACCACATGGACACAAGAAAACAGATGGTGAAATTGTGGGTCCTTATGACAAGGATTTCTCAGGATTTGTCTTTAAAATTCAAGCCAACATGGACCCTCGTCACCGTGACCGTATCGCCTTTGTCCGTATCGTATCGGGTGAATTTGAGCGTGGTATGAGTGTCAACCTGCCTCGTACTGGTAAGGGCGCTAAACTGTCGAATGTTACTCAGTTTATGGCGGAAAGTCGTGAGAATGTGACCAATGCCGTGGCAGGAGATATCATCGGGGTTTACGATACAGGTACTTATCAGGTTGGGGATACCTTGACAGTTGGAAAAAACAAGTTTGAATTTGAACCCCTGCCAACCTTTACACCTGAGATTTTTATGAAAGTTTCTGCTAAGAATGTTATGAAGCAAAAATCCTTCCACAAGGGGATTGAGCAATTGGTGCAAGAAGGAGCCGTTCAGCTCTATAAGAATTACCAAACAGGTGAGTACATGCTAGGAGCTGTGGGGCAACTCCAGTTTGAAGTCTTTAAGCACCGTATGGAAGGTGAGTACAATGCAGAAGTAGTCATGACCCCAATGGGTAAAAAGACCGTTCGTTGGATTAAGCCTGAGGACCTAGATGAACGGATGTCATCAAGCCGAAATATCTTGGCTAAAGACCGTTTTGACCAGCCAGTCTTCCTCTTTGAAAATGACTTTGCCTTACGTTGGTTTGCGGATAAGTATCCAGACGTAGAGTTAGAGGAAAAAATGTAGATCGCCAAAGTTACTTGATTGTGTAACAATCTAAGTAACTAACGCCAAGTTTCTATGGAACTTGGCTAGGCGCTCCACTAGTAAAGTTTTACGAATAATATCGATTCGTAAAACTTTACGTCGTAACGGGTAGTGAGTGGTCTAGCTAACTGCCTCACTAACTGAGTTTTACAAATGGAATCGATTTATAAAACTCAGTGTCGTAATCTAATAATCGGTAACCGCTATGGCGGTCTACCTAAACGCTTCACTAGGAAAAATCCACGAATATTATCGATCCGTGGATTTTTCCGTCGTAACTTGTAGTGAGTGGTCTAGCTAACTGCTTTACTAACTACGTTTGGCAAATGGAATCGATTTGCCAAACTCCGTGTCCTAGTGTAACAATTGGGAAGCCTTATGTCATTTGAGCTATCCGTTATTATTAGAATAAGTCCATGAATGTTATTGTTCGTGGGCTTTTCATCGTAATTTTAGATAGTTAGAGTAGCTGTCTTTCTTACTAAATTTTGTCAATATAATGTTCTCCGCCCTTTTCTGTGCTAGTTCAGTAAAATTCTTTTATAAGACAAGAATTTCAGTAACTAAGGAGACTAATCAAAAACTTGATAGAACACATGTTTTCTTGCCAATCTACTCACGTAATATCCTAGTGAAACTATATGTATTGAAATTTAACAGTGAACTCTAGCTAGCGCTGTGATTCGGCAATAGTATGATTGATTAATGAAATAGAATGTTTGAATATAGAAAAATTTATATTTTTATTCAAAGTAAAATAAATTAGAAGTATACAAAAAATAGCGATATATATATATATATATATATATATTAAATGCGTTTTCGGTTTATTTATAAAAGTTTTATATTAAACATAAAACGTTATTATATAGTATTATTTTTTTGAATTCTATTGCTTTTTAAATCAATTTTTTTTATAATATTAAAGATTAACTTAGAATTGGGTGAATTGTACCCTTAACCTAAGTTTAGAAAAGGAGATAACATGTTTTTCAGACGTCAAGAGGGTCAATATCGTGAAACTGATCGTGTGACCCGCTATAAGTTAGTGAAATCCGGTAAGCATTGGCTACGGGCTTCCACTTCTTTATTTGGTTTGTTTAAGGTTTTCCGTGGTAGTGTCGACACTACTCAAGTTATGACCGAAGTGGTTGAGAACCAAACAAACAATACGATTACAGGCCTCGATATTATAAGGGGACTTGCAGCTACAGGAGCTGTATTAGGCGGAGCAGTGGCAACACAAACTACTGTTCATGCCAATGATGCGGTTGCTCTTGAAAAGACATTGGAGTCATCGGATGTTTTAGCTACAAATGACTCAGTCGTTCTTGGATCTGTTTCGAAAGCAAATCCAGAAGAATCGGCAAGTTTGTCACACTCAGAAAGCGAGAGTGTGTCTAGTTCAGAATCGACTTCTGCTAGCCAATCAGTGAGCGCTAGCACTTCTGCAAGTATGTCAGCAAGTACTTCTGCTTCTGTTAGTGCGTCGACAAGTACTTCTGCAAGTGTATCAGCAAGCACTTCTGTAAGTTCTAGTCAGTTGATGGTTCATTCAGAGGACAGTTCGGTTGCGACTAGCGCTGCTAGTGTTGAAACTGCTGGACAATCCGAATCTACTTCAGCTGAAAATCAAGTAGTTAGTCAAGGCTTGCCAAACTCTAATTTGTCTGCACCTGTCTTGGACTCTGCTAAGTCAGCAACAGGTTTGATAGAGAAAACTTCCGAATTAACAAGTTTGGCAGGAGTGACTGCTGGTGCCTTGTCATCGGTAGAAGTATCTACAAAGAAAAATGAAGAAGATCGTAAAAAGCTGGCTAAAATTTCAGCTGAAATGGGTGAGTATTTAGCTAAGGCGGCAGATCTTCCAGATACGAGTGCAGCCATCCTTAAGGTGGAAACTGCCATTACTGAGATTGAGTCAGCTTTAAAGGATCCAACTGCTGATCTTGGTAGTGTTGTCAAAACGGCAACTTCAGCTCGTAATTCTATTGCCAATGCAGTTTTACGTGCCACTTCAGGTCAACGTGATGGCCGTAATGGACAAGCGATAGAGAGGGGTGCTTCTCCTAGAGCAACATTCTCTAGCCATGGTACGACAGCCTCAATTGCGTCTACTAATTATAATCCAAATACTCATGAAGTTGTTTGGCGTATTAATATGCATGCTAACAATGCCTTGCATCATGTAGGGCTGATTGCGGATGTAGATTCCAATACGACGATTAATCGTGTGACCTTTAATGGACAAGAGATGGCGAAACGTGGTGGTTCAAGAAATGAGTATGTCTATGATATCCGCCATGATAAACAAAGAAACCTAGAAGCAACGCTTGAAGTTCATGCCACTGTAAACAAGCAGTCGAAAGCTGCAAGCTTGAACGCAAAAGTTGCTACAAGTAGTCAACCGTTTACAAGTGCGGATACTTCTGGAAATTATAGCGGTTCAATCAGTTCAACTGTTCCAACTAGTGGGACAGGTCAGTATAGAAGTGCGGGAGGTCAGGACCGTACGGCAGATAATATACCTACTCTTTCGATTTCGCCTTCTTCTGTAGAAATATATAACGATGAAGTACTTGGTGGCTCAACTGGTATTCCATTTGTCATGAGAGATGATAAAGGGGTGGTAAGTTTGCTATCTAGTCCGAACAATACTATCATCACTGGTTTGACCATGAAGTATGCACCAATCGGTAATCAAGGGTTTAAACCTTATTATTCTAATGGACAGTATCCTAGAGAACACACATCGGTTGTAAGTGGAACAATTGGTCGTAGTGACGGCTGGAAACCAATGACTCCGGGTACTTATCCTCTTAACTTCCAAGTGGTTGATACTATAGGGCAACGTACCGATGGAAGTTTAAATCTGACGATCAAAGGTTACAATGAGCGTAATACTCCTATTAGTGGAGATGCTGTTGCAGTCAACAACCCTGCATCTTTGAGTAAGACTGAGAAAGATCAAATCCTAGCTAACTTCAGGAGCAAAAATGCTGATATTCTCGCGGGTACTGACTATGTGAAGGACTCTGAAGGCAATAAAGAAATTACGGTATCTGATACAGGTCTTATCACTCTTACTTATCGTGATAATACTGTTGATACAGTTCAAGCGAATGTGACAGATGCAACTGAGCCAACTGTTGATTACACTGTGAAAGTAAATAATCAAACACCCAAAACAGATAGTGATGGACGTTTTATTTTTTATGCTGGAGATAGGATTCAGATTACTTTCACTGGTAATGACAACTTTGGAAAATTAACAGAATTGACATTGAATAAGCAAGGTTCAAATAAAAAATTAGAGCCTCTGAATGACTTCTTTGAAGGAAACTCTACTAAATGGGGGAGTGGTGCAGTAGACAATATTACAAGTCTAACTACCGCTCCAGCTACAAAGACAGTGGATGTTACTGTCAATGATAATATGCAGTGGTCGTCTGGTAATAAATTTTCTCGTGTAGTTAAAGCAGTCGATCCTTCAGGGAATTCTAAAATTAGTTCTTGGTTTGGTGTTGTTCAAGGGGAGCTAAAGGATCGTCTTCCAGTGACAAATCCTGAATTGACAACTGTTGCAAATAAAAACAACTTGACCGGAGAGGAAAAGACTGCTGTCAAGAATGCCATCTATGCCAAAAATGCTAAAGCAGATCACCGTATCGATGATATTGAAGTCCAGGCAGATGGTACAGCAACGATTGTCTACAATGATAAAACACGTAGTACTCCAATTCCACAGTCAGCTACAGTCAATGAGCGACCAACAATTAAAAACTTAACTCCTGGACCTAATGCAAAAATTGATGGTGAGAATCCGCGTAAGATTATCGTTTATCGTGAAGAAGAATTCAGTGTGGATGTTAATTTGACTGATGACCGTGGTCGATTGGACCAGATTAAGGTTCACAAAAATGCCTATAATGAACGTCCGTCACGTGATTTCGAAGTTACGGATGGTACTCCTATAGTGGAGGCTGCGAATGGAACACGTATTAACTTTACGGATAAGACAAGTAATTTAGGAAAAGATGGCAATGCGACAGATGCTAATCCGTATAAAGTAACTATTTCAGGTCATGTAGGTAAGGGTCAGTCAGTCAGTGCCAATGCTAGTAGTAACATCTGGAATCGTTATATTTCTGGATATGATCAATCTACCACAACGAATAATAACGGACAAAATGAAACTGCCAATAATGCCAATATCCAGATTGAGTTCCGCAAGCAGTCTGATAAGTACACTCCGACAGCAACAAATCCTACAGTCAAGGTGACTTCAAATGGAACTGTTCCAAATTTGGGACCGGCAGAGAATTATATTTCTAATAAGCGTGATTTGCCAACTGAAGGAACAACAGCAGGTACAAGAACGACTTATAAATGGAAGAGTGGCGAGAACTCACCTGTTAAAAATGGTAAATTAACACGAACAGTTATAGTAACTTATCCAGATGATTCGACAGATGAAGTTCCAGTTACTATTACGGTAGATGATTCAGAGTATAAATCGCTGTCCGCCTCAACGAGCGCATCGACAAGTGCCAGCCAAAGTGCCTCAACGAGCGCATCTAAGTCCGCGTCGACAAGTGCAAGTCAAAGTGCATCAACAAGTGCATCTAAGTCATTGTCGACGAAAGCAAGTCAGTCCGCATCGACAAGTGCAAGCCAAAGTGCCTCAACGAGCGCATCTAAGTCTGCGTCGACAAGTGCAAGCCAAAGTGCCTCAACGAGCGCATCTAAGTCTGCGTCGACAAGTGCAAGCCAAAGTGCCTCAACGAGCGCATCTAAGTCCGCGTCGACAAGTGCAAGCCAAAGTGCCTCAACGAGCGCATCTAAGTCCGCGTCGACAAGTGCGAGCCAAAGTGCCTCAACGAGCGCATCTAAGTCCGCGTCGACAAGTGCAAGCCAAAGTGCCTCAACGAGCGCATCTAAGTCCGCGTCGACAAGTGCAAGCCAAAGTGCCTCAACGAGCGCATCTAAGTCAGCATCGACAAGTGCAAGCCAAAGTGCCTCAACAAGCGCATCTAAGTCCGCGTCGACAAGTGCAAGTCAAAGTGCATCAACAAGCGCATCTAAGTCCGCGTCGACAAGTGCAAGTCAAAGTGCCTCAACAAGTGCATCTAAGTCCGCGTCGACAAGTGCAAGCCAAAGTGCCTCAACAAGCGCGTCTAAGTCTGCGTCGACAAGTGCAAGTCAAAGTGCCTCAACAAGCGCATCTAAGTCCGCGTCGACAAGTGCAAGTCAAAGTGCCTCAACAAGCGCGTCTAAGTCCGCGTCGACAAGTGCGAGCCAAAGTGCCTCAACAAGCGCATCTAAGTCCGCGTCGACAAGTGCAAGTCAAAGTGCCTCAACAAGCGCGTCTAAGTCCGCGTCGACAAGTGCGAGCCAAAGTGCCTCAACGAGCGCATCTAAGTCCGCGTCGACAAGTGCAAGCCAATCAGCAAGCACGTCAGCTAGCCAGTCCGCGTCGACAAGTGCAAGCCAATCAGCAAGCACATCAGCTAGTCAGTCAGCATCAACAAGTGCGTCAGAATCAGCGTCAACAAGTGCATCTGAGTCAGCGTCAACAAGTGCGTCAGAATCAGCATCAACAAGTGCGTCAGAATCAGCGTCAACAAGCGCATCTGAATCAGCATCAACAAGTGCATCTGAGTCAGCGTCAACAAGTGCATCTGAGTCAGCAAGCACATCAGCTTCTGAATCAGCATCAACAAGTGCGTCAGAATCAGCGTCAACAAGTGCATCTGAGTCAGCGTCAACAAGTGCGTCAGAATCAGCAAGCACAAGCGCATCTGAATCAGCATCAACAAGTGCATCTGAGTCAGCGTCAACAAGTGCATCTGAGTCAGCAAGTACATCAGCTTCAGAATCGGCATCAACAAGTGCGTCAGAATCAGCAAGTACAAGCGCATCTGAGTCAGCAAGCACATCGGCTTCTGAATCAGCAAGCACAAGTGCGTCAGAATCAGCAAGTACATCAGCTTCTGAATCAGCATCAACAAGTGCGTCAGAATCAGCAAGTACATCAGCATCTGAATCAGCATCAACAAGTGCATCAGAATCAGCAAGCACAAGCGCTTCTGAGTCAGCATCAACAAGTGCATCAGAATCAGCAAGCACATCAGCTTCTGAGTCAGCAAGTACATCAGCTTCTGAATCGGCATCAACAAGTGCGTCAGAATCAGCAAGCACAAGCGCTTCTGAGTCAGCATCAACAAGTGCATCAGAATCAGCAAGCACAAGCGCTTCTGAGTCAGCATCAACAAGTGCGTCAGAATCAGCAAGTACATCAGCATCTGAATCAGCATCAACAAGTGCATCAGAATCAGCAAGCACAAGCGCCTCTGAATCAGCGTCAACAAGTGCATCAGAATCAGCATCAACAAGTGCGTCAGAATCAGCAAGTACATCAGCTTCTGAATCAGCGTCAACAAGTGCATCAGAATCAGCAAGCACAAGCGCTTCTGAGTCAGCATCAACAAGTGCGTCAGAATCAGCAAGTACATCAGCTTCTGAGTCAGCATCAACAAGTGCGTCAGAATCAGCGTCAACAAGCGCTTCTGAGTCAGCAAGCACAAGCGCCTCTGAGTCAGCATCAACAAGTGCATCAGAATCAGCAAGCACATCAGCTTCTGAGTCAGCATCAACAAGTGCATCAGAATCAGCAAGCACAAGCGCTTCTGAGTCAGCATCAACAAGTGCGTCAGAATCAGCAAGTACATCAGCTTCTGAATCAGCATCAACAAGTGCGTCAGAATCAGCAAGTACATCAGCTTCTGAATCAGCATCAACAAGTGCATCAGAATCAGCAAGCACATCAGCATCTGAATCAGCATCAACAAGCGCATCTGAATCAGCAAGCACAAGCGCATCTGAATCAGCAAGCACATCGGCATCTGAATCAGCGTCAACAAGCGCTTCTGAGTCAGCAAGCACAAGCGCCTCTGAGTCAGCATCAACAAGTGCGTCAGAATCAGCAAGTACATCAGCTTCTGAATCAGCATCAATAAGTGCATCAGAATCAGCAAGCACAAGCGCTTCTGAATCAGCATCAACAAGTGCGTCAGAATCAGCATCAACAAGTGCGTCAGAATCAGCAAGTACATCAGCTTCTGAATCAGCATCAACAAGTGCGTCAGAATCAGCAAGTACATCAGCATCTGAGTCAGCATCAACAAGTGCATCAGAATCAGCAAGCACATCAGCTTCAGAATCGGCATCAACAAGCGCATCTGAATCAGCATCAACAAGTGCATCTGAGTCAGCAAGCACATCAGCTTCTGAATCAGCATCAACAAGTGCGTCAGAATCAGCAAGCACAAGCGCATCTGAATCAGCATCGACAAGTGCGTCAGAATCAGCAAGCACAAGCGCATCTGAATCAGCATCAACAAGTGCATCTGAGTCAGCGTCAACAAGTGCATCTGAGTCAGCAAGCACATCAGCTTCTGAATCAGCATCAACAAGTGCATCTGAGTCAGCATCAACAAGTGCATCTGAGTCAGCAAGCACATCAGCTTCTGAATCAGCATCAACAAGTGCATCTGAGTCAGCAAGTACAAGCGCATCTGAGTCAGCAAGCACATCGGCTTCTGAATCAGCAAGCACAAGTGCGTCAGAATCAGCGTCAACAAGTGCATCTGAGTCAGCATCAACAAGTGCGTCAGAATCAGCGTCAACAAGTGCATCTGAGTCAGCATCAACAAGTGCGTCAGAATCAGCGTCAACAAGTGCATCTGAGTCAGCATCAACAAGTGCTTCAGAATCAGCAAGCACATCGGCATCTGAGTCAGCGTCAACAAGTGCATCTGAGTCAGCAAGCACATCAGCATCTGAATCAGCATCAACAAGTGCTTCAGAATCAGCGTCAACAAGTGCATCTGAGTCAGCGTCAACAAGTGCGTCAGAATCAGCAAGCACAAGCGCATCTGAGTCAGCAAGCACATCAGCATCTGAATCAGCATCAACAAGTGCGTCAGAATCAGCGTCAACAAGTGCATCTGAGTCAGCATCAACAAGTGCATCTGAGTCAGCATCAACAAGTGCATCTGAGTCAGCATCAACAAGTGCGTCAGAATCAGCATCAACAAGTGCATCAGAGTCAGCAAGCACATCGGCTTCTGAATCAGCATCAACAAGTGCGTCAGAATCAGCGTCAACAAGTGCGAGTCAAAGTGCCTCAACAAGTGCATCAGAATCAGCAAGTACATCAGCATCTGAGTCAGCATCAACAAGCGCATCTGAGTCAGCAAGCACATCAGCATCTGAATCAGCATCAACAAGTGCATCAGAGTCAGCATCAACAAGTGCATCAGAATCAGCAAGCACATCGGCATCTGAGTCAGCGTCAACAAGTGCATCAGAGTCAGCAAGCACATCAGCTTCTGAATCAGCATCAACAAGTGCGTCAGAATCAGCGTCAACAAGTGCATCTGAGTCAGCGTCAACAAGTGCGTCAGAATCAGCAAGCACAAGCGCATCTGAATCAGCATCAACAAGTGCATCTGAGTCAGCAAGCACATCAGCTTCTGAATCAGCATCAACAAGTGCGTCAGAATCAGCAAGCACAAGCGCATCTGAATCAGCATCGACAAGTGCGTCAGAATCAGCAAGCACAAGCGCATCAGAGTCAGCAAGCACATCGGCTTCTGAATCAGCATCAACAAGTGCGTCAGAATCAGCGTCAACAAGTGCGAGTCAAAGTGCCTCAACAAGTGCATCTGAATCAGCAAGTACATCAGCATCTGAGTCAGCATCAACAAGTGCATCAGAATCAGCAAGCACATCAGCTTCTGAATCGGCATCAACAAGCGCATCTGAGTCAGCAAGCACATCAGCATCTGAATCAGCAAGCACATCAGCATCTGAATCAGCATCAACAAGTGCGTCAGAATCAGCGTCAACAAGTGCATCTGAGTCAGCATCAACAAGTGCATCAGAATCAGCAAGTACATCAGCATTTGAGTCAGCATCAACAAGTGCATCAGAATCAGCAAGCACATCAGCTTCTGAATCAGCAAGCACAAGCGCTTCTGAATCAGCAAGCACAAGCGCTTCTGAATCAGCAAGCACATCGGCATCTGAGTCAGCGTCAACAAGTGCATCTGAATCAGCAAGCACATCAGCTTCTGAATCAGCATCAACAAGTGCGTCAGAATCAGCAAGCACAAGCGCTTCTGAGTCAGCATCAACAAGTGCGTCAGAATCAGCAAGCACAAGCGCTTCTGAGTCAGCAAGCACATCAGCTTCTGAATCAGCGTCAACAAGTGCGTCAGAATCAGCAAGTACATCAGCTTCTGAATCAGCATCAACAAGTGCGTCAGAATCAGCAAGTACATCAGCTTCTGAATCAGCATCAACAAGTGCGTCAGAATCAGCAAGTACATCAGCTTCTGAGTCAGCAAGCACATCAGCTTCAGAATCAGCAAGCACAAGCGCATCTGAGTCAGCAAGCACATCAGCTTCTGAATCAGCATCAACAAGTGCGTCAGAATCAGCAAGCACAAGCGCTTCTGAGTCAGCATCAACAAGTGCGTCAGAATCAGCAAGTACAAGCGCTTCTGAGTCAGCAAGCACATCAGCTTCTGAATCAGCATCAACAAGTGCATCTGAGTCAGCAAGCACAAGCGCATCAGAATCAGCAAGCACATCAGCTTCAGAATCAGCATCAACAAGTGCGTCAGAATCAGCAAGTACATCAGCTTCTGAGTCAGCAAGCACATCAGCTTCAGAATCAGCAAGCACATCAGCATCTGAGTCAGCGTCAACAAGTGCATCAGAGTCAGCAAGCACATCGGCTTCTGAATCAGCAAGCACATCAGCATCTGAATCAGCATCAACAAGTGCGTCAGAGTCAGCAAGCACATCAGCTTCTGAGTCAGCAAGTACATCAGCTTCAGAATCGGCATCAACAAGTGCATCTGAGTCAGCGTCAACAAGTGCTTCAGAATCAGCGTCAACAAGTGCATCTGAGTCAGCAAGCACATCAGCTTCTGAATCAGCATCAACAAGTGCTTCAGAATCAGCGTCAACAAGTGCATCTGAGTCAGCGTCAACAAGTGCGTCAGAATCAGCAAGCACAAGCGCATCTGAGTCAGCAAGCACATCAGCATCTGAATCAGCAAGCACATCAGCTTCTGAATCAGCATCAACAAGTGCGTCAGAATCAGCGTCAACAAGTGCATCTGAGTCAGCATCAACAAGTGCATCTGAGTCAGCAAGCACATCAGCTTCTGAATCAGCATCAACAAGTGCTTCAGAATCAGCGTCAACAAGTGCATCTGAGTCAGCGTCAACAAGTGCGTCAGAATCAGCAAGCACAAGCGCATCTGAGTCAGCAAGCACATCAGCATCTGAATCAGCA
>NZ_VFSH01000013.1 GCF_006385785.1 Streptococcus shenyangsis
TTGTAGACTATATTGATTACTACAACAATAAACGAATTAAGGTAAAACTAAAAGGACTCAGTCCTGTGCAATACAGAACTAAATCCTTCGGATAAATTGATTGTCTAACTTTTTGGGGTCAGTACATTCAGCACTTGATACTATGCGTTTTTTGATTATAAATACGAATTATTTAGTACAACTTCTCTTTATTGATGAACTGCTTGAGCTGCTGTGATAAGGGTCAACTTGTAGACATCATCAGCATTACATCCACGAGAGAGGTCGTTAACTGGCTTGTTCAAACCTTGCAAAACAGGTCCTACAGCCGCAAAGCCACCAAGACGTTCAGCCATCTTGTAGCCAATATTTCCTGCTTCGATACCTGGGAAGATGAAAACATTTGCTTGACCAGCTACCGTACTTCCAGGAGCTTTCAGAGCTGCAGTTTCTGGAACAAAGGCTGCATCAAATTGCAACTCACCATCGATTTCAAGGTCAGGACGCAAGTCGTGAGCAATTTTAGTTGCTTCTACAACCTTATCGACGCTCTCACCAAATCCTGAACCTTTAGTAGAATAGCTTAGCATAGCAATTTTAGGCTCGATGCCAAACATCTTAGCTGTAATTGCTGAGTTGATGGCAATTTCAGCCAAGGCTTCTGCATCAGGATTGATATTGATAGCACAGTCTCCAAATAGGTAACGTTCCGTACCACGAACCATGAGGAAGGCACCTGAAGTACGAGTCACATTTGGACGAGTTTTGATGATTTGTAGGGCTGGACGTACGGTTGAAGCTGTTGAGTGAATAGCTCCAGATACCATTCCATCAACCAAGCCCAAGTAAACCAACATAACACCAAAGTAATTGACATCTTCAACCAAAATCTTGCGTGCATCTTCTTCAGACATTTTGCCTTTACGACGCTCTACCAAGGCAGCAACCATTTCTTCAAATTGAGGATAATGTTGAGGGTCAATGACTTCATAACCATCCATGATCCCTTCAATTTCAAGATAAATTTTAATTTTTTCAGGATTTCCAAGCAAAACAGGAATCACTTCTGTTTCTTTTACCAAACGTTTAGTTGCTTGGAGAATACGAGGCTCTTCCCCTTCAGGGAGAACGATACGAGCATTTTTACCAACTAGGTTGGCTTTGAGACTTTCAAAAACTTCCATGAGTTTTCTCCTTTAAGATAATAATTATACTCTGAAACAGTTTTTATAGAGTATTAGTTGATAACTGAGTAATAAGGTTACTGAAATCATCCGGCAAGGGACTTTCTAACTGCAAGTCCTGTTCTAAAAATGGATGATAGAAGGATAGGTAATGGCAATGCAAGGCCTGACGTTGAATGCCGTCGTCCAGACTACCTCCGTACAAATCATCTCCCAACAAAGGAAAACCAATATGAGAAAAATGGACTCGAATTTGGTGGGTTCGTCCAGTGTGCAAACGAATATCTACCAGGTGAATATTTCCATAAGAAGCTACAATCTTGTAGGATGTATGGGCATACTTTCCACCTTTAGCCACCCGTCTGGTGATAATAGAGTCTTCATCACGCGCAATAGGAGCAATAATTTCCCCCTCTGGCTCCAAGTATCCCTCACCTTTAACCAAAGCAAAATAGCGTTTCTCGATAGACTTTTTCTGCAACTGCTTGTCTAATCGTGCATGGGCATAGCCGTGTTTTGCAAAGAGCATCAAGCCAGAAGTATCTCTATCAAGTCTGGTCACAATGTGAACCTGTTGATTTTCATAATTTTGCTTGACGTAGTAACCCTTGATAAAATTGGCAATGGTATTGGAGTGATTGACACTAGGAATAGAAGCCACTCCATAGGGTTTATTTAAGACTAGAAAATGGTCATCCTCATAGAGAATATCCAGTGGGCGCTCGATAGCTTCTAGAGTTTCAAATCCCTCCTCAGCAGGAATATCGATGATAACTCGGTCTCCAACATCCAATAGATAAGTTGCATTTTGCGGTTGGTCATTGACCAGAATAGCTCCGCCTCGAAACTTAATCTTGGCCAGCAGCCCCTTAGAAACCTCGTGCTTTTTCAAAAAGGTCTTAACCTTGACATGCTCATCTGCGATAAATTCAAACCTCATTCATCCACCTCGCCAATAAAAGCATCCTTAACACGATTCCAGAAACTGGTGTGGCTAGGTGATGCGACAAAGTGAATCTTATGATGGTCGATTTGATACTCAATACGCTCAATATTTCGGAAGGAATAAACGCTATTGTCAACCGAAATAGTATGATAATCGTTTCTCGTTGGAATAAGTTCAATCTTATCCTTCTTAGGAACAATAATGGAAGAGCCCAGCGTTCGATAGACACGATTATTAAGGCTGGCAATTTCCGTTAATTGCAAAGCTTCAATGGTAGAGTGTAAAACAGCTCCACCGAGCGACTTGTTATAGGCCGTACTACCAGTCGGAGTTGACACTGTCACCCCATCTCCACGAAAACGTTCAAAGGGAACTCCATTAATCACAATATCTGCCACCATGGTTCGATCCGACCTGCGGATGCTGGCTTCATTTAGTGCTCTAAAAATCTTTACTTCACCATTTTCAAGAAAGATCTTCACATTTAGAACAGGGTAAGAGACTCTTGCTCCTGTATCTAGCTGCAAATTAGTTACTAGCTTGTCCAACTCAAAATCACGATAGTCCGTATAGAAGCCCAAATGTCCCGTATGAACACCGATAAAGCGTACCTTGTCAAGCTGATTTTCGTACTTATGAAAGGCCGACAAGAGCATGCCATCCCCACCAATGGAAATAACGATATCTGGATTGGTATCATTGAGTATAAACTGATTTCTCTTCAAACGATCTCGCAATTCATACAAAACCCTTTGACTCTGTGGTTTTCTATTAGCTATCAGGTCAATTCGTTTACCTGTATTCTTCATCTGTATCGTCACTGTTTCCTACACCATCATTTAATTTTCTGCTCAAAGGATCAAAAAGTGCCTGAGCTTCTTGAATGTCATCACGAATTTTACCCATTTCTTCATCTAGCTGATGGGCAATCTTAGATGTAATTTCCAGTCGCTTCTTAATCTCCTCTGGGAAATCCCCTTGGTACTTGTAGTTGAGAGAATGTTCTATTGTTGCCCAGAAATTCATAGCCAAGGTACGAATTTGAATTTCTGCCAAAATAGTCTTGGCTCCATTGATAGTATCAACCGTATATTCTACTACCACGTGATAGGAACGGTAGCCTGAAGCCTTTCGATGAGTAATGTAATCTCGCTCCTGTATGATCCGCATATCCTGACGCTTGCGCAAAATAGCCACAACTTCTTGGACATCATCTACAAACTGGACCATCACACGCAAACCAGCTATATCCTGTAAATCGTGTTCCAAGGTCGCATAAGTAATGCCTCGACGGGCCATTTTTTCTTTTATACTCTCAATTGGCTTGACTCGACCAGTCACAAACTCAATCGGAGAATGCTTATTTTGCTTGCGATATTGCTTACGAATACCACGTAGTTTAATTTTTAACTCACCAACAGCTTGAATGTAAGGATCTAGAAATTCTTCCCATTCTAAGGTCATATATTCTCCCTTGTTCTCATATTATCCTTCAAAAATATCTTTGATTTTTTCTCCAGATTTATATACAATAAATACAAAGCTATTATAACATAAATCCGCTTTCAACGATAAAGAAAAGGTAAGAAAAATGAAACATTTAGAAATTGAATTGAAAACACTATTGAAAAAAGATGAATATAATCGTCTAAAAAACCAGTTCACTGGTATCACTCCTATTCTTCAAAAAAATTACTACATTGACACGCCTGATTTTGAACTACGAGAAAAGAAAGTCGCTATGCGTATTCGAACCTTTGAAGACTGGGCGGAATTGACACTCAAAGTCCCGCAAAGTGTTGGAAACATGGAATACAATCAAAAATTGCAGCTAAAAGATGCTGAAGATTATCTGAGTAAGGAAGAACTTCCTCAGGGGCTGGTTCTTGATGAATTGGCTAAACACGGTATACAAAACAAGAAATGGCATGTCCTTGGTTGTCTAACAACGCTTCGCTATGAAATGAAAACAGCTATTGGCCTCATGGCACTGGATGAGAGTCAGTACTTTAATATGACAGATTACGAATTAGAGCTTGAAGTGGAAGATCATGAGCAAGGCAAACAGGATTTCCAACAATTTTTAGAGAAAAATCAGATTTCCTACCAAAAAGCTCCCTCAAAATTAGTTCGATTTGTCAAAAGCATGAAAAATAGCTGAAATAATCTCCATTTTTTGGTAAAATAGAAGAGATAAAAATACACGAATCCCAGTTCATATATGCAAAACATATATAACTAGGATTTATGAAGTTTACAGAGGACGGTCTATAATGTCAGATAGAAAAAATATGAAACTTTTCGCACTCAACTCTAACCAAGAGATTGCACAAAAAATTGCTCAAGCTGTTGGTGTCCCACTTGGAAAACTGTCATCACGTCAATTTTCAGACGGAGAAATCCAAGTGAATATCGAAGAAAGTGTCCGTGGTTATGATGTTTACATCATCCAATCAACAAGTTTCCCTGTTAACAACCACCTAATGGAATTACTAATCATGGTCGATGCTTGTGTTCGCGCAAGTGCCCACAGTATAAACGTTGTCCTTCCATATTTTGGCTATGCACGTCAAGACCGCATTGCTTCACCACGTGAGCCACTTACAGCTAAACTAGTTGCCAATATGCTGGTTAAAGCTGGTGTTGATCGTATCCTTACTCTTGATTTGCATGCTGTTCAGGTTCAAGGCTTCTTTGATATCCCTGTCGATAACCTCTTCACAGTTCCCCTATTTGCAAAACATTACTGCGATAAGGGACTACTTGGGTCAGATGTTGTTGTCGTCAGCCCTAAAAATTCAGGTGTCAAACGCGCTCGTAGCTTGGCTGAGTATCTTGATGCTCCTATCGCCATTATCGACTACCCTCAAGACGATGCAACTCGCAACGAAGGCTATATCATTGGTGATGTTGAAGGTAAGAAAGCTATCTTGATTGATGATATTTTAAATACAGGACGTACCTTCTCTGAAGCTGCTAAAATCGTTGAACGTGAAGGGGCTACAGAAATTTATGCTGTTTCTAGCCACGGTCTCTTCGTCGAAGGAGCTGCTGAACTTCTTGACAATACTAGTATTAAAGAAATTCTTGTGACTGATTCAGTAGCAACAAAAGAAAAAACTCCTAAAAACGTATGCTACATCACTGCTAGTGAGTTAATTGGTGACGCTATCGTACGTATCCACGAAAGAAAACCAGTCAGCCCACTCTTTGCTTACAACAAAAAGAAATAAGGTGATTCTTTGATTTATTTGGACAATGCTGCAACGACTCCTATGTCAGCAGTTGCTATTTCAGCTATGACCAAGGTTTTACAAGAAACCCATGGCAATCCATCTAGTATCCATGGGCATGGTCGTCAAGCTGGCAAGCTTTTGCGAGAAGCCCGACAGGAACTATCCCAGTTATTGGGGACAAAACCTCAACATATCTTTTTCACTTCTGGTGGGACTGAGGGCAACAATACTGCTATCATTGGCTACTGCCTTCGTCACCAAGAACGAGGAAAACATATTATCACAACTGCCATCGAGCACCATGCTGTCCTTGAAACCATTGATTACTTGGTTCATCACTTTGGTTTTGAAGCAACCATTATCCAGCCAGAAAATCAAGAAATCACCGCCCAGCAAATTCAAGAGGCCTTACGCGATGATACGATTTTGGTTTCTACCATGTTTGCCAATAATGAGACAGGAAACCTACTTCCCATTGCTAAAATTGGCCAAATACTCAAGCAACACCCTGTTGCCTATCATGTTGATGCAGTTCAGGCTATTGGAAAAATCCCTATTCATCCAGAAGAATTGGGCATTGATTTTCTCACTGCTTCTGCCCATAAATTTCATGGCCCTAAGGGAATCGGCTTTCTCTACGCATCTAGCATGGACTTTGATTCCTATCTCCATGGTGGAGACCAAGAACAGAAAAAACGTGCAGGTACTGAAAATCTAGCTGCCATAGTAGGAATGGTTGCAGCCCTAAAAGAAGATTTAGAAAAGCAAGAAGAACATTTCCAACATGTACAAAATCTAGAAACTGCCTTTCTTGCGGAGCTTGAGGGAGTTCAGTATTACCTGAATAAAGGACAACACCATCTTCCTTATGTTCTCAATATTGGATTTCCTGGTCAGAAAAATGATCTCTTACTCCTTCGTCTAGATTTAGCTGGAATTTCAATCTCTACTGGCTCAGCCTGTACCGCAGGCATTGTTCAATCGAGCCATGTTCTTGAAGCTATGTACGGAGCAAATTCAGAACGCTTGAAGGAATCCGTTCGTATCAGTTTGTCGCCACAAAATACTGTTGAAGACCTACAAACCCTCGCAAAAACCTTAAAAGAAATTATCGGAGGTTAGCCATATGGCATTTGAAAAAACCATTCAGTTAAAAAATTGTCGTTACGACTACACTCTTAGCCCTTCTGTTAAAAAGTTTACCCTCAAGGACAATACTTTTTTTGAGACAAAGGTTGGTAACTATGAACTGACTCGCTTACTTGAAAAAGTTCCAAACAGCGGTGAAGGCTTCCAACTCAAAATCATTATCAATAAAGAGCTAACAGGGGCTAAAATCAATATCACTGACAAGTTTGGTCTCCGTCTGGTTGATATTTTCAAATCAGAAGACCACCACATTCATCAGGAAAAATTCTATTTCCTCATGGATAGTTTGGTAGAACGTGGTGTCTTTACAAAATCTGAAAGATAGGTCCTATATGTTTAAACTGACCTATAAAGACAGCTATCATGTAGAGCGTACTCTCAAGTATGAAGATTATGAGGCTCTCATGCTGGCTTTGTCAGGATGTGTGACCCTACCAGATACACTTTATGTGACTTCTTTGACTTTTGAGGGACAGGAAGTTTACCAAGGACTAGTCGGAGACCTCTACCGTTTTCTATCACATGCAGATTTTTTACATCAAAACTAAGATTTTTCTTAGTTTTTTCTTATTTTTGTTGATTTTTTCACAATGTTTCTATAAAATAGAAGAATAGAAAGGTTGTGATTTTGTGAAAGATAAACAGTCCGCTATTCCAAAAGCTACAGCAAAAAGACTCTCTCTCTACTATCGAATTTTTAAGAGATTTCATGCAGAAAAGATTGAACGTGCCAACTCTAAACAAATTGCAGAGGCCATCGGTATTGATTCTGCGACCGTACGTCGGGATTTTTCCTATTTTGGTGAACTTGGTCGTCGTGGTTTTGGCTATGATGTCAAAAAACTGATGACATTTTTTGCCGATTTGCTCAATGATAACTCTATTACCAATGTCATGCTGGTTGGTATTGGAAATATGGGGCATGCCCTGCTACACTACCGTTTCCACGAGCGTAACAAGATGAAAATCATCATGGCCTTTGACCTAGATGACCATCCTGAAGTCGGTACGCAAACTCCTGATGGAATTCCTATTTACGGGATTTCTCAAATCAAAGAAAAAATCAAGGATGCTGATGTTAAGACTGCTATCCTGACCGTTCCCAGCGTTAAGTCACAAGAGGTCGCTAATCTCTTGGTTGATGCTGGCGTGAAAGGAATTCTCAGTTTTTCACCAGTTCATCTTCATTTACCAAAAGACGTGGTCGTTCAATATGTTGATTTGACAAGTGAACTCCAAACCCTCCTCTACTTCATGCGAAAAGAGGATTAGAAAGCGAAAATCATTTTATGAAAAAACCAGTTATTGGGATTACAGGAAACGAAAAAACTCATCCAGATGATGACATCATGATGAGCTACGTAGCAAAAGGCTTTGTTGAAAGCGTTAAAGACGCTGGAGGGATTCCCATCATCCTACCGATTGGTGATCAAGAAATGGCCTGCCACTATATCAGTATGATTGACAAGCTCATCTTAACAGGTGGGCAAAATGTTGATCCAAAATTCTATGGTGAACCAAAAACTATTGATAGCGATGACTACCACCTTCAAAGAGATATCTTCGAACTGTCCCTCATTAAGGAAGCTATCAAACAGAAAAAGCCAATTTTCTCCATCTGTCGTGGGACTCAACTCTTTAACGTTGCTATGGGTGGGACTCTGTATCAAGATATCGAAGACCACTGGCAGGATTCTTCTGCTGAGTACACAACCCAACGCTTGGTGACAGAACCAAACACTGTTCTTCGAGAAATCTATGGAGAAATCTCTCATATCAACTCCTTCCACCACCAGAGTATCAAAGATTTAGCACCAAATTTAAAGATTGCGGCTCATGATCCTAAAGATGGTATCATTGAAGCTGTCATAAGTACGGATGATGTTGCCTTTCTCGGTGTCCAATGGCACCCAGAATTTCTATTTGAAAATCGTCCCAAGGATAAAAACCTCTTTGACTATGTCGTCAATGAACTTTAGATTAAATCTGTCTTTTCACGATAACTGAAGTAATTAGAATGAGAGACAATCAAATGGTCCAAGAGAACAATCCCCATCAGGTCGCAGGCTTCTTTGACAAGTTTAGTGACATGATCATCATTTCGACTAGGTGCTACCGCTCCTGAAGGATGATTGTGGACCAAGATGAGAGAAGTCGCCATATGCTTGATTGCATAGTGAAGAATCTCTCGCGGTTCAGCTATACTACGAGTTGCAGAACCGATAAAAATTGTCTGTTGATGGATGATTTGATTTTGAGTATTGAGATAGAGCGCCACCAGGTGCTCTTGTTTTTTATGTCCCAACTCCTGTTGCATCTTCTTGGCTAACTTTTGACTGCTGAGAATACTTTCCATTTCAAGGGTCTCGTGTTTGTGGATACGATGCCCCAGTTCAATCATAGCTTGCAATTCTATAGCCTTAACTCGCCCGATGCCAGACAGACTCTGCAATTCCTGCAGGGTCATTTTTTTTAAATCCGTTAAGCTTGAAAGATTGCTCAAGACTTTCTGGGCAATTTCAAAAACACTAGCCTGACGTGTTCCTGTTCTGAGTAAAATAGCTAGTAACTCTTGATTACTGAGCGCTTCTACTCCTTCTTGGGCCAGTCTTTCTCTTGGCAATAGTGAATCTTCTTGGAATGAAATACTGTACATAAAAATCCTCCTCACTTTATTATTCGTGAGAAGGATGAAAAATTAGATTTTTTTCTCAATTGGGGCTACACTGGCTAAAAGTTTTTTCAGGCCAACCTCTGGGAAATTGATTTTCAACTCCTGCGTAGCACCGCTACCTGAAACTTCCAGAACAGTTCCCTCTCCCCATTTATTGTGGAGGGCAATATCACCAATGGACCAATTTGTCTCACTAGACGCTGATTTTGCGCCAGCTGTAAATTGACCAAATGGGAGACCGCTTGATTGGATAGTTCTTGGGGCAGCACTACGTTTACGGTCTTGAAGAGCTTGGGCAAGACTCATACCTTGACCGAAGGCAAGAGCACCACTGCTATAAGACGCTTTAAAACTTGTATTTGCAGGACGAGCCAGACCTTGATATTCAAGCAAGTCTGAACTGATTTCGTTAATAAAACGAGTCGGACGGTTGTAGTTGGTACGACCAAAAAGCAGGCGCGAGTTGGCATTGGTCAGATAGAGGACTTTCTCTGCACGCGTAATTCCTACATAGGCCAGACGGCGTTCTTCTTCTAATTCATCTGGATCCTCAGCTGCACGACTAAGCGGGAAGACATTTTCTTCCATCCCAATCAAAAAGACAACTGGAAACTCGAGACCTTTGGCAGCATGCAGGGTCATCAGGGTCACTTCTGATGTCTCCTGACTACCTGAATCTGTGTCTGCAATTAAGGCCAAATCATTTAAGAAACGACTCAGTTTATCCAGACCAGTTTCCTCTTCTGACACATTAGAGGTGTCATCAAAGTTTTTCGTCACAGAAAGGAACTCTTCGATATTTTCAACCCGAGCCTTACTTTCCAGAGTTGCTTGAGCATTAAGAATATCAATGTAACCTGTTTTTTCTAGAACTGCTTCAACCAACTCAGTAATGCTTAACTGGTCCAGTTGCTCCCGCAAATCCAGAATCATATTGGCAAAATCCCAGATAGACTGGGCTGCTTTTCCTTTGATGCCAGACAACATGATGTTTGCTGAAGCATCTATCATAGACACATTTTGCATATTTGCAAAATCACGGATTTTCTCAACAGTGCCTGGCCCAATTCCACGTTTCGGTTCGTTGATAATACGCTCAAAACTGATATTGTCACTCAAATTGGCAATGAGGTTGAGGTAAGCGATAATATCACGGATTTCCTTACGGCTGTAGAACTTTGTTCCTCCAACCATGGTATAAGGAATATTTGACTTGAGCAAGGCTTCCTCAATAGTACGAGACTGCGCATTTGTACGATAGAGAACTGCAAAATCCTTGTGAAGGAAGTTTTGACTACGACCTAGTTCATCAATTGTTCTGGCTACAAATACAGCCTCATCTAGCTCATCATTGGCACGATAGTAAACGATTTGCTCCCCTTCAGCATTCTGGGTCCAGAGATTCTTAGGACGGCGGTTTTTATTGTTTTTAATGACCTCGTTGGCCGCTTGAAGAATGGTTTTAGTTGAGCGGTAATTCTCCTCCAACAAAACAACCTTGGCTTGGGGATAATCTTTCTCGAAATCCAAAATATTCTGCATATCAGCACCACGCCAACCGTAGATAGACTGGTCCGCATCCCCAACCACACAGATATTTTTAAATCGCGAAGCCAAGAGTTTGACCAATTGGTACTGGGCATGGTTGGTATCTTGGTACTCATCAACGTGGATGTACTGGAACTTCTGCTGATAGTAGGTCAAAACATCAGGATTTTGATCAAAGAGACGCAAGGTCAGCATAATCAAATCATCAAAGTCAACTGACTCCGACTGACGCAGTTCTTTTTGGTAAGCAGTGTAACACTGGGACACGATTTGCGTATACATATCGCCAGCTTGGGCAGCATAAGCTACATCATCAATCAGGTCATTCTTGGCATTGGAAATGGTCCCTAAGATGCTTCGTTCATTCCATTTTTTAGGATCCAAGTTCAACTGCTTGAGAATGCGTTTCATGAGCGTTCGCTGCTCCCCAGGATCTACAATAGTGAAATTGCGGTTGTAGCCAATATGGTCCGCATCACGACGCAAAATACGAACACACATGGAGTGGAAGGTCGCAATCAGACAGTCCTGAGTAGCTGGATTAAGGTTATAAGCACGCTCTTTCATCTCACGCGCAGCCTTGTTGGTAAAGGTAATGGCCAAGATATTCCAAGGATTGACTAGCTTTTCATCAATCAAATAAGCAATGCGGTGGGTCAAAACTCGAGTCTTCCCAGAGCCAGCCCCTGCCATGATTAACAAGGGACCTTCTGTCGTTTGCACCGCCTCAGCCTGACGGTCATTCATTCCATTTAATAATGCGTTCATCTTCTCTTCCTTACTCTTGAAGTCAATATTTCTATTATATCAGAAATCAGGGAAAATATCTTTACCTAGACTGGTTGCGTCTAGAAGGCAACTCCTTATATCTAGATAAAAAAATGAGCTTGGATTACAATTTCCAAACTCATTTATTACTCAATGAAAATCGAAGTGCAAACTAGGAAGCTAGCCGCAGGCTGTACTTGAGTACGGCAAGGTGAAGCTGACGTGGTTTGAAGAGATTTTCGAAGAGTATAAAGTCAATTTCAATATACTAGAACAAACCTAATACTGTTCCATCGCTTTCAACATCCATGTTGAGAGCAGCTGGTCGTTTTGGAAGGCCTGGCATGGTCATAACATCGCCAGTTAGAGCAACGATAAAGCCTGCCCCTAATTTTGGTACTAATTCACGAATGGTAATTTCAAAGTTTTCAGGTGCTCCAAGTGCATTTGGATTGTCTGAGAAACTGTACTGAGTCTTAGCCATACAGATTGGCAATTTGTCCCAACCGTTTTGAACGATTTGAGCGATTTGTGTTTGAGCTTTCTTCTCAAAGTTTACTTTGCTACCACGGTAGATTTCAGTAACAATCTTTTCAATCTTTTCTTGGACAGAAAGGTCATTATCGTACAAACGTTTGTAGTTAGCTGGATTTTCAGAGATAGTCTTGACAACCGTTTCAGCAAGAGCTACTCCACCTTCTGCACCATCAGCCCAGACACTTGCCAACTCAACTGGTACATCGATTGAGGCACAAAGTTCTTTCAAGGCTGCAATTTCAGCTTCTGTATCAGAAACAAATTCATTGATTGCTACAACTGCAGGTACTCCAAATTTACGGATATTTTCAACATGGCGTTTCAAGTTGGCAAAACCTGCTCTAACTGCTTCTACATTTTCCTCTGTCAAAGCGTCTTTAGCCACGCCACCATTCATCTTAAGGGCACGAAGGGTTGCAACAATAACTACTGCATCTGGAGATGTTGGCAAGTTTGGTGTCTTAATATCAAGGAATTTCTCGGCACCAAGGTCTGCACCGAAACCAGCTTCAGTAACTGTGTAATCAGCCAAGTGAAGGGCTGTGCTTGTTGCCAAGACTGAATTACATCCGTGAGCAATATTGGCAAATGGACCACCGTGTACAAAAGCAGGCGTTCCATAAATTGTCTGAACCAAGTTTGGCTTAATCGCATCCTTCAAAATCAAAGCCAAGGCACCTTCAACCTGCAAATCACCTACAGAAACTGGTGTACGTTCATAACGATAACCGATAACGATATTGGCCAAACGGTGTTTCAAGTCCTCGATGTCTGTTGCCAAGCAAAGAATCGCCATGATTTCAGAAGCGACGGTAATGTCAAAGCCATCCTCACGAGGAATACCGTTTAGAGGGCCACCAAGTCCAACAGTCACATGGCGAAGAGCACGGTCGTTCAAGTCCACTACACGTTTCCAGAGGATACGACGTTGGTCAATTCCCAGCTCATTGCCTTGGTGCAAGTGGTTGTCAATCAAGGCAGAAAGGGCGTTGTTGGCAGTTGTAATGGCATGCATATCCCCAGTAAAGTGGAGATTGATGTCCTCCATTGGTAAAACTTGAGCGTAGCCACCTCCTGCAGCACCCCCCTTAATCCCCATTACTGGACCAAGAGATGGTTCGCGGATAGCAATCATGGTTTTCTTGCCAATCTTGTTCAAGGCATCCGCAAGACCAATGGTAATAGTTGATTTTCCTTCGCCTGCAGGTGTTGGATTGATGGCAGTAACCAAAATCAATTTCCCAACTGGATTGCTCTCAACTGCACGAATTTTATCAAAGCTAAGCTTAGCCTTGTACTTTCCATACAACTCCAAATCGTCGTAAGAAATACCAAGTTTCTCTACAACATCAACGATTGGTTTCAACTCAATACTCTGTGCGATTTCAATATCTGTTTTCATTCAAAACTCCTCTAACCTCTTATATGATAATTCATTATAACACAAAACAAGATTTTTAACATCCAAAAACTCTCTAAACGTTCGTAAATATCCCTATTTTTAAGGTTTTTAGAGCCCTTTCTTAAATTTTATATGGCTTTATAGTTTGAAACTATAGTAAATCTCCGTTTTTACCAAAAATTTATCGCTTTCATTTTACTTACCGTTTATTTTTGTGTACAATAGTGCTATGAAAATTTTAGTTACATCGGGCGGTACCAGTGAAGCTATTGATAGCGTCCGCTCTATCACTAACCATTCTACCGGTCGCTTGGGCAAAATCATCACAGAAACCTTGCTTGCTGCAGGGTATGAAGTTTGTTTGATTACAACAAAACGAGCTCTGAAGCCAAAAGCTCATCCCAACCTAAATATTATAGAAATTAACAATACCAAGGACCTTCTTCTGGAAATGCAAGAACGTGTTCAGGATTATCAGGTCTTAATCCACTCAATGGCTGTTTCTGACTACACTCCTGTCTATATGACAGGGCTTGAGGAAGTCCAAGCTAGCTCCAATATAGAAGAGTTTTTAAGCAAGCAAAATCATCAGACTAAGATTTCTTCAACTGATGAGGTTCAGGTTTTGTTCCTTAAAAAAACACCCAAAATCATCTCTCTAGTCAAGGAATGGAATCCTACTATTCATCTGATTGGTTTCAAACTGCTTGTTGATGTCTCTGAGGATTATCTCATCGAGATTGCCCGAAAAAGTCTTATCAAGAATCAAGCAGACTTAATCATTGCAAATGACCAAACTCAAATTTCAACAGACAAGCATCGTGCAATCTTTGTTGAGAAAGATCAGCTTCAAACAGTCAAGACTAAAGAAGAAATTGCAGAACTCCTCCTTGAAAAAATTCAAGCCTACCATTCTTAGAAAGGAAAGATATGGCACATATTCTCTTGGCTGTAACAGGGTCAATCGCCTCTTACAAGTCGGCAGATTTAGTCAGTTCTCTAAAAAAACAAGGTCATCAAGTCACGGTTTTAATGACTCAGGCCGCTACAGAGTTTATCCAACCTTTGACACTACAGGTCTTATCACAGAATCCTGTCCACCTTGATGTCATGAAGGAACCCTATCCTAATCAGATTAATCATATCGAACTTGGAAAAAAGGCAGACTTATTTATCGTAGCCCCTGGAACAGCTAACACAATTGCAAAGCTAGCCCACGGCTATGCTGACAACATGGTAACCAGCATAGCTCTAGCCTTGCCAAAAAATATTCCTAAACTCATCGCACCTGCTATGAATACAAAGATGTATGAACATCCAGCAACTCAGGCTAATCTGAAAACATTAGAAACCTACGGCTATCAGCTAATTTCTCCTAAGGAATCTTTACTAGCTTGTGGAGACCACGGAAGAGGAGCCTTAGCCGACCTCACAATTATTTTAGAAAGAATAGAGGAAACTCTCGATGAAAAAACGCTCTAATATTGCACCTATTGCTATCTTTTTTGCAACCATGCTCGTGATACACTTTCTGAGCTCGCTTGCCTTTAATCTTTTTCCATTTCCAATCAAACCGACCATTGTTCATATTCCTGTCATTATTGCCAGCATTATCTATGGTCCACGAGTTGGGGTTACACTTGGATTTTTGATGGGACTTCTTAGCTTGACCGTTAACACTATTACAATTCTACCGACAAGCTACCTCTTCTCACCATTTGTACCAAATGGAAACATCTACTCAGCTATCATTGCCATCGTCCCACGTATTTTGATTGGTTTAACTCCTTATCTAGTCTATAAACTAATGAAAAACAAGACTGGTCTGATTTTAGCTGGTGCCCTAGGCTCACTTACCAACACAGTCTTTGTACTTGGTGGAATTTTCTACCTTTTTGGAAATGTCTTTGATGGTAATATCCAAAAACTCTTAGCAACCGTTATCTCAACAAACTCCATTGCCGAATTAGTCATTTCCGCAGTTCTAACCCTAGCCATTGTTCCACGACTACAGACTTTAAAAAAATAAAAACAATCTCCACTTTCAAACCTGAAGGTGGAGATTTTGTTTGATATAGTTACTATTATTAGTGAAATCTTTACCAATATCTAACTATAGTGGATTTAACCTAGAATATTACACCAAGGATTCTAAAACGTTTCTAGAAATTAATTTGACTTTCCTAATCTCTTTGTTCATATCTTATTTCAATCTACTATAAAAATGACCTATAAACCTAAGTAAATCCTTGCTTTATTGTCTTGTTTATAGTACTATACTAGTGTATATACAGTTAAAAAGGAGATTCTTATGAATACACGGAAAAAGACACAATTTATGACAATGACAGCCCTTTTAACGGCTATTGCGATTTTGATTCCAATTGTTATGCCCTTTAAGATTGTCATTCCACCTGCTTCTTACACTTTGGGGAGCCATATCGCTATTTTTATCGCTATGTTCTTGTCGCCCTTGATGGCAGTTTTTGTCATCCTAGCCTCTAGTTTTGGATTTTTGATGGCTGGCTATCCTATGGTTATCGTTTTTCGAGCTTTTTCCCATATCTTTTTTGGTACTTTGGGAGCTCTTTACCTACAAAAATTCCCCGATACACTAGATAAACCAAAAACTTCCTGGATTTTCAACTTTGTTTTGGCTGTCGTTCATGCCCTTGCTGAAGTATTAGCCTGTGTCCTTTTTTACGCAACTTCTGGTACTAATGTAGAAAATATGTTTTATGTTCTCTTTGTGCTAGTTGGATTTGGTACAATCATCCATAGTATGGTAGACTATACATTAGCACTAGCTGTCTATAAAGTGCTTCGAAAACGCCGGTAAAAGGAAGAACTATGACAAAAGATCGCAAACAAGCCCTGCTCCAACTCTTGAAAGAAGCTCCTAAAGCCCTCAATGGCCAAAGTTTGGCGGAACATTTTCATGTCACACGTCAGGTCATTGTCCAGGACATTGCAATTTTGAGAGCCGATGGCGCTCCTATCCTATCCACCAATCGTGGCTACGTCTATAAGCAAGTTGATGTCAATCCATACGTCCACAAACTTTTCAAAGTTAAACATGAAGTTGAAGAAATCGGGCAGGAACTCCTTGCTATCGTAGATAATGGTGGACGTGTTCAAAATACCTTGATTGACCATCCCGTTTATGGAGAAATTGAAACCTTGCTGAAACTGTCTTGTCGCAGAGATGTGCAACATTTTCTAGAACAAGTCGAGCATTCTGATTTTAGACCTCTGTCTGAATTAACAGATGGCATCCATTACCACCTAGTCGAAGCTGAAACACAACAAGACCTCCACTATATCGAGGAGGCCTTGGATCAACTTGGTTATTTAGTAAAAGACTAGAAGATTTTCTTCTCCCAATCATCTTCTGTACGGCGAGGGTAGAAAAACTCTGATTTGTCAGGAGCTTCCATCATTTCCATCAAAGGTAACATATCATAGGCCAGATCCAAGTTTGGAAGCTGGTCTTTTTGCACCCAAGAAACTTCTCCTTCTTCTGAAGATTGAAGAGTTCCAGTAAACTCGGTCGCCTTATAACAAATGACAATATAGCGCCCACCTGTATCTAGTGGCCAATTTTTAATGCCGACAAGTTGAGGATTCTGAATAGTCAACCCTGTTTCTTCGTAGATCTCACGAATGACAGACTCTACGAAAGATTCGCCATTTTCTACATGGCCTCCTGGAAAGGCATAACCAGACCAGCGATTGTTTTCAGGAGCACGATACTGCATCACCACGCGCTGAGTTTCGAGGTCTTCAATCAGACAAATATTTGTTAAAATCGTTAATTGGGAACGGGACATAAATTTACTCGCTTTCTAATTTTGAATTATCTTTCACTTTAAACTTAATTACCTTATAACTCTGAAACTTTAAAAAGACACTACTACCTGAACGCCATCCTTTAGCACAATAGTAGTAAGAAAACTCATATAAGGAATCTGGTGTCTCTGAATTATCTATCCGTTTGAAATAAATTCTACCATTCCATCTTCTACTCTAAATCGTTCTCAACTTAACGATAAGGGATTTTTGAACTTTCTATCTCTATTTCAGGATTAGCAAGTTTGAGATAAGGAGCAATATAGTCAGCATCCGTAACTTTTGGACCGAGGATAACCTTCGAATATTTTAAAGGAGCCAGATTGATGTATACAAATAAATCATATCTACCATTATCTTTCGGGCTTAATACGATATGCTTCCTATAATCATTATAGTTAACTTTATCAAAAATTTCTAACCCAATCTCTTCTTTCTTCAAAAAATTCTCATTTGATAAATCATTACCATCTCTATTAATAATTTTTTGAATAGCAGTATCATCTAAATTAATTAAAATACGATACTCCATTTCATACTCATAGTCTTTAACTTTAAAAAGGTAAGAAATCTTCTTCAATTTCTCAGCAAAACTTATTAATTCTTTTTCAGCTTTAAGATCCTGTAATTTTTCAAAAATTTGTTTTAACCTAGAAAGAGATTTATCGACATCCGATTCTTCTTTCTTATCTGAGTTCAAATCTAAATAATGAATTTTAACAAACTCAATGTATTTATGTGCAACAATGCCTTCAAGATAAGTCTTATCATATTCAAGAAATGCACCTTGAGAGGAATCAGCATACTCCTTCCACATAGGTAAACTATCAGAAACTACAGTTAAGGAAGATATAAACACATTTGAAGTTTGATAGTTATGGAAAAATGTATTATCCATCCCTAAATAATCGTAGATCGCTCTTCCCTCCATTGGGTCATTTAACTGTTTTAGATGGGTCAGTCGTAAAAACGGAGATTTTACTTTAGAATCATTTTCATTGTCATCTTTCCAGTCAGCTCTTATAAGAAAACTTGTTAATGTGTCAATCTTAGTATAATGTCCAAAGGAAGCAATTGTTTGAAAATCTTTAACATCAACTTTCAATTTTGAACGAATATCATAAATGATATCATCAGCTTGATTCAAAAGTTTATCAGTATCTGAAGAGAGAATAAAACTGGAATCTCCCTCTTCATCCAATGTATCATTGTCAAATCTTTCGAGTAATTGGATTACTTGATCTCGAATAATATCTGAGTCATTTTTCTTTTCAATACTACTAATAACTTTTATGCATGATTCAATAACTTCTTCGGATGATTCAATAACTTCATTAAAGTGTCGTGCTAAAAAATCAAGGTATTCCTCGACATAATCAGCTCGAGGATTCTCTATGTATAAGTCATTAATTGTTCCAAGGTGCTCCATTTGAAAAATAGATATTTTCTTATCTAGTGAAAAATACCAATAATCAATAGCTTCAAAATTGTATGTTTTTATTATGAAATCAATTATACTTTTTAGTTTCTGTATCAAAAATATCTTTGTTTCTCTTGAAACTTTTCCTTCGATTAATGCCATATAAAAAACTGAAAAAACTGAAGAAACAATAACGTTTTTTTCAGTAGATGGTATTTCAATTACCCAATTAAGAATCGTCAAGAAAGGAGAATCTTCTTCAAAAAAAGCAATATTGGCATCTACATCTTCTATTTTATTCAAATAGTCATATAAACAATGTGAATACCAAAAACAGATATTATCAAATTCAGAATCAGTATTTTGTGCTTTTATTTTTCGGGAAATAATGTCGCCAAAACTCTCTAAAATCTTTCTTTGTACTGAAATAAAAATATATTCTTCGACATAACTGATTAGCAAAAAAATGTCATACAAATTCTTAATTTGCTCTTCTTCAGGGAATTCTAAATAAACTTTTAAAAAAGCATTGAGCTCATTTTTTAATTCTTTTATATTTTCTGAATGATGCCTAATCACTATGATAATATGCTCTACATATTTAAATTGATCTTCTTTAGTTAGAACTAAATAATCATTTATAAGATTTGTTAGCTCAATTCTTAATTCAATTTCATCCATATTTCTAAAAATCTCTACTAAATCATATGGATTGATTTCATTTGTAAAATAATTTAACTTTTCCATTTCATCTCCTTCTAAAACCTACCCCAAAGCCTTGACTTCCAACATCATATCTCGGATCTGAGCAGCTAACTCGAAATCAAGCACTTCGACGGCTTCTTGCATTTGTTTTTCCAGTTTCTTGACCAATTCTTTGCGTTCTTGTTTGTTAAGGCTATTGATATCGACTTCCTTGTCCTCTTCTTTAGCCACAGTTTTGGTAACAGAAATAAGATCACGTATTTCCTTCTTAATAGTTTGTGGCACGATACCGTGTTCTTTATTATAAGCCATCTGAATCTGACGACGGCGGGCAGTTTCATCGATGGCTTTTTGCATAGATTGAGTCATAGTATCAGCATACATGATCACATGCCCTTCGCTATTACGAGCAGCACGACCAATGGTTTGAATGAGTCCACGCTCATTACGAAGGAAGCCTTCCTTGTCAGCATCGAGAATGGCAACTAAACTTACTTCAGGTACATCAATCCCTTCACGAAGAAGATTGATGCCGACCAAGACATCAAAGACTCCCAATCGTAAATCTCGAATAATCTCTGTCCGCTCTAAAGTCTTGATATCCGAGTGCATGTACTTGACCTTGATGCCCATTTCTTTGAAGTAGTCAGTCAAGTCTTCAGCCATTTTCTTGGTCAAGGTTGTAATAAAGGTACGTTCGTTCCTTTCAACACGGGCATTGATTTCACCTAAGAGATCATCAATCTGTCCCATAGTCGGACGGACTTCCACTTCAGGATCCAAGAGCCCAGTCGGTCGAATGATTTGCTCGATCACTGTCTCGGTCTGTTCATTTTCATAGTCACCAGGTGTCGCTGAAACGTAGACAATCTGGTGCACATGACTTTCAAACTCCTCACGGCGTAAAGGTCGATTGTCCAAGGCAGACGGCAAACGGAAACCATAATTAACCAGCATTTCTTTACGCGAACGGTCTCCATTGTACATGCCCTTGATTTGCCCCATTGTCATGTGACTCTCGTCAATCATAATCAAGAAATCATCTGGGAAGAAGTCGAGAAGGGTATAAGGAGGCTCACCCTCACTCCGTCCATCCATGTGACGTGAATAGTTCTCAACCCCGTTGGTATAACCCATCTCACGCAGCATTTCGATATCATACTCTGTCCTCTGTTTCAAACGTTGGGCTTCAAGCAGTTTACCTTCCTTCTCAAAGACAGCTAGTTGTTCTTCTAATTCTGCTTGAATCTTGGCAATGGCAACTTCCATGTGGTCGTCATTGGTCACAAAGTGAGTCGCTGGGAAAATCGCCAAATGATCCACTTCGCCAAGGACTTGACCTGTCAAAGCCTCCACTTCGCGGATACGATCAATCTCATCTCCAAAGAATTCTACTCGAAAAGCGTGTTCATCTCGGGAAGCTGGGAAAATCTCCACCACATCCCCACGAACACGAAATCTTCCCCGTTGGAAATCAATATCATTGCGTTCAAACTGAATATCGACCAAATCATTCAAAAGTTTATCACGAGAAATCTCTAAACCTGGACGCAGACTCACGACACTGTCGGCGTATTCCTTTGGCGAACCCAAACCATAGATACAAGAGACTGAGGCCACGACAATAACATCATTACGCTCCAAAAGGGCTGAAGTCGCTGAGTGACGGAGTTTGTCAATCTCATCGTTAACAGAACTATCCTTCTCAATATAGGTATCGCTAGAAGGGACATAGGCCTCAGGTTGGTAATAATCATAGTAAGACACAAAGTATTCAACAGCATTTTCAGGGAAAAATTCCTTAAACTCCCCATAGAGCTGTCCTGCTAGAGTTTTATTGTGGGCAATAACCAGAGTTGGTTTATTGACTTTGGAAATGACCTGACTCATGGTATAGGTCTTCCCTGTACCAGTCGCCCCCATGAGAATCTGAGCTTTTTCTCCCCCCTCAATGTTATCTACCAACTGCTCGATAGCTTGGGGTTGATCTCCTGATGGTTGGTATTTTGATACTAATTTAAATTGATTGTCTGTAATGCGATTGATCATAAGAATCCTCTCTCCATGTGCTATTCCTATTTTAACATACTTGTAGCATTTTCACGAAGAAAAGGACGGACCGAAGTCACATCATTTCATTTTCTTTCTTTAATTGATAAGCGAGATAGACAATCAGCAGTAATAAAACTAGACTTGTCATGATAGAACCTTCAATCCCAAAAGAACCACCTGATAGCCAATCTTGATTGCCTTGTGGTAAAAAGGTCATCAAAGACGTTCCTGATGGCTGACCACTAACTAAAATCCCAAAGAGATTGCCCTGAGCAAAATTCCAAGCCCCATGAATACCTGCAACACCCCAAACTGTATCGGTTTTGAGAAGGTAAAGAGCCATGGCAACTCCAAATAAGAAGAGATTCACTAGAGATAGAGGTGTAAGACCAGAATTGCTCACATGAAGGAAGGTAAAGAATAGGCTAGATATGACGACAGCAAGTTTTAGATTCGTTCTTGAGGACAATTGAGGAAGGAGCCAAGCACGGGACACCACTTCTTCTGCTGTCCCCTGTAAAATCCAAAATGGGATAGTAAAGACAACAAAGAAAATGGAATAAGGATTCAAGTGAATAGACTCCAAACGATATTGACCCAAGGCCACTAAAGCTAACAAGGTCAGAAGAAAGAGTGCCAGGCCTAGACCAAATCCTTTAAAAAGATTGCTGAGGAAATTCTCTCTATAAAATCCCAAGGTCCGAATAGGTCTTTTCTCAACTTTTCTTGTCCATCTGAACACAGTATTGAGAATAAAACCAAAGGACAGCAATGATAAAATTAAACGAAAGTCACTTGTTCTATCCATCAAGCTCTGCTGCAAGGTCTGCAAGTAAGTTGCAAGATTTTGACCAGTCTCTCCAAAATTTCTAGCAAGTCCGATAAGAGCTAACAAACTAATACCATACAAAGTATAAGCCACAAACTCTCCTATAAAGACAAAAACAAAGGCTAACAAGGGGCTTGTGTAAATATTTAAACTCATTTTTGAAGCCTGGAAGTCTTTAAATATTCTTTTGTTCTTCATATCCCTGTCCTCTTTTCTTCCATTATATACTATTATTATAGCACTTTATAGTAGCAATTCAAGAAAGAATCTATGTTATATTTTCTAACATAAAAACCTCATGATTTGCATTTTTTTGTTTTTTCTGATATAATGGGAAAATATTCGGAAAAGGAGACTAAAAATGAAGAAAAAATTTCTAGCATTTTTGCTAATTTTATTCCCAATTTTCTCATTAGGTATTGCAAAAGCTGAGACGATTAAGATTGTGTCTGATACCGCCTATGCACCGTTTGAGTTTAAAGATTCAGATCAAACTTATAAAGGAATTGATGTTGACATTATTAACAAAGTCGCTGAGATTAAAGGATGGAACATTCAGATGTCCTATCCTGGATTTGACGCAGCGGTAAATGCGGTTCAAGCTGGTCAAGCTGACGCAATCATGGCAGGAATGACAAAGACTGCAGAACGTGAAAAAGTTTTCACCATGTCTGATACTTACTATGATACAAAAGTTGTCATTGCAACTACAAAGTCACACAAGATTAGTCAGTATGATCAATTAAAAGGTAAAACTGTTGGTGTTAAAAACGGAACTGCCGCTCAACGTTTCCTTGAAACAATCAAAGATAAATACGGTTTTAGCATTAAAACATTTGATACTGGTGATTTGATGAACAACAGCTTGAGTGCTGGTGCCATTGATGCCATGATGGATGATAAACCTGTTATCGAATATGCCATTAACCAAGGTCAAGACCTCCATATTGAAATGGATGGTGAAGCTGTAGGTAGCTTTGCTTTCGGTGTGAAAAAAGGTAGCAAATACGAGCACCTGGTTACTGAATTTAACCAAGCCTTGGCTGAAATGAAAAAAGATGGTAGCCTTGATAAAATCATCAAGAAATGGACTGCTTCATCATCTTCAGCAGTGCCAACTACAACTACTCTAGCAGGATTAAAAGCCATTCCTGTTAAGGCTAAATACATCATTGCCAGCGATTCTTCTTTTGCACCTTTTGTTTTCCAAAATTCAAGTAACCAATTTACTGGTATTGATATGGAATTGATTAAGGCAATCGCTAAAGACCAAGGTTTTGAAATCGAAATCACCAACCCTGGTTTTGATGCAGCTATCAGCGCTGTCCAAGCTGGTCAAGCAGATGGTATCATTGCTGGTATGTCTGTTACAGATGCTCGTAAGGCAACTTTTGACTTCTCAGAATCATACTACACTGCTAATACTATCCTTGGTGTCAAAGAATCAAGCACTATTGCTTCTTATGAAGACTTGAAAGGGAAGACAGTCGGTGTTAAAAACGGAACTGCTTCTCAAACCTTCCTAACAGAAAATCAAAGCAAATACGGTTACAAAATCAAAACTTTTGCTGATGGTTCTTCAATGTATGACAGTTTAAACACTGGGGCAATCGATGCCGTTATGGATGATGAACCTGTTCTCAAATATTCTATCAGCCAAGGTCAAAAATTGAAAACTCCAATCGCTGGAACTCCAATCGGTGAAACAGCCTTTGCCGTTAAAAAAGGAGCAAATCCAGAATTGATTGAAATGTTCAACAACGGACTTGCAAATCTTAAAGCAAACGGGGAATTCCAAAAGATTCTTGATAAATACCTAGCTAGCGAATCTTCATCTGCTTCAACAAGCACTGTTGATGAGACAACTATCTGGGGCTTGCTCCAAAACAACTACAAACAACTCCTTAGTGGGCTTGGTATCACTCTTGCTCTAGCTCTTATCTCATTTGCTATTGCCATTGTTATCGGGATTATCTTCGGTATGTTTAGTGTCAGCCCCTACAAATCTCTTCGTGTGATCTCTGAGATTTTCGTTGACGTTATCCGTGGTATTCCATTGATGATTCTTGCAGCCTTCATCTTCTGGGGAATTCCAAACTTCATCGAATCTATCACAGGCCAACAAAGTCCAATTAACGACTTCGTAGCCGGTACTATTGCCCTCTCACTCAATGCAGCGGCTTATATCGCTGAAATCGTTCGTGGTGGTATTCAGGCCGTTCCAGTTGGTCAAATGGAAGCCAGCCGAAGCTTGGGTATCTCTTATGGAAAAACCATGCGTAAGATTATCTTGCCACAAGCAACTAAATTAATGTTGCCAAACTTTGTTAACCAATTCGTTATCGCTCTTAAAGATACAACTATCGTATCTGCTATCGGTTTGGTTGAACTCTTCCAAACTGGTAAGATTATCATTGCCCGTAACTACCAAAGTTTCAAGATGTATGCAATCCTTGCTATCTTCTATCTTGTAATTATCACACTTTTGACTAGACTAGCGAAACGCTTAGAAAAGAGGATTCGTTAATGGCAAAATTAAAAATTGATGTAAATGACTTACATAAGCAATATGGAAAAAATAAGGTCCTAAAAGGAATTACGACTAAGTTCTATGAAGGAGACGTTGTCTGTATCATCGGGCCTTCAGGTTCTGGTAAGTCAACTTTCCTTCGTAGTCTCAATCTTCTAGAAGAAGTTACGAGCGGTCACATCACTGTGAACGGTTATGACTTAACTGAAAAAACAACCAACGTTGACCACGTCCGTGAAAATATCGGAATGGTATTCCAACACTTCAATCTCTTCCCTCACATGTCTGTATTGGACAACATTACTTTTGCTCCAATTGAGCACAAGTTGATGACTAAGGAAGAAGCTGAGAAATTGGGAATGGAGTTGCTTGACAAAGTTGGGCTAGCAGATAAAGCTAATGCTAACCCAGATAGCCTATCAGGAGGACAAAAACAACGTGTGGCCATCGCTCGTGGACTAGCAATGAATCCAGACATCATGCTCTTTGATGAACCAACTTCTGCCCTTGATCCTGAGATGGTCGGAGACGTACTAAACGTTATGAAGGAATTGGCTGAACAAGGCATGACCATGATTATCGTAACCCATGAGATGGGATTTGCCCGTCAGGTTGCCAACCGCGTTATCTTTACTGCAGATGGTGAATTCCTTGAAGACGGAACACCTGATCAAATCTTTGATAACCCTCAACACCCACGTCTGAAAGAGTTCTTGGACAAGGTCTTAAACGTCTAAACTCAAACTGTAAGGATTTCCTTGCAGTTTTTTTCTATCTCGTATTGGATTTTTTGATTTTTCGGAAAATTATGTTAGAATTAAGTTTATGAAATGAGATTTTCTCATACCTAGCAAGACTAGGAATAAAAATAGAAATTAGGTAGCTAGATGTCATCTAAGGTTATTGTTACAATTTTCGGTGCGAGTGGAGACCTGGCTAAACGCAAGCTCTACCCTTCCCTTTTTAGACTATATAAATCCGGCAATCTTTCCAAGCACTTTGCAGTTATTGGAACTGCCCGTCGTCCTTGGAGCAAGGAATATTTTGAATCTGTTGTTGTCGAATCTATCCTTGATTTGGCAGATAGTACCGAACAGGCTCAAGAGTTCGCTAGCCACTTCTACTATCAAAGTCATGATGTCAATGATACAGAGCACTACATTGCTTTACGTCAATTGCAGGCTGAACTCAATGACAAGTACCAAGCTGAAGACAACAAGCTCTTCTTCTTGTCTATGGCACCTCAGTTCTTTGGAACTATCGCAAAACACCTCAAGTCCGAAAACATTGTAGATGGTAAAGGTTTTGAACGTTTAATCGTTGAAAAACCATTTGGTACAGATTACGCAAGCGCAAGCAAGTTGAATGACGAGCTCCTAGCAACATTTGACGAAGAACAAATTTTCCGTATCGACCATTATCTTGGTAAGGAAATGATCCAAAGCATCTTTGCAGTTCGCTTTGCCAACTTGATTTTTGAAAACGTTTGGAACAAAGACTTTATCGACAATGTTCAAATTACCTTTGCGGAGCGCTTGGGTGTAGAAGAACGTGGTGGCTACTATGATGAATCTGGCGCCCTCCGTGACATGGTACAGAACCATACTCTACAATTGCTTTCCCTCCTTGCCATGGACAAGCCAGCCAGCTTCACAAAGGACGAGATTCGTGCCGAAAAGATTAAGGTCTTTAAAAACCTCTATCACCCAACTGATGAAGAACTTAAAGAACACTTTATCCGTGGTCAATACCGTTCAGGTAAGATTGATGGCATGAAATACATTTCTTATCGTAGCGAGCCAAATGTTAATCCAGAATCAACAACTGAAACCTTTGCATCTGGTGCCTTCTTTGTAGACAGCGATCGCTTCCGTGGTGTTCCTTTCTTCTTCCGTACTGGTAAACGTCTGACTGAAAAAGGAACTCATGTCAACATCGTCTTTAAACAAATGGACTCTATCTTTGGTGAGCCACTTGCTCCAAACATTTTAACCATCTATATCCAACCAACAGAAGGATTCTCTCTTAGCCTAAATGGGAAGCAAGTAGGAGAAGAATTCAACTTGGCTCCTAACTCACTCGATTACCGTACAGATGCGACCGCAACTGGTGCTTCTCCAGAACCATACGAGAAATTGATTTATGATGTCCTAAATAACAACTCAACTAACTTTAGCCACTGGGATGAAGTTGGTGCGTCATGGAAATTAATTGACCGTATCGAAGATCTCTGGGCCGAAAATGGTGCCCCACTTCATGACTATAAAGCTGGAAGCATGGGACCTCAAGCTAGCTTTGACTTACTTGAAAAATTCGGTGCCAAATGGACTTGGCAACCAGATATCGCCTATCGTCAAGATGGTCGTTTAGAATAAAAAAAATCCTGCAAGTTTGTACCTTGCAGGATTTTTGCTTCTGATTAGATTAAGCCTTCCAAGAGACCCTTCATAAAGTTTTCATTAATATTCTTAATAAAATTAACAGCAAATTTATAGCACCAAGTATAGATAAAACTGAAAATAATTTATTACCTGTTTTAGGCAAATTTCTTTCAATTCTTTTTGGATATTGATGAATCTTTAATTCATTATTTTTTTCAATCATATCAGAATTAGCATTTTCAAACAAATTACCTTCACCATATGGACTAAATCCATTATTTTGTAATGCATCCTGAACATATAAATCCATGTTTATACTTTCACTATTATTCTTATCCGTAGATTGAACAGTATTTATATTTTCATTGCTAGTCTTATCCGTAGATTGAACAGAAGTTGAATTTTCACTGTCAGTCTTATCCGTAGATTGAACAGAAGTTAAATTTTCACTGTCAGTCTTGTCCGTAGATTGAACAGTATTTATATTTTCATTGCTAGTCTTATCCGTAGATTGAACAGAAGTTGAATTTTCATTGCTAGTCTTATTCGTAGATTGAACAGAAGTTGAATTTTCACTGTCAGTCTTATCCGTAGATTGAACAGAAGTTGAATTTTCACTGTCAGTCTTATCCGTAGATTGAGCAGTATTTATATTTTCATTGTCAGTCTTATCCGTAGATTGAGCAGAAGTTGAATTTTCACTGTCAGTCTTATCTGTAGATTGAGCAGTATTTATATTTTCATTGTCAGTCTTATCCGTAGATTGAGCAGAAGTTGAATTTTCACTGTCAGTCTTATCCGTAGATTGAGCAGTATTTATATTTTCATTGCTAGTCTTATCCGTAGATTGAGCAGAAATTACACTTTCATCTATTGGCTGGTTATTTGATAATGAGTCTGTTGGTAATATATTAGCATCATTTTTTGACTCTTTTTCACTATTAATCGAATCTAGGGATGAAATTTCCCTTCTATTAGCTACTCTTAGAATCGGAGAAGATTCTTTAGGTAAATTCTCAGAATTATACTCTGAAATATTTTTTGCCTTGTCATAAATAGCTAATCTACTTATCTCCCAGTCACCTGGGAAACTATTTTCATCTACTTGATATCTAAAAATAAACTGACCTTCTTTATTTAATTTGCCTGTTAATATTTCATACTTAGAAGGAGAAGACACTGAACGAATTGTCAAGTAAGCTGAATCTAATTGTCTATTATCGCTTGCATCTACTGTATAGGTTACAACATCATGTTCCGTAGCGCTTATCTGATTTAACTTAATTGAAATTAATTTAGGTGCTTCTGTGTCTGGTTGAAGATTAGTTGAAATAGTTAAAATCGGAGAAGATTCTTTAGGTAAATTCTCAGAATTATACTCTGAAATATTTTTTGCCTTGTCATAAATAGCTAATCTACTTATCTCCCAGTCACCTGGGAAACTATTTTCATCTACTTGATATCTAAAAATAAACTGACCTTCTTTATTTAATTTGCCTGTTAATATTTCATACTTAGAAGGAGAAGACACTGAACGAATTGTCAAGTAAGCTGAATCTAATTGTCTATTATCGCTTGCATCTACTGTATAGGTTACAACATCATGTTCCGTAGCGCTTGCCTGATTTAACTTAATTGAAATTAATTTAGGCGCTTCTGTGTCTGGTTGAAGATTACTTGAAATAGTTAAAATCGGAGAAGATTCTTTAGGAATATTCTCAGAATCATACTCTGAAATATTTTTTGCCTTGTCATAAATAGATAAGCTACTGATCTGCCAGTCACCTGGAAAAGTATTTTCATCTACTTGATACCTAAAAATAAACTGACCTTCTTTATTTAATTTTCCTGTTAATATTTCATACTTAGAAGGAGAAGACACTGAACGAATTGTCAAGTAAGCTGAATCTAATTGTCTATTATCGCTTGCATCTACTGTATAGGTTACAACATCATGTTCCGTAGCGCTTGCCTGATTTAACTTAATTGAAATTAATTTAGGTGCTTCTGTGTCTGGTTGAAGATTATTTGCAACATTATTTAAACTTGATTCACCTACTTTCAATGGTTTACTATATAGTGCCAATGCGTCTTCACCATCTATATCTACATAATTATCAGAATCATCTCGTAAAGTGATCCCATTTATCCTCCATATACCACTAGATAATTTTTCATCAACTTCTAAGGTAAAAGAGAAAGTACCATCTGAAGTTGGAGAATCTGCATATAGTGCTTTTATTTTCCCGTTTTCATCATTTTTTAAAACAATTGTAGCGGTAGTTAATTTGCCGTTATCTTTTGCTTTTAGGGTGTAATTAACACGCTCACCTGACCTCACTTCTGTCTTATCTGAAGCTAGAGATACAAATTCAGGCGGGGTAACATCGACAGTAACATTATTTTCTACTTTTAGAGGTGTACTATATAGTGCCAATGCATCTTCACCATCTATATCTACATAATTATCAGAATCATCTCGTAAAGTGATCCCATTTATCCTCCATATACCACTAGATAATTTTTCATCAACTTCTAAGGTAAAAGAGAAAGTACCATCTGAAGTTGGAGAATCTGCATATAGTGCTTTTATTTTCCCGTTTTCATCATTTTTTAAAACAATTGTAGCGGTAGTTAATTTGCCCTTATCATGTGCTTTTAGAGTGTAATTAACACGCTCACCTGATCTCACTTCTGTCTTATCTGAAGTTAGAGATACAAATTCAGGTGGGTCAACATCGACAGTAGTATTAATTAAATTTTCCGTTACACCCGAATAGGTATAATTCTCTTCAGCTTGAGCATTTTCACATAAAGTTGCCCCACATATTAATAAACCTGTCAAGCTAACTTTGGTAATTTTATTCCAACTAATATATTTCATAAATATATCTCCACATTTTTAAAAATCAAAATATTAAATTAAGCCTTCCAAGAGACCCTTCATAAAGTTTTCTGAGTTAAACTCTCCAATATCATCGATTTTTTCACCAAAACCAATCAATTTTACAGGAATATTGAGTTCTTCACGGATAGCTAGAACCACACCACCTCGGGCAGTTCCATCAATCTTAGTCAAGACAATTCCTGTTAAAGGAGTGATTTTTGAAAATTCTTTGGCCTGTACAAGAGCATTTTGACCTGTTGATGCATCAAGTGCTAAGAAGGTTTCATGCGGTGCTTCTGGCACAACACGTTTGATGATGCGACCAATCTTTTCCAACTCAGCCATGAGGTTATCCTTATTTTGCAGACGACCTGCGGTGTCAATCATGAGAATATCGATACCTTCAGCCACTGCACGTTCCATGCCATCAAAGACTACACTAGCTGGATCAGCTTTTTCAGGTCCAGTCACTACTGGAACATCTACTCGTCGGCCCCATTCAGCTAGCTGGGCTACTGCTCCTGCACGGAAGGTATCTGCCGCAACCAGCATGACCTTCTTACCTGCTTGTTTGTAGCGGTGAGCTAGTTTCCCGATAGAAGTTGTCTTCCCAACACCATTAACCCCGACAAAGAGCATGACTGTCAAGCCATCTTGGAAGTGAATACTTTCATCGTAGTTGCCATCCTTTTCATAAAGCTCAACCAATTTCTCAATGATGACACGGCGAAGGGCGTCAGGTTTCTTGGCGTTTTCAAGCTTGGCTTCGTAGCGTAGCTCCTCTGTTAAGTTGGAAGCTACTTGGACACCAACGTCACTCATGATGAGCAGTTCTTCTAGTTCCTCGAAAAATTCTTCGTCAACAGAGCGGAAATTAGCAAAGAAGGCGTTCAAGCGGGCACCGAAGCCTGTACGAGTTTTCTTAAGACTGCGGTCATATTTTTCCTGAACAGTTTCTTCTGCTTGAGGAATTTCTGGTTCAAGAACTTCAGAACTATTTTCTTCTGCAGCTTCTATGAACTCAGGATTTTCTTCCTCTGGAACTTCTTCTGAGTTTGGTAATTCTTCTACTTCTTCTTGTTGAACTTCTGCAACTGGCTCTGAATTATAATTTTCTTCAACTGTGTCTTGGATTTCCTCTTCTTCAAGCACAGCTTCTTCAGCAACCTCTGCTTCTTCTTGAGAAACTTCCTCAGCTTCTGTAAGGGCAGTCTCAGTATCTTCAGACAAATCAAGATTTTCCAGAGCTTCTTTTACAACTTCTTCGATTTTAGGTTCTTCTTTTTTTCCGAATAGACGGTCAAACAATCCCATATCTTAGTTCTCCTTTAGCACGTATTCTTCTATAGCCCAGGCGACAGCTTCCTCATCATTGGTCATTGGAGTCACCACATTTGCGACTGCCTTGACTTCAGGAACAGCGTTTTGCATGGCAACACCGAGCCCTGCCCATTCAATCATAGAAAGGTCATTGGCTTCATCACCACAGGCCATCACTTGACTTTGATCGATTCCCAGATGGCTGATTAGTTTGGCCAAACCTGTTGCTTTGTGTACATTCTTTGGTGACCACTCTAGCAACATTTCACGTGATTTAAAGATTTCATATTGTTCAAATAATTCTGGCGAAATCTTCTGAATGGCTGCATCCAAGGGTTCTTGAGCAAAGGCAGTCACGCACTTATTGTAGGTCATTTGACTAGATAAGTCTTCAAAGTCAACTGGAACAAAAGTCAAAGCTGGATTGAATTTGGCATAAAGACTTTCTTGGTCCGATTGGATTTGATAAACAGTTCCTTCTGAGATGGCATCAAGAGGCAGTGATAATTTCTCTGTTTCCTCATACAAGCGTGCCACATCATCATATGAAAAGACTGTCTTATCAAGGATTTCACCTGTATTTTTCTGAACCAACCCACCATTAAAAGTAATGGTATACTCATCTTCGTGGCCGTCAGTCCCTAGCTCATGGAGAAAGAAATCCATAGCTTTTAAGGGACGACCAGTTGTCAATACGACCTTGATACCACGATCACGCGCAGCTTTCAGGGTTGCCTTGGTACGATCCGTCAGCCTTTTATCAGTAGTCAACAAGGTCCCGTCCAAGTCCAATGCAATCAATTTTATATCTGCCATTATAAGCCCTCCATATAAGCTATAACCGACTGGTCCTTATGGTGACCAATCACAGTCTCTGCTAATTCTAAAATTTCTGGTCGCGCATTTTCAGGAGCTACAGGATGACCGACAACCTGCATCATGTGCAAGTCATTTAGATTGTCTCCAAAAGCCATAACCTGATCCATTGTGATACCAAGTTTTTTAGCTAATTCAACAATGGCTACTCCCTTATCGACATAGTCCAGAACAATATCAATAGATTCAAAGCCAGTTGTCATGGCCTTAACACCAGGAACATTTTCATTTACCCAAGCTTCTCCAGCTTCTAGCGTTTCTTCTGTGAAGTTGGTTGTAAATTTGAAAATATCATCTGTGATATCTTCCAGGCTCGCTACTTTTTGGATATTTTCATTATAATGCTGGCTCTCTTTCAAATAGGTCGCATCAACCGTATCTAGCACATAAGAGCCCTTCTTCCCAGTCAAGAGCAATTTATTGATATCTACATAAGGTGACATTTTCAGCTTTTCAAAAGTTGATAGATAAAACTCACGAGACATAGTCGCTTCATACAAGTCTTGACCTCGATATTCGACCAAACTACCATTTTCAGCGATGAAAATAATGTCATCACGAACATCAGCAAATAATTTTTCTAAAGACAGAAATCCCCGCCCCGAAGCCACCGCAAAATAAATCCCTTTTTCCTTGTAGGAAACTAAAAGAGACTTGAGGCGGTCCATATCAAAGCGTCCATTAACATCTAGGAAGGTTCCGTCCATATCCGTTGCTACTAGTTTAATTGTCATCCTTCAATACTTTCTAAATCTTTTAACTTAACTGAAACAATCTTTGAAACACCTGATTCTTGCATGGTCACTCCATAAATGGAATCAGCCGCTGCCATGGTCCCCTTACGGTGAGTTACGACGATGAACTGACTGTCCTTGTCAAAGCGGTTGAGATAATCTCCAAAACGTTTAACATTGGCTTCGTCCAGCGCAGCCTCTACTTCATCCAAGATAACAAACGGGATAGTCTTAACTCGAATGATAGAGAAAAGCAAGGCTAGAGCTGACAAAGCTTTCTCCCCACCACTCATGAGGTTGAGAGACTGGATTTTCTTGCCTGGAGGTTGGACAGAAATTTCAACCCCAGCTGTCAGCAAGTCTCCTTCAGTCAAAATCAAGTCAGCCTGACCTCCGCCAAACATCTGCTTGAAGGTCACTTTAAAGGACTCACGAATAGCTTCAAAGGTTGATTTAAAGCGTTCCTTGACCTCATCATTCATCTCTGTGATGGTTTCTAGGAGCAGGTTTTTCGCTGACAAAATATCATCTCGCTGGCTATTTAGGAAATCCAAGCGGCTGTGAACTTCTTCGTACTGTTCAATAGCTTCCAAATTGACAGGACCCAGTGAGCGAATAGCCTTCTCTAAATCCTTAACCTCTTGCTCCGCCAGATTGAGATTTTCCAACTCATGCGCCTTTTCTAGAGCTTCAGTATAGCTAATCTGATATTGGTCTGTTAATTGACTTTGTAGATGGCGCAAACGCTCGCTGATCTTTTCTTTCTTGGCTTCAGCACGTGTTTGCTTGCGAATCCACTCTTCATTCTGCTGGCGAGCCTGTTCCAAATGACTGGCAATATCATCCAGTTGACCCTCGATATCATCCAACTCAAACTGCTTGCGAATCAAACCTTGTTGGAGATTTGTTTTCTGAGTTTTGGCTTCTTCGGCCTGCTGGGCTAGAAGCTCTGTATCAACCTTCTCAAGATTGTCAACCTTTTCTTGAAGAAGGCGCTGGATTTCCTCTTGTTCGATATCTAAATTGTCCAATTCCTTGCCTAAACGCTCAATATCAGCCACTTCATAACGTTTTTGCCCTTGCAGTTCTGTCTTAAGCAGGCGAGCTTGCGCTAGCTCTTCCTGCAAGTTTTGATAGCGTTCTTGGATGGCGTTTTTGTTAGACTTAATCCCTTCAATCTCAGCTTCCAGATTTTTCTTTTCACTGGCGATTGTAGTAAGGCGCTCTTGGCATTTTTCCTTATCCGCTTGCCAATCTCCCTCAGAAAGACGATTTAATTCCTCTTCTTGGAGTTTCCAAAGAGTTTCCAGTTCCTCAACTTGCTGACTAGTCTGCTGATAAGCGAGGGACAAGCCTTGCTCCTGAATACGAGCCTGCTCTCCCTGAGATTTGATGGCCTCTAACTTTTCTGTCAATGAAACCATCTCATCTTGCAAATTCTTCAAACTCGCTTCATCTGTACGCAAGCTTGCTTCTTCTTCAGCAATTTCTTTTTGTAATTGCTCCAGTTCTGGTTTGATGAAAATGCTATTATTCTGGCGATTAGCTCCACCCGCATAGGAACCACCTGTACGAAGTTCTGTCCCATCCAATGTCACCATGCGAACCTGATAACGAACTTGTCGAGCAGCTGCACGCGCATGTTCTACAGTATCAAAAATAGCTGTTGTTGCTAGCAAGTTCTTGAAAATAGCTTCCAGTCTAGTATCGAATGTCACCAACTCATCTGCCATGCCAAGGAAACCTGAGCTTGTAGCAATAGCATCTTGGTTCTGACTAGAAATCGTACGCGCCTTGATAGTGGTCAAAGGAAGGAAGGTTGCACGACCAGCTCTGTTTCGTTTGAGGAAATCAATCGCCTTGGTTGCCGCGTTTTCATCTTCCACGATGATATGCTGGCTGCTAGCTCCGAGCGCGATTTCCAGCGCAGTTTGATAATGCACATCAAAGGTCAGGTGCTCACTGACTGCCCCAATAATCCCACCAAGGCGGTCTTTTTCTTGGAGGACACTCTTAACACCTGCATAAAAGTTACTATGATTTCTCAGGATATTTTCCAAACTTTGGGCTCTAGCCTGTTTGTTTTTGAGACTATCCAGACGGTCAAAGAGTTGACTTTGTTGAGTTTGATAGGAAGTTTCCTGCTCCTCTTGCTCCTTGGCACAGACTTGGTAGTCGGCCAGTAATTTCTGAACTTGCTCCTTGGCAGTTTCAAGCTCTTCTTTTTGATGACTAGCCTTCTCTTTAGCTGTAGCTAACTGTTCTTTCAGCTTTTCTAATTGATCTGCTTGTTTTTGAGAAAGCTGACGACTATTTTCCAACTCATTCTCAATACGAGTCAGTTGGTTTGAGACATCCGCTTCTTCTTGTAAAAGAGCTACAAAGCGTTCACGTAAGAGCTCAATCATCTGATCAGGATCATCTGAAAAAGCTAGTAATTCAGCTTCTAAACGATTGAGTTTTTGATTATTTTGAATTAGATTGTGTTCTAATTGTCCCAAGTTCGCTTCTTTTTCAGCCTTTTCCTGATTTAGAGCCTTTCTCTTATCCTCCAAAGCAGCCAAACGGGCTTGTGCCTCCTGTTGATTCAGGGCCACTTGCTCGGACTCCAGTTTCGATAGGGCTAATTTTCTTTCTAAATCACTAATCAGACTGGTCAAATCCATCAAACTGCCTTGGTCTTTGGCCATTTCAGCTTGTAAATCTTGGCGTTGCTTTTTAAGAGTTTGGTTTTCTTCTTCTAATTTTTCACGCTTTTGGTAGTAACTCGTCAAGAGTTCCTGAACCTGTGCCAACTCTTCTTCTGTCGACTCTAGTTCAGCCTTATTTTCCTTGATTTGAGCAACTAAAACATCCAAGTAAATAGCCTTGCGTTGACCTTCTAAGTCTAGAAACTTACGAGCATTTTCAGCTTGCTTCTCAAGAGGCTTGATTTGATTATCCAACTCGTAGATAATGTCTTCTAGACGATCTAGATTATCCTGAGTTTGCTGCAGTTTACTCTCTGTCTCTTTTCGACGAGTCTTATATTTCAAAACTCCTGCAGCTTCTTCAAAAATAGCTCTGCGTTCTTCAGGCTTGGAGTTGAAAATCTCCTCAACCTTCCCTTGGGAAATGATAGAGAAGGAATCTCGTCCCAAACCTGTATCCAAGAAAAGATCATGAATATCACGAAGACGAACTTTCTTGCCGTCAATCTTGTATTCGCTATCACCACTACGATAGATATGGCGTTCTACCCTGATTTCTTGACCTAAATCCTTGATAAATCCATCATTATTATCCAAAGTCACAACTACAGAAGCATAATTGAGCGGTTTGCGACTTTCAGTTCCAGCAAAAATGACATCGGGCATCTTGCCCCCACGGAGACTCTTGACACTAGACTCTCCCAAAGCCCAACGCAGACTTTCTGTAATATTCGACTTTCCAGATCCATTGGGTCCAACAACTGCCGTAACACCTTGGTCAAATACGACCTTGGTCTTGTCAGCAAAAGACTTGAATCCCTGAATTTCGATTTCCTTTAAATACATGAATCCAGCCCTTTCTCAACGGCATTTTTGGCAGCTTCCTGCTCTGCTAATTTCTTAGAACGGCCTTGACCTTGACCAATGCTCTTACCTTCAACAAGAACTTCTACATCAAAAACCTTATCGTGGGCAGGACCCGTTTCAGAAATCACCTGATAACGAATAGCCACATCTCCATTGACCTGAAGTAACTCTTGGAGATGGGTTTTGTAGTCTGTAATCATCTCAAACTCGCCTGCTTCAACCTTAGGAATCATGACTTGATAGATAAATTCCTTGACCTTGGCCACATCCTTGTCCAAAAGGAGGGCACCAAGAAAGGCTTCAAAGGCATCGCCAAGAATGGTGTCACGATTTCGACCACCAGATTTTTCTTCTCCCTTACCCAGCTTGATAAACTGGTCAAACTGGCAATCACGCGCAAAACCAGCCAAACTCTCCTCGCGAACAATCATGGCACGGAGTTTGGACAAATCACCCTCAGGCTTTTTAGGATATTTTTTATACAGATATTCTGAAATCAATAACTGTAGAACAGCGTCTCCTAAAAATTCCAAGCGTTCATTGTGTGAAATTTTTAAGAGGCGGTGCTCATTGGCATAACTCGTATGAGTAAAGGCAGTCTCCAGTAAGTTTTTGTCTGCAAATTCGATTGCAAAATGGTTTTTAAGTACAGTTTGTAATTCTTTCATACCAACCTCTTTCTAACTGATAACAGTCCTTTTTATTATATCAAAAAAAGCCCCCTGAGTCACTTTAAAACGGGACTGGAGGAGATTTGGGCATTCTATAGAATATGATTTTCAGTTTTAGGGAAAAATTTGAGGCAGGATAAAGAAAAAAGCCCTATTAAAGGCTTTTTAGGATGTTTACATCCACCCTGAGGGAATCGAACCCCCATCTCAAGAACCGGAATCTTACGTGATATCCATTACACTAAGGGTGGAAACCTGTTTTATTATAACAGAAATTTGCTCTAATAACAAGTTTTTTCTAGACGGATAGCCCGTCTTAGTGGGAAGCATCCCCATTCCAGATTGAGTTTTTCACGATCACATAATCAACGTGTTTAAGGTCAGCAACCTGACGTCCACCTGCGTATGAAATGGCACTTTGAAGGTCTTGTTCCATCTCAGTTAAAGTGTCTTGCAGATGACCTTTGGCAGGAAGCAAGATGCGTTTTCCTTCCACGTTCTTATAAGCTCCTTTTTGGTATTGGGAAGCTGAACCGTAGTATTCTTTGAATTGTTCACCATCAACTTCAATTGTTTTCCCTGGACTTTCGATGTGTCCTGCAAAGAGGGAACCAATCATAACCATGCTGGCACCGAAACGGATAGACTTGGCAATATCGCCGTGAGTACGAATTCCTCCATCTGCAATGATTGGTTTACGTGCAGCCTTGGCACACCAACGGAGAGCAGCCAACTGCCAACCACCTGTACCAAAACCAGTCTTGACCTTGGTGATACAAACCTTACCAGGACCGATTCCAACCTTAGTCGCATCCGCACCAGCATTCTCCAATTCACGCACAGCTTCTGGTGTTCCCACATTTCCTGCAATAACAAAAGTATCTGGTAATTCTTTCTTGATGTGTTGAATCATAGAAATCACGCTATCCGCATGACCATGGGCAATATCAATCGTGATGTACTCAGGAGCATCAGCCTTGAGCTGGCTGACAAAATCATACTCATAATCCTTAACACCGACAGAGATAGAAGCAATGAGCCCTTGCTCATGCATGCGCTTAATAAATGGAATACGTCCTGCCTCATCAAAACGGTGCATAATGTAGAAGTACCCACCTTTAGCCAATTGCTCTGCTACACTTTCATCCAAAATTGTCTGCATATTAGCTGGCACAACAGGTAGTTTAAAGGTGTGCTTTCCTAGAGTGACACTTGTGTCCGCTTCTGCACGGCTTTTAATCACACATTTATTTGGAATCAATTGAATATCTTCGTAATCAAAAATTGGAAATTCATTTAACATATCGATGTCTCGTTTCTTTTGTAATGACCTACCTATGCTCTCGCATCACTACGCCTTTTCCGACGTTTCCTTAATTTATTATAAAACAAAGTACAGTTTTTGTCAAATAATTTTATAATTTAAATTATATTGTTCGGTTTTTACTTATATCAAAGACAAAAAAGTGGAGAGATTATTTTCTCCACACTTCTTCTCTATCCTAATAATACTCGCCCTGACGATAGTCCCATGAGTTAAAGGTGTCTGACAGGTGCATCATAATCTTATCAATGTCAAGCCCTTTGCGGATTACAACTGGAGCTGGTGAAGTTGAACGTGCTCCCCCTTGTTCTGGGATGAGTTTGCCGTCTTTATCGACCATAGACACCATCACACCTTGCTCATAGCGTGTTTCAATCGTTTTGTCAGGTTGGATAGATGCCACATAATCATCTGCTTCAATGACAAGATCTACTGCTCCTTCGATACGTTCTCCGATACCTTCTACCTTACCACGATTTCCTTTTCCAGATGGGTTTGCAGATGAGGCATAAACCATCTTGCCTTCTTCCCAAAGTTTGGCAGCCAATTGTTCACCCGCTTTCCCAAATTTGATAACAAAACAGCTAGTACCACGCACGTCAGTCATGAGTTCTTCACGGCCATCCCCATAAGCTTTTAGTTTTTCAAAGGCTTCTGGTTTCCAAGGAAGGATACAACCAAGAAGAATATCTTCGTTCCAATGTTTTTGGTAGAAGGCTTCAATTTCTGGGTTGAGTTGTGCTAAAGCACGAAGCTCATCCATGCTACCGCAGAGAACAACACCTGGTTTGTTACGATTGCGTTCTTTGGCTGCGAACTTACGCTCAAGTCCTGCCTTGTCACTAGTCATGATGATGTAACCAACTTTGGTAGGGCAAACGATACAACCGCCCTCACCTTTTAAAATGTCATAGCCTTCTTGTGAAAGTGTTCCGTTCCATTGAATGTGTTTTGTCATAATTCTATTTCCTTTTCTAATTTTCTTCTAATCCTGCCAGTAGGCTGGTCGGTGTTTTTCATAGGTAGCAATCAAATCTTCATACTGCAAAGTAATACCGATATCATCCAAACCATTTAAGAGCTTGTGTTTCCATTCGCTATCGATTTCGAAAGTGAATTCTCCAACTGGTGAGATGATTTTTTGTTGTTCCAAGTCCACAGTTACCTGATCAGTTGGTTTCAAGTTGGCTAGTTTCTCTCGAACCTCTCTGGGCTGAACAATGGGCAACATGCCATTATTAAGTTCATTATTGTAATGAATGTCACCGAAAGATCCTGCAATCACGACCTTAAAACCATAGTCTGCTAAGGCCCAAGCTGCATGTTCCCTCGAAGACCCTGCGCCGAAGTTATCCCCTGAAATGAGAATACTGGCTTTGCGATATTCAGGTCGGTTAAAGACAAAGTCTGGATCCTCAGTATAGAGATCATCTAGATAACGCCAAGCATACATAAGGTACTTACCAAATCCTTTTTTATCAATTAACTTGAGAAACTGCTTGGGTAGGATTTGGTCGGTGTCGATATTATCATTCATAAGAGGAACGGTCGTTCCCGTATAAACTGTAAATTTCTCCATATCCTCTCCTTACTGGGCTTCTGGCATTTGCCGAACATCTACGAATCGCCCTGCGATAGCTGCCGCAGCTGCCATGGCTGGACTGCAAAGATGAGTCTTAGCACCAAAGCCTTGTCTGTCTTCAAAGTTACGGTTGCTGGTTGAAGCGCAGTGGACACCATCTGGTACCTTGTCAGGATTCATCCCTAGGCACATGGAACAACCCGGGTCTCTCCATTCAAAGCCAGCATCTAAGAAAACTTTATCCAAGCCCAACTTCTCAGCAGCTCGTTTGACAGGACGAGAGCCCGGAACCACGATAGCCGTTAAGTTGGGTGCTATTTTCTTCCCTTTAACAAATCGCGCAGCCAGTTGCAAGTCGCTGAGACGAGCATTGGTACAAGAACCGATAAAGATATAGCCTAGTTCAATATCAGCTGGCTTTTGACCAGGCTCCAAGTCCATGTAATTGTAGGCTCGCTCATCATTCATATCCTTAATTTCTGGGAAGCTACTGTCAAAGTCAACGCCCATAGCTGGATTGGTTCCCCAGGTCACCATGGGAGCCAATCCTGAGACATCCATCTGGATAACCTTATCATAAACGGCATCCTCATCACTGACAATTGTTTTCCAATCCGCCACAGCCTCTTCGAAGTCCTTTGGAACACATTCCCGTCCTTTTAGATAATCATAGGTGGTTTGGTCCGGATTCATGATTCCCATCTTAGAACCAAACTCGATGGACATGTTGCAGATGGTCATTCGCTCTTCCATGCTCAGTGCATCAATCGCTTGTCCCCGATATTCCACTACATAGCCAACACCACAAGCAACACCGTACTTGGCAATCAAGGCTAAAATGTAATCCTTGGAATAAACTCCTTTTTGAGGAACTCCAGTGAATTCAACCAGCATTTTCTTGGGTTTGACCTGCCAGAGGGTCTGGGTAGCGAAGACATGCTCAACCTCACTAGTCCCAATCCCAAAGGCGATTGCTCCGAAAGCTCCGTGGGTTGCTGTATGGCTGTCTCCACAAACAATGAATTTTCCTGGTTGAGTCCGTCCTGTTTCTGGACCAACCATGTGAACGATTCCTTGCTTTTCGGAACCGTGGGCCGCATGTTCAATCCCAAACTCCTCAACATTTTCAGCTAGCTTATCAATTTGTGCCTTAGAAATGACATCTCGAATATCGTAGATATTGACCGTCGGGACATTGTGGTCAAAAGTTCCAAATGTCAAGTCTGGTCGTCTCAATCTTCGTCCTGCGTCTCGCAAACCTTGAAAGGCTTGAGGGCTGGTCACTTCATGAATATAGTGCTGATCCACATACATGAGCTGGGGTTGCCCCTCTTCTCCTGTGATGACATGACGGTCCCATAATTTATCAAAAATCGATTTTCCTGCCATCCATTACCTCCAAATAACATATAAGACTACTAGTGTGGTCACCATCCCAAGAAACCAAACTGTTTTAAAGTACCATTTTCTAGTCTTGTGATGAAAGGTGATTCCTGCAAACCAAGCTCCAAAACCACCACAAGTAAAGGCTAAAATGAGTAAGATTTTCTCTGGGATGCGCCAAGTTCTTCTCCTTGCCTTGGATTTGTCAATGCCATAAATCAAGAAAACCATGACATTCCAAATCAAGAGAACTAGAGTAATTTTTTCGTCTAACTTCATAACCTTGCAATAATGGCTTCTGTCATTTCCTTGGTCGAAGCCTGTCCTCCTATATCTCTCGTTAATATACCAGCCGCCAAACTTGCCTCGACAGCATGCTCGATACGCTCTGCATCCTCATAACGTCCGAAACTATCTCTCAACATCATGGCCACTGATAAAATCATGGAAATAGGATTTGCAATTCCTTGACCTGCAATATCAGGAGCTGAACCGTGAATGGGCTCATAGAGACTTGATCCATTTTCAGAATGACTGGCTGATGGCATAACTCCAAGTGTGCCAGATAAAACGCTTGATTCATCAGAGAGAATATCTCCGAAAAGATTTTCTGTCACGATGACATCAAACTTGGCAGGATTGGTAATCATAAGCATGGAAGCTGAGTCGACTAGCTGGTGCTCCAAGGTTACATCTGGGAAATCCTGTGAGACCTTCTCAGCTACTCTCCGCCAGAGTTTTGATGTTGCCAACACATTTTGCTTATCGATACTAGTAACGATTTTTCTGCGATTTCTTGCAATCTCAAAGGATTTACGAACAATCCGCTCCACTTCCTCATAGCTATAGTCGTTGATATCACGCGCTTTTCGCTCTTCAAGAATATGATCTCCAAAGTAAATCCCGCCTGTCAACTCACGCACCACGACAAAGTCTACACCAGCAATTCGTTCTGGTTTAAGAGGTGACAAATGCTTGAGACTCTCAAAAATCTTAACAGGGCGAATATTAGCATAGAGATTGAGTTCCTTACGCAGAGCCAGCAAGCCTTGTTCAGGCCGAACCGCTGCACTATCATACTGAGGACTACCGATAGCCGCTAGAAGAATGGCATCTGCTTCTCTACTTGCCTTGAGGGTTTCATCAGGTAAGGGATGCCCTGCAGCATCAATACCTGCACCTCCAAAAGGTCGTCTATCAATCTCATAGTCAAAGCCTGTTTTTTCAGCTAGGGCTTCCAGAACCTCTAACCCAGCCTCCATGATTTCTGGACCGATCCCATCCCCTGCTAGAGCTACTATTTTCTTTGTCATAGCATTCTCCTTTACACACTAGGCATGTCGCGATAGGAAACACTGCGTCCCATCTCACCAGCATTCTCTTTTTGAACAAAAGTATTAGCATTGATATAGGCAATAGCAGAAGCCTTCAACACATCGAAATCAAGACCTGCTGCATTAAAAATAGTTTCTGTATCTCTATTTTCAACAGTGACCAAGACCCGAGCTTGGGCATCGATTCCATCTGTCACCGCATCAATGGTATAGGACACCAAGCGAACAGATTGATTGAAGAACTTGTCGATAGCGTTAAAGATTGCCTCAACGGAACCTTGCCCTGTCGCATTAAATTCGACTTTCTCACCATCCATATTGGCTAGGCTAACAAGCGCTTCGATGTCATTATCTGCATGGGTTTGCAGTTGTAAATCATCAAAGTGGAAGCCTTCTGGATTTTCAACCATGGTTCCAGCTACCAGAGCACGAATATCTGCATCTGTGATTTCTTGTTTCTTGTCGGCCAGCGCCTTGAACTTAGCAAAGAGTGGCTTGATGTCCTCTTCCGTAAAATCTAGGGCTAGTTCTCTTAGTTTCTCAACAAAGGCATGGCGACCAGATAATTTTCCAAGAGGAAGACTGTTACTCTTAACACCAACCAATTCAGGGGTGATGATCTCATAAGTGAGAGGATTTTTAAGGACTCCGTCTTGGTGAATACCAGATTCGTGAGAAAAGGCATTTCCACCGACTACCGCCTTGTTTTTAGGAACTGGAATTCCTGAGAAGCGAGAAACCATTTCTGACGTATTGATGGTTTCGTTTAAGACAATACTGGTTTCTGCTTGGTAGTAATCTTGGCGAATATTGAGGGCTACTGCAATTTCTTCCAAAGCAGCATTGCCAGCTCGTTCTCCAATACCGTTAATGGTTCCTTCAACACGCCCCGCTCCATTCTTGACAGCAGCAAGGCTATTAGCTACTGCCATTCCAAGGTCATCGTGACAGTGAGGCGAATAGATAATCTTACGGTCTGTTTTTACATTCTCAATCAAGTATTTGAAGATAGCTCCGTATTCCTCTGGTGTGGTAAATCCTACCGTATCAGGGATATTGATATAAGATGCACCTGCATCAACCGCTGTTTGAACAACTTGCAAGAGAAAATCCAACTCCGTTCTAGTCGCATCTTCAGGAGAGAATTCGACAACCTCAAACTTAGAACGGGCATAGGAAACATGCTCCTTAATAGCTTCCAAAATTTCCTCTTTGTTTTTATTCAACTTAAATTCCCGATGGATAGGACTAGTAGCGATAAAAACATGGATTTGTGGATACTTAGCATCCTTAAGTGCTTCATAACAAGCGTCAATATCTGATTTAACAGAGCGAGCTAATCCAGTCACCGCTGTTTTCTTCAAGACCTTGGCGATTTCCTGCACTGCTGTGAATGAATCAGGACTCGCCGCCGGAAAACCAGCTTCAATTGCCGAAATTCCCCATTTTTCCAGTTGTCTTGCAATGGCAATCTTTTCCTTAATAGAAAAATTAACACCTGGTGTCTGCTCACCATCTCGAAGGCTAGTATCTAGAAATTCAACTGTTCTCATAAGATTTCCCCTTTTCTAAATTTGGTTTTAAAAAAACATCTCGCTCGGAGTTCCAAGCGAGATGTTGATTTACTCCCGCTTGGTAAGCCAAACAGGACTAATGCATTTTGCACTAGCCCGAGTATCTCAACAACAAAGCAAATTGATTAAACTTAGCTGTTTTCATGTTTGACTTTCTCCTTCGTTTGATATCTTGTTTAGTATTTTAGCATAGGCAAAAGTAGTTGTCAAGAAAAAAATCCAATATTTTCTGAAAATTTCTTCAGTAGAGAATATTTTGCTAATTGAAAATTATTGAAATGTTTCATTTTTTAGAGGTTAAGTTCCAACTTTTTTCCATCAATTCTAGTACTTCTTCATCTGATAAAGTATCATCAAGGGACACACTAATCCAGTAACGTTTATTCATATGAAAGGCTGGATAAATGCCCTTGTGTGAAAGCAAATCAGCTACTTGGTCATGTTTGAGATTGACTGCTTCCACTTGACCTTCTCTTCCCTTTTCCAGCTTATCCCAAGAGATTTTCATCAAGACGGTATACCACTTTTTATTGCCTTCATGTCTTAAGACTGCTGTATCAGGAGATTTCTCCCACAGATATTCCAACTGATTACCATATTTTTCCTGAACCTGAGTCATAATTCGTTTAGTCTGAGGACAGATATAGTCCTGCACATCAAAACAAGCCTTCCGAATCTGGTAAAGAATCTCCAGACAAGCCTTACGGACACTTGCAACAAAACTTCCTGTCATACTTTCCATATGAACTTGAGGATAGAGGTCGCCCATTTCCTGATCAAAGACCTGAAAATTCACATTATCAGCAGTTATGGACACAGTCATGACAAAATCACCCTGCAAAATCATGCAGCTATAAGTCCAAACTCCACTACTTTCTACAAAACCATAGGCACGAGCCTTTTCTTGATTAAACTGATAGGATTTAAAAATTTCAAACATAAGTGAAAACTGCTACCCAAAGCTAGCAGTTCCTTTCTATTTTTTAAAAGACAACCTTAGTTCCGTGCAATTGTGTCACACCTAGCTGATCGATAAAGGTTTGACGGTTGTCAAGGTCAATCCCCCCACCAGGTAGAATTTCAATTTTACCTTTAGCATGCTCCAAAATTTTGTGATAGTGAGCAAAGCGTTTCTCTAGCGAATCTCCAGACACACCAGCACGAGTTAGGATACGAGTGACTCCAGCTTGGCTAAGCCAATCAATAGCTTCCAGTTGTTCTTCATCACTCAATTCATCAAAGGCCATGTGGAAGACAATTTCCATTCCATTTGATGCAGCAATTAACTTCTCCAGATTAGGCTTATCCAACTTTTTATCAGCAGTTAAAGCCCCAAATACAACCCCTTGACTTCCAGCCTGAGCAGTCAACCGAATGTCTTCTAGCATAATAGCAATTTCTAGGTCATTATAGACAAAGTCGCCACCACGTGGACGAATCATGGTCATGATGGTCGTATCGTAGTTAGCTGCCAATTCAACCGCTGCCTTGGTCACTCCATAGCTGGGAGTTGTCCCACCAACTGCTAGATTGTCACAAAGTTCGATTCGACGAGCTCCAGCCTGCATCGCTTTTTCAAGCAAGGTCACATTTTCAGCACAAAATTCGTAAATCATTTGATTCTCCTTGAGTATTACTTTAAATTTATTATATCATATTGTTGTGAATATGCTTTCATTTATATCAAGGAAAATAGTTACTATTTTTTATTCTTTGTCTGGAATGACCTTGAAGAGATAATAGGTGATAAAGATGGTCAAAGCTCCCAGACCGATTTTGACTGGTAAGAGAGGGGCAAAATAAATAGAAATTCCCATCAAGATGTAGATAGATACGATGATTTTTTTCTTTCGTTCACGCGCAATAGACTTAGTCTCGCGAAAATCAGCTACATATGCTTGATAGAGCTTGGTATGATAAAGCCAGTCTTCGAAACGCTTGGAACTTCTGGAGAAACAAGCAATAGACAGTAAAAGAAAAGGTGTTGTAGGTAACAAGGGTAAAACAACCCCAACAATAGCCAAGGCCAGTGATAAAAAACCAATTATCAAATAGATAAGACGCATAACTTCTCCTAGTTAATACTCTTCGAAAATCTCTTCAAACCGCGTCAACGTCGCCTTACCGTAGGTATGGTTCCTGACTTCGTCAGTCTTATCTGCAACCTCAAAGCAGTGCTTTGAGCAACCTGCGGCTAGTTTCCTAGTTTGCTCTTTGATTTTCATTGAGTATAAAATAATCTTCTTCTAGTTTCGCATAAAATGATGAATTTTGTCAAGTTCTAACCAAAAGAGCCTGAAATTCACTTTCAGGACTCTCCTCTTATTTAATCTTTTCTTCTTCGTAATCACCCTTGCTGCAAACAACCTGCTTGCCACCACCACGGACTTTTTTCTCCATGAGGAAGTTGCCACATTTTGGACAGTCACGACCAACAGGCTTGTCCCAAGAGGTAAATTCACATTCTGGATAGCGATTGCAACCATAGAAGAGGCGGTTACGCTTGGTTTTACGCTCAATGATTTGTCCCTGATGACAACTTGGACACTCAACACCGATTTCTTTCACGATTGCTTGGGTATGACGGCAATCTGGGAAATTGCTGCAAGCGTAGAACTTACCAAAACGACCAAGTTTAATAACCATTGGACTGCCACACACTTCACAATCAAATCCAGCTGGTTCATCCTTAATCTGGATTTTCTCCATTTCTTCTTCAGCCTTGGCAACCTCTTTAGAGAAAGGTTTGTAAAAGGCATCAATGACACGTTGCCACTGCTCTTTTCCGACTTCGACGTCATCCAGTTTGCCTTCCATTTCAGCTGTAAAGGTCACGTTTACGATATCTGGGAAATATTCAACGATGAGCTTGTTAACAATTTCTCCCAACTCTGTTGGTTCAAAACGTTTGGCTGCAAGGCGAACATAGTAACGTTTCTGAATAGTTTCAATGGTTGGTGCGTAGGTTGACGGACGTCCAACCCCATTTTCCTCCAAGGTCTTAATCAGTGTCGCTTCAGAATAACGAGCAGGCGGTTGAGTGAAATGTTGCTCTGGTTTGCTATTGACCTGCTTGACCACATCGCCAACAACCATATCTGGTAACATCTTATTCTTGTCAGAATCATTATAAATGGCAAGATAACCATCAAACTTAACCTGACTACCATTGGCAGCAAATTGAACTCCATTTTGAGACAATTTAACAGCCATGGTATCAAAGACAGCAGCTGTCATCTGACTCGCTACAAAACGATTCCAAATAAGAGTATAAAGCTTGAGCTGATCCTTGTCTAAATACTTAGCGATGCTTTCCGGTGTATTAAAGACACTAGACGGACGAATAGCCTCGTGGACATCCTGAGCTCCTGAAGCATTTTTGACCTTGCTACCATGCTTAGAATACTTGCTACCAAAACGATCCGTAATGAAACTTGCTGCTTCGTTCTGCGCTACAGGGCTGATACGAGTTGAATCGGTACGCATATAGGTAATCAAACCTTGGACACCAGAACCGATATTAATCCCCTCATAGAGCTGTTGGGCAACCATCATGGTCTTTCGAGTACGGAAATTGATTTTATTAGCCGCATCCATCTGCATAGATGAAGTAGTATAGGGTAATGGAGCATTGCGTTTGCGCTCTTTCTTATCCACCTGATCCACTGAAAAATCTTTGCTAGTCAGACGAGACAAGACTTCCTTGACCTCATCATTGCTAGTCAGTTTCATCTTTTTACCATCTACTCCATAGAAGGAAGCCTGAAATTGCTTGGTTCCCTTTTTAAAAACAGCATCAATTGTCCAGTATTCTTCTGGCTGGAAGGCATTGATTTCATTCTCACGATCAATGATTAACTTGAGCGCAATAGACTGTACGCGCCCTGCTGATAAACCCTTCTTGACCTTCTTCCACAAAATAGGCGAAATCGAATATCCTACCAAGCGGTCTAGGACACGACGAGCCTGTTGGGCATCGACCAAGTCCATATCAATCTTACGAGGTTCTTTAAAAGCATTTTTGACCGCATCTTTGGTGATTTCATTGAAGACCACACGGTTGGCATCATTTTCATCCAAGTTGAGAATATGGGCCAAATGCCAAGAAATCGCTTCTCCTTCACGGTCCGGGTCACTTGCCAGAAAGACTTTATTAGCTTTTTTGGCTTCTTTTTTCAAGTCATTGATAAGAGGACCTTTTCCTCGGATATTGATATATTGCGGTTCATAATTATTTTCAATATCGACTGACATACTGGATTTCTTCAAATCTCGAATATGCCCAACACTGGCTAAAACCTTGTAGTTTCTGCCGAGATATTTTTCAATCGTTTTGGCCTTAGCAGGCGACTCCACGATTACTAGATTTTTTTTAACTGTTGATTTTTTCTTTTTTGTTGCCGTAGCCACAGTATCACACCTTTTCAAAGTAATAAACTTTATAAAGTGTAAACCATTTTGCCATAACTGTCAAGACTTAGCTCCAATATATAGAAGAAAAGTTTGTCTAGTAAGCAGACTTTCTTCTTATACTCAATGAAAATCAAAGAGCAAACTAGGAAGCTAGCCGCAGGTTGCTCAAAACACTGTTTTGAGGTTGCAGATGGAAGCTGACGTGGTTTGAAGAGATTTTCGAAGAGTATTAAAATTCAAATTCCGCAAGAACATCCTTCCCACTTGTAACCAATTTTGCTCCTTCTTGGATCAAATGATGGCAACCGTCTGATAGTCCATCTAAAATGCTACCAGGAATAGCAAAGACATCGCGTCCTTCTTCCATTGCCCTCTCACAGGTGATGAGACTACCTGAGCGCATCTTGGCCTCTGCTACAATCACGCCACGGCAAAGTCCAGCTATGATGCGATTACGGGCAGGAAAATGAAATTTCAGAGGTTGTTCGCCAGGGCCATATTCACTAAGAACCAGATGGTCATCGCCGATGTAGTCTTGCAAGCGTTTATTGGCTTTAGGATAAAACACATCCAGCCCTGTTCCAATCACAGCAATGGTTTTGCCGCCATTCTGAAGAGCTGCCATATGAGCTGCTGTGTCAATTCCCTTAGCTAATCCACTGACAATAACCAGTTCATTTTCCAATCCTTGAATGACTTTTTCAACTGACTTAGCTCCCTGTTTGCTACAAGCACGACTGCCCACGACCGCCACCTTTGGAAATTTCAAGAGGTCGAGATTCCCCTTGTAAAATAAAAGCACAGGTGCATCATATATTTCACTCAAATCCCAAGGATAACAGTCATCTAAAATAGAGAAAGATGGAAATTTTTGAAACTCCTTCTCCAAATGCGCATCGTCTATCTGAAAATAACGTTCCATAAAAACAGCTGGATTTCGGCAATCTGATATATCTGCAATATCACCCAACAACAGTTCTTGATCGACATTTTCACCGTATTCTAGGACCTTCAAAATCTGTTGATTGCTCAAACCTGATTTTTTCAACTTATAGATTTCATAGTTTGTGATTTTCATAAATAACTCCATTTCTTTTTCTAGTCATCTATTTATTCGTAAAAAATCAAAAAAACATCCGACTATTTCAGCCAGATGTTGGAATCTTTAATTTTCGTTTTTAAGAATTTCTTCTAATTTATGGTAGTCTTGGACACTATCGATTTCATAGATGCTATTGCCTTCTAATTCTTCAACATAGACATCCAGTTCTTTGATATTATCCTTAACCATATTGTCCCAGTAGAGATCAACAAATTCTCCACTTGCATAAGCCTTGTCAATAAAGCTGACAATTTTTTCTGCAGTTGGAGCATCCCAGAAGGATACACCACTAAGAATGCGGCCTGCCTTGCTATCAACAGTAATGTCTTGAACCTTATAGTCATCTCCATAGACCAAGAACCATTCGTTGGTACAATCTTCACGATAGACACTAAAATAAGTCGAACGAGTCAAATCATTGCGGAACATATTTTTAAAGAGATAATTATCGGCATCAATAACATAGCTGTTAGCTAATTCTTCTTTTACAAGATAGAGAGAGTAAAAGTTATTGTAGTCAGCGTATTTATCATTGAAGACGAGGCGAACACCATATTTTTCTTTCAAATAATCGAATTGTTCTTTAAGGTAACCAACAATGATGATGATGTCATTGATTCCTTTTTCTTTTAAAAACTCAATTTGGTATTCAATCAAGGGTTTTTGATTAACCTGAACCAAGGCTTTAGGGGTATTTTCAGTCATAGGACGCAAGCGAGTTCCCAAGCCCGCTGCTAAGATAATGGCTTTCACACGAATCTCCTTTATTCTTTAATAATAATATAAACTCCAGCAATGACGACAAGTGACGTAATAATTGTCAGCATATCTAGTGCTGTTCCCAAGAAGAGAGCTGCAAACAAGACCGTCCAAACTACATAACTCACGTTCAAACCTGTAGCCTTGGCTGGTTGCAAGCGATTAATAGCGATATAATAAGCCAAATAGGAAATCATATCAAAGGCTGCAAAGACAATCATAAGACCTAGTAATTGCCCATTGGCTACTTCTGCAAATGACTGATGAGAGAAGAGCACAATCACAAGATAAGACAAGAATGAAGTCACTTGACGAATTAAGAGGGCTTCGATTTCACTCAATTCACTTTCCATGGCAAAGGAGCTAAGAACACTCTCACTTCCCCATGCAATAGCACAAACCAAAGCAGAAAGAATCCCAATGTAGAAGGAATTGACCTGTTCAACCTTATAGGTCTGAGCAATAATCCCTGCAATAATCAAGACAATCCCAAATACAGTATTTTTTGAAATCTTGTGCTTCAAAAAGAAGAAAGCCAATAAAACTGAAACTGCAGGGTAGATAGCCGATACAGATGAAGCTAAGGAACTTCCAATATACTTAACTGCATAAAGATTGGCCTGCATACCGATAGGGCCTGCTAGCAAGGCTCCAATGATAACACTAACATTGCGAATATTTAAGAAAATTGAGAGACGAACTTTTCCTTCTTTTACCAAAAGAAAAGCTAGTAAGATAAAGATACTCAAGAAATCGTGAGCAGCGGCCACCACAAAGGGCGACAAATCTGTAAAAATCGAAAAGATATAAGCACTAATAGTTAGACCTAATCCCCAGAAAACACCTGAGAGTAGACCAAAAGAAACTCCATTTTTATTTTTCATCTGAACCTCCATAATATGACAAACCTTTAATAGCTCTTTGGTAACGGCTCACACCATAATCACCAAAATCTGCACCTTGCTCTTCTTTGTAAACTGTCCATAAACTCCAAATAGCGTCTTGTAAAATTTTATAAATGGCAATCTTTTCACGAGAGACAGGTGTTTGCTCACTCTCATAGCGAGACAAGAAGGCTTCTTCCTCTTGGGAAGTGAATTCAGATTCTAAAAATAGGGCTGCCAAATCCCACATTGGATCATTCATTGATGAATATTCCCAGTCAATCAGATATAGACGTCCTTGAGGTGATTCGATAAAGTTTTCAGGCACCAAATCGATATGGCAAGATTTTCTATCAACACCTAAGTCAGCCAGTCTTTTCTCTAAGGAGAAGACTTCTTTTCGAACTGCTTCATAGTTAGCATAAGGGATTTTTTCTTCAATCAAGGATTCGTATTTTTTGATTTCTTCAAAAGGAGCAAATTCTCCTCTTAATTCTTTGCCAGAGGCATGAATCGTTTGTAAAATTGGAGCAATTTTATCAAACTTAGTCTTGATTGACCTTGAATCAAGCGTGATAGCCGACTCAATATACTCATTTACTTTGATACCAGCCTCAATATCAAAAAGATAATTTTTGACATCTAGGTCTAAATCTTTAAGTAGTTCAAGATTGTACTTTTCATCTTGACGATTGATCAGCTTTTCTGTCCCTTTACCAAAGAACTTAACAATGTATTGCTTATTTGTTGTTTTGACCAAATAGTTTTGATTGGTCATTCCACCCAGTTGTTCAACACTGAGGACTTCCTCTTCTTGAGTAAGCAAGGAAGAAATTTTTTCTTTAATGATTTTCTCCACAATTAACCTCCAGCACTTATACTTCCCACTTAAACACTGTTTTAAAGGCTGTGTTTAAATCGGTCGCAAAGACACGGTGAATATCTTTAATTTCTCTTACAGGTTCTTCTAGATAAAGGATATTTTTAAGACGATTGGCAAATTTCTTGACTTCCATCATTTGGATGGCATTTTCAAAATCAATGCGACCAGAACGAGAGGACCCAACCAAGAGCAAGCCTTTTTCTAGGGCATCACGTGTATTGAGATTGGCTTTATACTCGCTAACACCCATCATGAGAATCGTTCCCTGAGGACGAATGTAGCGAATCAAGTCATTAATGGCTGGTCCAGTACCATCACCACCACAACACTCAAAAGCATGGTCAAAGGCCAAGTCTTCAGGAATATTATCAGTAATATAACATTCTTTAGCAAAAGAGAAGAGTTCCAATTTTTCCCAGTGACGACCAATAACCACAATCTCTGCTTCTGGCAAAGTATAATTGATAATATTGGCAACTACAAAAGCTAAACTTCCATCTCCGATAACGGCGATTCGGTCACGCTTGCTATGAGCAAGGTTCAATAAGCGATTCATGGCATGCATGCCAACACTAACAAACTCAGTAATGGCTGCAACCGTGTCTTCAATAGTATCATAAGCCACCACACGGTCTTTAGGGAGAGAAACAAACTCTCTCATAAAGCCATCAAATCCACTAGACAAGAAATGGGTCCCTGTCATGTAGTTCTCATAGAATTCTTCATCGCTCTGCATAGGAGGCTGATTGGGAATCATGACGACTTTTTGCCCAACCTCATAGGTTCCTGTCGGATCAGAAATAACGGTTCCACATGACTCGTGAATCATTGCCATTGGAAGCTTTTTATTCAAAATCTTGGGATCACGTTTTCCTTGATAGTAACGCTGATCCGCATGACAGACAGCCATGTAGTTGGGACGGATAAGGATATGATTCTCTTGGTCAATAGCCTCTTCCTGATATTTGACGTTGATAAACTTAGGCTTAGTTAGTTGATAAATTTGATTAATCATTTTACTAGTCTTTCTCAATCATACTTTTTGCAATCTTCAAATCTGTTACGGTTGTAATTTTTAGATTTGAATATTCACCTTTGGCCAAGGCCACATCTTTTCCTTTAATCACAAAGATTTTACATGCATCTGTCAAGATTTCTTTCTCTTCAGCAGAAAGAGAGCCATAAAGATCCATGAAGTCCTTGCAACGGAATGTTTGAGGTGTTTGTCCTTGATAGAGGTGAGCACGATTTGGAATATCTGTAATGAATTGACCGTTAGTGCTTTCAACGATAGTATCAACAGCTTCTACCACAGTGTCCACTGCGTCATGATTTTGGGCAAGTTTGATATTGTCTTGAATCATGCGAAGCGTAATAAATGGACGAACAGAATCGTGAGTAACAACGATATCCTCTGGAGTAAGCGGACGATAAGCATCGATAGCTTCAATGATTTTCTCAATACTCGTATTACGGTCAGCACCACCTTTTGTAATGATGATACGATCCTTATGAAGAGGTAGATATTTATCTACAAGATCCTCTGCATGAGAAACCCAGTCTCCATGAACACCAACTACAATTTTTTCAATACTTGGTTCCAAGACAAATTTTTCAATTGTATGAATCAAAATAGGTCGATCACCTAGCTCTAAAAATTGTTTTGGCAAGTTACTGATTCCCATACGTGTGCCAGTTCCACCAGCAAGAATTCCTGCATAAATCATCTATTTTCTCCTTTGTCTTACTAAAAAAACTTATTCTCTCTATTATACCACAATCTAGTCCTATCATAAAAGAAATATCGGTCCTCCCGTTCTAGAATAGAAGGATTAAGGAGTTCTATTATTCAAAGAAACTAGTCCATTTCTAGTAATGACTAGGAATTCTATAGTCATTACCAATAAATGGCTGTGAAATTTTAGAGTTCTCCAGAATAATATAATTTCCTTAAAAAAATCTTAAAATTAAGCTTTGAAACTTCAAAGCAATTACTTGGCTTACTACCCTTCATTTCTTATTAGCTAACTTTATGATATAATGAAAAACGAGGTAAATTGAATGAAAAGTATAAAATTAAATGCTCTATCTTACATGGGAATTCGTGTCTTAAATATTATTTTTCCCATCCTAACTGGAACCTATGTAGCGCGTGTCTTGGACCGAACTGACTATGGTTACTTCAACTCAGTTGACACTATTTTGTCATTTTTCTTACCCTTTGCGACTTATGGAGTCTATAACTACGGTTTACGGGCCATCAGTAATGTCAAGGATAACAAAAAAGATCTTAATAGAACCTTCTCCAGTCTTTTTTATTTGTGCATAGCTTGTACGATTTTGACCACCGCTGTCTATATCCTTGCCTATCCTCTCTTCTTTACTGATAATCCAATCATCAAAAAAGTATACCTTGTTATGGGGATTCAACTCATTGCCCAGATTTTTTCAATCGAATGGGTCAATGAAGCTCTGGAAAATTATAGTTTTCTCTTTTACAAAACTGCCTTCATCCGTATCCTGATGCTGGTCTCTATTTTCCTGTTTGTCAAAAATGAACACGATATTGTTATCTACACACTTGTGATGAGTTTATCGACACTGATTAACTATCTGATTAGTTATTTTTGGATTAAAAGAGACATCAAACTTGTTAAAATCAACCTAAGTGATTTTAAACCACTCTTTCTCCCGCTGACAGCCATGTTAGTCTTTGCCAATGCCAATATGCTCTTCACTTTTTTAGATCGCCTCTTCCTCGTTAAAACAGGAATTGATGTCAACGTTAGTTACTATACCATGGCTCAACGAATTGTGACCGTTATTGCTGGTGTTGTAACAGGAGCTATCGGAGTGAGTGTGCCTCGTCTCAGTTATTATCTAGGAAAAGGCGACAAGGAAGCCTATGTCGCACTTGTTAACAGAGGCAGTCGAATCTTTAACTTCTTTATCATCCCACTGAGTTTTGGACTCATGGTTTTAGGACCAAATGCCATCCTACTTTACGGTAGTGAAAAATATATCGGAGGCGGTATCTTAACCTCTCTCTTCGCTTTTCGTACGATTATCCTGGCACTGGATACCATTCTTGGTTCCCAAATTCTCTTTACAAATGGCTATGAAAAACGAATCACAGTCTATACAGTCTTTGCAGGATTACTCAATTTGGCCTTAAATAGTCTTCTCTTTTTTAACCAAATCGTGGCTCCTGAGTACTACTTACTGACAACTATGCTATCAGAGGCCTCTCTACTTGTTTTCTATATCATTTTCATCCATAGAAAACAACTTATTCACTTGGGACATATCTTTAGCTATACTGTTCGATACTCGCTCTTTTCACTTTCCTTTGTAGGAATTTATTTCCTGATTAATTTATTGTATCCTGTAGATATGGTCATTAATTTGCCATTTTTGATTAATACTGGTTTGATTGTCTTGCTATCAGCCATCTCTTATATTAGTCTACTTGTCTTCACAAAAGATAGCATTTTCTATGAATTTTTAAACCATGTCCTAGCCTTAAAAAATAAATTCAAAAGATCATAGGAGTATAGAATGAAACAACTAACTATTGAAGATGCCAAACAAATTGAATTAGAAATTTTGGATTATATTGATACTCTCTGTAAAAAGCACAATATCAACTATATTATTAACTACGGGACTCTGATTGGGGCAGTTCGACATGAGGGCTTTATCCCTTGGGACGACGATATTGATTTATCCATGCCTCGAGAAGACTACCAACGATTTATAAACATTTTTCAAAAGGAAAAAAGCAAATATAAGCTCCTATCCTTGGAAACAGATAAAAACTACTTTAACAACTTTATCAAAATCACCGACAGTACGACTAAAATAATCGATACTCGAAATACGAAAACCTATGAGTCTGGTGTCTTTATTGACATTTTCCCTATGGACCGATTTGATGATCCTAAGGTCATTGATACTTGTTACAAACTGGAAAGTTTTAAACTTCTGTCTTTCAGTAAACACAAAAATATTGTCTATAAAGATAGCCTTTTAAAAGATTGGATACGAACAGCCTTTTGGTTGCTACTTCGACCTGTTTCTCCTCGTTACTTCGCACATAAAATAGAGAAAGAAATTCAAAAATATAGTCGTGAGAATGGGCAGTATATGGCCTTTATCCCTTCTAAATTTAAGGAAAAGGAAGTCTTTCCAAGTGGTACTTTTGATAAAACAATCGATTTAGCCTTTGAAAATTTAATCCTTCCAGCACCTGAAAAATTTGATACTATTTTGACTCAATTTTATGGGGATTATATGACCTTGCCACCTGAAGAAAAACGCTTCTACAGTCATGAATTTCATGCCTACAAATTGGAGGATTAGGATGCAATATTTAAAAAAAGAAGAAATTAAAGAAATTCAACTAGCCCTGCTAGATTATATTGATGAGACTTGTAAGAAACATAATATTCCTTATTTTCTCAGTTATGGAACCATGCTTGGAGCTATCCGCCACAAAGGTATGATTCCCTGGGATGATGATATTGATATTTCTCTCTATCGTGAAGATTATGAACGTTTACTGGATATTATAGAGAAAGAAAATCACCCTCGCTACAAGGTTCTTTCCTACGACACTTCTTCTTGGTACTTCCATAATTTCGCATCGATTTTGGATACTTCTACTGTTATCGAAGACCATGTTAAGTACAAGCGTCATGACACCAGTCTCTTTATCGATGTCTTCCCAATTGATCGCTTTACAGACTTGAGCATTGTCGACAAGAGTTATAAGTATGTAGCCCTTCGTCAACTAGCTTATATCAAAAAATCACGAGCAGTTCACGGCGATAGCAAATTAAAAGATTTTCTTAGATTATGTAGTTGGTACGCTCTCCGATTTGTCGATCCCCGCTACTTTTACAAGAAAATTGATCAACTAGTCAAAAATGCTGCAACCAACACTCCTCAATATGAAGGAGGAATCGGGATTGGTAAGGAAGGAATGAAAGAAATATTCCCAGTTGATACCTTTAAAGAACTGATTTTAACTGAGTTTGAAGGCCGTATGTTACCAGTCCCTAAAAAATATGATCAATTTTTAACACAGATGTATGGTGATTATATGACACCACCATCAAAGGAACTGCAAGAATGGTACAGTCATAGTATTAAAGCTTATCGCAAAAATTGATTAAGGGCGACTATACAAACTACTAAAATAGAGGTTATTCAAAAACTTAATTTTAGTAGAAAATGAAGTAAATCTTCCCACAATAAAACGCATAATATCAAGTTGAACTGCACCCCAAAAGTTAGACAGAAAAAATCTAACTTTTGGGGTGTTTTTATTATGAAATTAACTTATGATGATAAAGTTCAGATCTATGAACTTAGAAAACAAGAATATAGCTTAGAGAAGCTTTCGAATAAATTTGGTATAAACAATTCTAATATTAGATACATGATTAAATTGATTGATCGTTACGGAATAGAGTTTGTCAAAAAAGGAAAAAATCGTTACT
>NZ_VFSH01000014.1 GCF_006385785.1 Streptococcus shenyangsis
ATTGTAGACTATATTGATTACTACAACAATAAACGAATTAAGGTAAAACTAAAAGGACTCAGTCCTGTGCAATACAGAACTAAATCCTTCGGATAAATTGATTGTCTAACTTTTTGGGGTCAGTACACCTTCAATTTTTTGCCATTGACCAACTGCCAGCCTTATCTGAAAAACGCATTACCAAGGAGCAAATAGAGCTTCTTTGGCAGGTTTATCAAGGTCAGAGGGAGCAATATCTTGACTAAGAAGATGATTATCGTATTTCTAAATTCATTTTTCTTAAGTAGCATGGTATAATAAAATGCAGGAAAATTTTGAATCATGAGGAAGACTAGATGAATTTATGGGATATTTTCTTTACGACCCAAGCAACAGAGCCACCCAAGTTTGATCTTTTTTGGTATATCAGTATATTTACACTCTTGGGTTTGACCTTTTATACAGCCTATCGCTATCGTGAAAAGAAGGCTTACCAACGATTTTTCCAAATCTTGCAGGCTGTTCAGTTGATCCTACTTTATGGTTGGTATGGGGTCAACCATATGCCACTGTCAGAAAGTTTACCTTTCTACCATTGCCGTATGGCTATGTTTGTGGTGCTCTTACTTCCTGGTCAGTCTAAATATAGGCAGTATTTTGCATTACTAGGAACATTTGGGACATTAGCTGCCTTTGTTTATCCAGTGCCAGATCCCTATCCTTTCCCACATATTGCCATTTTGTCCTTTATCTTTGGGCACTTAGCTCTCTTGGGGAACTCACTGGTTTATCTCTTGAGACAGTACGATGCGAGAATGCTAGATGTGAAAAGAATTTTTCTCATGACCTTTGCATTAAATGCCTTGATTTTTGTGGTCAATTTGGTAACAGGTGGAGATTACGGATTCTTGACCAAACCTCCATTGGTTGGAGATCACGGCTTAGTGGCTAATTATTTAATCGTTTCTCTGGCCTTGTCGGGAGCGATTACCTTGACAAAGAAAATTTTGGAACTATTTTTAGAACAAGAAGCAGAAAAAATGATTGCAAAGAAAGCTTAGAAATGAGCTTTCTTTTTTGTACAATAGACAGATTGTTGACAAAGTTTACAGTGAATGAATTTCTGAACAGAAAAACAAAAAAATTGGCTAGTAAATTTAGGAAAAAACTGAGCACGATGAGATTTTTTGTGTTATAATATTCTGTGAATAGCTATGCCCACGTTTAGCTATTGAATATTACGAAGTTAGAAACTTGGAAGATAGAGAGGATGCGATGTAATGGCTAGAGAAGGCTTTTTTACAGGTCTAGATATTGGAACAAGCTCTGTCAAGGTGCTTGTAGCCGAGCAGAGAAATGGTGAATTAAATGTAATTGGTGTGAGTAATGCCAAAAGTAAAGGTGTAAAGGATGGAATTATTGTTGATATTGATGCAGCAGCAACTGCTATCAAATCAGCAATTTCCCAAGCGGAAGAAAAAGCAGGCATTTCAATTAAATCAGTGAATGTTGGTTTACCAGCTAATCTCTTACAGGTAGAACCAACTCAAGGAATGATTCCAGTCACATCTGATACCAAGGAAATTATGGATCAAGATGTCGAAAATGTTGTCAAATCAGCTTTGACAAAGAGTATGACGCCTGATCGTGAGGTTATCACATTCATTCCTGAGGAATTTATTGTGGATGGTTTTCAAGGAATTCGTGACCCACGTGGCATGATGGGGGTTCGCCTTGAAATGCGTGGTTTACTTTATACAGGTCCTCGCACTATTTTACATAACCTACGTAAGACAGTTGAACGTGCAGGTGTTCAGGTTGAAAATATTATTATTTCACCACTAGCAATGGTTCAATCGATTTTGAATGAAGGTGAACGTGAATTTGGTGCTACAGTGATTGATATGGGAGCAGGACAGACAACTGTTGCTACAATCCGTAACCAAGAACTCCAGTTCACCAATATTCTCCAAGAAGGCGGAGATTACGTAACTAAGGATATCTCTAAAGTCTTGAAGACATCACAGAAACTAGCCGAAGGTTTGAAATTAAACTATGGAGAGGCTTATCCTCCTCTCGCAAGTAAAGAAACATTCCAAGTCGAAGTGATTGGGGAAGTAGAACCTGTTGAAGTAACAGAAAATTACTTGTCAGAGATTATTTCTGCACGAATTAAGCATATTTTTGAACAAATCAAACAAGACTTAGACAGAAGACATTTATTGGATCTTCCTGGTGGCATTGTTTTGATTGGTGGAACGGCTATTTTACCGGGTATTGTGGAGCTTGCTCAAGAAGTTTTTGGTGTTCGTGTGAAACTCTATGTTCCAAACCAAGTTGGAATTCGTAATCCTGCCTTTGCGCATGTGATTAGTCTATCAGAATTTGCGGGACAATTGACAGAAGTACATCTCTTGGCTCAACGAGCAGTCAAGGGTGATGAAGGATTATTCCAACAACCGCTCAGTTTCGGGGGAATGATTCAGAAAACAGCTCAGTTTGTTCAATCAACTACTGTTCAACCAGCTCCTACTCCAGAAGTAGAACCTGTAGCTCCTGCAGAACAAGTTGCAGAATTTCAACAGACTTCACAAAATAAACCGAAATTAGCAGATCGTTTCCGTGGCTTGATCGGAAGCATGTTTGACGAATAAAGAGGAAAAAATAAATTATGACATTTTCATTTGATACAGCTGCTGCCCAAGGTGCAGTGATTAAAGTAATTGGTGTCGGTGGAGGTGGTGGCAATGCCATCAACCGTATGGTCGACGAAGGTGTTACAGGCGTAGAATTTATCGCAGCAAATACAGATGTGCAAGCCTTGAGCAGTACAAAAGCTGAGACTGTTATTCAGTTAGGACCTAAATTGACTCGTGGTTTGGGTGCAGGAGGTCAACCTGAGGTTGGTCGTAAGGCTGCTGAAGAAAGCGAAGAAACACTGACGGAAGCTATCAGTGGCGCGGATATGGTCTTCATCACTGCTGGTATGGGAGGAGGCTCTGGAACTGGAGCTGCCCCTGTTATTGCTCGTATTGCAAAAGATTTGGGTGCTCTTACAGTTGGTGTTGTAACACGTCCGTTTGGTTTTGAAGGAAGCAAGCGTGGACAATTTGCTGTAGAAGGAATCAATCAACTTCGTGAGCATGTAGATACTCTATTGATTATCTCAAACAATAACTTGCTTGAAATTGTTGATAAGAAGACACCGCTTCTTGAAGCTCTTAGCGAAGCAGATAACGTTCTCCGTCAAGGTGTTCAAGGAATTACCGATTTGATTACCAATCCAGGATTGATTAACCTTGATTTTGCCGATGTGAAAACGGTAATGGCAAATAAAGGGAATGCTCTTATGGGTATTGGTATCGGTAGTGGAGAAGAACGTGTTGTTGAAGCAGCACGTAAGGCAATTTACTCTCCACTTCTTGAAACAACAATTGATGGAGCAGAAGATGTGATTGTCAACGTAACTGGTGGTCTTGACTTAACCTTGATTGAGGCAGAAGAGACTTCACAAATTGTGAACCAAGCAGCAGGACAAGGAGTAAACATCTGGCTCGGTACTTCAATTGATGAAAGTATGCGTGATGAGATTCGTGTAACAGTTGTTGCAACGGGTGTTCGTCAAGACCGCGTAGAAAAGGTTGTGACTCCACAAGCTAGACCGACTACTAACTACCGTGAAACAGTGAAACCATCTCATTCACATGGATTTGATCGTCATTTTGATATGGCAGAAACAGTTGAATTGCCAAAACAAAATCAACGTCGTTCGGATCAAACTCAAACATCTGCTTTTGGTGATTGGGATTTACGTCGTGAGACACTCGTTCGTCCGACGGATTCAGTAGTGTCGCCGGTAGAACGCTTTGAAATTCCAAATTCGCAAGATGAAGATGAGTTGGATACACCTCCATTTTTCAAAAATCGTTAAGTAAATGAATGTAAAAGAAAATACAGAACGTGTTTTTCTAGAAATTGCAGAAGCTAGTCTGAGTGCTCATCGCAAGAGTGGCTCAGTCTCTGTCATTGCAGTTACCAAGTATGTAGATGTACCGACAGCGGAAGCCTTGCTTCCGCTAGGGGTTCATCATATCGGTGAAAATCGTGTAGATAAGTTTCTAGAGAAATATCAAGCTTTAAAAGATCGAGATGTGACTTGGCATTTGATTGGTACCTTGCAAAGACGTAAGGTGAAAGATGTCATTCAATATGTTGATTATTTTCATGCCTTGGATTCAGTAAAGCTAGCAGAGGAAATTCAAAAAAGAAGTGACCGAGTCATCAAGTGTTTCCTGCAAGTAAATATTTCTAAAGAAGAAAGTAAACACGGCTTTTCGAGAGAAGAATTATTGGAAGTCTTGCCAGAGTTAGCCAAACTAGATAAGATTGAATATGTTGGTTTGATGACAATGGCGCCATTTGAGGCTAGCAGTGAACAGTTGAAAGAGATTTTCAAGGCGACTCAAGATTTACAAAGAGAAATCCAAGAAAAACAAATTCCAAATATGCCTATGACCGAGTTAAGTATGGGAATGAGTCGTGATTATAAAGAAGCGATTCAATTCGGTTCCACCTTTGTTCGCATAGGTACAGCATTTTTTAAGTAGGAGAGAACCATGTCTTTAAAAGATAGATTCGATAGATTTATAGATTATTTTACGGAGGATGAGGATTTAAGTCTCCCTAATGAAAAACGAGATGAGCCCATTTTAACTCCAGTAAATTCTACACAGGAAAAGGCTCTCTCAACGAATCCAACACCACGCACAAGCACAAGTAGTACAAAAGAAACTAATATTACTAGACTGCATGCACGTCAACAAGAGTTAGCCAAGCAAAATCAACATTCTACTGAAAAAGTAACAATCGATGTTCGTTACCCTAGAAAATATGAAGATGCGATAGAAATTGTTGATTTATTAGCAGGAAACGAAAGTATTTTGATTGATTTTCAATATATGACTGAGGTGCAAGCTCGTCGTTGTTTAGATTATCTGGATGGTGCTTGCCATGTTCTAGCTGGAAATTTGAAAAAGGTAGCATCTACCATGTACCTGTTGACACCAGTGAATGTTATTGTAAATGTTGAAGATATCCGTTTACCAGATGAAGATCAACAAGGTGAGTTTGATTTTGATATGAGACGAAATAGAGTACGATAATGATTTTTTTAATTCGTATGATTTATAATGCAGTGGATATTTACTCCCTGATTTTGGTAGCCTTTGCTGTCATGTCTTGGTTTCCAGGTGCCTACGAATCAAGTTTAGGTCGTTGGATTGTAGCATTGGTAAAACCAGTGCTTGCTCCTTTGCAACGTCTGCCTTTACAGATAGCAGGTCTAGATTTATCTGTTTGGGTTGCGATTGTTTTGGTTCGGTTTTTAGGGGAAAACTTAGTGCGTTTTCTGGCGATGATGGGATGAATAAAGGGATTTACCAGCATTTCTCTATAGAAGATCGCCCCTTTCTTGATAAGGGAATGGAATGGATAAAGAAGGTAGAAGATAGCTATGCTCCTTTTTTAACTCCTTTTATCAATCCTCATCAGGAGAAGCTATTAAAAATTTTAGCCAAAACCTATGATCTTGCTTGTAGCAGTAGTGGGGAATTCGTCTCAAGTGAGTATGTTCGAGTTTTATTATACCCAGATTATTTCCAGCCAGAGTTTTCAGATTTTGAAATGTCTCTCCAGGAAATTGTATATTCCAATAAATTTGAACACTTAACGCATGCTAAGATTTTAGGGACAGTCATCAATCAATTAGGGATTGAACGGAAACTTTTTGGAGATATCCTAGTAGATGAAGAACGGGCGCAGATTATGATTAATCAACAGTTTCTTCTTCTCTTTCAAGATGGATTAAAGAAAATTGGCCGTATACCCGTTTCGCTGGAGGAACGTCCTTTCACCGAGAAAATAGATAAGCTAGAACAGTATAGAGAGCTGGATTTATGCGTGTCTAGTTTTAGATTAGATGTTCTTTTATCAAATGTTTTAAAACTATCTAGAAATCAAGCAAACCAGTTGATTGACAAGAAACTTGTCCAAGTAAATTATCATATGGTAGACAAATCAGATTATACTGTTCAAGTTGGAGACTTGATTAGTGTGAGAAAATTTGGGCGTTTGAGGTTACTTCAAGATAAGGGACAAACTAAAAAAGAGAAGAAAAAAATAACAGTCCAGTTGTTATTAAGTAAGTGAGGAAAAATATGCCAATTACATCGTTAGAAATCAAAGATAAAACCTTTAGCACACGCTTTAGAGGTTTTGATCCAGAAGAAGTAGATGAATTTTTAGATATTGTAGTCCGTGATTATGAAGATTTAGTCCGCTCTAATCATGATAAGGATTTACATATTAAGAGTTTAGAAGATCGTTTGTCTTACTTTGATGAGATGAAAGATTCATTGAGCCAGTCTGTATTGATTGCTCAAGATACAGCTGAACGAGTAAAACAAGCTGCATCTGAACGTTCAAACAATATTATCCATCAAGCAGAGCAAGATGCACAACGTTTATTGGAAGAAGCTAAGTACAAGGCAAATGAAATTCTTCGTCACGCAACTGATAATGCTAAGAAAGTTGCTGTTGAAACAGAAGAATTGAAGAACAAGAGTCGTGTCTTCCACCAGCGTCTTAAATCTACAATTGAGAGTCAGTTGGCTATCGTTGAATCTTCAGATTGGGAAGATATTCTTCGTCCAACAGCTACTTATCTTCAAACCAGTGATGAAGCCTTTAAAGAAGTGGTTAGCGAAGTGCTTGGAGAACCGATTCCAGCTCCAATTGAGGAAGAACCAATTGATATGACACGTCAATTCTCTCAGGCAGAAATGGCAGAGTTACAAGCTCGTATTGAGGCAGCCAATAAAGAATTGGCTGAATTTGAAGCTCAGGCTAAACAGGAAGTGGAAAATCCAACTCCTGTAGTGAGTCCTCAAATTGAAGAAGAGCCTGCTCATCCAGTTGGTCCAATGTATGAAGAGCCAGAAGTAGTCCCAAGCCATTACTCAGGCCCAACACCAGCTACTGAAGCTGTAAGCTCAGAACCAGGATTTGAGGCACCGCAAGAATCTGTTACAATTTTATAAGAAACGATGTGAGAACAATATCTTATCCTTATATTTCCAGCGAGCAGGAGATGGTGTGAGTCCTGCATTCCCTAATGATAAGATTATCCTCTCAAAAACTCAAGTCTGAAGCTAGTAAGATTTGACGTTCCCCACGTTACGGGAAAAGAGGGAGAAAGACTAGATCTTTTTCCGAACAAAGGTGGTACCACGATTTTCGTCCTTTTTGGCAGTCGTGGTTTTTAATTTGTTATTATTTATAAAGGAGATACCATGAAACTTAAAGATACCCTTAACCTTGGGAAAACAGCTTTCCCAATGCGTGCAGGCCTTCCTACCAAAGAGCCAGTTTGGCAAAAGGAATGGGAAGATGCAAAACTTTACCAACGTCGTCAAGAATTGAACCAAGGAAAACCTCATTTCACCTTGCATGATGGCCCTCCATACGCGAACGGAAATATCCACGTTGGACATGCTATGAACAAGATTTCAAAAGATATCATTGTTCGCTCAAAATCTATGTCAGGTTTTTACGCACCATTTATCCCTGGTTGGGACACTCATGGTCTGCCAATCGAGCAAGTTTTGGCAAAACAAGGTGTTAAACGCAAAGAAATGGACTTGGTTGAGTACTTGAAACTTTGCCGTGAATACGCTCTTTCTCAAGTAGATAAACAACGTGAAGACTTTAAACGTTTGGGTGTTTCTGGTGACTGGGAAAATCCATATGTGACTTTGACTCCTGATTATGAAGCAGCGCAAATCCGTGTCTTCGGTGAGATGGCTAATAAAGGTTATATCTACCGTGGTGCAAAACCAGTTTACTGGTCTTGGTCATCTGAGTCAGCCCTTGCTGAAGCAGAGATTGAATACCATGACTTGGTTTCAACTTCTCTTTATTATGCAAATAAAGTAAAAGATGGCAAAGGTGTTCTAGATACAGATACTTACATCGCTGTCTGGACAACTACTCCATTTACCATTACAGCTTCTCGTGGTTTGACTGTTGGAGCGGATATTGATTACGTTTTGGTTCAACCTGCTGGTGAAACTCGTAAGTTTGTGGTTGCTGCAGAATTGTTAACTAGCTTGTCTGAGAAATTTGGCTGGGCTGATGTTCAAGTTTTGGCAACTTACCGTGGTCAAGAACTCAACCACATCGTAACAGAACACCCATGGGATACAGCTGTAGATGAATTGGTTATCCTTGGTGATCACGTTACCACTGACTCTGGTACTGGTATTGTCCATACAGCCCCTGGTTTTGGTGAAGACGACTACAATGTCGGTATTGCTAATGGTCTTGAAGTTGCGGTCACTGTTGATGAACGCGGTATCATGATGGCTAATGCTGGTGCTGAGTTTGAAGGTCAATTCTATGAAAAGGTAGTTCCAACTGTTATCGAGAAACTTGGTAACCTCCTTCTTGCCCAAGAAGAAATCTCTCACTCATATCCATTTGACTGGCGTACTAAGAAACCAATCATCTGGCGTGCAGTACCACAATGGTTTGCCTCAGTTTCTAAATTCCGCCAAGAAATCTTGGATGAAATTGAAAAGGTGAAATTCCACTCAGAATGGGGTAAAGTCCGTCTTTACAATATGATCCGTGACCGTGGCGACTGGGTTATCTCTCGTCAACGTGCTTGGGGTGTTCCGCTTCCTATCTTCTACGCTGAAGATGGTACAGCTATCATGACTGCTGAAACTATTGAACATGTAGCTCAACTCTTTGAAGTACATGGTTCAAGCATTTGGTGGGAACGCGATGCCAAGGACCTCTTGCCAGAAGGATATACTCACCCAGGTTCACCAAATGGTGAATTCAAGAAAGAAACAGATATCATGGACGTTTGGTTTGACTCAGGTTCATCATGGAATGGGGTTGTAGTAAACCGTCCAGAATTAACTTACCCAGCAGACCTTTATCTTGAAGGTTCTGACCAATACCGTGGTTGGTTCAACTCTTCACTTATCACATCTGTTGCCAACCATGGCGTAGCACCATACAAACAAATCTTGTCACAAGGTTTTGCCCTTGATGGTAAAGGTGAGAAGATGTCTAAATCTCTTGGAAATACCATTGCTCCAAGTGATGTTGAAAAACAATTTGGTGCTGAAATTTTGCGTCTCTGGGTAACAAGTGTAGACTCAAGCAACGACGTGCGTATTTCTATGGATATCTTGAGCCAAGTCTCTGAAACTTACCGTAAAATCCGTAACACCCTTCGTTTCTTGATTGCCAATACATCTGACTTTAACCCAGCTCAAGATACAGTAGTTTACGATGAGCTTCGCTCAGTTGATAAGTACATGACGATTCGCTTTAACCAGCTTGTGAAAACGATTCGTGATGCCTATGCTAACTTTGAATTCTTGACAATCTACAAGGCCTTGGTGAACTTTATCAACGTTGACTTGTCAGCCTTCTACCTTGATTTTGCTAAGGACGTTGTTTACATCGAAGGTGCCAAATCACTGGAACGCCGTCAAATGCAGACTGTCTTCTATGACATTCTTGTTAAAATCACCAAACTCTTGACACCAATCCTCCCTCACACTGCAGAGGAAATCTGGTCATACCTTGAGTTTGAAGCCGAAGACTTCGTTCAATTGTCAGAATTGCCAGAAGCAGAAACTTTTGCTAACCAAGAGGAAATCTTGGATACATGGGCTGCATTCATGGATTTCCGTGGACAAGCTCAAAAAGCCTTGGAAGAAGCTCGTAATGCCAAAGTTATCGGTAAATCACTCGAAGCACACTTGACAGTTTATCCGAACGAAGTTGTGAAAACTCTACTCGAAGCAGTAAACAGTAATGTAGCTCAACTTTTGATCGTGTCTGAATTGACTATCGCAGAAGGACCAGCTCCAGAAACTGCTGTTAGCTTCGAAGATGTAGCCTTCACAGTAGAACGCGCTGCAGGTGAAGTATGTGACCGTTGCCGTCGTATCGACCCAACAACAGCAGAACGCAGTTACCACGCAGTCATTTGTGACCACTGTGCAAGCATCGTAGAAGAAAATTTCGCGGACGCAGTCGCAGAAGGATTTGAAGCGAAATAAGGTTGAAAAATCTAGAGAAAACTCAATTTGAGAAGGAAAGACAACTAATTTTATAATCTATAAAACGCATTGTATCACGTTTTTGAATACCTGATATGATGCGTTTTTATCATGTTAGAAGTTTATTGTCGTTTTCTTGTTTCAATTAATACTTTTCGAAAATCTCTTCAAACTACGTCAATGTTGCCTCACTGTACTTCAGCACAGCTTGCGACTAGCTTCCTAGTTTGCTTTTTGATTTTCATTGAGTATAACTTTACATCGTTATCTATTGTTGAATTTCAAAAAGCTCATGATTCATCTGAAAAGTAGATTTCATGAGCTTTTATCTGTTGGCGTTCTAAATGGATTCATCAACCAAATGTTTAAGATTTGATAGGAGATGCTCCAAAGTTAGGACTGTTTTCTGATGGTGATCTAGTTGGTAGAGATTTTGAAAGTAGTCTTGAATATCGTTTTCAAAATTTTGAGGTAGATGAGAGCAATTGTTTTTTGCGAACTGGAGCATGCGTTTTTCTCCTGGATGGAGCTGCTCATTGAAGGCGAAGAGCAAATCAAAATAAGAGGCGAAAAACTCACTAGTGCGGTGATTGATGCTGAGTAAGTCTTGGCGTTTGAGAGCTTTTTTGATTTGTCTTGAAAAAGCTGGCATAGCTTGGTCGAGAAGCAGGAATTGCTTGTTGATGATATTCTTTTTCAGCTCAGCTGGATAAGGAAGATTGTACTTTTTCTGGAGGGCAGCATAGTGACCATCTTGATTGTAGATAATCTTACTATTGAGAAGATTGTACCACATACAAGTAGTGTAAGAATTCTGGGCTTGATGCTCTAAAACTACGGCTTGTAAATCTTTGTCAAATTCGTCTAAAGAGCGGTAAATCAGCTCGATTTCGATACCATTATTGAGAACACAATCATCTTCCAATTCCCAAAATTGATTACCGATTTCCATATAGGAGCAATGTTTACTGAGGATTTCTTTTCGTATGTCTGGCGAGAGAGGAGAACTGAGGTAGACATATACATCATAATCAGAGTCTTTGTCAAAATCTTGTCCAGCCCGTGAGCCTCCTAGAGCTAGAGCCTCTACTTGCTCTAGTTGAGCCAATTCTTTAAAGAGATGTTGTGGCATAATGTTAACCTTCTTTATTTTTTGACATCATTCTAACAAAAAGTAAGGAGACTAGCAAGAGTGAAATGGAAATTTCTTCTCATATATTTGCTGATCTTGTTCAAAGCAATCCAACTGCCAAACAGTCGGTTCCTTTTTGGTTTTGACTAGCTTTTTTGTGAAAAATTGTGTAAAATAGAATAGATAAACGAGGGGAAACCTCGGAAAATTTAAAGGAGAATCCATCTAATGGTAAAATTGGTTTTTGCTCGCCACGGTGAGTCTGAATGGAACAAAGCTAACCTTTTCACTGGTTGGGCTGATGTTGATTTGTCTGAAAAAGGTACACAACAAGCGATTGACGCTGGTAAATTGATCAAAGAAGCTGGTATCGAATTTGACCAAGCTTATACTTCAGTATTGAAACGTGCGATCAAAACAACTAACTTGGCTCTTGAAGCTTCTGACCAATTGTGGGTTCCAGTTGAAAAATCATGGCGCTTGAATGAACGTCACTACGGTGGTTTGACTGGTAAAAACAAAGCTGAAGCTGCTGAACAATTTGGTGATGAACAAGTTCACATCTGGCGTCGTTCATACGATGTATTGCCTCCAAACATGGACCGTGATGATGAGCACTCAGCTCACACTGACCGTCGTTACGCTTCACTTGACGACTCAGTCATTCCAGATGCTGAAAACTTGAAAGTAACTTTGGAACGTGCCCTTCCATTCTGGGAAGATAAAATCGCTCCAGCTCTTAAAGATGGTAAAAACGTATTTGTAGGAGCTCACGGTAACTCAATCCGTGCCCTTGTAAAACACATCAAAGGTTTGTCAGATGACGAAATCATGGATGTGGAAATCCCTAACTTCCCACCATTAGTATTCGAATTCGACGAAAAATTGAACGTAGTTTCTGAATACTACCTTGGAAAATAAAAAATTGTAAGTCTAGAATTGATTTCTAGGCTTTTTATGTTAGTATGGTAGTATGATAAGGAATAAAAAACAAGATTATGTACTGACCTACAAGCAACCAGCTTCAACTACTTACAAGGGTTGGGAAGAAGAGGCCTTACCGCTAGGCAATGGTTGTTTAGGAGCTAAAGTCTTTGGGCTTATAGGGGCTGAGCGGATTCAATTCAATGAAAAAAGTCTCTGGTCTGGTGGTCCACTTCCTGATAGTTCCGATTATCAGGGTGGAAATCTTCAGGATCAGTATGGTTTTTTAGCTGATATTCGGCAGGCTTTGGAAAAGAGAGATTACAATCGGGCTAAGGAACTGGCGGAGCAGCATCTAGTCGGGCCCCAAACGAGTCAATATGGGACCTATCTGTCCTTTGGGGATATTCACATTGAGTTCAGCCAGCAAGGTACGACTTTGTCTCAGGTGACGGACTATCAGAGACAGCTGAATATTAGTAAGGCACTTGCGATGACTTCTTATGCCTATAAGGGAACGCGATTTGAACGTGAAGCTTTTGCCAGTTTTCCAGATGATCTCTTGGTTCAGCGTTTTACTAAGGAAGGGGCGGAAACTCTAGATTTTACTATAGAACTGTCGCTAAGTCGTGATTTGGCTTCTGATGGAAAGTATGAGCAGGAAAAATCTGATTACAAGGAATGCAAGTTGGATGTCTTTGATTCTCATATCTTGATGAAGGGGAGGGTCAAGGACAATGACCTGCGGTTTGCTGGCTGTCTAGCTTGGGAAACGGATGGAGACATTAGAGTCTGGTCAGATAAGATTCAGATATCAGGAGCCAGTTATGCCAATCTCTTCTTGGCTGCTAAGACGGATTTTTCCCAAAATCCTGCTAGCAATTATCGCAAGAAAATAGATTTAGAGCAACAGGTAAAAGACTTGGTGAAGATAGCTAAAGAAAAGGGCTATACCCAATTGAAATCAAGGCATATTCAGGATTACCAAGCCTTATTCCAGCGTGTTCAATTGGATTTGGGAGCTGATTTTGAATCATCCCCTACAGATGATTTGCTAAAAAATTATAAGCCACAAGCGGGGCAGGCTTTGGAGGAATTGTTCTTCCAGTATGGGCGGTATTTATTGATTAGTTCTTCTAGAGACTGCCCAGATGCTCTACCAGCTAACCTACAGGGAGTCTGGAATGGGGTCGATAATCCTCCTTGGAATTCGGACTATCACCTGAATATCAACCTGCAGATGAATTATTGGCCAGCCTATGTTACCAATCTCCTAGAGACGGCTTTTCCAGTCATCAACTATATCGATGATTTGCGAGTCTATGGTCGTCTAGCGGCTGCAAGGTATGCAGGAATTGTCTCTCAGGAAGGGGAGGAGAATGGTTGGTTGGTTCATACTCAAGCGACTCCTTTTGGCTGGACGGCACCTGGTTGGGATTACTATTGGGGTTGGTCACCAGCTGCCAATGCGTGGATGATGCAAACTGTTTATGAAGCCTATTCATTTTACAGGGACCAAGACTATCTCAGGGAGAAAATTTATCCCATGTTGAAGGAAACGGTTCGTTTTTGGAATGATTTTTTACATGAGGATCAGCAGGCTCAACGTTGGGTATCTTCTCCGTCTTATTCCCCAGAACATGGACCGATTTCGATTGGCAATACCTATGACCAATCTCTGATTTGGCAGTTATTTCATGATTTTATACAGGCTGCTCAGGAATTGGGGCTGGATGGGGATTTGTTGACGGAAGTCAAAGAAAAATTTGACCTGCTTAATCCTCTACAAATCACTCAATCTGGTCGAATCAGAGAGTGGTATGAGGAGGAAGAACAGTATTTTCAAAATGAGAAGGTGGAGGCTCAACATCGGCATGCTTCTCATCTGGTGGGACTTTATCCTGGAAATCTCTTTAGTCATAAGGGACAAGACTATCTTGAAGCGGCGCGTGCTAGTCTCAATGATCGTGGAGACGGGGGCACAGGCTGGTCCAAGGCTAATAAGATCAATCTCTGGGCGCGTCTAGGAGATGGAAATCGAGCCCATAAATTATTAGCAGAGCAGTTAAAGACATCCACCTTGCCCAATCTTTGGTGCACCCATCCTCCTTTTCAGATAGATGGTAATTTTGGTGCTACTAGTGGTATGGCAGAAATGTTGCTCCAGTCTCATACAGCTTATCTAGTGCCCCTAGCTGCCCTACCCGATGCTTGGTCAACAGGTTCTATTTCAGGTTTAATGGCACGTGGACATTTTGAAGTTAGTATGCGGTGGGAGGATAAAAAACTCTTACAGATGACCATTTTATCAGGAAGTGGAGGAGATTTGCGAGTCTCTTATCCAGGTATTGAAAAAAGTGTGATTGAAGTGAATCAAGAAAAAGCAAAAGTGAAATGTATAGGGAAAGATTGTATTTCAGTGGCGACAGCAGAAGGCGATCTGGTTCAATTTTCTTTTTAAGAAGATGTCATACTCTTAGAAAATCAAATTCAAACCACGTCAGCGTCGCCTTACCGTATATATGTGACTGACTTTGTCAGTCTTATCTACAACCTCAAAGCGGTGCTTTGAGCAACCTGCGGCTAGCTTCCTAGTTTGCTCTTTAATTTTCATTGAGTATTAGAAGGCAGTAATTTGGAACTGCCTTTTTTGAAGGATTTGAAAATGTAAGCAGTTTCCAACTATTTGAAAAAGCGTTATAATGGTAGTAGGAAGTAATTTGTTTGAGAGAGGGTGGGGCTTATGGCTTATATTGAGATGAAACACTGTTACAAGCGTTATCAGGTTGGGGACACGGAGATTGTGGCCAATCGTGATGTGAATTTTGAGATTGAAAAGGGTGAATTGGTAATCATTCTAGGTGCATCTGGTGCAGGCAAGTCAACAGTTCTTAACCTTCTTGGAGGCATGGATACCAATGACGACGGGGAAATCTGGATTGATGGTGTCAATATTGTAGACTATAGTTCCTACCAGCGCACCAATTACCGCCGCAATGATGTCGGTTTTGTTTTTCAGTTTTATAATCTAGTTTCTAATTTAACTGCTAAGGAAAATGTAGAACTGGCATCAGAAATTGTGACAGATGCCTTGAATCCTGAACAGGTCTTGACAGATGTAGGTCTGGCTCATCGTCTCAATAACTTTCCAGCCCAGCTTTCTGGAGGGGAGCAACAGCGAGTCTCCATTGCACGCGCGGTAGCCAAAAATCCTAAAATTCTCCTTTGTGATGAACCGACAGGCGCCTTGGATTATCAGACGGGTAAGCAGGTTTTGAAAATTCTCCAAGATATGTCTCGTCAAAAGGGAGCGACGGTGATCATCGTGACTCATAATGGAGCTTTGGCGCCCATTGCTGATCGCGTGATTCATATGCACGATGCCAGTGTCAAGGATGTGGTGATCAACCCGCATCCTCAGGATATCGACAATTTGGAGTACTAGCATGATCAAACGAAAAACCTATTGGAAGGACTTGATTCAGTCCTTCACAGGCTCTAAGGGGCGTTTTTTATCCATTTTAACCTTGATGATGCTGGGTTCTTTAGCTCTAGTAGGCCTCAAAGTGACTAGCCCCAACATGGAGGCGACAGCTAATGCTTATTTAACAACTGCTCAAACTTTGGATTTGGCAGTCATGTCTAACTATGGTTTGGATCAAGCAGATCAAAAAGAATTAGAACAGATAGAGGGTGCAGAGGTTGAGTTTGGCTATTTGACAGATGTGACTATGGAAAATAGGCAGGATGCCATTCGGCTGTACTCCAAACCAGAGCGAATTTCAACCTTTCAGCTAAGAGAGGGACGACTTCCTCAGTCAGACAAGGAAATCGCTTTGGCCACTCATTTGCAGGGCCAATATCGTGTAGGACAGGAGATTAGTTTTAAAGAAAAAGAAGAGGGTCATTCCTCTTTAAAAGACCATAGGTATACCATTACTGGTTTTGTGGATTCAGCTGAAATCCTCTCCCAGCGAGATATGGGCTACGCAGGCAGTGGAAGTGGGACTCTGACAGCCTATGGGGTGATTTTACCTAGTCAGTTTGATCAGAAAGTCTACAATATAGCACGCTTAAAATATCAAGATTTGTCAGGTTTAAATGCTTTCTCAGCAGCTTATGAAGAAAAATCCAAACAGCATCAGGAAGATCTAGAACAAGCTTTGTCAGATAATGGTAAGGCACGTCTGCAACTCTTGAAAAAAGAAGGACAAGAGTCTCTAGACAAAAGTAAAGAGACCCTTGATAAGGCTGAGACTAATTTGCAGGAAGGCAAGCGTCGTTTAGCAACTGCTCAAGCTCGTTTACAAGCTCAGGAAAGTCAACTAGCCTTGCTTCCTCAAGCTCAGAGAGATCAAGCCAGTGCTCAACTTACCCAAGCCAAGCAGGAATTGAGCAAGGAAGAGGATAAACTAAAGCAGGCTGAACAAAATCTAGCTCAAGAAAAGGAAAAATTAGAAAAACATCAGCAAGTTTTGGATGATTTGGCTGAGCCTAAGTATCAAGTCTATAATCGTCAGACCATACCAGGTGGACAGGGCTATCTCATGTATAGCAATGCTTCATCCAGTATTCGAGCAGTGGGCAATATCTTTCCTGTGGTGCTTTATGCCGTAGCGGCCATGGTGACCTTTACAACCATGACTCGCTTTGTGGATGAAGAGCGAACACATGCAGGAATTTTTAAGGCCTTGGGCTATCGTAGCAAGGATATTATCGCCAAGTTTCTCCTCTACGGCCTAGTAGCTGGGACTGTCGGAACAGCTCTAGGTAGCATCCTTGGCCATTATTTACTAGCCAGTGTGATTTCAAGTGTCATTACAAAAGGCATGGTGGTAGGAGAAACCCAGATTCAGTTCTATTGGACCTATAGCTTACTGGCTCTTGTCTTGAGTTGGTTGGCGAGTGTGTTACCAGCCTATCTGGTGGCTCGTAGGGAACTTCATGACGAAGCAACCCAACTTTTACTGCCTAAACCACCTGTCAAAGGGGCCAAAATCTTACTGGAACGTATCGGCTTTATCTGGCACCGTCTCAGTTTTACTCATAAGATAACAGCTCGCAATATCTTTCGTTATAAGCAGCGGATGTTGATGACGATCTTTGGTGTGGCAGGTTCTGTAGCTCTGCTCTTTGCAGGTTTGGGAATCCAATCCTCTGTAGCAGGAGTTCCGTATAGACAGTTTCAATATATCCAACAGTATCAGATGATTGTTTCTGAAAATCCTAGTGCGACCAATCAGGATAAGGCAAATCTAGAAGAAGTGTTGAAAGGGCAGGACATCCAAGCCTACCAGAAAATTTATTCTAAGACGCTAGACAAGGATTTCAAAGGTAAGGCTGGTCTTCAGACCATTACCCTTATGATGACAGAGAAGGAAGATTTGACTCCCTTTATCCATCTTCAAAGCCATCAGCAGGAGCTGACATTAAAAGATGGCGTCGTTATCACAGCTAAACTTGCCCAGCTGGCAGGTGTCAAGGCTGGGCAGATTCTAGAAATTGAAGGTAAGGAGCTAAAGGTCGCTGCCATTTCTGAGAACTACGTTGGCCACTTTATTTATATGAGTCAAGCTAGCTATGAGCAACTTTATGAACAGCTACCCCAAGCCAACACTTATCTGGTCTCGTTAAGGGATACCAGTGCTACTAGTATCGAAAGACAAGCCGGCTTACTTATGAATCAATCTGCGTTGTCCAGCGTTGTCCAGAACGCTTCAGCCATTCGACTCTTTGACTCGGTCGCCAGTTCACTCAATCAGACCATGACCATCTTGGTCATCGTGTCGGTTCTATTGGCTATCGTTATCCTTTACAATCTAACAAATATAAATGTAGCTGAGAGAGTCCGTGAACTCTCCACTATCAAGGTTCTCGGTTTTCATAATAATGAAGTCACCCTCTACATTTACCGTGAGACGATTGTGCTGTCCCTTGTGGGAATCGTACTTGGTCTGGTATCTGGTTTCTATTTACACCAATTTTTGATTCAAATGATTTCGCCTGCGACTATTCTCTTTTATCCGCAGGTAGGTTGGGAAGTCTATGTAATCCCAGTGGCAGCAGTAAGCATCATTTTGACCTTGCTTGGTTTCTTCGTCAATCATCATCTGAGAAAGGTTGATATGCTTGAAGCCTTGAAATCTGTAGAGTAATACTCTTCGAAAATCTCTTCAAACTACGTTAGCCATATCTACAACCTCAAAACAGTATCTTGAGCAGCCTACGGCTAGTTTCCTAGTTTGCTCTTTGATTTTCATTGAGTATAAGGTAGTTGTTTTTATCTGATTGAAATTATATTTACTCGTAAATCATGACCATCCGTCAAACGGGTGGTTTGTCCCAGGGCTATAAGCCCAAATTACCAACCAGCGCCTACAGACGCTGGCTTTCACTTTGTTCAAGCCTCATTGCTCTTGACTCGTCACTTGCCTATTAAAGAGGCTTTAGTATTACTTACCACTATCCCTAAAGGAATCTTCACATAATTATAAGGCTGATAGTGAAATTAATACTATCAGCCTTACAGGTTATTTAACGTTTCAGAAAAACTATAATGTCAAGATTAACTAAACAGTATCTAATTCCTTCAAATAATTTTCTATCTTCATCAACATTAAAGGATTGTTATAAATCTTACATAACTCTCTTGCTTCTATATAATAATTTTTGACTTGTTCTTTGTCTAGAAATTTGGCTCCAGCATTTCCTGCAAGAATAAGTAGAGGAGCCAGTTGGTAGCTTGTCTGTCTTTGTTTACAGAGTTCAATCGTCTCAAGAGCTTCTTGGATGGCTTCGTTATATTTTTCCTTTGACACTAGGTAGTGAGCGTAGTTGTAACGAACTCTGATGTAGCCAAATAAAAACTCTTGATGCTCAAAATTTTTTGTCTGATATAACTCCATTAAATGAGAGTAGTTTGCCTCATATTCTTGTTCACGACCCACTAAGGAATGGAAATTAGATAGAGTATTCAATACCTTTAAATAAATCAGAGTATTTGAGGAGACTTTTAATAATATATTTTCCAATGAAGAAATAGCCTCACACTTACTGTCATATTGATAGAAGTCAATAATAGCTTTAATCCATTCAAGGTAAGTTCGGTCTTCTAGTGTTAGAAAAGTACTTCGTTCAATCTCTATTCTATAAATATATTCCAAATCGTCATAATTTCTGTCATCTAATAGTCGAGCAGATAATTGCTTGAAATTAGAGAGGTTAGATTTAATTTCAATTTGTTCATTAAAAAAATAATCTAATGGTACTTCAAGTCGTTGTGAGAGTTTGAACAAAAGGTCTGCGGAGGGAATGAAATGCCCTCTCTCAATTTTACTAATCTGGCTTTGTTCACAAATTCCTTCTGCAAGAGTTTGTTGGGAGAGTCTCAACTCTTTTCTTTTCAATCTGAATTTCTCTGCGAGTGTATTCATTAAAGATAATAAACCTTCCTATTTGCTTAATTTCATTATAAAATTTTTAGTTCAAAATAGCAAGTTAAAGAAATAAATAATTCTTTATGGTAATAACCTGAAAAAAAAGTCAAAAATTACATAAAAATGCTTGGCTAAATAAAATATATCTGTTAAAATAAGGATAACGAAAAAGAAAAGGGTTTCACGAATGAAAAAAATCGTGGAATTAAAAAATTAGTTACATTTGCATTACTAGGTGTTTTTATGTTTAGTAATACAATTCCTTACCAACAGTTTATTCAGAAGAATAAACAATTGGAGATTCGAGTGCAATCACAAAAGAAGTCCAATGGTCTTGATGTTGGGAAGGCTGATTGATTTCGTATTACTTTAAAATTCAACTATTTAGAGAAAGGTATTCTTATGAGAGCTTGTAACAATACCAGATAGATATCAGAATGGAGATGTTTGATAAAATGCTTTCATAGCTAACCAACTGTTGAAAATTATGAGTTACAAAATCTAAAGTATTTAAGATTGGTTTATAAAATTAGGTCCCTGTCTGTAGAAAGGAACATGCAGTTAGAAAGGAGGAAAAAATAGGATACTATAATTCAGACTGAAATTTCTAATTAAAATATGTAGTTGCATTTCGCTCATTTTCATAATATTTCATTCAGAGGAGTAATAATATGTTAAAAATTAGATTTGATGCGAGATGGTAAAGAATAATTGAAGAAGATTCTTTTATCAATAGTTTAGTAAGCTTGTTAGTTTATAGAGGTCAGGGGTATTTCTGCCCTCTGTTTTAGAATAAGGAATGCACTATGAAAAAATTATTTATACTCATATCCAACCTGCTTGCTAGTTTGTTCTTTGTTTGGGTATTTACCATTTGGACTGATACATATGTCTCCCATTATTACCCCAACGTTGTTGTACGTGATTCTTCCCCTGAAACAACTTTTCAGCATGTTGCTACACGCTTGGAAAAACTAGCAGAAGAAACGGATAGCTTTATTGCGATTCAACACCAAGATCCTAACTCAGAAGGTACTACAGTTTTTTCTTATACGACCTTTGGGAACGGAAAGTTGCCTGATGGGCTTCAGGAAAAAAAACTAGAAGATGCTCAAAGTAGTAGTGTTGAAACAAACTATTTTGTATTCGATGGACACCTAGATATTCACTTGCTAAAGGAGGAGCTAAGTCAACTTGGCTTGACTAACATGCACCTGACAATTCCATCTAAACTATCTACGTTAATGGCTATCTTTAGTAACGGATTTCAGTTAATCAGTCTATTGATTTTCATCTTAACCTTTGGAGCACTGACTTTAATTAGTCAAATTAGCCAATTACGGTCGTCGGGCATTCGCCTCATTTCAGGAGAGAAACGGTGGTCCATTTTCCTTAGACCAGTTGGTGAGGATTTGAAAGGGATAGCTGTTGGTTTCAGTTTAGCTGGCGTGCTCGCCATTCTTATGCAAAAAATTCTGTCGCTTCCAACGCAATCCCTAATGACCATAGAAGAAGGCTTGCTCAGTTATAATCTCATCTTGTTGTCGATCTCCCTGTTTTTCGCTCAACTCTTCGCAGTTGGGATAAAAAAGATACACCTGATGCAGATTATAAAAGGGCAAGTGCCTGTCAGAGGAATCATTAGTTTGATTTTAATCGGTCAACTATTAGCGATTATTATTGTAACGCTGGGAATAGGGAGTAGCTTAAAGTATTCCCAAGCCTGGCAACAGCATCGGATTGGACAAGAGGTTTGGAGTCAGGAAAGGCAACTGACTATCCTATCAATCAGCCGTGAAGGAACGAGTCCTGGTTTTGATGAACAAGCTCAAAGGAAATTCAGAACTTGGTATCAATTGATGGATCTGGCTGTTTCAGAACAAAAGGCTTTCTTATCTAGACACCAGTTAATTGACCGTACTTTGCAAAATGGCATGGCTTCCTCCAAAAACTTGGCAACCTCTACAGAATGGCACGATTACAGCCCGAATGGCAATGTCCTTATCGTCACACCGCAATACTTGGAGCGTCAAAACATTCCTGTAGATACAACTATTGAGCAAAAGATGAATCACCTTGATGTAGGGGAGTTTGTCTTATTGCTGCCTGAACACCTCCGTTCAGAGGAAGAACATTATAAATCTGTTTTTGAAGACGACTTAACCAGTCGCATGTCTAGTCAAGATGAACGACAGCAAATGACTGCTACGGTAGGTTATTTGGAATCAGGTCAGGATCGTTTTGTGTATAATACGACCCCTATTTCTTACCAGCAGTTTTTGAAAGATCCAATCATCATTGTTATAACACCCCAATCAACTGGTCCACAGTCCATTTTGTTTTGGGTAGACGCAGTACAGAACTACGTTCTCTTTAATCAATTGTCTGATGCCCAGGAGCTTATCCAGAGACAAGGCATTGAAAATTGGGTCTCAGAAATGCAAACAGGTTACCACAACTACATCACATTATCGGATAATATCCAGAGGGAACGTTGGGTAATGCTAGCAGGAGCTGTGCTTGGGATTGCAACTTCAATCTTGTTGTTTAACACTATGAATAGGCTCTACTTTGAAGAATTTAGACGTGCCATTTTTATCAAACGCATTGCAGGTCTCAGGTTCTTAGAAATCCATCGCACTTATCTCTTTGCTCAACTGGGTGTGTTTTTACTGGGATTTGTTGCGAGTTTATTTCTTATGGTAGAGATAGTAGTTGCTTTCTTAGTCTCGTTACTCTTTACTGGTCTATCTCTTTTACAGTTACATGTCCAAATGCAGAAAGAAAACAAGATGTCCATGCTTGTTTTGAAGGGAGGTTAATATGATTGAACTTAAACAGGTGAGTAAATCTTTTGGAGAACGAGAGTTATTTTCGAATCTTTCAATAACATTTGAGGCTGGAAAAGTCTATGCCTTAATTGGTTCAAGTGGTAGCGGAAAAACAACCTTGATGAACATGATTGGGAAATTAGAATCTTATGATGGCACGATTTTTTACCGAGGTAAAGACTTGGCCAAGTATAAATCGAGTGATTTTTTCCGTCACGAATTGGGCTACCTCTTCCAGAACTTTGGCTTAATTGAAAACCAAAGTATTGAAGAAAACCTTAAGCTAGGTCTCATTGGTCAAAAGTTGAGTCGGTCGGAACAGCGGTTGAGGCAGAAGCAGGCTTTAGAACAGGTCGGCCTGGCTTATCTTGACCTAGATAAGCGCATCTTTGAGTTATCGGGCGGAGAATCGCAACGGGTTGCCTTGGCAAAAGTTATCTTAAAGAATCCACCCCTTATTCTGGCAGATGAGCCAACAGCTTCAATAGACCCAGCAACCTCTCAGTTGATTATGGAGATTTTGCTATCTCTTCGAGATGATAATAGGCTAATCATTATCGCAACACATAATCCGGCAATTTGGGAGATGGCTGATGAAGTGTTCACGATGGATCGTCTGAAATAAAAATCCTTGTTTTTAATTGCACGATTAGTTACTGAAATATTATCATGAATCAATAATTGGAGTTAATTTAGAATTGTACTTTATTAATATTGAGGTAACTTTTTCTTGATAAAGGAAGAAATAGTGGAGAGGAAGTTAGATTGAAAAAATTCGACAATTATATTATTGAGAAGCCTTGCGATTCTAATTCAGATAAACTGCAAAAAATCTCAATAATTGAAAGTTTGGTAGATGATGTTTTGCAATTTTCTCTCAGAATCAATAATAGTGTAGGAGAGATTTTCCTCCTACAACCGTTTCAAAAGAAATATTTACCCATTGGAAGAAGATGTTGCAGTGGATAATGTGTTACTCACTGAAAAATATAATTTTCAACTAAAAGATTTTGAAGGATTCATTTCAAAATAAACAATAATTAAAGAATAAGAAAAATCCTCCGTTTCAAAGAGTAGGGAACTCTTTGTGACAGAGGATTTTTTCTATAGGGCTTTAGCAGCTGCAATTGCGGCTTCGAAGTTTGGTTCAGAGTTGATATTATCCACGTATTCAACGTAGCGAATCGTATTGTCAGTGTCGAGGATAAAGACTGCGCGTGCCAATAGGTGCCACTCATTGATTAAGAGAGCATAATCACGTCCAAAGGAATGGTCGAAATAGTCTGAGAGCATGATGGCATTTTCAATACCTTCAGCACCACACCAACGTTTTTGGGCAAATGGTAGGTCCATAGAAACAGTCAAGACGACCGTGTTGTCCAGTCCAGCCAGTTCTTCATTAAAGCGACGCGTTTGAGTTGAGCAGATACCTGTATCGATAGAAGGCACGACACTCAAGACTTTTTTCTTACCATCAAAATCAGCCAGAGATTTTTTAGAAAGGTCTGTTGCAGTGAGAGAAAAATCAAGCGCCTTGTCGCCGACTTGTAGTTGTTTACCTGTAAAGCTCACAGGATTTCCGAGAAAAGTTACCATAAGATACTCCAATCTTTTTTCTTCCATTGTAGCTGAAACGGTCAGAATTTTCCAATGATTTGACTGGAAATGTAGGCATAGAAAAAACGCCAGCTCATGTGAGAATGACGTTTTTCAGAGTCTTATACTCAATGAAAATCAAAGAGCAAACTAAGAAGCTAGCCACAGGTTGCTCAAAACACTGTTTTGAGGTTGCAGATGGAAGCTGACGTAGTTTGAAGAGATTTTCGAAGAGTATTATTTTGCCAATCCTTCAGCAATCTTGTCAAGGTTGTATTTCATCATGTTGTAGTAGCTGTCGCCTTCTTTACCTTGTTCTGCGATAGAGTCAGTAAAGATTTGTGCGTAGATTGGGATATTTGTATCTTGTGAGACAGTCTTCATTGGACGGTCATCTACACTTGATTCTACAAAGAGTGATGGAACTTTTGTTTGGCGAAGTTTTTCAACCAAGGTCTTGATTTGTTCAGGTGTTCCTTCTTCTTCAGTATTGATTTCCCAGATGTAGGCACTTGGGACACCATAGGCTTTAGAGAAGTATTTGAATGCTCCTTCGCTGGTTACAATGAGTTTCTTTTCAGCAGGGATGTTATTAAATTTATCCTTACTTTCTTTATCAAGTTTGTCTAACTTATCAGTATATTCTTTGAGATTTTTTTCATAGAATTCCTTGTTGTTAGGATCTTTAGCGCTCAATTGTTTGGCGATATTTTTAGCAAAGATAATTCCATTTTCAAGGTTAAGCCAAGCGTGTGGGTCTTCTTTACCTTTTTCATTTTTTCCTTCAAGGTAGATAACATCAACGCCTTCGCTGACTGCAAAGTAGTCTTTGTTTTCAGTTTTCTTAGCATTTTCTACCAATTTGCTAAACCAAGCATTGCCACCTGTTTCAAGGTTGATACCGTTATAGAAAATGAGGTCAGCCTCAGAAGTTTTCTTAACATCTTCAGGGAGTGGTTCGTATTCGTGTGGGTCTTGTCCAATCGGAACGATACTGTGAAGATCAATCTTGTCACCAGCAATATTTTTAGTAATATCAGCGATGATTGAGTTTGTAGCAACAACTTTTAGTTTTTGACCAGAAGCTGCATCTTTTTTTCCGCTAGCACATGCTACAAGAGCAATAACGGAAAGAAAGAGAACGAGTAATGTACCTAATTTTTTCATTAGATCCTCCAATTTATTGGGGTTTTGCCCCTTATTTTAACAAATGTTTATTTTTCAGTTTCAAATATCGTTGTTTAGGAGAGATAAAGAAACTGATTAAGAAGAAGCTAGCAGCTGTAAGTACGATGCTAGAACCAGCTGCTAAGTTTAAACTATAGCCAATAAAGAGTCCCAAAACTGAAGCTGTAGCTCCAAAGGTTGAGGAAAGGAAAATCATACTTTTCAGGCTATTAGCATACAGATAAGCAGTTGCAGCTGGGGTAATCAGCATGGCTACAATCAGGATAGTTCCAACACTTTGCATGGCTGTCACAGACACGAGAGTCAGGAGTATCATGAGGAGGTAGTGATAGAAATTGACAGGCATTCCCATGGCTTTAGCCAGAAGTTCATCAAAGGAAGTTATCAAGAGTTGCTTGAAGAAAATCCAGATTAACAAGAGAATGACCGCCCCTACGCCCATAGTGATAAACATATCCGTATCTTGGACGGCTAGAATATTACCAAAAAGGATATGGAAAAGGTCAGTTGAACTTTTAGCGACACTAATCAAGATGATACCGAGGGCTAAGAAAGAAGAAAAGGTAATGCCGATGGCGGTATCGCTTTTGATAATCGAGTTCCCCTTGATGTAGGTAATGATGATAGCAGCTAGCAATCCAAAGACAATGGCTCCGATAAAGAAGTCAACGCCTAAGATGAAGGAGAGGGCTACACCTGGTAAGACAGCATGTGAAATAGCATCTCCCATGAGTGACATCCCACGTAGAATGATGAAACATCCCACAGCTCCAGCTACGACCCCGACGACAATAGCTGTTATCAAGGCATTTTGTAGGAAATGGAATTTTTGCAATCCATCGATAAATTCTGCAATCATAGGTCACCTCCATTGAAAAAGAGTCGATTACCGTAAGCTTCTTTGAGATTGGCTTCGGTAAAGGTTTCTTTGGTTGGACCAAAGGCAATCACTTCTCGATTGACAAGTAAGACTTGATCGAAGTAGTGGGAAACCTTGCTGAGGTCGTGGTGAACGATGAGAACCGTCTTACCAGCTTTTTTCAAATCTCTCAGCGTATTCATGATGATTTCCTCACTGACAGAGTCAATCCCAACAAAGGGTTCATCCAAGAGGATATAATCGGCTTCCTGCACCAAACATCTGGCAATCAAGACCCGCTGGAATTGACCTCCAGACAGTTGACTGATTTGACGTTCAGCGTAGTCAGCTAGGCCGACGATTTCAAGGGCTTCCTCTACTTTTTTCCAATGTTTAACATTTAAACTGCGAAAGAGAGGAATAGAGGGAAAGAGTCCTAGTGAGACACATTCCTTGACCTTGATGGGAAAGTTGTAGTCGATATTGATTTTTTGTTCGACATAGGCAATTCGGTGTAAGGATTTTTTAACTTCCTTGTCATCGAGAAATGCCTGACCTTGATGAGGGATAATTCCCAGCATACCTTTTAATAATGTTGATTTTCCAGCACCGTTTGGACCAATGATTCCGGTAATTGTTGGTCCTTGGAGCACTAGTGAAATATCCTTAAGTGCCAACGTTTCTTTGTAGGAGACACTGAGGTTTTCGATACGTATCATAAACTTATATTCCTCCTGACTCTTAATATACCTTAAAAAAAAAATTAAGTCAAGTTAATTTTTCAAAAAATTAAAATATTAACTGAAAAACAATAGGAAACATCCGTTTATTTTTAATTGCATTCCCAGGTAATTTTTGTTAAGCTAAAAACAAATAAACAAATACAAATGAAAGCGAGAACAAGATGACACGTTATCAAGACGATTTTTATGATGCAATCAATGGAGAATGGCAGAAGACAGCTGAAATTCCAGCAGATAAGTCTCAAACGGGAGGTTTTGTTGATTTAGACCAGGAAATTGAAGACCTGATGCTGGCGACAACAGACAAGTGGTTGGCAGGTCAAGAGGTGCCTGAGGATGCTATCTTGGCAAACTTTGTCAAATACCACCGCCTAGTTCGTGATTTTGACAAGAGAGAAGCTGACGGTATCACACCTGTCTTACCACTTCTTAAAGAATTCCAAGAATTGGAGACTTTTGCGGATTTTACAGCTAAACTAGCAGAGTTTGAGCTTGCTGGCAAACCAAACTTTCTTCCTTTTGGTGTATCGCCAGACTTTATGGATGCTAGAATCAATGTTCTATGGGCTAGCGCTCCAAGCACAATCTTGCCAGATACGACCTACTATGCAGAAGACCATCCTCAGCGCGAAGAACTCTTGACTCTTTGGAAAGAAACCAGCGTAAATCTTCTCAAGGCTTATGATTTCTCTAATGAAGAAATTGAAGACTTGCTAGAGAAAAGACTAGAATTGGATTGCCGAATTGCGGCAGTGGTGCTCTCTAATGAAGAAAGTTCAGAATATGCCAAACTCTACCATCCATATTCTTATGAAGATTTCAAAAAATTCGCTCCTGCCCTACCTTTGGATGACTTCTTCCAAGCCGTTCTTGGACAAGTACCAGACAAGGTTATCGTAGACGAGGAACGTTTCTGGCAAGCAGCAGACCAATTCTATAGTGAAGAGGCCTGGCCTCTCCTCAAGGCAACCTTAATTTTAAGTGTTGTTAATCTCTCAACCAGCTATTTAACAGAAGAAATCCGTGTTTTGTCAGGTGCCTACAGTCGTGCGCTTTCTGGAGTTCCAGAAGCCAAAGACAAGGTCAAGGCAGCCTACCAGCTAGCACAAGGTCCTTTCAAACAAGCCTTGGGTCTCTGGTATGCCCATGAAAAATTCTCTCCAGAGGCCAAGGCAGACGTGGAGAAAAAAGTGGCAACTATGATTGATGTCTATAAGGAACGCTTGTCTAAAAATGACTGGCTGACTCCTGAAACTCGTGACAAGGCCATTGTCAAACTCAATGTCATCAAGCCTTATATCGGTTACCCAGAAGAATTGCCAGAACGTTATAAGGACAAAGTAGTAAATGAGACTGCTAGTCTTTTTGACAATGCTCTAGCCTTTGCGCGTGTGGAAATCAAGCATAGTTGGAGCAAGTGGAACCAACCTGTAGACTATAAAGAATGGGGCATGCCTGCTCATATGGTCAATGCCTACTACAATCCACAGAAGAACCTGATTGTCTTCCCGGCGGCTATTTTACAGGCACCTTTCTATGACTTGCATCAGTCATCTTCTGCTAATTACGGTGGTATTGGTGCAGTTATTGCCCATGAAATTTCCCACGCCTTTGATACCAACGGAGCTTCCTTTGATGAAAATGGTAGTCTCAAAGATTGGTGGACAGAGAGCGACTATGCTGCCTTCAAGGAGAAAACACAAAAAGTTATTGACCAGTTTGATGGACAAGATTCTTATGGAGCAACCATCAACGGTAAATTGACTGTATCAGAAAATGTGGCTGACTTGGGAGGAATCGCTGCAGCGCTTGAAGCAGCTAAGAGAGAACCAGACTTTTCAGCAGAAGAATTCTTCTACAATTTCGGTCGCATCTGGCGCATGAAAGGTCGTCCAGAATTTATGAAACTTTTGGCTAGCGTCGATGTGCACGCACCAGCCAAACTCCGTGTCAATGTGCAAGTACCAAACTTCGATGATTTCTTTACAACCTATGATGTTAAAGAGGGAGACGGTATGTGGCGTTCACCAGAAGAGCGCGTGATTATTTGGTAAGGCAAAAAATCTAGTCATCAGAAAAAGGCATCCAATCAGGTGTGAAAGCCTTGATAGGATGCCTTTTATAATGGAAAGAATTGCTGTATAGTTTACTTATACTCTTTGAAAATCTCTTCAACCACGTCAGCTTTATCTGCAATCTCAAAGCGGTTCTTTGAGTAACCTGCGGCTAGTTTCCTAGTTTGCTCTTTGTTTTTCATTGAGTATTAAATTGCGAAATTGATTGTCATCATTTTATTAGAAAAAGGGATTGAAGGTCTTTTCGTGAGCAATAGTAGTAGCAGGACCATGCCCTGGATAGACATCGTAGTTTGGTAGGGTGAAAAGTTGGGTTTGGATACTATGGAGAAGTTGCTCCATACTACCAGTTGGAAGGTCGGTCCGCCCGATAGTTTCACGGAACAAAGCATCTCCTGTCAAGACTAGGTGAGCATCAGGAAAGACGATAGAAACACCACCGATAGAGTGACCTGGTGTTGGCAAGACGGTGAAACGAAATTCCTCTAATTGATATTCCTCATGAAAGACAAAGGTGTGTTCAGCTGGTTTTGCAACCACATCTGCCATATCATCGTGACGAGGAAGCCCAGAGAGATTATCGACAGGAGTGTAGAGCCAGCTAGCTTCGCTCTCTGCGATATAGACAGGAGGATTGCCAAAAGTTTCGCGAACTAGGTCCAGACTCATGATATGGTCATAATGGGCGTGGGTCAATAGAATGGCACAGATCGGTTTGTTGATCTTCTCGATTGTATGACGAATGGCTTCCCAATGGCTACCAGGATCGACAACGATGAGGTGCTTTTCACCTTCTAGGTAATAGGTGTTTTCATAGGCAACGGGATTCACAGTTTTATGGATTTTCATATTGGCTCCAATCTCAAAGAATGTACTAAATTAAGTATAGCACAGTTGGGGAGAATAAGCATAAAAAGGAAATAATTCTAGAAAGAAGAATACAGTTTGGATAAGAAAAATAAGCCCCGAATGAGTTCGAGGCTTAAATTGCTTTAATTTCCTGCGTAATATTTTTGAATTCCCTTGACAATCCCTTCAACCAGTTTATCTTGGTATTCACTACTACGGATTTTTTTGTTTTCTTCTGGATTATCCATATATCCCATCTCTAGCAAAACAGCTGGTTTAGCTGTTTCACGTAGAACAGCAAAGGTTGCTTGCAAAAGTCCGGCATCCCTAGCTCCAGTCTCGGCTAGAAGTGAAGAATGGATATCAGCTGCGAGACGATTACTTTCACTTATCCGATCAGGATTATTATGCCAATCCTTATTAATCTTGCTAGGGAAGCCAGGTTCTTCCTTGTAAGAATAGGTTTGTATACCTAGATTAACGGTTGTATCATTTCCTTTTGCATTGAAATGAAGGCTGATGAAAAAGTCAGCATTAGTCTTGTTTACCATACGAGAACGTTCGGTAATAAAATCAACATCTACATCGCTATCTCGAGAGGTAAGAACGGTGTAGCCTAGACCTTCTAATCGTTTACGTAATTTACGGTAAACTTGTAGGTTCAATTCTTTCTCAGCTATGCCATAATAATAAGCACCTCGATCCTTACCACCGTGTCCTGGATCTAGAAAAATAGTTTTAGAGTAATGTCCTTTTTGAAAACCTTGTGCTAATTCACGAACCCATTTTCCATTTCCTTGGAAGAGCTGGTTTTTGCCATCCACTGCATAGGTTCCTGTGACATATACACCATCGTCCTTAAGATAGTACCAAGCTTGATAGTCTGGGTCATAAATCCATTCCTTGTGGGCCATGTAGCCACCAGATTTGAGGTAGTAGGAACCAATCCATTGTTTTTGGGCGTAGCGTCCGCCAGATTTGAGGTAAAACCAACTAGAGTAGCTTTGGTCGTAGACCCATTCCTTATCTGCCATGGCACCGCTGGATTTGAGGTAGTAATCGCCCTTCCAGACATTGGCCAACATTCTACCGTAGCCATCAAAAGCATACCACTTGCCATTGATTTGGCTCCATTGGTTGGATAAATATTTACCTGAACCATTGATATAGTACCAATTATTTCCCATTTGGTACCAGCTGTTTTCAAGCAAGTATCCATGACTATCAAAGAAATAACCATCATAGAGGGTATCTGTAAATTTGACCCCAGTTTGACTATAAAACGTCCACTTGTTCCCCTCTTTTACCCAGCCAGTTTGTATAGGTTGATTAGGTTTAGTTTCCCTGGAAAGAGAAGGTTTGCTTTCTTGCTCACTTGAACTAGCTATACTTGACGAATTTTCTGTACTAGCTTGAGAACTACTAGTAGAATTGCTAGTGGAAATATTAGTTGAACTACTGGTCGAACTAGTGATAGGATTAGTAGTGAAATGACTCGTATCGTCAGCCAAAACGACTTGGCTGGATAAGCCAAGAACAGTCAAAGCTAAAAGTGTCAGTCTTTTGTATGAATTCATGTTATTTGCCTTTCTAGAGAGATGAAAATTTAGTAATTATCGTAAAAAATTGTTCATATTACTATTATACACTAAAAAAGTTAGAAAATTACTAAAATATCAAATCTTTTCTTATTGAAAAAGAAGAAAGTATTTTCATTTCACTAACTTTTAACGCAGTCAATATCAAAACAAAGTTAGATGAAGAGCTAGATAAATTTGTTGTTTTAGTGTGAATCTTATGTTATCCTTCTTCCCAACAACTGAATAAGCTTTAGAATCCTCTTTTCTAGTTTTCATATTATTAAAAAAGTGATAAAATGGTAGGAAGAATTGGAGAGTAGAGATGCCAAAAGAAGTGAATTTAACAGGCGAAGAAGTTGTCGCTTTAACCAAAGAATATTTAACGGAAGAGGATGTTGCTTTTGTACATAAAGCCTTGGTCTATGCGGTGGATTGCCACAGTGGTCAATACCGCAAATCAGGCGAGCCTTATATCATTCACCCTATCCAAGTGGCAGGTATTTTAGCCAAACTCAAGCTGGATGCTGTAACGGTAGCTTGTGGTTTCTTGCATGATGTGGTGGAAGATACTGATGCGACCTTGGACGATTTGGAAAGAGAGTTTGGTCCTGATGTGCGGGTAATCGTCGATGGGGTTACCAAGCTTGGTAAGGTCGAGTACAAATCGATCGAGGAGCAATTAGCGGAAAATCATCGCAAGATGCTCATGGCCATGTCTGAGGACATCCGTGTTATCTTGGTCAAACTGTCAGATCGCTTGCACAATATGCGGACGCTTAAACACCTCCGAAAAGACAAGCAGGAGCGCATTTCCAAAGAAACTATGGAAATCTATGCCCCGCTTGCCCATCGTTTGGGGATTTCCAGTGTCAAATGGGAATTGGAAGACTTATCTTTCCGTTATCTCAATCCAACGGAGTTTTACAAGATTACCCATATGATGAAGGAAAAGCGCAGAGAGCGTGAAGCATTGGTGGATGAGGTAGTCACAAAATTAGAAAACTATACGACAGATCGTCATCTAAATGGGAAGATTTACGGTCGTCCCAAGCATATTTACTCTATTTTCCGCAAAATGCAGGATAAGAGAAAACGGTTTGAGGAAATCTATGACCTGATTGCCATTCGTTGTATTTTGGATACCCAAAGTGATGTCTATGCCATGCTTGGTTATGTTCATGAGCTTTGGAAACCCATGCCTGGTCGCTTTAAAGACTACATCGCTAATCGCAAGGCCAATGGTTACCAGTCTATCCATACGACTGTCTATGGGCCAAAAGGGCCGATTGAATTCCAGATTCGGACCAAGGCCATGCATGAGGTGGCTGAGTACGGGGTTGCGGCTCACTGGGCTTATAAGAAAGGCATTAAGGGGCAGGTTAACAGCAAGGAATCAGCTATTGGGATGAACTGGATCAAGGAGATGATGGAGCTCCAAGACCAGGCTGATGATGCCAAGGAATTTGTCGATTCAGTTAAGGAAAACTATCTGGCTGAGGAGATTTATGTCTTTACCCCAGATGGAGCTGTCCGCTCTCTTCCAAAAGATTCAGGACCGATTGACTTTGCCTACGAAATCCATACAAAAGTCGGGGAAAAAGCAACTGGTGCCAAGGTCAATGGTCGTATGGTTCCCCTGACAACCAAGCTCAAGACAGGGGATCAGGTTGAAATTGTCACCAACCCCAACTCCTTTGGGCCAAGCCGTGATTGGCTTAACATGGTCAAGACCAGCAAGGCGCGTAACAAGATTCGTCAGTTCTTTAAAAATCAAGATAAGGAATTGTCTGTCAACAAGGGTCGTGAAATGTTGATGGCTCAGTTCCAAGAAAATGGCTATGTGGCCAATAAATTCATGGACAAGCGCCACATGGATCAAGTTCTACAAAAGACTAGCTACAAGACAGAGGAATCTCTCTTTGCGGCAATTGGTTTTGGGGAAATAGGTGCAATTACTGTCTTTAACCGTTTGACTGAAAAGGAACGCCGTGAAGAAGAACGTGCTAAGGCCAAGGCTGAAGCAGAAGAACTTGTCAAAGGTGGAGAAGTCAAGGTTGAAAATAAAGAAACCCTCAAGGTTAAGCATGAGGGTGGTGTGGTCATTGAAGGTGCCTCAGGTCTCCTAGTGCGGATTGCCAAATGCTGTAATCCAGTTCCTGGTGATGATATTGTCGGCTATATCACCAAAGGGCGTGGTGTGGCTATTCACCGTGTGGACTGTATGAACCTGCGCGCCCAAGAAAACTACGAGCAACGTCTCCTTGATGTGGAATGGGAAGACCAGTACTCAAACTCAAATAAGGAGTATATGGCCCATATCGATATCTATGGTCTCAACCGTACAGGACTATTGAACGATGTACTGCAAGTTCTTTCAAACACAACCAAAAATATCTCAACAGTCAACGCACAACCAACCAAGGATATGAAATTTGCTAATATCCATGTGTCCTTCGGCATTGCCAACCTCTCTACACTGACTACGGTCGTGGACAAGATTAAGAGTGTGCCAGAAGTTTACTCTGTCAAACGGACCAATGGCTAATGGTCTGAGTTCTTACTAGAAAGGCGATTATGAAAATCATTATCCAACGGGTTAAAAAAGCCCAAGTCAGTATTCAAGGTCAGGTTCAGGGGAAAATTCAGCAAGGGCTCTTATTGCTGGTTGGTGTTGGACCAGAGGACCAAGAGGAAGATTTGGACTATGCCGTGAGAAAGCTTGTCAATATGCGGATTTTTTCAGACGCAGAAGGCAAGATGAATCTGTCTGTTAAAGATATCGAGGGACAAATCCTTTCTATTTCTCAGTTTACCCTTTTTGCGGATACTAAGAAAGGCAATCGTCCAGCTTTTACAGGCGCAGCCAAGCCTGATATGGCATCAGATTTCTATGATGCTTTCAATCAAAAATTAGCGCAAGAAGTGCCTGTTCAGACAGGCGTCTTTGGAGCGGATATGCAGGTTGAGCTGGTCAATGACGGACCAGTTACCATTATCCTTGATACCAAAAATAGATAAGAAAGACCAAGCCCAGCTGGCTTGGTTTTTCTCATCTATCATAAAATACTCCAAAATGAAATCGGTTCTTGATAGGTTTTGGGGAAATCTTGTTTCAGGCTTTGGCTTATGCGATAGGAAGAAATGAGGTGTCCTAGGATTAGGAGAGTTCCCTGAAGGAAAAGTGGGACACCATTTAAACATATCAAGGAGAGAATCATCAGGCAATCCCATAGGAGGATTTGTAGGGCAAAACGCCAGAATATAGGTCTAATCTGGGAATAGAGTTGACTAAAGTGGTCACAAAGTTGGTTGGAAAGATAGGTCAATAGTACAGGATGAAAGAAAATGAGCCAACCACTGTATATCAAAATCCAGTCCCAAGTAAGCCCTTCTTTAAATGTCAAAAATGCCAGCATGATTCCATCGATGACAAGGAGTTGAATGGTTTTGATGTAGATGATTTTTTTCATGCTAAAACCTCCTTTTCCTTAGAGGCACTCCCATAAAGAGATGTGTTTGTCGTAAAAATCTGGATAGTTGTCTCTTAGATAGTTAGTCGTCATATAATAAAAAGTAGAATGGAAAGAAGTGACGATTGGCATAAGAGATGAAAAACGATGAGAACTAACGAAGGCTAAAAGGACAAAAAATAGAAAATCAATGGAGAGAACTCCTAAATAGTAGAAGCGAATCTTTTTATTGATTTGAGGATAAATCTCAGCGAATTGATGTTTGAGTCGGAAAACCAAGCGAAATAGCAGGAGTCCCTGAGCAAGGAGGAAAATAAAACCAGAGAGCAGGAGCCACTCCAAGGATGTCTCGGGTCTCGTGCTAAAAAATGCAAATAGTAGCAAATCCATGACTGCAATTGCTGTAAAATGGAGTCTAAAGAGATTTTTCATAGGATGACCTCCCTCTTTTATCTAACTTTATTCTACACCAAACCAATGGGAGTTACAAGTAAAATGATAAAAAATTTTAGTAAGGAGATTCTGTTAGACTTCTTTATTTGATTTCCCTCTTATTGTTCCACTTCTTCATCGTTCCAGACAAATAAAGCTCCAATTGCATTGAGGATATAAAAGATATATTTACCGATATTGGCGAAGTTTCCTTGAATAGCAGCTTTTGTAAGCTGCACAAAATTGTAAATCAACCAAAATCCCCACTGAGTTGTCAGTTTCAATGCGTTTAAAGCATTGGCAATGAGGGACAGTGCAAAGGCAATCGTTGTCACGTAGGCAAGGAGATTCATCTTACCCCCATATCCGATATAGTTGGTCACAAAGGCAAAGAGGAAGGCAATGATGGAAATGATGATGGCCGCCAATTTTAGTTGTTTTTGGCTCATTTGGTTGGGTCTGCCTTCTTGCGAAGCTTCCCATTTCTTTATGGCAAAGGTATAGATAAGGAAGGTGACAGGATAGGTAATGATGGCCGCCTTATTTCCAAGGATATAATCAATAGCACCGGACAAAATGGTATTAACAATACCAAAGTAATTTCCCCATTTGCTTAATTTTCCTGTAAAACGAGTGGACAGCATGGAAATCCCAACGTTGGTTACGGAAATCAATCCAAAAGGAACAAGAGCTGTCCATGGTCCCCAGTCTACAAATTTGTCGAGTCGTGAGTTGAGGTAACCAGATGCAATCGCAATTCCAACGACCAAAGCAACCCCGAAGAGGTCAAACCATTTGGATGTCGCAAAAATTTTTAGTGATTTTTTCATATATTAAAATGTCTTTCTTTTTTTACAAATATTCTACAACTAAATGAAAGTAAAATCAAATGATAGAAATAAAACCCTGAAAATCAAACTTTCAGGGTTGGTAGGGGACTTGAGAAATTAGTTGATTTTCTCGACATAGAGTTGTTTTGCAATGTCCATATTTACTTGTAAATCCTCGTCTTTACTAAGGATAGTGAAGGTGTTGCTGAAGCCATCAAACTGCTTGACTTGGAGTGAATCACCGATGTGAAGTGAGTGCTTGTCCAGATAATGGAGAATGTCAAAGCTATCGTGCACCCGAGTCAAACGGTAAGATCCAGCTTCTTTGATATCAGCTAGTGGTAGGTTATTGATTTCAACCAGGAGTTCTCCCTTGGCCGGAATGGTGCCTCCATGGGGACAGGTCTTGGGGAATCCTAGTAGTTTATCCAGTCTTTCCACGAAGAGGTCAGAGACAGTATGTTCCAAGACCTCAGCTTCCTCGTGAATCTGATCACTCGTATAGTCTAAATGATGGACTAGAAAAACTTCAATCAAGCGGTGTTTGCGGTAGAGTTCTGAGACCAGTTTAAGCCCTAGGTCCGTCAGTAGATAGCCACATTCCTTGTCCTTAAGGATGAGGTTTTCGCTCTTCATCCGTTTAATCATTTCAGTTACGGCTGGGGGAGAAACTTGCATGCGGGCTGCAATTTCTTTGTTGGTGATTTTATGCAGGTCTATGCCAATTTCATAAATACATTTTAGATAATCTTCTTTATTCGGGGTCATTCGCTTCCTCTTGTCTAATATCTTTATCTAGTATATCAAAAAAAGCTAGATTTCTCTAGCTGTGACTTTTTATGTTATACTTATTGCAAGAGAAAAAACGAGGAGATAGATATGACAAAAATAGCTCTTCTTTCAGATATTCATGGAAATACCACCGCCTTGGAGGCTGTTTTGGCAGATGCTCGGCAGCTAGGAGTGGATGAATACTGGCTTCTGGGAGATATTCTCATGCCAGGGACAGGTCGTAGAAGGATTTTGGACTTGTTGGATCAACTACCGATTACGGCTAGAGTTTTGGGAAACTGGGAAGACAGTCTGTGGTATGGTACTCGTAAGGAACTGGATAATACTCGTCCCAGTCAACGTTATCTCTTACGCCAGTGCCAGTATGTTTTAGAGGAAATTTCCCTAGAAGAAATTGAACTGCTCCACAATCAACCACTCCAGATCCATCGTCAGTTTGGGGATTTGACGGTGGGAATTAGTCATCATTTGCCTGATAAGAACTGGGGGCGAGAGTTGATTCATACTGGAGCGCAAGAGGATTTTGACCGCTTGGTGACCAATCCTCCTTGTGATATTGCTGTTTATGGTCATATTCACCAGCAGTTGCTTCGTTACGGGACTGGTGGACAATTGATTGTCAATCCAGGTTCGATTGGGCAACCTTTCTTTCTAGATGCCCAGTTGCGGAAGGACCTACGGGCCCAGTATATGATTTTGGAGTTTGATGATAAGGGCTTGGTAGATATGGACTTCCGACGGGTGGACTACGATGTGGCAGCCGAATTGCAGCTAGCTAAAGATCTCAAACTTCCCTATTTTGAGGTTTATTATGAAAGTCTGGTCAATGGTATCCACCATACTCATAATCAGGAATTTCTGAGAGAATTGGCTCAGAAAGAGGGTTATGATAGGGAATTAGATGCCTGGTTGAAAAGTGGTAACGATTGACATTACAACAAAAAAGGGTATAATAATAGAAAAAGAAGAGTAGAGGCAGGGTAGCCTCGTAAAAAGGAGAAGAGTATGCAAATTCCAAGTAGATTTACCATTGCGACTCATATGCTGATAATCATTGCCCTCAAGGGGAAGGAAAGCAAGGTGACCAGTGATTTTCTGGCTGCTAGTGTCGGGGTTAACCCTGTCATTATCAGAAAAACCTTGTCCCAGTTGAAGAAGGCAGAGCTGATTTCAGTAGCGCGTGGAACAGGAGGAACAGAGATTGTCAAGGACCTAAAGGACATTAGTCTCTTCGATGTTTATCAGGCGGTTGAGTGTCTTGGTAAGACAGGTCAACTCTTTAGTTTCCATGACAATCCAAATCCAAATTGCCCAGTCGGAGCTCATATTCATGAGGTTTTGGATCAAAAACTAGAGAGAATCCAGCTGGCTATGGAGGCAGAGCTTGGTCAGACCAGTTTAGAACAAGTCGTGGCTGATGCAGAGAGTCAGATGAAGGAGTGAGAGGGATAGATGCCCTCTTTTTCTCTTTGGATAATTATGATAAAATCTACTTATAAAAGGAGGAACTGATGTATCTTTTTACAGGAATTATTGTAGCCGCATTTGTCTTTTCATTTTGGAAAGATAACAGAAGTCTTTGGAATCCAGCCTTATTTTTATTGTCTCTCATCTCAATCTATTTATCGGTGGCCCATTTTTTTTATCAGAATGGATATGAAAAGGTTCACTTATTCTTTTTGGTATTTACCTTTGTCTTCCTTCCTTTTTTGCTTTTTCTAAGTGGGCTCTGTTTAATCTATAATGGAGTCATCCTACTGAAACGAGAAGGACGTTCAAAAGCTAATTATCTTTCTATGTTACTTGGTTTTGTTATCCTGATATTTTTTGGAATCATGTCATTTAGATTGTGGGATAGGAATGAGCTATTTTCTACAAATCACTTTCTGAATCTCCTATTTCTATTTACGACTTATTCTTATTTCCTTTTCGGTTTTGCTTTTGCAGGATTTATGCTTTATTCTATCCTGTACTTGTTTATTCCTAAAAAGAAAAGCTATGATTTTATCATTATTCATGGAGCTGGCTTGTTAGACGGAGAAAGAGTGACACCCTTACTCAAGCGTCGGATTGATAAGGCAATCGAGGCATTCAGAGCTTCTCCTAATCCAAATGTTAAACTGATTGCAAGTGGTGGTCAAGGGGGAGATGAGAAGATTTCTGAAGCGCAGGCTATTTGCAATTATATCTTAGAAGAGACAGATGTCAGTATGGAATCCATTCTTCTTGAAGACAAGTCCAGAACGACCTATGAGAATTTATTGTTTTCAAAAGAAGTGGGAGAACAATTTGTTGAAAATCCTTGTTTCCTCTTTGTAACAAATGATTATCATGTCTTTAGAACAAGTACCTATGCTCGTAAGTTAAAAATGAAGGGAGATGGCCTCGGATGTAGGACGGCAGGCTACTACATACCATCTGCTTTTATTCGGGAGTACGTAGCTCTCTGTGTCAAAATGAAATGGCTTTTCCTCGCCTTTTATGTCCTGCTATCAGCCCTCATTTTGATAGCCTATAAAGGGATTATTTGGTAGTCAGATTCTATTTAAAAAGACTTAGAATGCACATGAAAGTATGTATTCTAGGTCTTTTGTTTTGTATATATTTAATTTTCAAAAGTATTATCTATTTTTCCAGGCTTGGTAACGGGTATCAATCAATAACTGGGTAAGGCGTCCCATGGTTTCTCTTTCTTTTGGAGTGAGGGATTGCGCTTGGACGAAGAGATGATGAATGTGTTCAAGTGCCTTGAAGGAAGATAGGTCATTGATAGAAGTAATACCAGAATCAAGAATGGTGCCAAAGAAGAGGTCGAAGTAGAGCTGGAGTTCCTCGTCAGGGACTGTGGCCACCCACTCCTTGAAGGTTGTGTCGACTTGTTGGCTATCACTGTTGGTCTTATCCAGTTGAACGAACTGCTTGTCCTCAATCTGCCAACTAAAGGTATCATGCTGGGCGATACCACCCAAGGCAGTACTGTGCACGATGATTTGGTGATTAGGGATTTCCAACATCATACCGATGATGGAACCTTGTGGAATGAAGACCTTGGTTCTATCTATTATCCTTTGATAGCCCTCGGTTTGTGTCAGTTCTTTGTGGAGACCAGGTGCATCAAAGGTATAAACTGCTGTGATCTGATTTTGCAAGTTTTTCTCAATTTGACTAGCAGCATAGATGGCTAGATTTCCTCCCTTGGAATGCCCAGCCAGAATGACCTTCTGCTTAGGATGGTGGGCAAAAAAGTTCTTTAAATAGCGAAGGGCGTGCTTTTGAGCAGGAATTTCCTTCATATAGGTCAGATGGAAATCTTCCTTCCAGCCAATGATACTGTCATCAGTCCCACGAAAGACAATCAGATAGGTGTCGAGAGTGAGGCGGTAGGTCATAGCTGCAAATTGCTTTTGCTGCTCAGGGTCGATGTCGTTGATAAAATGGGAGAGTTTGCAATTTTTGAAGCGTTTGTGTTGAGCTAATTCATCCAATAATTGGAGACGATTTTTGCTGGTCAACATGTTGGACTCCCTTGGAACCTGAGGAGCCAGGTCTAAAAGTCGCTGAGGACTTGCGGAGACTAGATTATCAAAGGTGAGGTAGGTAGCTTCTGTTAAGGCTAGAATGTCTAATTCATTTAAAGGAAAGTCGTAAAAGGAATCGTATGCGACATCTTTCATATAATCAAAAATATTGGCCATAAGAGCTCCTTTCTTTTTATTTATCTTATCACAATCACATAGAATTTACTAGTTGGTTTGTACGAGCTCTCTACATACCGACCTATAATGGTATGATTCAGACACATAGAAGACAGTTTGCTTTTATTTCAAACCTCTAAACATACTTGTTTGTATCTGTTTGTCGTCAATCCCATTCTCTTTTAAGAAATTCTTCATCTCATTTATATCATCAGGTTGGCCGGTTAAGAGATAAATAGCTTGGTTACCGTATTCCACAACCGCATTTTTTAAAAATGTTTGGCTTTGAGAAAAGGTTTCGCTAGTTTTATAAGTTAGATTCGGATTATTCTTACTAAGCTCTCTTAACTCATTATCAAAAATGTTTACTCCTTTGTCTAAATGATTAAGAATGATGGAGCGCTTACCAGCCCACTCTTTCACAACTGGACGTAGAGTAGAAATACCGACATCAGAGGCAAAACAAACCAGTGCTTGGTCATTGTCTTTAACAGATAAAGATGACTCCAGCCAACTCATCTCAATTTTACTACTAGCTGATAAATGTGTTAAGGTTTCCTTAAACACGCTACCACTATTATGGGTTACAATAAGAATTTCGTCCTCATCAGGAGTGGAAGCAAGAGTTAGCCATCGACTAGTCTGTTCCTCCTTTACTGGACTTTTGTCTGGACCAAACGAGCTGTCAGAAAGCTTAAACTGAGCATAGGAGCCAGCTTTCCATATTTGATTTTTTGGTTTTGTGATGTGAACTAAATACAAATCTCCGCTGGGATTTTCAATGGATTTTATCGATAAAGTTTGACTTCGTCCAAGATAGGTAATGATTCCCCAAGATATAAAGCCGAGCACTCCAAGTGTAGTTAGAATAATTATGAACATTTTTTTCCCTCGTTTCATTTTTAACTCCTATAGTGTAGTAATTTTCTATGAATGAATAATATTTTTTTTCATTCAATAATTTCCAAAAAATAAAGAAAAGATTTCTTTATTTCAGTATTCCTTTAATGAAGTTGGTTGCTAGTATTTCTACAGTTTTGCTAATATCTGGAAAATCATTTTCTGTGATATGCATATCCATGTAGTAAAATAGGTTGTAAACTTGTAAAATATTTTGAATTTTTTCTGGAGAATGACCTTCAGTCTGCAAACGATGAGTAAAGGTTTTCACGAGAAATTGATGAAATGGATTCGTGACTTTCCCTTCTTCTGAGGAATAGTAGCTATGTAACTCATCTGCGATGGCAGGATTGTACCATTCTGCAAGGATTTTATTGGAAGAAACGAGTGCTCTGGATTGAGCAAAGAGTTGACTAATAAGATCAATCATATCAATTTCCCAATCCAGTTCTTCGATCATAGTTTGGCGAACACGGTTGTTTTCATCAATGTAAATATCTAAAAAAATAGCCTCTTTACTTTCGTAATAGTTATAAAAAGATCCGACTGCCATATGAGCTTGTCTAGCAATTTCTGAAATTCCTGTCGCCTTGTATCCTTTTTTTGAAAAAACTTCATAAGCTGCGGATTTCAAAGCCTGTTTTTTGTCCAATTTGATTCACCTCTTTTATGAATGAATATTAAAACTTGTTCATTCATATCTTAACAAATCTTTTTCAGATTGTCAATCTGAAAGCTAGAACTTTTTACGGATACCACTCGATAAGGAGCTTTTCAATGTTAGAAGAGATAGAGTGTCGTTTTAACTACACTCAAGGTTTGGAAGAATAGATATAAATTTTGGTTAAGGGGATGTATAAAAGAACTGAAATGAAGGTTGAAAAAATTAAAAATAAAAGGGTAGGGCTGGCACTATGTCTGAAAATAAGGTATGATATCAATGGGGTTATTCACTATCTGTCTTTGAGCTGTTGTGACAAGGAAATGTCAAAAAAGTATTAGATACTAAGCCCTCTATTTATACTAAAGGATTTAAGACTCCTAAAATTAGCAAAGGAGAATCAGATGCACAAGATTTTACTAGTAGAAGATGATCAGGTTATTCGTCAACAGGTCGGGAAAATGCTCTCTGAATGGGGATTTGAAGTGGTTCTGGTAGAAGACTTTATGGAAGTTTTGAGTCTTTTTGTCCAATCGGAACCTCATCTGGTCCTTATGGATATTGGCTTGCCCTTATTTAATGGCTATCACTGGTGTCAGGAGATTCGCAAGATTTCCAAGGTACCCATCATGTTTCTGTCTTCGAGAGACCAGGCTATGGATATTGTCATGGCAATCAATATGGGGGCGGATGACTTTGTGACCAAGCCTTTTGACCAGCAGGTTCTTCTAGCCAAGGTTCAGGGCTTGTTGCGTCGTTCCTATGAGTTTGGGCGTGACGAAAGTTTACTGGAATATGCTGGTGTTATCCTCAATACCAAATCAATGGATTTACATTATCAAGGGCAAGTCTTGAATTTGACCAAGAATGAGTTTCAGATTTTACACGTTTTATTTGAACACGCAGGCAATATCGTAGCGCGTGACGACCTCATGCGGGAACTTTGGAACAGTGACTTTTTCATTGATGATAATACCCTCTCTGTTAATGTGGCTCGTTTGCGTAAAAAATTGGAAGAGCAGGGCTTGGTAGGATTTATTGAGACCAAGAAAGGAATAGGGTACGGATTGAAGCATGCTTGATTGGAAACAATTTTTTCTAGCCTATCTGCGCTCCCGTAGTCGTTTGTTTGTCTATCTGCTTTCTTTGGCATTTCTGGTTTTGCTCTTTCAGTTTTTATTCGCCAGTTTGGGAATTTACTTTCTCTACTTTTTCCTGCTGTGTTGCTTTGTAACAATCTTATTTTTCACTTGGGACATATTGGTAGAAATGAAGGTCTATCGTCAGGAAATTCTCTATGGGGAGAGGGAAGCTCAGTCTCCTTTGGAAATAGCTTTAGCAGAAAAATTAGAAGCGCGTGAGATGGAATTCTATCAGCAGAGGTCAGATTCAGAAAGAAAACTGACGGATTTGCTGGATTACTATACCTTGTGGGTGCACCAGATTAAGACCCCCATTGCAGCCAGTCAACTCTTAGTTGCAGAAGTGGTTGATCGCCAACTGAAGCAGCAATTAGAACAGGAAATTTTCAAGATTGACTCCTATACCAATCTAGTTTTACAGTACCTGCGTTTAGAAAGTTTCCATGATGATTTGGTCTTAAAGCAGGTTCAAATTGAGGACTTGGTCAAGGAAATAATTCGTAAATATGCTCTTTTCTTTATTCAAAAAGGCTTAAATGTCAATCTACATGACCTTGATAAAGAAATCGTGACGGATAAGAAGTGGCTACTAGTGGTCATTGAACAAATTATCTCAAATAGTCTCAAGTACACCAAGGAAGGTGGTCTGGAGATTTATATGGAGGGCCAGGAACTCTGTATCAAGGATACAGGAATCGGGATAAAAAACAGTGATGTCCTCCGAGTATTTGAACGTGGATTTTCGGGGTATAATGGACGCCTAACTCAGCAGTCATCTGGACTTGGACTTTACCTATCTAAGAAAATTTCTGAAGAACTGGGGCACCAGATTCGTATCGAGTCTGAGGTTGGAAAAGGAACGACAGTACGGATTCAGTTTGCTCAAGTGAACCTAGTCCTTGAGTGAGAAGAGACAATGAGTTTTTACCCAATCTCTTTTTGCTATATTTCAGGATATTTGAAGACTGTTTTTTACAAAACCAATAATAGAATTTTTAATACGGAATATAGTATAAATACTGGTTCAAAGTGAAGTTTTGTATGCTTTATACTTTTGTTGAGCATAAAATCTATAAACTAAGGGTGAATTACAAAAATTAATTTGAGATGAAGTGAATTGTAGACTTGGGAAATGTCTCCTATTCGATTTCAGAATGAATCGTTGATACAGGATTAAAAGAACTGCAGCTTTCTTTTTATTTTGAATGAGATAGGTGTATATAGATTTGTATAACTGGTGTAGAACTGTTTCCAAGAATTTATTGAATGTATCGAATACACACATTCTATTAATTTTGAACCAGTTTTTAATTTCTAAATGTTATAATAGTTTTATCAAGTAAAAGGAGACTGCCATGATTGGAGACAATATAAAATTCTTACGAAAATCACATAATCTGATATAACCAGAATTTTCACGGATTTTGGGTGTGTCACGAAATAGCCTAAATCGTTAGAAAAAGCTTACTTTCAATAGAAGTATTGGAAATATTCATTTTACATCTATCAAAGAAACATGGGATAGACCTATATTTTACAAAATAGCAAATTATATTTTGAATGATAGTAAAAACGGCAGTACTTGTGTGATTTACAATTATTGCACTCAATGTCCGAGTATCGCACTATTTGAAATAGGGAATAGTAGAGATTGTTCTGCGATATGTAAAAAAACGCATTAGCAAGGAGTATCGTATATGCTACCATATCTTAAAACTATTAGATGGTATCTCTTCTTTAATTTTCTTTTTGGTGTAGTATCGAATATCTGCACAGCTTTGTTACCGTATTTCACGCAGGCATTAATCAAAGGGGATTATCAAGTAGCTCTATATGGTTACTCTATGTCAGTGGCTGGCTATTTGAGTTGTAACTATATCCAAATGATACTTGATTGGAAGCAGGGGATTATCTTTTCGACTACTTTGAAAAATGAGTGGTTTCGTTCACTTCTGGGACTCAGTCACCACGATTTCAAGCAGAAAACAGTAGCAGAGTATATTTCCTATCAATCTAATGACCTAGATTCGTTGGAAAAGGATTACCTTCCTCCATTGATGAGTTTTATCAAACAAATTTTACGTATCATCATTTACGCTTTCATTATTAGCAGAACAATTAATCCTATTGTATCATTGATTTTAATCTTTTCTACTGGAATTAGTATTCAAATTCCTAAAATCGTTGGGAAGTTGACCGCTAATCGCAGACAGGTTTACTTGAAAAAACAAGGAGATTACTATCGAACTTTGGAGGATTTGCTCATGGGACATCATTTGGTAAATAAACTAACTATGTCGCATTTTTTGAATCAACAAAAGAGTTCTCTAAAGAATTTGCAGGATAAGTATTTTAAGTATGGTTTGACAAAAATTACTGGCATCTTATTGACAGGTGTTTCTTTTGAATTCATTAGTCTTGTTCTGTTTATTTATTTAGCCTACTCTCTATCTCACCAGCAACTCGGTATTCCTGAGGTGGTGGCGAGTTTCGGATATATTAATGCTTTTTCTGAACCAATACAGGAAATCCTTTATGATTTACAAATGTTAGAGTCCGTAAAGCCTGTAATCAAGAGTTTTCAAAACATTGTTGGGAGACCCGTTTCAGTTCAAGCACCTCAACATTCTTTTGATACGATTATTTTGAAAAATATTTCCAAACAACTGGGAGAATCAAAATTGATAATTACTTCCGCTACGATTCAAAAAGGGGATAAAATTGCGCTTATTGGTAAGAATGGGTCTGGAAAAAGTAGTCTTCTCAACATTTTAAATGGAACAGATGAAGATTTTGAAGGACAAATTGTGCTAGATGGGCTTGTTTTGGACCATCTTTGGGGAAGATTCGGTATGATTCTGCAACAAGAACATACATTTATTTCAAGTTATGAAAATAATGTAACGCTATTCAATAGTTTCAATGAAAAATTCAGAGAAGAAGATTTTGAAAAAATTCCACCACAATCCCTGTCAGGTGGTCAGCAACAACGAATGTATTTAAATCGTGAGAAAAATCGTAAAAATCCATTGCTTATCCTAGACGAACCTTTCTCTGCCTTGGATACTAATCAGTTTAAAATGGAATTGGAAAGAGTTCTGGAACTACCAAGTGCCGTCATTGTTACTTTACATCGCCAAAACGAATTATTAAGTAAGTTTGACCAAGTTTGGGAAATTAAGAATGGAGAACTTGTAATTTTGAAATAGCTAAATTATAAAGAATAAAACGCATAGTATTGTACTGACCCCAAAAAGTTAGACAATCAATTTATCCGAAGGATTTAGTTCTGTATTGCACAGGACTGAGTCCTTTTAGTTTTACCTTAATTCGTTTATTGTTGTAGTAATCAATATAGTCTACAA
>NZ_VFSH01000015.1 GCF_006385785.1 Streptococcus shenyangsis
CCGGAAGTAGTTGGGGGTTGCCCCCTGTGAGATATGGAAGTCGCTTAGCTCTAGGGAGTTTAGCTCAGCTGGGAGAGCATCTGCCTTACAAGCAGAGGGTCAGCGGTTCGATCCCGTTAACTCCCATTTTAGCGGGTGTAGTTTAGTGGTAAAACTACAGCCTTCCAAGCTGTTGTCGCGAGTTCGATTCTCGTCACCCGCTTTGAACTTTGTTCTTTGTACCAAGTTTTTAACTTGGGCGCGTAGCTCAGGTGGTTAGAGCGCACGCCTGATAAGCGTGAGGTCGGTGGTTCGAGTCCACTCGTGCCCATAGTGTTTAGTCCACTACTTAGCGATTGAAATATTATCTTTTCACTAAGAGGACACGGGCTTGTTCCCGTATAAACTATTTTGGAGGATTACCCAAGTCCGGCTGAAGGGAACGGTCTTGAAAACCGTCAGGCGTGTAAAAGCGTGCGTGGGTTCGAATCCCACATCCTCCTTTTTTATTAACGCGGGATGGAGCAGCTCGGTAGCTCGTCGGGCTCATAACCCGAAGGTCGTAGGTTCAAATCCTGCTCCCGCAATAAGGCTCGGTAGCTCAGTTGGTAGAGCAATGGATTGAAGCTCCATGTGTCGGCGGTTCGATTCCGTCTCGCGCCATTTATATATTTTGGAAGGGTAGCGAAGAGGCTAAACGCGGCGGACTGTAAATCCGCTCCTTCGGGTTCGGGGGTTCGAATCCCTCCCCTTCCATTTTACGGGCATAGTTTAAAGGTAGAACTAAGGTCTCCAAAACCTTCAGTGTGGGTTCAATTCCTACTGCCCGTGTTAATAGAATTATGGCGGGTGTGGTGAAGTGGTTAACACACCAGATTGTGGCTCTGGCATGCGTGGGTTCGATCCCCATCACTCGCCTATTTTATATTATTGGGGTATAGCCAAGCGGTAAGGCAAGGGACTTTGACTCCCTCATGCGTTGGTTCGAATCCAGCTACCCCAGTTACTATTTGCCGGCGTGGCGGAATTGGCAGACGCGCTGGACTCAAAATCCAGTGTCCGCAAGGACGTGCCGGTTCGACCCCGGCCGCCGGTATAGTATAGAGTTAAGGAACGTTGATAAATCTTCGTTCCTTTTTGTATTATTTTTGGTATAATAATAGTTATTTAAAATTTATTATGAAAGTGTAGGGAAGTATGTCTCGTTCTATCGATTTATTAAAGCATCGGTATTTGAAAAATATCAAAGAAAATCCTGAATTGTTTGTCGGGATTGAGCTGGAATATCCTGTTGTAAACTTGGAAGGGAATACTGCAGATGTTGAAGTTATCAAGGAATTATTCCGATATTTAGTTTCTGCTTTGGATTTCGATGTTGAAAAGGTAGATGATTTTGGCAATCCTATCCAGTTAGTAGATCCGATAAGTCAGGATGCTATTTTATTTGAAGTTTCCTATACTACGATTGAATTTGCGTTTGGTAAGGTTAAAGAGATTCAAGAGGTAGAGAATCGTTTTAATAATTATATGAATGTAATTCAGAGAAAATTAAGTGAATCAAATCATGCTATTGTTGGCTGTGGCATTCATCCTAACTGGGATAAAAATGAGAATTGTCCAGTTGCTTACCCACGGTATCGCATGTTGATGGACTATTTGAATTTGAGTAGAAATGTGACTAAATCAGAGTTGCATCATTTCCCTGAATATGGTGCTTTTATCTGTGGGAGTCAGGTTCAGCTTGATGTTTCAAAATCTAACTACTTACGGGTGATTAATGCTTTTACTCAAATTGAAGGGCCTAAGGCGTATTTATTTGCCAATTCTGAGTTTTCAGGTGAGGATTGGGATACGAAAATTGCAAGGGATATTTTCTGGGAAGAGTCTATGCATGGTATCTATCCAGAAAATGTCGGTGTCAATTCTAGGCTCTTTAAAGATGAGGATGATTTTTTTGACTATCTCGATCATTCTGCAATTTTTACTGCGGAACGTGATGGACAAACCTATTATTTTTATCCTATTCAGGCAAGCAAGTACCTGACTACACCTGAAATCCAAGCATATGCTCTTAATGGGGATGTGATTCTTATTTACCCTCAAGAGAAGGATTTTGAAACACATCGTAGTTATCAGTACCAAGACTTAACGACTCGCGGAACAGTTGAGTTTCGTAGTGTGTGTACTCAGCCTCTAGAGAGAACTTTCGCTTCTGCCGCCTTTCACTTGGGATTGTTGGTTAATTTAGATAAGTTAGTAGCTTACTTAGAAACAGCACCTTTCTTTAAGAAATTTGGTTGTGATTATAAGTTTTTAAGACGACAATTTTCTAAGAAAAAGCTTACAGATCAGGAAGAAACTGCGATTATTGAATTTTCCAAAGACTTACTCCTACTAGCTGAGGAAGGGCTAGTGATGAGAAATAAGCAAGAAATGATTTATTTAGAGCCTTTGAAGAAAGAATTGAGCCTATAATTTCTCTTATAAAAGGAGAATTTTCTGAAAAATCATGATATAATGGATGAGACTATAGATAAAGGATAGAGAGTAATGACATTAGTTTATCAATCAACGCGTGATGCCAACAATACAGTAACTGCTAGCCAAGCTATTTTGCAAGGTTTGGCAACGGACGGTGGTTTGTTTACACCACTTATTTATCCAAAGGTAGATTTGGATTTTGCAAAATTGAAAGATGCTTCCTATCAGGAAGTTGCTAAGTTAGTTTTGTCAGCATTTTTAGATGACTTTACAGCTGAAGAGTTGGACTACTGTATCAACAATGCCTACGATAGCAAATTTGATACTCCAGCTATTGCACCATTAGTGAAATTAGATGGGCAATACAATTTGGAACTTTTCCATGGTTCAACGATTGCCTTTAAGGATATGGCCTTGTCTATCTTGCCATACTTTATGACGACTGCTGCTAAGAAACATGGTTTGGAGAATAAGATTGTTATCTTGACAGCGACATCTGGCGACACGGGGAAAGCTGCTATGGCAGGATTTGCAGATGTCCCTGGTACTGAGATTATCGTCTTTTATCCAAAAGATGGTGTCAGCAAGGTGCAAGAGTTGCAAATGACCACGCAGACTGGTGACAATACTCATGTTATCGCTATTGATGGTAACTTTGACGATGCGCAAACAAATGTGAAACATATGTTTAACGATGTGGCTCTTCGTGAAAGATTAGCGGCCAACAAGTTGCAATTTTCATCTGCTAACTCTATGAATATCGGTCGTTTGGTGCCACAGATTGTTTATTATGTTTATGCCTATGCTCAGTTGGTTAAGACTGGAGAGATTGTGGCTGGTGAAAAGGTCAACTTCACAGTACCAACAGGAAACTTTGGAAATATCTTGGCTGCCTTTTATGCCAAGCAAATTGGTCTACCAGTTGGTAAATTGATCTGTGCTTCAAATGACAACAATGTTTTGACAGACTTCTTCAAGACACGTGTTTACGACAAGAAGCGTGAGTTTAAGGTAACAACTAGTCCATCTATGGATATCTTGGTATCTTCAAACTTGGAGCGTTTGATTTTCCATCTTTTGGGTAATGATGCGGTTAAAACAGCTGAACTCATGAATGCCTTGAACAAGCAAGGACAATATGAGTTGACAGACTTTGATGCAGAGATTCTTAACCTCTTTGCAGCTGAATATGCGACTGAGGAAGAAACAGCGGCAGAAATCAAGCGTGTTTATGAGTCAGATTCTTATATCGAGGATCCACATACGGCGGTTGCCTCGGCAGTTTATAAGAAATACCAAGTGGCTACTGACGATGTTACTAAGACAGTGATTGCTTCAACAGCTAGTCCTTACAAGTTCCCGGTGGTTGCAGTTGAAGCAGTAACAGGAAAAGCAGGCTTAACTGACTTTGAAGCTTTGGCTCAATTGCATGAAATCTCAGGAGTGGCTGTGCCATCAGCAGTTGATGGCCTTGAAACAGCGCCAGTTCGTCACAAGACAACTGTGGCGGCTGCGGATATGCAAGCAGCGGTTGAGGCTTATTTAGGACTTTAAGACGGAAGGAGTAAACTCGGTTGGGAAACCAACTGAGTTTCTTTTCATCAGGAGGAAGGATTGTTTAAGAAAAATAAAGACATTCTTAATATTGCTTTGCCAGCTATGGGCGAAAACTTTTTGCAGATGCTCATGGGAATGGTGGACAGTTACTTGGTAGCCCATTTGGGCTTGATAGCCATTTCGGGTGTATCAGTCGCTGGTAATATCATCACCATTTACCAGGCGATTTTCATCGCTCTGGGAGCTGCTATTTCCAGTGTTATTTCAAAAAGTTTAGGGCAGAAGGATCAGTCTAAGCTAGCCTATCATGTGACTGAAGCCTTGAAGATTACCCTACTAGTAAGTTTCCTTTTAGGATCTTTGTCCATCTTCGCTGGAAAAGAGATGATAGGACTATTGGGAACGGAGAGGGCTGTAGCTGAGAGTGGTGGACTGTATCTATCTTTGGTAGGCGGATCGATTGTTCTTTTGGGCTTGATGACCAGTCTGGGTGCCTTGATTCGTGCAACGCATAATCCACGTCTGCCTCTCTATGTTAGTCTCTTATCAAATGCTTTGAATATTCTCTTTTCCAGTCTAGCTATTTTTGTTCTGGATATGGGGATAGCTGGTGTTGCTTGGGGAACTATTCTGTCTCGCTTGGTAGGTCTTGTGATTTTATGGTCGCAATTAAAGTTGCCTTTTGAGAAACCGACTTTTGGTTTAGATAAGGAACTATTGACCTTAGCTTTGCCAGCAGCTGGAGAGCGGCTTATGATGCGGGCTGGTGATGTCGTTATCATTGCCTTGGTCGTTTCTTTTGGAACGGAGGCAGTTGCTGGGAATGCAGTCGGAGAAGTCTTGACCCAGTTTAACTACATGCCTGCCTTTGGCGTCGCTACGGCAACGGTCATGCTGGTAGCTCGAGCAGTTGGAGAGGATAATTGGGAAAGAGTAGCTAGTTTGAGCAAGCAAACCTTTTGGCTTTCTCTGGTCCTCATGTTACCCTTGACCTTCAGTATCTACGCTTTGGGTGTACCATTAACTCATCTCTATACGACTAATCCTCTAGCGGTGGAGGCTAGTGTTCTAGTGACACTGTTTTCACTACTTGGTACTCCTATGACGATAGGAACAGTCATCTATACAGCAGTCTGGCAGGGTTTGGGCAATGCTCGGCTTCCCTTTTATGCGACAAGTATAGGAATGTGGTGTATCCGCATTGGAACAGGATATCTGATGGGGATTGTGCTTGGTTGGGGCTTGCCTGGTATTTGGGCCGGAACCCTTTTGGATAATGGTTTTCGTTGGTTATTTCTACGTTACCGTTACCAGCGTTATATGAGCTTGAAAGGATAGGAAATGCAAAAAACAGCTTTTATTTGGGATTTAGACGGGACTTTATTGGACTCTTACGAAGCAATTTTGTCAGGGATTGAGGAAACTTTTGCTCAGTTTTCTATTCCTTATGATAAGGAGCAGGTGAGAGAGTTTATCCTCAAGTTTTCTGTGCAGGATTTACTTGTGCAGGTGGCAGAAGAGAGAAAGCTGGATGTGGAAGTGCTAAATCAGGTGCGTGCACAGAGTCTGGCTGAGAAGAATGCTCAGGTAGTTTTGATGCCAGGTGCGCGTGAGATGCTAGCTTGGGCAGACCAAGCAGGAATTCAGCAGTTTGTTTACACTCATAAGGGAGACAATGCTCTTACCATTCTCAGAGACTTGGGTTTGGAATCTTATTTTACAGAGATTCTAACCAGTCAGAGTGGCTTTGCTCGCAAGCCTAATCCGGAAGCGGCTACCTATCTGTTAGACAAGTATCAGTTGGATCCTGAGAAAATCTATTATATAGGGGATCGGACTCTGGATGTGGAATTTGCCCAGAATAGTGGTATTCAAAGTATCAACTTTTTAGAGTCGACTTATGAAGGTAATCACAGGATTCAAGCGTTAGCAGATATTTCCCATTTTTTTGAGGCTGAGTGATAAAAAGATTGTGTCAATTTTGTGACAGAGACCTAACAAACTATTTCAAGTAATCGAGTTTGTTACAAGGAATAGACAGTTCTGTTAAATAGGCCCGAGAGGGCTTTTTTTCTGCATTTTTTGTGTTATGATAGACAGGTACTCATTTGAAAGGAATTTGAAAGAATGAAGAAAAGAATATTATTAGCCTCAACAGTAGCCTTGTCCTTTGCCCCAGTATTGGCAACTCAAGCAGAAGAAGTTATTTGGACTGCACGTAGTGTTGAGCAAATCCAAAACGATTTGACTAAAACGGACAACAAAACAAGTTATACCGTTCAGTATGGTGATACCTTAAGCACCATTGCAGAAGCTTTGGGTGTAGATGTCACAGTTCTTGCGAATTTGAATAAAATCACTAATATGGACTTGATTTTCCCAGAAACTGTTTTGACAACGACTGTCAATGAAGCAGAAGAGGTAACGGAAGTTGAAATCCAAACTCCTCAAGCAGACTCTAGTGAAGAAGTGACAACTGCGACAGCAGATTTGACAACCAATCAAGTGACGGTTGATGATCAAACTGTTCAGGTTGCAGACCTTTCTCAACCGATTGCAGAAGCTCCAAAAGCGGTAGAAACTACAAGAACAAAAGAAGTGGCAACAAGTTCAGAAGTTGCAGAGACGGTGACTGCTTTAGAAGAAGTGACACCATCTACAGGAACTTCTGTCCCAGAGGAGCAAACAGCCGAAACAAGTAGCGCAGTCACAGAAGCAGCTCCTCAGGAAACGACTCCAGTTGATAAAGATGAAACACAGGCCAGTCCTCAAGCTGCTTCAACAGTGGCACCAACTACAACACCAGTAGAAGAAAAAGCGCCTGAAACAACTGCAACAAGTTCAGAAGAAGCAAAAGAAGCCTCATCAAATGAAGCTACAACAGCAGTTTCTACTTATCAACCAGAAGAGACGAAAACAACTTCAGCAACTTACGCAGCTCCAGCAGCGCCCGATTATGCTGGACTTGCGGTAGCAAAATCTGAAAATGCAGGCCTTCAACCACAGACGGCTACCTTTAAAGAAGAAATCGCCAACTTGTTTGGCATCACATCCTTTAGTGGTTACCGTCCAGGAGACAGTGGAGATCACGGAAAAGGTTTGGCTATCGACTTTATGGTACCAGAAAGCTCAGAACTAGGGGATAAGATTGCGGAATACGCTATTCAAAACATGGCCAGCCGAGGAATTAGTTACATCATCTGGAAACAACGTTTCTATGCTCCATTCGATAGTAAATATGGACCAGCTAATACTTGGAACCCAATGCCAGATCGTGGTAGCGTGACAGAAAACCACTATGACCACGTTCACGTTTCAATGAATGGATAAACCAGATTTTATAATATAATGTTGACGAATGAGATTTAGCTTTCATGATAGGAAGCGAGTCTCGTTCGTTTTTTTCTCTGTCATACTCTTCGAAAATCTCTTCAAACCACGTCAGTTTTATCTGCAACCTCAAAGCTGTGCTTTGAGCAACCTGTGGTTAGCTTCCTAGTTTGCTCTTTTATTTTCATTGAGTATCAATTTGAATGGGAAATGGAAAGTTAGCATCTAGTAATGACTCAAGCAACATTCTTGTAATCTATTTTATCTTATATTATACCTGATTAGTCAACTATTGATAGATTAATTTAAAGGAGAAAGAAATGCTAGAGATTCAAGATTTACTGTATCAACTCCGCTTGTCTGAGCAAGCGAGTACGCAATTGTTTGAAAAAAGACTTGGGATTAGTTTGACACGGTATCAGATTTTATTATTTTTGCTGAAGCATTCTCCCTGTAATCAAATAGCGGTTCAGGAGCGTTTGAAGATTGATCAGGCTGCTTTGACCCGACATTTCAAAATTCTGGAAAAGGAAGGTTTGGTGGAGCGTCATCGTAATCCTGAAAATCAGCGAGAAGTCTTGGTAGAGGCTACGAAATATGCCAAGGAGCAGTTAGTGGTGAATCCCCCTCTGCAACATATAAAGGTTAAGGAAGAGATGGAAAGTATCTTAACAGAGTCTGAAAGAACAGAACTCAGCCGTTTAGTAAATAAATTGGTTTTGGGTATTGGAAATATAGAAATTTAAGGAGAAATAGATGTCAATTATGACAACCATTTCAGCAACGATTGTTGCTTTGGAGCATTTTTTCATTTTTTATTTGGAAAGTATTGCAACGCAATCAGATGCGACTAGTCGTGTCTTTAACATGGACAAGGAAGAACTGGCTCATCCGTCAGTAAGATCATTGTTTAAAAATCAAGGAATTTATAATGCTCTGCTAGGATTCTTTCTTCTGTATGGCATTTATTTTTCACAGAATTTAGAAATTGTGACTATTTTTGTTTTATTTGTGATTGGGGCGGCGGCTTACGGCTCTCTAACAGCAGATAAGAAAATTATTTTGAAGCAAGGTGGACCAGCTATTTTAGCCTTGATTAGTATTTTACTCTTAAAATAAACTTGAAGGTCAATCCTAGTCTCGCTAGTCCTTTTCACTCCAGAAGAAGAGAAATATGTTATACTTGTTTTTAAGAAAAAAGTCTCATTGAATTAGTTTTGAGGAGTTAGAAATGAAAGTATTAGTGACAGGTTTTGAGCCCTTTGGAGGGGAAAAGGTCAATCCAGCTTTGGAGGCCATTAAAGGTTTGCCATATGAAATCCATGGCGCTGAGGTCAGCTGGTTAGAAGTACCAACAGTCTTTCACAAATCGGCCCAAGTATTGGAAGAAGAGATGAGTCGTTATCAACCTGACTTTGTCCTTTGTATCGGTCAAGCTGGTGGAAGATCTAGTTTGACGCCTGAACGAGTGGCTATAAATCAAGACGATGCACGCATTCCTGATAATGAAGGAAATCAACCGATTGACCTTCCTATTCGTCCAGATGGTGCTCCGGCCTACTTTAGTAGTTTGCCGATTAAAGCGATGGTTCAAGCTATAAAAAAAGAGGGATTGCCGGCCTCTGTTTCTAATACGGCAGGGACTTTTGTCTGCAATCATTTGATGTATCAGGCCCTCTATTTGATAGAAAAGAAATTTCCACATGTTAAGGCAGGTTTTATGCATATTCCTTATATGATGGAACAGGTGGTGAATCGACCGACTACCCCAGCTATGAGTTTAGTAGATATTAGGCGAGGGATAGAAGCGGCAATCGGGGCTATTATCGAACATGGAGATGAGGACCTCAAGTTGGTAGGCGGAGAAACTCATTGATAGAAAAAAGCTTGAGGGGTTACCTTCAAGCTTTTGGACGTTTTCGAGCCAGTACTGCTCGGTAGAAAATTATTTTATTGATTTGAATGTAGGGTAGGAGTGAGAAACTAGCAATTCCAAAGGTAATCCAATTGAGGAAGTACCAAGGAAGGAGTTGTAGGTCTAGAATAAAGCGCTGAAATTTGTAGCCTTTCATCAGGAAACGGCTGGTTTTAAGGATTTGCCCTGGTTTAGCTTGGCCCAAGTCTAGGGTGTCACAGAGGAGAAATTCTACCTGTGAATAGGCATAGTATTGTGGGATATAGAGACTATTTCCGACAATCATCAAGAGGATGCTTGCTAGAAAGTAGAGACCAAAGGTCATGAGGAAGCGCTCGGTTTCAATTGACGTGAGATCCAGATTAGGAAATTCAGGGTGAAGGACAACGAATTTCTTTGCTAGAAAGCTACTGTAAAAAAGAAAGTAAATTCCGAGTAAACTAGGAATGCTCCATAAGAAGAGATAGAAACGTTTGAGAAGAAGGGTCAAAAAGGTTTGTGAAAAGTGCTCTTCGTTAAAGAGAGTGAGATTATTTTTGATGGATAGTTCTGTATCTGGGTTCTTTATAAGTTTTAGCGTTGTATAGACGGAACTGGTTAGAAGAATAGCTCCGATAAAGGAGACTAATAGTGGGAAAAGGTAGGCTTGGGATATATGGCCAAACACGCTTAAAAAGGGTTGTTCTAAAACACTCTCGTTTATGCGCTCTAAGGGATTGAGGAAGCCAGACAAAATGACCAGCATGCTAGGTAAGAGATAGACGAGAAAGAGGCGGGGATTTTCAGCCTGAAATTGTCTGGCTTGCAGACGAACGGTTTTTAAATCAATTTTTGGGTATTTCATTCTCTCATTATACCATAGTTCGTGACAGTTCCGGCTTTTTTTGATAAAATCATACAGTATGCCCTTGGGCACAAAGTATGAACTGGGACTGTTTTTCCCAGCTTCGGAGGTAAAAAATGTCAGATTCACCAATCAAATATCGTTTGATTAAGAAAGAAAAACACACGGGAGCTCGTCTGGGAGAAATCATCACTCCCCACGGTACCTTCCCGACGCCTATGTTTATGCCAGTTGGAACTCAAGCCACTGTCAAAACTCAGTCACCTGAAGAATTGAAGGAGATGGGTTCGGGAATTATCCTATCAAACACCTATCATCTCTGGCTTCGCCCTGGAGATGAACTCATTGCACGTGCAGGTGGTCTCCACAAGTTCATGAATTGGGACCAGCCTATTTTGACAGATAGTGGTGGTTTTCAGGTTTATTCCTTAGCAGATAGCCGCAATATCACAGAAGAAGGGGTAACCTTTAAAAACCATCTCAATGGTTCGAAGATGTTCCTATCACCAGAAAAAGCCATCTCTATTCAGAACAATCTAGGTTCAGACATCATGATGTCCTTTGACGAATGTCCTCAGTTTTATCAACCATACGACTACGTTAAGAAATCAATCGAGCGTACCAGTCGTTGGGCTGAGCGTGGTTTGAAGGCTCACCGTCGTCCGCATGACCAAGGGTTATTTGGAATTGTGCAAGGGGCAGGATTTGAAGACCTTCGTCGCCAATCAGCTCATGATCTTGTCAGCATGGACTTTCCAGGTTACTCTATCGGTGGTTTGGCAGTGGGAGAAACCCATGAAGAGATGAATGCTGTCTTGGACTTCACAACTCAACTGCTTCCTGAAAATAAACCTCGCTATTTGATGGGTGTGGGAGCGCCAGATAGCTTGATTGATGGAGTGATTCGTGGGGTGGATATGTTTGACTGTGTCTTGCCGACTCGAATCGCTCGTAATGGGACTTGTATGACCAGTCAAGGTCGTTTGGTTGTCAAAAATGCCCAGTTTGCTGAGGACTTTACACCACTGGATCCTGAGTGTGATTGCTACACATGTAAGAACTACACACGCGCCTACCTTCGTCACCTGCTCAAGGCTGATGAAACCTTTGGTATCCGCTTGACTAGCTATCACAATCTTTACTTCTTGCTTAATCTGATGAAGCAAGTGCGACAAGCCATTATGGATGACAATCTCTTGGAATTCCGTGAGTATTTTGTGGAAAAATATGGCTATAATAAGTCAGGCCGTAATTTCTAAAACGGAATAGATATAAGCTAAAAATCCTAAGTTTTCTCTTGGGATTTTTCTTCTTTTTTTGATAGAATAAAGTGTACAATGAAAGGAAGAATAAACTCGTATGCGCATTAAATGGTTTTCCTTGATTAGGATTACAGGTTTACTTTTGGTACTCTTGTATCACTTCTTTCAGACCATCTTTCCTGGAGGTTTTTTCGGGGTAGATGTCTTTTTCACATTTTCAGGCTTTCTGATTACAGCTCTACTCATCGAAGAATTTTCTAAAAATCATGAAATTGATTTGGTTGGATTTTTTAGGAGACGCTTTTATCGTATTGTGCCACCTGTGGTTTTGATGGTCTTGGTGACCATGCCCTTTACCTTCCTAGTTCGCCAAGATTATGTGGCTGGAATTGGGGGTCAGATTGCGGGTGTTTTAGGCTTTATGACCAACTTCTATGAACTTCTAACAGGTGGGAGTTATGAATCTCAGTTCATTCCACATTTGTTTGTTCATAATTGGAGCTTGGCTGTTGAGGCTCACTACTATATCCTCTGGGGCTTGGCAGTTTGGTTCTTATCCAAACAGGCTAAATCAAATGGTCAGTTGAAGGGAATGGTCTTTCTCTTGTCTGCTACTGCCTTCTTGATCAGCTTCTTCTCTATGTTTATTGGTAGTTTTCTAGTAACCTCTTATTCCTCTGTTTACTTCTCCAGTTTAACTCATGTCTATCCATTCTTTTTGGGAAGTGTGTTAGCAACTATCGTAGGCGTTCGTCAGACGACTTCCCTCGTCAAGCAGTTGGATAGAATCTGGGATTTACGAAAGACCCTGTTGGTTTTTGGAGGAGGTTTTGGCTTCTTACTCATTTTGACCTTCTTTGTCAAATTTACCTATCTCTTTGCCTATCTTATTGGCTTCTTACTTGCCAGCCTTGCAGCCCTTGCTATGATTCTGGCGGCGCGTGTCTTACATGAAAAGACTCCTAACGTGCAGGAGCCAAAGATTATCAGCTTTTTAGCGGATACTAGCTATGCGGTTTATCTTTTCCATTGGCCTTTCTATATCATTTTTTCACAGTTGACATCAAATCTTCTTGCTGTGTTATTAACTTTGATTTTTTCTTATGGATTCGCCAGCCTATCATTTTATGTATTGGAGCCGTGGATTGCAGGCAAGAACACACCTGTTTTACAAACTATTCGTCCCCTGCCTTATATTCACGCAATCCTTGCAGCAAGTACTGGAATTTTGGCCTTCATTGTCTTCTTAGTGACTTTGTTGGCACCACAAGTGGGAGCGTTTGAGACAGACTTAACTGTCAATGGTTTGAAGCAAGCTGCAACAAATATTAGCCAAACCAAGGTGATGACAGAACGAGCAGAAGCTGATAGTTTAGGAATTGCTGATGGCACTATGTTAATTGGTGATTCGGTGGCTTTAAGGGCAAATACAGCCCTACAGACAACCCTTCCTGGAGCACAGATTAACGCGCAGGTCAGCAGAACAACCAAGACCGCCAATGAAATCATGCTAAATAATAGCCAGAATAAATTTTTACCTAAGATGGTGGTCATTGCAACAGGGGTAAATAATCCTGAAAGTTACAAGGAAGATTGGGATAGTATCGTGAAAAATCTTCCTAAGGGACATCATATGGTTTTGGTGACTCCTTATGAAGGAGATAAGACAAAAGAGACCTATGCAATCGTTGAGAAGGCTGCTGCCTATATGAGAGAATTGGCAGAGAAGACTCCTTATATCACCATTGCTGATTGGAATCAAGTTGCTAAGGAACATCCAGAGATCTGGACAGGAACAGACCAAGTCCATTTCGGAAGTGACACTAGCAAAATTGAAGCAGGAGCAAAATTGTATGCAGAGACCATTGCTACAGCTTTGCAAACAGCTCAAGACAAGCCAGTCAAATCAAAATAACGTGTATTTAAAAGAGAAGAGTTGGAAAAATCCAGCTCTTTTAAAATATCTCTAGAAAATAGGTCTATACCATTTACAAATGAATCAGAAAGGTTTATAATGTAATTGACATAATAAATATCAAAAGTAATCTTTTAAGGAGGTCATTATTATGCCTAATTACGTTAAAGCGGATCAGTTTTTCTATCCATTTGGCATTCGTCGCGGTGGGTACTTAGAACTTGTTGATGGCAAATTTGGGAAACATGTGGATCAAATTCCTGAAGGAGCAGAGGTTCTTGACTATACTGGTTATAGCATTGCACCAGGTCTTGTGGATACTCATATTCATGGATATGCAGGTGTAGATGTGATGGACAACAACATTGAAGGTACATTGCATACTATGAGTGAAGGACTTCTTAGTACCGGTGTTACCAGTTTCTTGCCCACAACTTTAACAGCCACTTATGAGCAATTGCTTGCAGTCACTGAAAATCTTGGAAACCATTATAAAGAAGCAACAGGTGCTAAGATTCGTGGGATTTATTATGAAGGTCCATATTTCACAGAAACTTTTAAGGGGGCACAAAATCCAACTTATATGAGAGACCCGGGTGTTGAGGAGTTTCATTCTTGGCAGGATGCTGCAAAAGGGATGCTAAATAAAATCGCTATTGCACCAGAACGTGATGGGGTGGAAGATTTTGTACGTACTATTACAGGTGAAGGTGTGACAGTTGCACTTGGACACTCAGATGCGACATTTGAACAAGCTAAGAAGGCAGTTGATGCTGGAGCTAGTGTATGGGTACATGCCTATAATGGGATGCGTGGGTTAACACACCGCGAACTAGGTATGGTAGGAGCTATGTATGAGCTCCCACATACTTACGCAGAATTGATTTGTGATGGTTATCACGTAGATCCAAAAGCTTGTGAGATTTTACTTAAGCAAAAGGGGACAGAAAACATCGCTCTTATTACGGACTGTATGACAGCTGGTGGGCTTGAAGACGGTGACTATATGTTGGGAGAATTCCCTGTTGTAGTAGCAAATGGAACTGCACGTCTCAAATCTACTGGTAATTTGGCAGGTTCTATCCTCAAACTTAAAGATGGTATGAGAAATGTAGTCGAGTGGGGTATTGCGAATCCGCATGAAGCAGTCATGATGGCCAGCCTTAACCCAGCAAAATCTGTTCACATTGATGATGTCTGTGGCCAAATCCGTGAAGGTTATGATGCAGATTTTATTGTTTTAGACAAAGATTTGGAATTGGTAGCTACGTATCTAGATGGTGTGAAACGTTATCAAGCATAAGAGAGAAAGCAGAAGTTAGAGATTAGCTTCTGCTTTTTTATTATGTGACTATTAGTCCGTAAGGCAGCAGATCAAATTCAGTCATCCATCAGATGGCTGGATTTTTTATCTGGAAATTAAGAAATGAGCATATTTCTTTTCTTGTTTAATGGAATTAGTTATAATATACGGTACAAAGGAATGAATGAATATGTATCGTGTTATAGAAATGTATGGAGATTGTGAGCCTTGGTGGTTCTTAGAAGGTTGGGAAGAAGATATTGTAGCAAGTAGAAAATTTGACCAGTATTATGATGCTCTCAAATACTACAAAACTTGCTGGTTTAGATTGGAACAAGAATCCCCTCTTTATAAAAGCAGAAGTGACTTGATGACCATTTTTTGGGATCCAGAAGACCAACGCTGGTGCGATGAATGTGATGAGTATTTACAACAATACCATTCTTTGGCTCTTTTGCAGGATGAGCAGGTTATTCCAGATGAAAAATTACGTCCAGGCTATGAAAAACAAACAGGTAAGGAAAGGCACCGTTCTTGCCGTGTGAAATTAAAATAGAGAAAAAGTAACTTTTTTTGAAGTTGCTTTTTATTTTTTCCAAATCTTTGCGAATAGTATAGGTGAGGAGGTAAGTATGGTTCAAGAAATTGCACAAGAAATTATTCGTTCGGCTCGGAAAAAAGGGGCGCAGGATATTTATTTTGTTCCTAAGTTAGATGCCTATGAGCTTCATATGAGGGTAGGAGACAAGCGCTGTAAAATCGGTTGTTATGATTTTGAAAAGTTTGCGGCTGTCATCAGTCACTTTAAGTTTGTAGCGGGTATGAATGTGGGAGAAAAGCGACGTAGTCAACTTGGTTCCTGTGATTATGTCTATGACCAGAAGATGGCATCCTTGCGTTTATCTACTGTAGGTGATTATCGAGGGCACGAGAGTTTAGTTATTCGCTTGTTGCACGATGAGGAGCAGGAGTTGCATTTTTGGTTTCAGGATATTGAAGAACTGGGCAAGCAGTGCAGGCAACGTGGTCTCTATCTCTTTGCTGGTCCAGTCGGTAGTGGCAAGACGACCCTGATGCATGAATTGGCCAAGTCTCTCTTTAAAGGACAGCAAGTTATGTCCATAGAAGATCCTGTCGAAATCAAGCAGGATGACATGCTCCAGTTGCAGCTAAATGAAGCAATCGGACTGACCTATGAAAATCTGATTAAGCTTTCCCTACGTCATCGACCAGATCTCTTGATTATCGGAGAAATTCGGGACAGCGAGACGGCGCGTGCAGTGGTTAGAGCTAGTTTGACAGGTGCGACAGTCTTTTCAACCATTCATGCCAAGAGTATCCGAGGTGTTTATGATCGTCTGCTGGAGTTGGGTGTGAGTGAGGAGGAATTGACAGTCGTTCTACAAGGAATCTGCTATCAAAGATTAATCGGGGGAGGAGGAATCGTTGACTTTGCAAACAAAGACTATCAAGAACACCAGCCAACTAGCTGGAATGAACAGATTGACCAGCTTCTTAAAGATGGACATATCACAAGTCTTCAGGCTGAAAGGGAAAAAATTAGCTACAGCTAAGCAAAAAAATATTATCACATTGTTTAACAATCTCTTTTCCAGCGGTTTTCATCTGGTGGAGACTATCTCCTTTTTAGATAGGAGCGCTTTGTTGGATAAGCAGTGTGTGACCCAGATGCGCACGGGCTTGTCTCAGGGGAAATCATTCTCAGAAATGATGGAAAGTTTGGGCTTTTCAAGTGCCATTGTCACTCAGTTATCCCTAGCTGAAGTCCATGGGAATCTCCACCTGAGTTTGGGAAAGATAGAAGAGTATCTAGACAATCTGGCCAAGGTCAAGAAAAAACTAATTGAAGTAGCGACCTATCCCTTGATTTTGCTTGGTTTTCTTCTCTTAATTATGCTGGGACTGCGTAATTACCTACTACCACAACTGGATAGTAGCAATATCGCCACCCAAATTATTGGCAATCTGCCACAAATCTTTCTAGGAATGGTAGGGTTTGTTTCAGTAGGTGTCCTTTTATCACTAACTTTTTATAAAAGAAGTTCAAAGATGCGCGTCTTTTCTATCTTAGCACGCCTTCCTTTTCTTGGAATCTTTGTCCAGACCTATCTGACAGCTTATTACGCGCGTGAATGGGGCAATATGATTTCACAGGGGATGGAGCTGACGCAGATTTTTCAGATCATGCAGGAACAAGGTTCCCAACTCTTTAAAGAAATCGGTCGAGATTTAGCTCAAGCCCTACAAAATGGCCGCGAATTTTCTCAAACCATAGCAACCTATCCTTTCTTTAAAAAGGAGTTGAGTCTCATCATCGAGTATGGGGAAGTCAAGTCCAAGCTGGGGAGTGAGTTGGAAATCTATGCTGAAAAAACTTGGGAAGCCTTTTTTACCCGAGTCAATCGCACTATGAATCTGGTGCAGCCACTGGTTTTTATCTTTGTGGCTCTGATTATCGTTTTACTTTATGCGGCAATGCTCATGCCCATGTATCAAAATATGGAGGTAAATTTTTAAAATGAAAAAAATGATGACATTCTTGAAAAAAGCTAAGGTTAAAGCTTTTACATTGGTGGAGATGTTGGTGGTCTTGCTGATTATCAGCGTACTTCTCTTGCTCTTTGTACCTAATCTGACAAAGCAAAAAGAAGCAGTCAATGACAAAGGGAAAGCTGCTGTTGTTAAGGTGGTGGAAAGCCAGGCAGAGCTTTATAGCTTGGATAAAAATGAAGATGCTAGTCTAAGCAAGTTACAAGCAGATGGGCGAATCACAGAAGAACAGGCTAAAGCCTATAAAGAATACTATACAAAAAATGGAGGAAAAAATCGTACAGTCAATGATTAAGGCCTTTACCATGCTGGAAAGTCTCTTGGTTTTGGGACTTGTGAGTATCCTTGCCTTGGGCTTGTCTGGAACTGTCCAGTCCACTTTTGCAGCGGTAGAGGAGCAGATTTTTTTTATGGAGTTTGAAGAACTCTATCGGGAAACACAAAAACGCAGTGTAGCCAGTCAGCAAAAGGCTAGTCTGAACTTAGATGGGCAGATCATTAGCAATGGCAGTCAAAAGTTGACAGTTCCTAAAGGAATTCAAGCACCATCGGGCCAAAGTATTACATTTGACCGCACTGGGGGCAATTCGTCTCTGGCTAAGGTTGAATTTCAGACCAGTAAAGGAGCGATTCGCTATCAATTATATCTAGGAAATGGAAAAATTAAACGCATTAAGGAAACAAAAAATTAGGGCAGTGATTTTACTGGAAGCAGTAGTTGCTTTAGCTATCTTTGCCAGCATTGCGACGCTTCTTTTGGGACAAATTCAGAAAAATAGGCAAGAAGAAGCAAAAATCTTGCAAAAGGAAGAAGTCTTGAGGGTAGCCAAGATGGCACTGCAGACAGGTCAAAATCAGGTAAACATCAACGGAGTTGAGATTCAGGTGTTTTCTAGTGAAAAGGGATTGGAGGTCTACCATGGTTCAGAACAGTTGTTGGCTATCAAAGAGCCATAAGGTCAAGGCTTTTACCTTATTAGAATCCCTGATTGCCTTGATTGTCATCAGTGGAAGTTTACTCCTCTTTCAAGCCATGAGTCAGCTTCTCATTTCAGAAGTTCGCTACCAGCAACAGAGCGAGCAAAAGGAGTGGCTCTTGTTTGTGGATCAGCTGGAGGCAGAATTAGACCGTTCGCAGTTCGAAAAAGTAGAAGGCAATCACCTCTATATTAAGCAGGATGGCAAGGATATCGCTATAGGTAAGTCTAAATCGGACGATTTTCGGAAAACCGATGCCAGTGGACGAGGCTATCAGCCTATGGTTTATGGTCTCAAATCAGCTCAAATTACAGAGGACAATCAACTGGTTCGTTTTCGTTTTCAATTCCAAAAAGGCTTAGAAAGGGAGTTCATCTATCGTGTGGAAAAAGAAAAAAGTTAAGGCAGGTGTTCTCCTCTATGCAGTCACCGTGGCTGCTATCTTTAGTCTTTTGTTACAATTTTACTTGAACCGACAAGTCGCCCACCATCGAGACTATGCTTTAAATAAAGAAAAGCTGATTGCTTTTGCTATGGCCAAACGAGCCAAAGATAAGGTTGATAAGGAAAGTGGGGAACAGACCTTTAATCTGGGTCAGGTGAGTTATCAAAATAAGAAAACAAGCTTGGTGACAAGGGTTCGTACACAAAAGAGTCAATATGAGTTCCTATTTCCTTCAGTCAAAATCAAAGAAGAGAAAAGAGATAAAAAGGAAGAGGTAGCGATCGATTCAAGCGAAAAAGTGGAGAAGAAAAAATCAGAAAAGAAGCTTGAAAAGAAAGAGAATTCCTAGCTAATCAAGCTACTTTGTGCTAAACTAAAAGCATGAAACATGATTTTAACCACAAAGCAGAAACTTTTGATTCCCCTAAAAACATTTTCCTTGCAAACTTGGTATGTCAAGCAGTTGAGAAACAGATTGATGTTTTATCAGACAAAGAAATTTTAGATTTCGGTGGTGGCACGGGTCTACTATCCTTGCCCCTAGCCGAGCAGACCAAGTCTGTAACATTGGTGGATATTTCGGATAAAATGCTGGAACAAGCTCGTTTGAAAGCGGAGCAGCAAGACATCAAGAATATCCAGTTTTTGGAGCAGAATTTACTGGCAAAACCCTTGGAACAAGAGTTTGATCTTATTGTTGTTTGTCGGGTTCTTCATCATATGCCTGATTTGGATGCGACTCTCTCACTGTTTCATCAACATCTGATAGAAAACGGACAACTTTTACTTGCTGATTTTACCAAGACAGAGGCTAACCATCATGGATTTGATTTAGCTGAACTGGAAAAACAGCTAATTGAGCATGGTTTTTCATCTGTACATAGTCAGATTCTCTATAGCGCTGAAGACCTGTTTCAAGGAAATTACTCAGAACTCTTTTTAACAGTAGCCCAAAAATCACTCGCCTAGTCAGGGAGTGATTTTTCTATAAGGATGGAAAAAAGAAGGGAAATTTGATAAGATAGGAATATGGATTTTGAAAAAATTGAACAAGCTTATACCTATTTACTAGAGAATGTCCAAGTCATCCAAAGTGATTTGGCAACCAATTTTTATGACGCTTTGGTGGAGCAAAACAGCATCTATCTGGATGGTGAGACTGAGTTAGAGCAGGTCAAGGAGAACAATCAAGCCCTTAAGCGTTTAGCGCTACGCAAAGAAGAATGGCTCAAGACCTACCAGTTTCTCTTGATGAAGGCTGGGCAAACAGAACCATTGCAGGCCAATCACCAGTTTACACCAGATGCTATTGCTTTACTTTTGGTGTTTATTGTGGAGGAATTGTTTAAAGAGGAGGAAATCACTATCCTCGAAATGGGTTCTGGCATGGGGATTCTGGGCGCTACTTTCTTAACCTCTCTTGCTAAGAAAGTGGATTACTTGGGAGTGGAAGTAGATGATTTGCTGATTGATTTGGCAGCTAGTATGGCAGATGTAATTGGTTTGCAGGCTGTCTTTGTCCAAGGAGATGCCGTTCGTCCACAAATGCTCAAAGAAAGTGATGTGGTCATCAGCGACTTGCCTGTTGGCTATTATCCTGATGATGCCGTTGCGTCGCGTCATCAAGTTGCTTCTAGCCAAGAACATACTTACGCCCATCACTTGCTCATGGAACAAGGGCTTAAGTACCTCAAGTCAGATGGATACGCTATTTTTCTAGCTCCGAGTGATTTGTTGACCAGTCCTCAAAGTGACTTGTTGAAAGGCTGGTTGAAAGAGGAGGCAAGTTTGACTGCCATGATTAGTTTGCCTGAAAATCTCTTTGCTAATGCCAAACAATCCAAGACGATTTTTATCTTACAGAAGAAAAGTGAAATAGCAGTAGAACCCTTTGTTTATCCACTTGCTAGTTTGCAAGATGCAAGTGTTTTAATGAAATTTAAAGAAAATTTTCAAAAATGGACTCAAGGTACTGAAATATAAAATAGATTTTGTTATAATAGATGAAAACGCTTAAAAGAGGAGTCTTGTTATGACAAAAACAATTGCAATCAATGCAGGAAGTTCAAGTTTGAAATGGCAATTATACTTAATGCCCGAGGAAACAGTGCTAGCCAAAGGCTTGATTGAACGTATCGGTTTGAAAGATTCAATTTCAACTGTAAAATTTGACGGCCGTTCTGAACAACAAATTTTGGATATTGAAGATCATACACAAGCCGTTAAAATCTTGTTGGATGACTTGATTCGTTTCGACATTATCAAGGCTTATGATGAGATTACTGGTGTTGGCCACCGTGTTGTTGCAGGTGGAGAATATTTCAAAGAATCAACAGTTGTTGAGGGAGATGTTTTAGAAAAAGTTGAAGAGTTGAGCTTGTTGGCTCCTCTCCACAACCCAGCCAATGCAGCAGGTGTTCGTGCCTTCAAGGAATTGTTGCCAGACATTACCAGTGTAGTTGTTTTTGATACTTCATTCCACACAACTATGCCAGAGAAAGCTTATCGCTATCCATTACCAACAAAATATTACACAGAAAACAAGGTTCGTAAATATGGTGCCCATGGTACAAGCCACCAGTTTGTAGCAGGAGAAGCTGCAAAACTCTTGGGACGTCCATTAGAAGACTTGAAATTGATTACTTGCCACATCGGTAATGGTGCTTCTATTACAGCTGTTAAGGGTGGTCAATCTGTGGATACTTCAATGGGATTCACTCCACTTGGTGGTGTGATGATGGGAACTCGTACAGGAGATATTGACCCAGCTATTATTCCTTACCTAATGCAATATACAGAGGACTTTAATACGCCAGAGGCTATTAGCCATATTCTCAATCGTGAGTCAGGACTCCTGGGAGTTTCAGGACAGTCTAGTGATATGCGTGATGTGATTGCTGCTAAAAAAGAAGGAGACCATGATGCTACCTTAGCATATGAAATCTATATTGACCGTATCCAAAAACATATTGGGCAGTACCTTGCAGTCCTAAATGGTGCAGATGCTATTATCTTTACAGCGGGTGTAGGAGAAAATGCAACCGATGTACGTGAAGATGTTATTTCAGGTATCTCTTGGTTTGGTTGTGACGTTGATCCTGAAAAGAATGTCTTTGGAGTGACGGGAGATATTTCAACCGACGCAGCGAAGATCCGTGTCTTGGTTATTCCAACAGATGAGGAATTAGTTATTGCCCGTGATGTTGAACGTTTGAAAAAATAAGTAAAACTAGTAAAAATATTCCGTACAAGGAGTTGGAAAAGTGATTTTTCCAGCTTCTTTTTCTGATGAAATTGTCTAAAACCTTGCTATGATTGGCTTTTTTGAAAAATATGGTATAATAGTAGTAATTTAATAGATGGAGTTGAGTTTTGAAGAAAAACTTTCGTGTAAAAAGAGAGAAAGATTTTAAGGCGATTTTCAAGGAAGGAACAAGTTTTGCTAATCGCAAATTTGTTGTCTACCAATTAGAAAACCAGAAAAAACATTTTCGAGTAGGTCTATCAGTTAGCAAAAAGCTGGGGAATGCCGTCACTAGAAATCAAATCAAGCGACGAATCCGACATATTATCCAGAATGCAAAAGGGAGTCTGGTAGAAGATGTCGACTTTGTTGTCATTGCTCGAAAAGGGGTTGAAACCTTGGGATACGCAGAGATGGAGAAAAATCTACTCCACGTATTAAAATTATCAAAGATTTACCAGGAAGGAAATGGGAGTGAAAAAGAAATTACAGTTGACTAGTTTGCTAGGACTGTCCCTATTGATCATGACAGCCTGTGCAACTAATGGGACAACTAGCGATATTACGGCAGATTCGACTGATTTTTGGAGTAAATTGGTTTACTTCTTTGCAGAGGTCATTCGCTTTTTATCATTTGATATTAGTATCGGAGTAGGGATTATTCTCTTTACAATCTTGATTCGTACAGTACTCTTGCCAGTCTTTCAAGTGCAAATGGTGGCTTCTAGAAAAATGCAGGAAGCTCAACCACGCATTAAGGCACTTCGAGAACAATATCCGGGTCGAGATATGGAAAGCAGAACCAAACTAGAGCAGGAAATGCGTAAAGTCTTTAAAGAAATGGGTGTCAGACAGTCGGATTCTCTTTGGCCGATTTTGATTCAGATGCCACTTATCTTGGCCTTGTTCCAAGCCCTATCAAGAGTTGACTTTTTGAAGACAGGTCATTTCTTATGGATTAATCTTGGTGATGTGGATACAACATTCGTGCTTCCGATTTTAGCAGCAGTATTCACCTTTTTAAGTACTTGGTTATCAAATAAAGCCTTGTCTGAGCGTAACGGAGCTACGACTGCGATGATGTATGGGATTCCAGTCTTGATCTTTATCTTTGGGGTTTATGCTCCGAGCGGAGTCGCTCTCTACTGGGCAGTGTCTAATGCTTATCAAGTCTTGCAAACCTATTTCTTGAACAATCCATTCAAGATTATCGCAGAGCGCGAGGCTCTAGTACAGGCACAAAAAGATTTGGAAAATAGAAAAAGAAAAGCCAAGAAAAAGGCTCAGAAAACGAAATAATAAGGAGGAATCTGGTAATGGTAGTATTTACAGGTTCAACTGTTGAAGAAGCAATCCAGAAAGGATTGAAAGAATTAGATATTCCAAGAATGAAGGCTCATATCAAAGTCATTTCTCGTGAGAAAAAAGGCTTTCTTGGCTTATTTGGTAAAAAACCAGCCCAAGTGGATATCGATGCTATTAGTGAAACGACAGTTGTAAAAGCCAACCAACAAGCTGTAAAGGGAGTTCCTAAAGAAATTAATGAACAAAATGAACCAGTTAAAACGGTCAGTGAAGCGACAGTTGATTTGGGATATGTTGTAGAAGCAATTAAAAAGATTGAAGAAGAAGGTCAAGAAATTTCTGATGAAGTTAAGGCTGAGATTTTGAAAAATGAAAGACATGCCAGCACTATCTTAGAAGAAACTGGGCACATTGAGATTTTAAATGAATTACAACTTGAAGAAATTGACCTCGAAGAAGTAGTAGAAACTCCTAATATTGAAAGCCAAGCTGAGCAAACTGAAAGCCAAGAACTAGAAGACTTGGGCTTGAAAGTTGAACCGAGCTTTGATATTGAACAAGTAGCTACGGAAGTAACGACTTATGTTCAAACAATTATTGATGACATGGATGTTGAAGCCACACTTTCAAATGATTATAACCGTCGTAGCATCAATCTACAAATTGACACCAACGAACCAGGGCGTATTATCGGTTACCATGGTAAAGTTTTGAAGGCCTTGCAACTATTGGCTCAAAATTATCTTTATAACCGCTATTCAAGAACCTTCTATATCACTATTAATGTCAATGATTATGTTGAACACCGTGCAGAAGTCTTGCAAACCTATGCTCAAAAATTGGCGACTCGTGTTTTAGAAGAAGGACGTAGTCATCAAACAGATCCAATGTCGAATAGTGAGCGCAAGATTATCCATCGTATTATTTCACGTATGGATGGCGTTACGAGTTACTCTGAGGGTGATGAGCCAAATCGCTATGTCGTTGTAGATACAGAATAAGTAAAATCAGGTCTATCCTGATTTTTTGCTAGTTATAGGAGATTAAATGGATGTTGAATAAGATAAGAGACTATCTAGACTTTGCAAGTTTGCAGTACCGTAATCCAGATAAGGCGGGAGAAGAGCGAGAGAAAATGCTGGAATTGCGCCATAAAGGCCAAGAGGCTCGAAAGGCTTTTACAGAATTGGCTAAAGCATTTCAAACCAGTCATCCAGAATGGCAACTCCAACAGACTAGCCAGTGGATGAATCAGGCGCAACGTTTGAGACCACACTTTTGGGTTTATCTACAGAGTGAGGGGAAAGTGACAGAACCTATGATGGCTCTTCGTTTGTATGGAACACCTGCTGACTTTGGAATTTCTTTGGAAGTCAGTTTCATAGAGCGCAAGAAAGATGAGCAAACCTTAGAGCAACAAGCCAAGGTATTAGAAGTTCCAGTGGTAGAAGGAATTTATTATCTAGCCTACTCAGATGGGGAAAGTCATAAGCTGGACGCTAATGAAGAAAATCGTCGTAGTTTACGCGAGAAGGTGAGAAGTCAGGAAGTCCGTAAAGTGTTAGTTAAAGCAGATGTCCCTATAACAGAGAATTCATCTGAAGAAGAAATCGTAGAAGCCATACTGAAATCTTATGATAAAATTCTTCCATTTTATCTAGCTACTAGAAACTAAGCTAATCATTAAAATATCATAAATCATACAGTCCAAGAGTGAACAGTCCGCTGTGTAATTCTTGGTCTTTTTGTTTACGCTTTCAAATTATATAATAAACCTACAAAAACAATTCAAAAGGAGAACAATTATGGAAGTCATTTCAAGTGTTCTAAATTGGTTTTCTAGCAATATTTTGCAGAATCCCGCATTTTTTGTAGGTTTATTGGTGTTGATAGGATACGCACTTTTGAAAAAACCTGCCCATGACGTTTTCTCAGGGTTTGTTAAAGCAACAGTAGGGTATATGTTGCTCAACGTGGGTGCGGGTGGTTTGGTTACAACCTTCCGTCCGATCTTAGCAGCCCTTAACTACAAATTCCAAATTGGTGCAGCGGTTATCGACCCTTACTTTGGACTTGCTGCAGCAAACAACAAAATTGCAGCAGAGTTTCCAGATTTTGTTGGAACTGCAACTACAGCTCTATTGATTGGTTTCGGAATAAATATCTTGCTTGTAGCTCTTCGCAAGATTACGAAGGTAAGAACCCTCTTTATTACTGGGCACATCATGGTACAACAAGCTGCAACCGTATCTCTTATGGTTCTATTCTTAGTTCCACAATTGCGCAATGCTTATGGTACAGCGGCAATCGGTATCATCTGTGGACTTTACTGGGCAGTTAGTTCAAATATGACTGTTGAAGCAACTCAACGCTTGACTGGTGGTGGTGGGTTTGCGATTGGTCATCAACAACAATTTGCAATCTGGTTTGTAGATAAAATAGCAGGACGCTTTGGTAAGAAAGAAGAAAGTTTAGACAATCTTAAATTACCTAAGTTCCTCTCAATCTTCCACGATACAGTTGTTGCATCTGCTACCTTGATGCTCGTATTCTTCGGAGCCATTCTTTTAATCTTGGGTCCAGACATTATGTCTAATAAAGAAGTCATCACTTCAGGAACTCTATTCAATCCTGCTAAACAAGATTTCTTTATGTACATTATCCAAACAGCCTTTACCTTCTCAGTTTACTTGTTCGTTTTGATGCAAGGTGTCCGCATGTTCGTATCTGAGTTGACAAACGCCTTCCAAGGTATTTCAAACAAATTGTTGCCAGGTTCATTCCCAGCGGTGGACGTTGCAGCTTCTTATGGATTTGGTTCTCCAAACGCTGTCTTGTCAGGATTTGCCTTTGGTTTGATTGGTCAATTAATCACAATTGTCTTGCTCATCGTCTTTAAAAATCCGATTCTTATTATTACAGGATTTGTACCAGTGTTCTTTGACAATGCAGCCATTGCGGTCTACGCTGATAAACGCGGCGGATGGAAAGCGGCTGTTATCCTATCATTCATCTCAGGTGTTCTCCAAGTTGCTTTAGGAGCTCTCTGTGTAGCTCTTCTTGATTTAGCATCTTATGGTGGTTACCATGGAAATATCGACTTTGAATTCCCATGGCTTGGATTTGGATATATCTTCAAATACCTTGGTATTGTTGGTTATGTACTTGTGTGTCTCTTCTTGCTTGTTATTCCTCAACTTCAATTTGCCAAAGCAAAAGATAAAGAGAAATATTACAACGGTGAAGTTCAAGAAGAAGCTTAGTATCTAGAAAAAGGAGAAATAAAATGGTTAAAGTATTAGCAGCGTGCGGAAATGGAATGGGTTCATCAATGGTTATCAAGATGAAGGTCGAAAATGCTCTCCGTAAGCTTAATCAAACAGATTTTACAGTCAATTCATGCAGTGTCGGTGAAGCTAAAGGTTTAGCAGCAGGATATGACATCGTAATCGCTTCTCTTCATTTGATTCAAGAATTGGAAGGGCGAACTAATGGGAAGTTAATTGGGCTTGACAACTTGATGGATGATAAAGAAATCACTGAAAAACTCAGTCAAGCACTACAGTAAAAGGTTGGAGGGGGTTGGACAGAAACTGAGAGTTATCGTTTCTGTCCTTCTCCCTCTTTAAATAAAGGAGGCAGATATGAATTTAAAACAAGCTTTAATTGACAATGACTCGATCCGACTAGGTTTAGAGGCTCACGATTGGAAAGAAGCAGTCAAGGTAGCAGTAGATCCCTTGATTGAAAGTGGGGCAATTTTGCCAGAGTATTACGATGCTATCATTGAATCGACTGAAGAGTATGGCCCTTACTATATCTTGATGCCAGGTATGGCTATGCCCCACGCTAGACCTGAAGCGGGTGTGCAAAGTGATGCCTTTTCATTGATTACCTTACAAAATCCTGTTGTATTTTCAGATGGGAAAGAGGTATCTGTTTTGTTGGCACTAGCAGCAACAAGCTCAAAAATTCACACAAGTGTAGCAATTCCACAAATCATTGCCCTGTTTGAATTAGAAGATTCTATTGCACGTTTACAGGCTTGCCAGACTAAAGAAGATGTCTTGGCTATGATTGAAGAATCTAAGGATAGCCCTTATCTCGAAGGATTGGATTTGGAAAGTTAGAAAGAGGAATAAAGAAATGACAAAAAGAATACCTAATTTACAAGTTGCATTAGATCATTCAGACTTGCAAGGAGCGATTAAAGCAGCTGTTTCTGTTGGTCAGGAAGTAGATATTATCGAAGCTGGAACTGTTTGCTTGCTTCAAGTTGGAAGTGAACTGGTTGAAGTCTTGCGTAGCCTTTTCCCGGATAAGATTATTGTGGCAGACACAAAATGTGCTGATGCTGGTGGAACAGTTGCTAAAAATAATGCGGTTCGTGGAGCAGACTGGATGACTTGTATCTGTTGTGCAACCATCCCTACTATGGAAGCAGCTCTAAAGGCTATCAAGACTGAACGAGGAGAACGAGGCGAAATCCAGATCGAGCTTTATGGCGATTGGACTTTTGAACAAGCTCAGCTTTGGCTAGATGCAGGTATCTCACAAGCTATTTATCACCAATCTCGTGATGCTCTTCTTGCTGGTGAAACTTGGGGTGAAAAAGACCTTAATAAGGTTAAAAAACTCATTGACATGGGCTTCCGTGTATCTGTAACAGGTGGTCTAGATGTAGATACTCTCAAACTCTTTGAAGGTGTTGATGTCTTTACCTTTATCGCAGGTCGTGGAATTACAGAGGCTGTGGATCCAGCAGGAGCAGCGCGTGCCTTCAAGGATGAAATCAAACGAATTTGGGGGTAAACTATGGTACGTCCAATTGGAATTTATGAAAAGGCAACCCCGATACACTTTACTTGGCTAGAACGTTTAAATTTTGCAAAGGAGTTAGGCTTTGATTTTGTCGAGATGTCTATTGACGAACGTGATGAGCGTTTAGCAAGACTTGACTGGAGTAAGGAAGAACGCTTGGAAGTTGTCAAAGCAATCTATGAAACTGGTGTTCGTATTCCTTCTATCTGTTTTTCAGGCCATCGTCGCTACCCATTGGGATCAAATGATCCAGTTCTAGAGGAAAAATCTCTAGAACTCATGAAAAAATGTATCGAATTAGCCCAAGATTTGGGAGTTCGTACGATTCAACTAGCTGGTTACGACGTTTACTATGAGGAAAAGTCACCTCAGACACGCCAACGTTTTATCAAAAATTTGAGAAAAGCCTGTGACTGGGCTGAAGAAGCTCAGGTGGTACTTGCCATCGAAATTATGGATGATCCTTTCATCAATAGTATCGAAAAATACTTGGCTATAGAGAAAGAAATTGACTCTCCCTATCTCTTTGTCTATCCAGATATTGGTAATGTATCTGCCTGGCATAATGATGTCTACAGTGAATTTTATCTCGGCCACCATGCCATCGCAGCTCTCCATCTCAAGGATACTTATGCAGTGACAGAAAGTTCAAAGGGCCAGTTCCGAGATGTACCTTTTGGGCAAGGTTGTGTCAAATGGGAAGAAGCTTTCGATATTTTAAAGCAAACCAATTATAATGGTCCTTTCCTAATCGAAATGTGGTCTGAAAATTGTGAAACTGTAGAAGAAACACGCGCAGCTATTCAAGAGGCCCAAGATTTTCTCTACCCACTAATTAAGAAAGCAGGTTTGATGTAAGATGAATCAAGTAATCAATGCTATGCGTAAACGAGTCTGTGATGCCAATCAATCATTGCCAAAACATGGACTTGTTAAATTTACCTGGGGCAATGTATCGGAAGTCAATCGCGAACTCGGTGTCATTGTTATCAAACCATCAGGCGTAGATTATGACGAATTGACCCCTGAAAACATGGTGGTAACTGACCTGGATGGTAAGGTTCTAGAAGGAGATTTAAGACCATCTTCTGATCTTCCAACTCATGTGCAATTATATAAGGCTTGGCCAGAGATTGCTAGTGTGGTCCATACCCATTCGACTGAAGCCGTTGGTTGGGCTCAGGCAGGCCGTGATATTCCTTTCTACGGGACAACTCATGCGGATTATTTCTACGGTTCAATCCCTTGCGCCCGTAGTTTGACCAAGGACGAAGTAGAAGTAGCCTATGAAAAAGATACTGGCCTAGTTATCGTAGAAGAGTTTGAACGTCGCGGACTTAACCCGGTTGAAGTACCAGGAATTGTTGTACGCAATCACGGTCCATTCACCTGGGGCAAAAACCCAGAGAATGCTGTCTATCACTCTGTTGTACTAGAGGAAGTATCTAAGATGAATCGCTTCACAGAGCAAATCAATCCAAGGGTTGAACCTGCTCCCCAGTACATCCTAGAAAAGCACTACCAACGTAAACATGGACCAAATGCTTATTACGGTCAAAAGAAATAAGAAAATGAATTGAAAAGAGGCTAGGACCTTTCGATCCAAGCCTCGCTTTTGTAATTGTAAGTATTCGTTATTAAGAGACTACTGTTGATAATTGAAATGCGTTAGTGAATGTGATACTATTATAAAGTTGTTTTCAAGGCAGTTGATTGATAGAGGAGTATGAAATATGGTACTGGATAAGGCAAGTTGTGATTTGCTTCAATATTTGATGGATCAAGAAACGTCCAAAACGATTATGGCGATTTCGAAAGATTTGAAAGAGTCAAGAAGGAAAATTTATTATCACATTGACAAAATCAATGCTGCTTTGGGTGACGAGGCCCTTCACATCATTAGTATTCCACGAATTGGTATTCACTTAACGGAAGAGCAGAGAGATGCTTGTTGTGAACTATTATCGGAAGTAGATTCGTACGATTATATCATGAGTGCGCATGAACGTATGATGATAATGTTACTATGGATAGGTATTTCTAAAGAACGTATTACGATTGAAAAATTGATGGAGTTAACAGAGGTATCTAGGAATACTGTTCTCAATGATTTGAATAGTATTCGTTATCAACTAACTTTGGAACAATATCAGGTGACCTTGCAAGTGAGCAAGTCACAGGGATACCACCTTCATGCCCACCCTCTTAATAAAATTCAGTATCTTCAATCGCTTCTATATCATATTTTTATGGAAGAGAATGCCACTTTTGTATCTATTTTAGAAGATAAGATGAAAGAGAGGTTAGATGATGAGTGTTTGCTTTCTGTTGAAATGAACCAATTTTTTAAGGAACAGGTTCCTTTAGTTGAACAAGATTTAGGGAAGAAAATAAACCATCATGAAGTAACTTTTATGTTGCAGGTTTTACCTTATTTGCTGTTAAGCTGTCATAATGTTGAACAGTATCAAGAAAGACATCAGGATATAGAGAAAGAATTTTCTTTGATAAGAAAAAGAATAGAGTATCAGGTGTCTAAGAAATTAGGAGAACGGTTGTTTCAAAAGTTTGAAATTTCTTTGTCAGAACTTGAAGTTTCTCTTGTAGCTGTTCTTCTCCTCTCCTATCGTAAAGATTTGGATGTTCATGCAGAAAGTGATGATTTTCGGCAATTAAAACTTGCTTTAGAAGAATTTATCTGGTATTTTGAATCACAAATCCGAATGGAGATTGAGAACAAGGATGATTTGTTAAGAAATTTGATGATCCACTGTAAAGCCTTGTTATTTAGAAAGACTTACGGTATTTTTTCTAAAAATCCTCTAACAAAACAAATTCGATCCAAGTATGGAGAATTATTTTTAGTCACTAGAAAATCTGCGGAAATTTTAGAAGGAGCGTGGTTTATTCGGCTAACAGACGATGATATTGCCTATTTGACGATTCATATTGGAGGATTTTTAAAGTATACACCATCGTCTCAACAAAATATGAAAAAAGTTTATCTCGTTTGTGATGAAGGTGTTGCGGTTTCGAGACTTTTGCTGAAACAATGCAAACTTTATTTTCCAAATGAGCAAATTGGCACTGTATTTACAACAGAACAATTTAAGAGTGTGGAAGATATTGCACAAGTTGATGTAGTGATTACTACTAATGATGATTTGGATAGCAGATTTCCGGTTTTAAGGGTTAATCCTATCCTTGAAGCAGAAGATATTTTGAAAATGCTAGACTATCTTAAACACAATATATTTCGTAATGAGAGCAAAAGTTTCAGTGAAAATCTTTCTAGTCTTATTTCGTCTTATATTGTAGACAGCAAGTTGGCTAGTAAGTTCCAAGAAGAGGTTCAAACACTTATAAATCAAGAAATAGTAGTTCAAGCTTTTTTGGAAGATATTTGAAGGACAGTCCAATGATGAACACAAACCTGTGTTTTTCTTGGTCTTTTTTAGTGTTTTGAAGGGTGGTATACTAATCTCAAAGATAACAATTATATCCAAAGGAGGCAACATATGCCAAACGTCAAAGAAATTACAAGAGAGTCATGGATTTTAGCTACTTTTCCAGAGTGGGGAACCTGGTTGAACGAAGAAATCGAAGAAGAAGTCGTACCTGAAGGTAACTTTGCCATGTGGTGGCTAGGCAACTGTGGTACTTGGATTAAGACACCAGGTGGTGCTAACGTTGTTATGGATCTTTGGTCAAATCGTGGAAAATCAACTAAAAAAGTGAAAGATATGGTTCGTGGGCATCAAATGGCAAATATGGCAGGTGTTCGTAAGTTGCAACCAAACTTGCGTGTTCAGCCAATGGTTATTGATCCATTTGCTATCAACGAACTCGACTACTACTTGGTTTCACACTTCCATAGTGACCATATCGACCCATACACAGCTGCAGCAATTCTCAACAATCCTAAGTTAGAGCATGTTAAGTTTATCGGTCCCTACCATTGTGGACGAATCTGGGAAGGATGGGGTGTTCCAAAAGAACGTATCATCGTTGTTAAACCAGGTGACACTATCGAATTAAAAGATATGAAGATTCATGCAGTAGAATCATTTGACCGTACTTGCTTGGTAACTCTACCAGTGAACGGTGCTGATGAGACAGGCGGTGAACTTGCCGGACTAGCTGTTACAGATGAAGAAATGGCTCAAAAGGCTGTTAACTATGTCTTTGAAACACCAGGTGGAACTATCTATCATGGTGCAGATTCTCACTTCTCAAACTACTTTGCAAAACATGGTAAAGACTTTAAAATTGATGTTGCTTTGAATAACTATGGTGAAAATCCAGTAGGTATCCAAGATAAAATGACCTCTATCGATCTTCTTCGTATGGCAGAAAATCTACGTGCTAAAGTCATTATCCCAGTTCACTATGATATCTGGTCTAACTTTATGGCTTCTACAAATGAAATCTTAGAATTATGGAAAATGAGAAAAGATCGTCTGCAATACGATTTCCATCCATTTATCTGGGAAGTTGGCGGTAAATACACTTATCCTCAAGATCAACACTTAGTAGAATACCATCATCCACGTGGTTTTGATGATTGTTTTGAACAAGACTCTAACATTCAATTTAAAGCTTTGCTATAATATAAAAATATTCCTTGGAGGTTATCCGTATGTTGCATGATACGGATAATTTTCATATAATAGTAAAATAGAATGTGTGATTCAATAATCACCTCAAATAGAAAGGAAATTCTATGTCAAATCTATCTGTTAATGCAATCCGTTTCCTAGGTATTGACGCCATCAACAAAGCCAACTCAGGTCACCCAGGTGTGGTTATGGGAGCAGCTCCGATGGCTTACAGCCTCTTTACAAAACAACTTCGTATCAATCCAGCACAACCAAACTGGATCAACCGCGACCGCTTTATTCTGTCAGCAGGCCATGGTTCAATGCTTCTTTATGCTCTTCTTCACCTTTCTGGTTTTGAAGATGTCAGCATGGATGAGATTAAGAGCTTCCGCCAATGGGGTTCTAAAACACCAGGTCACCCAGAATTTGGGCATACAGCAGGGATTGATGCTACGACAGGTCCTTTAGGTCAAGGGATTTCAACTGCCACTGGTTTTGCCCAGGCAGAACGTTTCTTGGCAGCCAAATATAACCGCGAAGGCTACAATATCTTTGACCACTATACTTATGTTATTTGTGGAGACGGAGACTTGATGGAAGGTGTCTCAAGTGAGGCGGCTTCATACGCAGGCTTGCAAAAACTAGACAAGTTGGTTGTTCTTTATGATTCAAATGACATCAACTTGGATGGTGAGACAAAGGATTCCTTCACTGAAAGCGTTCGTGACCGTTACAATGCCTATGGTTGGCACACTGCCTTGGTTGAAGATGGAACAGACTTGGAAGCAATCCATGCTGCTATCGAAACAGCTAAAGCTTCAGGCAAACCATCTTTGATTGAAGTGAAGACTGTGATTGGATACGGTTCTCCAAACAAACAAGGAACTAATGCCGTACACGGTGCTCCTCTTGGAGCAGATGAAACTGCAGCAACTCGCCAAGCGCTTGGTTGGGACTATGAACCATTTGATATTCCAGAGCAAGTATATGCTGATTTCAAAGAAAATGTTGCAGACCGTGGCGCATCAGCTTATCAAGCTTGGACAAAATTAGTTGCTGACTATAAAGAAGCGCATCCAGAATTGGCTGCAGAAGTAGACGCTATCATTGACGGACGTGATCCAGTTGAAGTGACTCCGGCAGACTTCCCAGCCTTAGAAAATGGCTTCTCTCAAGCAACTCGTAATTCAAGTCAAGATGCCTTGAACGTTGTAGCTGCTAAGTTACCAACATTCCTAGGTGGATCAGCTGACCTTGCTCACTCAAACATGACTTACATCAAAACGGATGGACTTCAAGACGACGCTAATCGCTTGAACCGTAATATTCAGTTTGGTGTTCGTGAATTTGCAATGGGAACAATCTTGAACGGGATGGCCCTTCACGGTGGACTTCGTGTCTACGGTGGTACTTTCTTTGTCTTCTCTGACTATGTGAAAGCAGCTGTCCGTTTGTCAGCCTTGCAAGGTCTTCCTGTGACTTATGTCTTTACCCACGATTCTATTGCGGTAGGGGAAGATGGCCCAACGCACGAACCCGTTGAGCACTTAGCAGGTCTTCGTGCTATGCCAAATCTAAATGTTTTCCGTCCAGCAGATGCGCGTGAAACGCAAGCAGCTTGGTACCTTGCAGTGACAAGTGAGAAAACACCAACTGCCCTTGTCTTGACACGCCAAAATTTGACTGTCGAAGAGGGAACAGACTTTGACAAGGTTGCAAAAGGTGCCTATGTTGTCTATGAAAATGCAGCAGACTTTGATACCATCTTGATTGCAACAGGTTCAGAGGTCAATCTTGCTGTCTCAGCTGCTAAAGAATTGGCTAGTCAAGGCGCAAAAGTCCGCGTAGTTAGCATGCCATCTACAGATGTCTTCGACGCACAAGATGAAGCTTACAAGGAAGAAATTCTTCCAAATGCAGTCCGCCGTCGTGTTGCAGTTGAAATGGGTGCAACTCAAAACTGGTACAAATACGTTGGTCTTGATGGCGCCGTTCTCGGTATTGATATCTTCGGAGCCTCTGCCCCAGCACCAAAAGTATTGGCAGAATATGGCTTTACTGTCGAAAATCTTGTAAAAGTCGTTCAAAACTTGAAATAATCCTAAAAATCAGGGCGCAGGCTCTGATTTTTCTTACTAGAAAAGCAAGGTACAATCTTGTAAAAGTAGCTGAAATTTGATATAGTAGTCCTATGTAAAAGACAAAGGAGAATATAATGGAATCACAATATACATTTTTAATCGTTCTTGTGGCTATGGTTGGCTTGATGTTCTTTACGCAACGTTCTCAAAAGAAACAAGCGCAAAAACGTATGGAAAGTTTAAACAAACTGCAAAAAGGCTATGAAGTTATTACAATCGGTGGACTTTACGGAACAGTCGATGAAGTAGATACGGAGAAGAGAACGATTGTTCTTGATGTAGATGGAGTTTACTTGACTTTTGAACTAGCTGCTATCAAGACAGTATTACCGCTGAAAGAAACAGCTTCACTCGAAGGCGCAATTGAAAAATAAGACGGGATTACTAACTCCCGTTTTTCTATAGAAGAAAGGAAATGGGATGAAAAAATTAGTCTTTGTCTGTCTGGGAAATATTTGCCGTAGCCCTATGGCTGAGTTTGTTATGAAATTAATGACAGATAACTACGAAATCCAAAGTCGAGCGACTTCCTCTTGGGAACATGGTAATCCGATTCATAAGGGCACTCAAGGGATTTTTCAAGAGTATGAGATTCCTTATGACAAGAATAAGACATCGCTTCAGATTAGTAAGGAAGATTTTGAAGACTTTGATTATATTATCGGAATGGATGCTTCAAATGTTTCTGACTTACGTCAGATGTGTCCAGTAGACTGTCAAGATAAGATTTACTCATTTGCATCTGAAAGTGTTCCAGATCCTTGGTATACAGGAGATTTTGAAGAGACTTATCGGCGTGTTCAAGAGGGCTGTCAAGTGTGGTTAGAACGTTTAGAGGAGAGTGAGTATGGAGAATTTTAAGAATTTCTATGGGAAATATCATGTCTATCTGAGTCGTTCTCATTTAGAGATTTTAGCCGCAGTAACGATTGTTTTTTGTGCGGTACTAGTCTTTTTTCTAAATATTCCCGGAAAAGGTGTCTTAAAACTCGATAATGGAAATATTGTTTACGATGGTAGTCTTGTCCGTGGTAAAATGAATGGGCAAGGCACCATTACCTTCCAAAATGGAGACCAGTATACAGGTGGTTTCAACAATGGAGCCTTTAATGGCCAAGGTACCTTTCAATCTAAAGAAGGTTGGACCTACGAAGGGGATTTTGTAAATGGTCAGGCTGAAGGAAAAGGGAAACTAACAACAGAACAAGAAGTCATTTATGAAGGAACTTTTAAACAAGGCGTTTTTCAACAAAAATAATACCTCCTTATCAAAGGAGGTATTATTACAACTTCAAAGTAAGCGCTTACTTACAAAACCTTTTCTTTCCAAGTCTCTCTTCCAATCAAGTTTGTGAAATAAAAAATATTTGAAATAAATTTCACAAACTCTAAAGAAAAAACTTGATGAGTAAAGAGAATGGGAAAATTTTCACAAATAACTAAAAATTCTTTGTGAAATGTTTATGAAACTGTTTACAAAGTTGAAATAATGCGTTATAATAAACTTGTGAAAAAATTAACAAAGGATAAAATCCTTTAAGGCTATGGAGGAAAATATGGCTGATAAAAAAACTGTAACACCTGAGCAAAAACAACTCGCTGCTGAAAAGCATGTAGACGGACTAGTACAAAAAGCTTTGGTTGCGCTTGATGAAATGCGCAAGTTGAACCAAGAACAAGTTGACTACATCGTAGCGAAAGCTTCAGTTGCAGCTCTTGATGCGCACGGTATCCTAGCACAACACGCAATTGAAGAAACTGGTCGTGGTGTATTTGAAGACAAGGCGACAAAAAACCTTTTTGCCTGTGAACATGTTGTGAATAACATGCGCGGAGTTAAAACTGTCGGAGTTATCGAAGATGATACCGTTACAGGATTGACTAAAATTGCAGAACCTGTCGGTGTTGTTTGTGGTGTCACTCCAACAACAAACCCAACATCAACAGCAATTTTCAAATCATTGATTGCTTTGAAAACACGTAATCCAATCGTGTTTGCCTTCCACCCATCAGCTCAAGAATCTTCTGCTCACGCAGCACAAATCGTTCGTGATGCGGCAATCGCAGCTGGAGCTCCTGAAAACTGTGTTCAATGGATTACAGAGCCATCTATGGAAGCAACTGGAGCGCTTATGAACCACGAAGGTGTTGCAACTATCCTTGCAACTGGTGGTAATGCCATGGTTAAGGCTGCTTACTCATGTGGGAAGCCAGCTCTTGGGGTAGGTGCCGGAAACGTTCCAGCTTATATTGAGAAATCAGCTGACCTTCGTCAAGCTGCCCATGACATTGTGATGTCTAAATCCTTTGATAATGGTATGGTCTGTGCATCAGAGCAAGCGGTTATCATTGATAAAGAAGTGTATGATGAATTTGTAGCAGAATTCAAATCATACCATACTTACTTTGTAAACAAAAAAGAAAAAGCGCTTCTTGAAGAGTTCTGCTTCGGCGTGAAAGCAAACAGCAAAAACTGTGCTGGTGCTAAACTAAATGCAAATATTGTTGGTAAACCAGCTAAATGGATTGCAGAACAAGCGGGATTCAACGTTCCAGAAGGAACAAACATCTTGGCTGCAGAATGTGAGGAAGTAGGACCAAAAGAACCATTGACTCGTGAAAAATTGTCACCAGTTATTGCTGTCCTAAAAGCTGAAGACACAGAAGATGGTCTTACAAAAGCTCGTCAAATGGTTGAGTTTAACGGACTTGGTCACTCAGCAGCTATCCATACAAAAGACGAAGAGCTTGCTAAACGCTTTGGTACAGAAATCAAAGCTATGCGTATTATCTGGAACTCTCCATCTACTTTCGGTGGTATCGGTGACGTTTACAATGCCTTCATCCCATCATTGACACTTGGATGTGGTTCATACGGACGCAACTCTGTTGGGGATAACGTGAGCGCTATTAACCTTCTAAACATCAAGAAAGTAGGGAAACGTAGAAATAATATGCAGTGGTTTAAAGTTCCTTCAAAAATTTACTTCGAACGCAATTCTATCCAATACCTTCAAACATGTGAAGATATTGAACGCGTTATGATCGTTACTGATAAATCAATCGAAAAACTTGGATTTGTTCAACGTGTTATCGATCAATTGAACGCTCGTAACAACCGTGTAACTGTCCAAGTCTTCTCAGATGTTGAACCAGATCCAGATATCACAACTGTAGAACGTGGTACTGAGGTTATGAGAGCATTTGAACCAGATACAATTATTGCTCTTGGTGGAGGTTCACCAATGGATGCAGCTAAAGTTATGTGGCTCTTTTACGAACAACCAGAAGTCGACTTCCGTGACTTGGTTCAAAAATTCATGGATATCCGTAAACGTGCCTTCCGCTTCCCATCACTTGGTAAGAAAGCGAAGTATATCGGTATCCCAACAACTTCTGGTACAGGTTCAGAAGTAACACCATTTGCCGTTATCTCTGATAAGAAAAACAACCGTAAATATCCATTGGCTGACTACTCATTGACACCAACTATTGCGATTGTTGACCCTGCTTTGGTTGAATCAGTTCCAGATTTCATTACTGCTGACACAGGTATGGATGTCTTGACTCATGCGACTGAAGCCTACACTTCAAACTTCGCTAACGACTACACAGATGGTATCGCCCTTCAATCAATCAAACTTGTCTTTGAATGGTTGGAAAAATCTGTTAAGACTGCTGATTCAGAAGCACGTGAAAAAATGCATAATGCTTCTACAATGGCAGGTATGGCCTTCGCCAATGCCTTCCTTGGTATGAGCCACTCAATGGCCCACAAGATCGGTGCGGTTCACCATACTGTTCACGGACGTACAAACGCAATCTTGCTTCCATACGTTATCCGTTACAATGGAACTCGTCCATCTAAGACTACTACTTGGCCTAAATACAACTACTGGAAAGCTGATGAGAAATTCCAAGATATTGCTAGAATGCTTGGTTTACCTCACTCAACTCCAGAAGAAGCAGTTGAAGCATACGCTAAAGCTGTTTATGAGCTGGGTGTTGCAGTAGGTATCAAGATGAACTTCAAAGACCAAGGAATTGATGAAAAAGCTTGGAAAGACAGCTTGCATGAAATTGCCTTGCTTGCTTATGAAGACCAATGTTCTCCTGCAAATCCACGCTTACCAATGGTAGCTGACATGGAAGAAATCATGGAAGATGCTTACTATGGTTATGCAGAACGTCCAGGACGTCGTAAATAATCGTTTATCAGCCTAGAGGCAGGGAATCCCTGTCTCTTTTCTTGTAGAGGTGGAGTGTTGAAAATAATTTTTAGCTTTTCTATTTTCACTTTCTATCTAAAAATGAAAGCGGGAAATGGCTATGTAGACAAAAAAAGACAACAGTATAGGCTTTCAAAGAAGAAAGAAAAATAAGCTAGGTATAGACAAAAAACAACGCCCGTACTTGCAATTCAACTCAAATAGTTATATAATAGGTTTGTTGAAAGGTGATTTGTAGTGATTCAAGTTACTCTTTTCACAATAAAAATTTCATGATTTTCATAAGGAGGAAATCACTAATGGTAGTTAAAGTTGGTATTAACGGTTTCGGACGTATCGGTCGTCTTGCTTTCCGTCGTATCCAAAACGTAGAAGGTGTTGAAGTTACACGCATCAACGACCTTACAGATCCAGTTATGCTTGCACACTTGTTGAAATACGACACAACTCAAGGTCGTTTCGACGGTACTGTTGAAGTTAAAGAAGGTGGATTTGAAGTTAACGGTAAATTCGTTAAAGTTTCTGCTGAGCGTGATCCAGAGCAAATCGACTGGGCTACTGACGGTGTAGAAATCGTTCTTGAAGCTACTGGTTTCTTTGCTAAGAAAGATGCAGCTGAAAAACACCTTAAAGGTGGAGCTAAAAAAGTTGTTATCACTGCTCCTGGTGGAAACGACGTTAAAACAGTTGTATTTAACACTAACCATGACGTTCTTGACGGTACTGAAACAGTTATCTCAGGTGCTTCATGTACTACAAACTGCTTGGCTCCTATGGCTAAAGCTCTTCAAGACAACTTTGGTGTTGTTGAAGGATTGATGACTACTATCCACGCTTACACTGGTGACCAAATGATCCTTGACGGACCACACCGTGGTGGTGACCTTCGCCGTGCTCGCGCTGGTGCTGCAAACATCGTTCCTAACTCAACTGGTGCCGCTAAAGCTATCGGTCTTGTAATTCCAGAATTGAACGGTAAACTTGACGGATCTGCACAACGTGTTCCAACTCCAACAGGATCAGTTACTGAATTGGTAGCAGTTCTTGAAAAGAACGTTACTGTTGATGAAGTAAACGCAGCTATGAAAGCAGCTTCAAACGAATCATACGGATACACTGAAGACCCAATCGTATCTTCAGATATCGTAGGTATGGCTTACGGTTCATTGTTTGACGCAACTCAAACTAAAGTTCTTGACGTTGACGGTAAACAATTGGTTAAAGTTGTATCATGGTACGACAACGAAATGTCATACACTGCACAACTTGTTCGTACTCTTGAATACTTCGCAAAAATTGCTAAATAATTCATGAGTCGATAAAAAGCAAGGCCTCTTGGTCTTGCTTTTCTTATATGGAAAAATGGATGACACGATCATCCATTCTTTTTTAATTCTTTTTCAAAAGTATCTGAAAGAGTAGTGAAGCTTAATTTCTCTAAAGTAAGCGGATGGGTAAAGGAAAGTCGAAAGGCATGAAGCATAAGCCGACTTGTCTTTGATTTACTATTATAGAGAGGGTCACCCAAGATGGGGAAGTTATGATGAGAAAGGTGCACACGAATCTGATGGGTTCGCCCTGTCTTTAGCTTGCAACGAACCAAGGAAGTCTTGTTTGAGAATTGCTTTAATCTGCTTATATGTGTTTCAGCATATTGCCCATTTTTTGTATCAACTATTCGCTTTCTGCGGTCATGGCGATCACGTCCGATTTTGTCCCTGAAAACAAGTTCTTTGCTGTTGATATGTCCGTCGACCTGTGCCCAGTATTCCCTAGAAATCTCTTTTTTCTCCAATAAGCGATTGAGAATAGGTAGGATAAAAGGATTTTTAGCAAAAAGGACTAAACCGCTGGTTTCCATGTCCAGACGATGAACGACATAGCAGGTTTGGCCAACATAGGCACTGACATGGTTAAGAAGGGCGATTTCGTTTGGTTGGTTACCGTGGGTTTTCATACCCTCTGGTTTGTGGACAATAATCAAGTGTTGGTCTTGATAAATTTCCTGGATGAGGTTTGGGTTGCCCCAAGGGATTTCTTTTTCGGGATAATCTTCCTCGTCAAAAGTTAACTGGCAAACATCTCCAGGATTTACGATTTCGTTCCAGTGGACTTCTTCTTGATTTATCAAAATATGTTTCTTGATTCTCAAAAAATGACGGATTTTTCTAGGGATGAGGAGTTGTTCTTCAAGTAATTGCTTTACCGTCATTTGAGGTAGAGAGTCTGGTAATGTAAATGTGAATTTCATACAGATATTGTAACAAAAAAAGCCCTATTTGGATAGGAAATAGCTAAATTCTTGTCTTCCTATGATGAAGATGATAAAATAAACGCATGAAATTAGATAAATTATTCGAGAAATTTCTTTCTCTTTTTAAAAAAGAAACAAGTGAATCAGAGAATTCTGATTCTACTGGCTTACGTCGTTCTCGCAGTGATAGAAAAAAATTAGCCCAAGTGGGTCCGATTCGAAAACTCTGGCGTCGCTATCATCTAACAAAGATTGTCCTTATACTAGGTTTGAGTGCAGGCTTGCTAGTTGGAACCTATTTGTTTGCTGTAGCCAAGTCAACCAATGTTAACGATTTGCAAAACGCCTTGAAAACTCGGACTATCATTTTTGACCGTGAAGAAAAAGAGGCTGGTGCCTTGTCTGGTCAAAAGGGAACCTACGTTGAATTGACTGATATCAGTAAAAATTTGCAGAATGCTGTTATTGCGACAGAAGACCGTTCTTTCTATAAAAATGATGGGATTAACTATGGTCGTTTCTTCTTGGCTATTGTCACTGCTGGACGTTCAGGTGGTGGATCTACTATTACCCAGCAGCTAGCTAAAAATGCCTATTTGTCACAGGATCAAACCGTTGAGAGAAAAGCGAAAGAATTCTTCCTTGCCTTAGAATTAACAAAAAAATATAGTAAGGATCAAATTCTAACCATGTACCTTAACAATGCTTATTTTGGAAATGGTGTGTGGGGTGTAGAAGATGCGAGTAAGAAATACTTTGGAGTTTCTGCATCAGAAGTGAGTTTGGATCAAGCTGCGACTCTGGCAGGGATGCTCAAGGGGCCGGAACTGTATAATCCCTTAAATTCCGTAGAAGATTCTACCAATCGGCGCGATACTGTTTTGCAGAATATGGTTGCAGCAGGATATATTGATAAAAATCAAGAAACCGAAGCAGCAGAAGTTGATATGACTTCGCAATTGCACGATAAGTATGAAGGAAAAATCTCAGATTACCGCTATCCTTCTTACTTTGATGCGGTGGTTAACGAAGCCGTTTCCAAGTATAATCTAACAGAGGAAGAAATTGTCAATAATGGCTACCGCATTTATACAGAGCTGGACCAAAATTATCAAGCAAATATGCAGGTTGTCTATGAAAATACATCGCTATTTCCGAGGGCAGAGGATGGAACATTTGCTCAATCAGGAAGTGTAGCTCTTGAACCGAAAACAGGGGGAGTTCGTGGGGTTGTCGGTCGGATTGCTGACAATGATAAGACTGGATTCCGGAATTTCAATTATGCAACTCAATCAAAACGTAGCCCTGGTTCTACAATTAAGCCTTTAGTTGTTTATACGCCAGCAGTTGAAGCAGGCTGGGCTTTGAATAAGAAGTTGGATAACCATACCATGCAGTATGACAGCTATAAGGTTGATAACTATGCAGGAATCAAAATGAGTCGAGAAGTTCCCATGTATCAAGCCTTGGCAGAATCGCTTAATCTGCCCGCTGTTGCCACTGTTAATGATTTGGGCGTTGATAAGGCTTTTGAGGCGGGCGAAAAATTCGGACTCAACATGGAAAAGGTAGACCGTGTTCTTGGTGTCGCCTTGGGAAGCGGTGTTGAAACCAATCCTCTGCAAATGGCTCAAGCATATGCTGCCTTTGCAAATGAAGGATTAATGCCTGAAGCTCATTTTATTAGTAGAATTGAAAATGCTAGTGGTCAGGTTATTGCCAGCCATAAAAATTCACAAAAACGGGTGATTGATAAAGCTGTAGCTGACAAGATGACTAGTATGATGTTGGGTACATTCACTAACGGAACCGGTATTAGTTCATCTCCTGCAGACTATGTCATGGCAGGGAAAACTGGAACAACTGAAGCAGTTTTCAATCCGGAGTACACAAGTGACCAGTGGGTAATTGGTTATACTCCGGATGTGGTGATTAGTCACTGGCTTGGTTTCCCGACCACTGATGAAAATCACTATCTAGCAGGTTCTACTTCAAATGGTGCAGCCCATGTCTTTAGAAACATTGCAAATACCATTTTACCTTATACGCCAGGAAGTACCTTTACAGTTGAAAATGCCTATAAGCAAAATGGAATTGCACCAGCTAACAAAAAAAGACAAGTACAAACTAATGATAATAGCCAGACAGATGATAATTTGTCTGATATTCGAGGACGTGCGCAAAGTCTAGTAGATGAGGCTAGTCGGGCTATCTCAGATGCGAAGATTAAGGAAAAGGCTCAAACAATATGGGATTCGGTAGTCAATCTATTTCGCTAAGATGCTTGTCAAAGCCTAGCTTTCTTGTTATAATAGATAAGATGGAGGCGTTATGGCACTAAAAAAAGCAAGCCTAGCTTGTGCGGTTTGTGGTTCGAGAAACTATTCAATCAAGATCAGTGGAAACCCCAAGCCTACACGACTAGAAGTAAATAAATTTTGTAAGCATTGTGGCAAGTACACTACACACAGAGAAACGAGATAGGAGAGAGCGATGCGTTTTATTGGAGATATTTTTAGACTTCTTAAAGACACAACATGGCCAACTCGCAAGGAAAGCTGGAGAGATTTTCGTTCTATCATGGAATACACTGCTTTCTTTGTTGTGATTATTTACATTTTTGACCAGTTGATTGTTTCAGGTTTGATTCGATTTATTAACATTTTTTAGAAGAGTAGTGAAAGTACACTAAAAATCTTCTATTTATGAAAGGAAATATCATGGATAGTTTTGACAAAGGGTGGTTTGTTTTACAAACTTATTCTGGTTATGAAAATAAGGTAAAAGAAAATCTATTACAACGTGCACAAACCTACAATATGTTGGATAATATTCTACGCGTTGAAATTCCAACACAAACAGTGCAAGTTGAAAAAAATGGAAAGAGAAAAGAAGTAGAAGAAAATCGCTTTCCAGGTTATGTTCTTGTAGAAATGGTCATGACAGATGAAGCTTGGTTTGTTGTTCGAAACACTCCGAACGTTACAGGATTTGTCGGATCACACGGGAACAGATCGAAACCAACTCCATTATTGGAACAAGAAATTCGTGACATTTTGGTATCTATGGGACAAACTGTTCAAGAATTTGATTTCGATGTTGAGGTTGGTCAAACCGTACGTATTATTGATGGTGCTTTTGCAGACTATACTGGTAAGATTACAGAGATTGATAACAATAAAGTGAAGATGATTATCTCTATGTTTGGTAATGACACAGTAGCAGAAGTAAATCTAAACCAAATTGCAGAATTATAACCCTAAGAGAGGCAAGGCCTCTCTTTTTTGTGCAGTTTAGATGGTGTAGGGAGCAGAATGGATGAAATTTGCTAAAAGTGTTTCTGAATCTGTTAGACTGTAAACAGAAAGGGGAATATTATGATTAAAGAATTATATGAAGAAGTCCAAGGGATTGTGTATAAGTGTAGAAATGAATATTACTTGCATTTATGGGAGCTATCGGATTGGGACCAAGAGGGTATGATTTGCTTGCATGAATTGATTAGTAAAGAAGAAGGAATAGTAGAAGATATTCCTCGTTTAAGGAAATATTTTAAGACTAAGTTTCGGAATCGAATTCTAGACTATATCCGTAAGCAAGAAAGTCAAAAAAGAAGATATGATAAAGAACCATATGAAGAAGTAGGTGAGATTAGCCATCGTATAAGTGAGGGAGGTCTCTGGCTGGATGATTACTATCTCTTTTATGAAACACTAAGAGATTATAGAAGTAAACAAAATAAAGAGCAACAAGAAGAGTTAGAACGCATTTTAAGAAATGAACGTTTTCGAGGACGTCAAAGAGTATTAAGGAATTTACGTGTTGTGTTTAAAGAGTTTAATATTGGGCTGAAATAATCAAATTTAAAAAAGTGGTAAATTCCCAAACTAAGTTCCACCGCTAATCCAAGTGGAAGTTAGTCTGATAAAAATCATAAAAACCAGTGGAATTCCGTGTCAGGGTAAGTTTCACTGGTTTTACTAATGCTTGATTTCATTGCTTTTGTAGGCAAAATGAATAGAAAAAAGAGCGCACAAAATTCCCTAATTTGAAAGAGATTCAGATTAAGTTCCGCTATGGTGGAAGTTAGTGTGAGACGTTTGAATGCGGTTAAAAGTTAGTTTTTAGAACTTATGTTGAAGTAATTTAGAAGACTGGCAGACGTCTTCTGCAGGTATTTTAGAAATGCCGAGAAGCTTAGGAATCTCTTCTCCATAGGTAAATGCAAAGAGTTCATAGGCTGACTTTCCATTTAAAGCAGCGCGTTTGACACTGTTGACATGCGAACAGACGAGATTAATATCCTATTGAGTTAAGTTGTCAAAAGAAGTTCCTTTAGGTAGAATGTCGAGAATCAGTGTGTGATTTTTCTCAATTATGCCTTTCTGGTCAGAGCGATTAGGGTCACAAAAGAAGAGTTTACTCTCTCCTCGCACATTCATTTCTATGTTATCAACCCTGGCAAACTCTTCACCATAAAAATCCGTTTTAGACTAATTTCCACTTCGGCTAATCAAGTGGAAGTTACTTTGAGAAGTTAGCTCATACAAAAAAACAGAAAAAGTTTAAAAAAGTAGTTGACAAAAAACAAAAAGGCTGTATAATAGTAAGAGTTGAAAATAACAACTCTGGTCCGTTGGTCAAGGGGTTAAGACACCGCCTTTTCACGGCGGTAACACGGGTTC
>NZ_VFSH01000016.1 GCF_006385785.1 Streptococcus shenyangsis
AGCTTCTCTATGCTATATCCTTGTTTTTTAAGTTCATAGATCTGAACTTTATCATCATAAGTTAATTTCATAATAAAAACACCCCAAAAGTTAGATTTTTTCTGTCTAACTTTTGGGGTGCAGTTCAATATTAGGTATTCAAAACCTTAATACGATGCGTTTTATCATGCAAGGATCTACTATATTTCTACTCAATTTGAGGCTTTATATCATAGTAGTCCTGCTCATTTACCGATTCAATTTTTAATCCTCGATTAATCTATACAAATAAGAATAATTTAGAGATAAAGTCTAATCTTCTTTACGTTTTGCAGTCAATAGTGTTGCTGACAAGGCCAAGCTAACACCTGCTAAGAAGATGGCTGTATCAGATTCTCTCTCACCAGTTTCTGGTAAGCTATTTTGATCTCCTTTGACTGCTGAAGCCTTTCTTTCTGTAGTCTGGTTATTTGCTAAGTTCTGTACTGGATGCTCTGTTTTCTCACGAACTGGTGCTTCATGATTTCCTACTGTTGCTGGAACACCTTTATCCTCTGGAAGTTTACTATCTTGAGGCACTCCTGTATTTACCCCGTCTTTAAATTTAGGCTTCTCAGCGATTGGTGCTACCTGATTACCTACAGTTGATTGTTTCCCTATGTATTCTGAAATATCGTTAACTGCTCCTTCAACAAAGTTAGCTCCGCCTTTGAATTCTGGAACCTCATTGACTGCTCCTTCAACAAAGTTAGCTCCGCCTTTGAATTCTGGAACTTCGTTGACTGGCGCAGGTTCCCCGCCCTTACTATTTGAAATAGATGGTTTTACTCCCACCTCGACAATGCGGTCTTGAGCCTTTCTTTGTTCAGTATGAACAATAGTTCTAGTAGTTCCTGATACTTGAATAAAGTCAACTTTTTCTCCATCTTGTCCCTCAGAAACTACACGACGTTTACCTTGAGCAAGTTCAGGATTTTCACGAATAACTTCTTTAAATGGAAGCGGAGTCTTTTCAATTTCCAAGCTTGGAGTTTCTGCTACTAAGTTCTTAACTCCTTCTGTCGGAATTGTTTGGAAGGCTGCCTTAAAGTGTAAACGATACTCTTTCACAAGAGTTCCATCTTTAGAAACAAGACGAACAAGTGTTGGAAGATTAGTATTTCCAGGATTCACAACTGTGACTACTCCATGTCCACTAGTTGTCGCAGTGACTTTTGGTTGGGAACTCATTGCTGTTAGTGTATAATCTGTCACATTTGGTTCAAAGTTTTCCAATGCTTTTCCATCGATCGAAATAGTCGCTGATGGTGTTTCCACTTCTGCTCCTTTGCCTGCAGAGTAGGCTGTAAATTCTACAAGTGCTAGGCCATTAGTAGTAGCCTTACGAGTCATGCGAGCACGAATAGCTGTCGTTTGAACCGGATCAAAGTTAAACTCGATTGGTTTACCAGCTACTAATTCTCCAGAAGCTTTATAAGGAATTGATTCCCAATTTTCTGCCTTGTTGAATGGATGGTCAGCATTTTCTTCATACCGAGAAATCGTACTTGGTTCTGTAAAGGCAGGACCAATATATCTTTCTAGAACCATTTTCTCTGGGGCATCTGTTCCACTATCTTTAAAGAACTGGATTGCTACTTTTCCAATGGATTGAGAGGCAATTTTTCCATCCTTCTTAAAGAGTAGGCCGACAGAAGTTTCTTGATTTTTCGGAGTACGAGACCAGTTTGTCCAACGTCCATCTTCATTGTATTTTCCATCATTGATATAGAAAATTCTATCATGTGAAGCTGCTTGTGTATCGTTCGTTGTCGAAGCAAAGGCTTTAGAATCCGTTTCATTGTTGCTTGGATTTTCTGACAGAACTTGGTTACCTTTAGCTACAACTGTCACCTGTATTTTAGTTGTTAGATTTGTACCAATGACATGACCAGTTACTTCAAAACTTCCCTCCTGTTCTGTCGCATGTTCAGGAATGGCATCCCATTGAACTGCAAGGTTAGCCTTAACCCAGCCAGCTTGTGAAGGATAATAGACTGTCACTTCAGCAGGCAATTGAAGTTGATCACCAACATTCAGGGTCTTGGCACTATTTTCTGCAGCTGCTGATTGTGTTGACTCTTTTTCGTCATCACGGAAGATACGATATTCTTTCAGAACAGTTCCATCCTCAGCTTTTAAGATAAGACGTGTCGCACCTTTTTCACTTGTTGCAGGCACAACTGTTACCAGACCATTATTGCTAGCTGTTGCAGTGATTTCTTTGCTAGATTTAGGAATATAGTAATCAGTCTTAGATGGATTGAAATGTTCAAGCTTCTTGCCATCTACTTGGATAGAAATTTCTGAACTTGTAGAGCTCACTACCTTATTTCCAAGGACAGTTAGCTCTGTCAAACCAACACCAGCAGTTCCATCTGCTTTCTTCATGCGCATACGAACAGCATAGGTTTCTACCTTATCAAATGTAAAGTGGTTGGTTTTACCTGCAGATAATTGTCCAGGAGCTTTGAGGTGTTCCACCTCTTTCCAGTTAGCTTCATTATTAAATGGATGGTTGCTATCACGTTGAGCATTATTGACATCATTCGGAAGATCTGGAACTTCTTGACCGACATAGTATTCAATAACATATTCTTTTGGAAGACCAATCGCTCCATCAGTATAGAAATCAACTGAAAGATTATCAACAAAGCGCTTGGTCAAATCACCAGAGTTTCCAAACAAGATTGATGCCCAGTCATTATCAGTATTTGTTCTCCAAGTAGTCCATCTATTTTTAGCATCTGTAGGCGTTCTTGATACAGTCAGGTCGTTCAAAGCATTAGCCGAATCATCCCCTCCTGTATTGGATACAATAGCTGCTGGTAATTGTGAACCTGTCCATTGTTTAGAGATATTATTTCCAGCAACCACTTGACTAGAAACACGGACATGAGCCTTGGTGGTCAGATTGCTACCAACTAAATGACCATTGATTTCATACACCCCTTCAGTTTGACTAAAGTTAGCTGGTACCTGATCCCAAACCACATCTTTGTAGATAGTGGTTCCATTAGAATGGTAAGCACGTACACTGGCTGGCAATTGAACTGTCTCACCCTTAGGAAGAGTAAGGCTGATTTCCTCTGCAACTTGCAAGCCTTCAACCGTCACAGTTGCTTGAGCCTCAATATCTGTACCTTCTACATGTCCTTTAAGGGTAAAGCTATGATAGTGCCCCAATTCTTTTTCAGCTACTTTGTCCCAAGTTACAGCTACCTTACGAGGCAAGCCTTTATCAAATTCTGCTCCAACTTGACTAGGTAAATTAGGTTGCTGATTGATATCGGTAGAGGCAGAAACTGGATGAAGTTTGACAATTTTCTTCTCTACTTTATTTTCTTTAATCACCAATTCAGTTGCGACAGATTGCGTTTTTTCTGTTTGATTGTCAATACGAGGAGTTAGAGTAACACGACCCTTAGTATAGAGCAACAAGTTCTGTCTATTTACCTCAAGATGACCACCATCAGCTGACTTGGCTTCTAAGTGGACATCTGACGCTGCAAATTCCGTCTGTGAACCATCCTCATAATGCCCAATCACATGATAAGGGAGAACTTGATCTTCTGTTGCTTTCTCTTTTCCTTCAACGTTTACTTCCAAGCGGGTCAAGGCAGGTGCTTCCTTCACGAATTGAATCAAGTAAGTTTGAACCAAGTCACCCTTCTGGTCACTCAAGAAGACAGAAGCCTGATAACCATTATCAGCAGAAGCTTGCTGAACTGTTACCTGATAGCCTGTAGTCTGTGCTCCAACACTTGGGATTTTAGCAGTGTAAGGAAGGGATACTCGGTAATAAGTCTTTCCAGGCTCAAAGTTTTCAAGAGTCTTATCTCCAACCGTGAGACCTGTAACAGTACTTTCTGTTTCCTTGTTGCTTGCGATAAAGGTTGCAGTTACTTCACGATCGTCATCTGTCAATTTACCAGTTGCTTCAGTTCGTCCACCTTCTTTAGTCAAGGCGGCAGGATCTTTCAAGGTCCAAGACACAACATCTGTATCAATCAAGCTGCCATCTGACAAAACAGCAGTAACCGTTTTATCCAAATCAGCTGCCGTTGTACCAACTGGAACTGTCGCTACCTTAGGCAACCACTTATCAAGTGCAACTACCTTGACAAGGGCTTCAGCCTTAGCTTCGATACCTTCTACATTACCAAATACTTTTTTCTCACCTGCGCTTGTAAGCAAGTCAGATGGCACGTCCCATGTTACAGTCTTTTCCTCAACACTACCGTCACTATAAATAGCTGTTACTGTTCGTGGTAATTCAGGAGTGGTACTCACATCAGTTGTGGCCTTCACAGGAGCATAGGCTATAAAGTGACGGTTTTCTTTCTTACCAGACACGGTTGCAACTGTTGCACTATCAGATGTTAAACCAGCAGAATCTGCATAAAGAGTAAATTTACCTTCTTTTTCTGTTGATTTTACAATGACAACCCCTTTACCATTGAAAGCACGTCTTTGCCATGTTCCATCTGCTTGAGCTTTGTAGCGTTCACGACTAGCTTGTTCTCCATTATCCACACCAACAATCTGTCCCTGACCATGAAGATTGAAATGAACAAGATTGTTAGCTGTCGGAACAACATTCCCTTCTCCATCAACAATTTCGTAATGGATGTAAGATAAATCTTTACCATCTGCTGTGATAACATGCTCTTCCTTAGTCAGACGAACTCTTGCTGGCTCCCCAGCAGTTGTCACACTATCACGCGCAATTTCGTTGCCATTTTCATCTCGAGCAATCGCAGTCAGTGTGCCTGGTTGGTATTTAACGAGCCACTCGAGATACAATTCACTTGGTTTAGCTCCCTCATGATATGGACGTCCATCTTCTGTCGTTTTCTTAGTAAATTCCTTTTTACCAAGTGACTCTCCATTTAAGAACAATTCGACACTTGCTGCATTTGAGAAGGTACGAACCGGAACCTTTCCATCGACCAGCATCTTACGATCCCTGAGTGTCTCATCAGTCCAGTTCCAATGTGGTAAAATTCGGACAGTTGGTTTTTCTTTAGCACTATACCATTCACTACGGTAAAGGTAAAAATCATTCTTGGGTAAACCAGCCGTATCGATGATACCAAAGTAAGAACTTTTTACGGGTGTATTATCTTGGTTATGCCATGGAGTTGGTTCACCGATATAGTCAATTCCTGTCCAGATAAATTGTCCAGCATAGCCAGCATGATCACGGTCAAAAGTCCATGACTCAGTAGCTGTTCTTCCCCATCCAACACGGTCATTACCATAGTCAGATTGTTCATAGTGACGATTTGGACGGTTATCATGTCCAAGGATTTGAGCAGGATTGTAATAAGAATCACGCGTTCTAGTAGCTGAAGAAGTTTCAGAACCATAGATGAGCCAGTCTGGATGAGCTCTACGAACAGCTTCATAATTACGCTCTCCATAGTTCATACCCACAGCATCCATGATTTCTGCAACTTTCAAGAAATCACCTGTAGACGCACGACTAAATTTATTTTCACCCATGGTTACGTAACGCTCGGTATCAATCGCTTTGATAACAGCCTTCAAACGTTTAGCAGTTTCAATAGAACGAGGACTACCATTCGCTTCATCTACCTCATTTCCAAGAGACCACATCACAATAGACGGATTGTTCTTATCACGTTCTACCATTGTTCTAAGATCAAAATCAGACCACTTCTCTCCCTTCTTAGCCTCGGGATGAGTCGCATCTTGATCAAAGAAACGTCCATAGTCGTAAGTCTTCTTGCCACCATACCAAGTGTCAAAAGCCTCCTCTTGAACCAAAAGTCCTAGACTCGCCGCAGCATCTAGCAACTGAGGGCTCGCCGGGTTGTGAGTGGTACGAATGGAGTTCACTCCCATATCTTTCAGAAGTTTTAATTTACGATAAGTAGCCTTATAGTTCTCTTCTGCACCCAAGGCTCCATTGTCATGGTGAATACTTACCCCATGGAATTTCATTCTCTCACCATTGAGAGAAAATCCTTCCTTAGCTGTCCAGTTAAAATAACGGTAACCAAATGTATCTTCTGTTACATCAACTAACTGGCCTTCTTTATAGACTTTTGTTTTTAGAACATAAAGTTGAGGATGGTAACTTTTCGTTGTCCAAAGAGTTGGCTGATTAACCAGGATATTCTGATTAAATTGTGCTGTTTCATTTTCTGCCAAACTCTTAGTTTCAGAACGAACTAGTTCTGAAACAGCTTTACCCTCCTTAGTGAAAATTTGTTGCTCCACAAAGACATTCGCAGCCTTTTTATCTGTATTTTTAATCTTACTTTGAACTTGTGTTTCAACATTGCTATTTTTTTGTTCAGCTAATTTTGGTGTTGTAATGTGGTTCCCATTTTCCGCAACATGGACCTTATCACGATAACTAAGGGTTACATCACGATAAATCCCACTTCCAGAATACCAACGACTACTTGGCTGCTTATTGGTCACTTGAACGGTAATGGAATTTTCACTGCCATCCTTGTTCAAAAATTCTGTAATATCATAAGAAAAATGATTATAACCACTTGGATAATGTCCTACAAATTTACCATTTACATAAACCTTAGAATCCATGTAAACACCATCAAAATTGATACGAACATCCTTGTTCTTGTCTGCTTCATTCAGTGTAAAAGTCTTACGATACCAAGCCGTTCCACCATTTAACTGTCCACCTTCGTTGCGAGCAGGAGACTTGTGATCGAAGTCAAAATAAATACTCCAATCGTGTGGTAGATTCAATTTAGACCAATCATGAACATCCACATCTTTTTTTGAAAAATCTCCTTGGGCGTTTAGTTTAAAGTACCAATCTTTATTGAAGTCTTGTTTTCGATCTGATAATAGCTGCTTCTCTGTTTCAACATCCGCTTTACTTGACTCTTTAGAAAGCGCTTGCGTTTTTTCAGAAGAAGATTTGAGATCTGCAGTCGGTTTTACCTGATCCTTTTCTGAAGTTTTCTTAGCATCCTCTTTTACATCTGTTTCAACTGCTGCTGTAGATTTCGGACCATCTTCCACAGTCTTTGGATTTGTCTCTTCAGCTTTTTGCCTCTCTTCAGCTTCGTTTTCTTCTCCTACCTTATTTGGAGTTTCAACTTTAGGATTAACCAATTCATGGTTACCTTCATTAACAGGTTTAGTAGGTTCTGTATCCTTAGTCACTTTGTCTTCTGTCGACTCAGCTTTTGGCTTTACAAACTCACGTCCACCATTCTCATCAGCCTTTGCGATAGCAGCTGCCACATCATCGGGAAGCTTATCTAAAGGCTGAGGTTGATGAACTGTTGTTTCTTCTGTTTGAGTATTGGATGAAGCCACCTCCTCAGCTTGTACAGCTGAAATACCAAATATACTAGCCCCAATCATCACAGATGCCGCACCTATAGCAAATTTACGAATGCTATAATGGCAACGTTTATCGAAAAGTCTTTTGTTCATTAAAATCCTCTTTTCTTTTTCTTGATGCTGAGTAAGCGCTTCCTTTTTTAGAAAAATAACTTCCTTCTGAACACACAACTAAGCATCGAGTTTGTTTTTTGTATATATTGAATATATCAAAATGAACAAAAAATTGCAATCTTTTTTATGATTTTAATATAACAAAAAAAGATTGAGGCAACATCCTATAACGAGAAGCTTAACAATGGATAAAGAATCTGGTCCGAAACTATCAACTATTCAAAAACCACACAGTGTTGCTTTCAGCTTGATGATGCTCAATACTGAAATCACTGTGTGGTTTTATTGTGACATTAATGTTTATCCAGGATTATTGAATAACTCTTTTTCGAATTCTTAATCCTTTTTCCTTCTTTTGATAAAAGCGGCAGAGAGAACTAGTCCAAGACCACCTAACAAGGCTAAAGTAGCTGATTCTTCTCCACCTGTTGCTGGAAGTTGATCTTTAACTTTAGCAACCGATGTTTGTGGTTGTTCTTGTTTTTGTGCTTGATCTGTTTTCACTGATGCACTTGCAAATTCATCGGACTTTTCAACAGTAGTTTCAACATCACGATTGCCACTGCTCATCTTATCTCCATCGACTTTATCAACCGAATCTTTCAAGTTTTCCTCTGTTGGAGTGACTTGAGGGCTTGCTGTTTCTTTATATTCTGGGACTTCATGGACAGCTGCTTCAGTGCCATTTACGCCACCCTTGAAGTCTGGGACTTCTACTACTGGTGATGGTAGCTTGTCTGCTTTTTCAATAGCTTCAGTATACTCGGGAACTTCATGGGTAGCTGCCTCAACTGCGTTTACTCCGCCTTTGAATTCTAGCCCTTCTACTACTGGAACCACATCATCGCCTGCTGTGCCAATAGCTTGAGTGTATTCTGGAACTTCATGAACAGCTGCTTCGACACCATTTACGCCACCAGTAAATTCTGGGACTTCTACTACTGGTGATGGTTCGTCACCCTTACTTGTAGTTGGAGCCGGTTTGGCTGGTTCCTCTGGAAGTTCTTGGTGGAATGTCGTCATTTCGTAGAACTCTGGTTTACCTCCTTCCCAAACAAGTTTCACATCCAATAATGGAGATTTATCTCGGACAGCAAATGTTTGGAAGCTTGAGGTAATCTCACCTATTTCTGACCAAGAATCTCTTTTATCTGATTTAAGAGTTCGAGCCAATACTCGAGCCTTCACTCCTTGCGGAAGACTTGAAACAAGTCGAATATGGTTGACATCTGTCGGTTCTGACAAGTGGTAGACCAGCTCACCTTGTTCTTTCTCAGCCTTATAGCTAGTCAATACCTTACCATCTACGAGGTTGGTGTAGAGGTTACCTTGGCTTTCACCACTGTTTCCTTGAACAGTTGGATCATTAATCGGTTTCACGAATTCGCCATCATTGATAACCAACTCAGTGAAGCCTACAAAACGAGCATCATAGTTAGCTGTAAATAGAACACGGAGATAATTGGCTTTAACTGGACTTGCAAGTTCACCCTCGATGTAGCGGTTTCCTGGCATCTTAGAATCATGTGTCCAACCATCTGTCAAGGAATCATCACGTGTCTCATTGGCAACACCATCACCAACTGTCACAAGATCTGTCCAAGTCTTGCCATCTTGACTGACTTGAATCTTACCATCACGGAGATAGTTTTGAGTGCCGTCTTGAATGTAAGCTCTAATTTTCTTGATTGCACGTTCACTACCTAGCTTCAAGGTGATATGACCATCTTTACGCGCATAGTCTGAAAACTCTACAAAGTTATTGTAAACTCCATCGAACAATTGATCCAAGTTCTTAATCTTACGAACGTCATTGCGACCATATGTTGGATGGATGCCCATTGATGTCGAATCAAGTGTGGTTGGTTGAATTTCTTTTGTCTGAACAAGTAGAGAGGTTGCTGTCACTGCTTGTTCTTGGTCAGTCTTGTTGACCAAACGAACATAACGTACCAAGGACTTATCTGTCACTTGATCAGCCGGATACCATTCTTGGGCATTTGGAGAATATTCCAAATTAAGGGATGGGTTTTCTGTACCAACCGCTTGAATGAGTTCAGCTTGGTGAAGACGATCAAGTTTCATACCCAAATAACTTTTAGCTGGAAGTTTTGTTCCGCTCGGAATTTGCATATTATAACGGCCTAGGCTGTCATAAACTGGAGTTGACTTCAAGTTCTCAACATTTGTATCAGTCAATTGGCTATTGCCTGTACGTGTTTCAACTGAGAAGTCAGCGATACGCCACCATAGGTTGGTGTTCTTAGTATTGCGAATACGGACATAGCGAGCTGAAATTGGAGTTTCGATTTCTTTGGTTTGTTCACCAGTCAAGCGATCCAATTCTTGCCATGAGTTACCATCTGCAGAATATTCAAGAACACCTTCTGCTAATTTATCTCCTGAACCTTGGTGGAGACGAACCTTAGTCACAGGTTTGACTTCGCCTAAGTCTAGTTGTACCCAACTATTTACTGGAGTTGTATCAGTTCGATCAGCATTCGCAAGCATGGCTTCAGTATTGTCACGACCGTCTGTAATCTGACCAACTGTCGTATTGTACTTGTACATAAGATTTGGACTAATCGTCACAGTAGCTGCCTGTTTAGCACGAGTAACTTCCACAGGGCGGTTAACAGCAATTTCTCTTACAGCAAACCAAGTATTATCACGATCTGAAGTCGCAATCATTCGAACAGCCTTGGCACGAATATTGAGTTTTTCATATTTAATAAGAGATTCATTTCCAGTATAGCTTGGTTCTGAAAGTGTTACCCACTCATCATTTTCATTTAGGTACTCAACCTTAGCATTGTTAAAGGTATCACGAGGATTTGCTTGAGTTCCCATTGCAAAGGTCAAGTTTTGGAGTGGAACAGCTTTGTTAAATTTCAAACCAATGTAATCACCAGTCTTGATACTGTTTGGCGATTTGATTAATGCATGAGTTCCCAAATCTCCATCAGTTACCTCAGCAAGTCCGCCTTCTACACCTGTACGGTTTGTGATAAAGGTACTAATCACTTGATCAGGATGCAAGGCTTTTTGAACTTCTGTTGCCAAGATTTCACGCAGTCCAAGCAAGAATGGACGGATATGTTGAACACCCAACTCAGCTTTTTCGTCATGGTCTACATAATGGAAGGTATAAGTTTGAGACTGTTCATATAGTTTCAATCCCTTATAGTAACTATCCCAAAGTTTTGCAGAATCGTTCTTTTCGATAGCCTCTGTACCATCAAGGAGAGCACTCAAGGCATCCATTTGGTCAATGGTATTGTCCAACCAATAATGGATTTGAGCACGCATCTTTTCATCACCAGATGCTTTATAAAGTTGAGCTGCAGCTTTTAGTTTCGCAAATTCTGCACGCAAGCCTTCACGCTCTGCACCAACATCTTGACCAGCTTTCAACTTAGACATGAAGGCCGCCAATTTCGGTGCAAGTTCAACAGACTCTTCCAACTTCACAACACGACCATCCATGTTTTGGTTGATCATATGTTTACCAAGCTCACGGAAGGCAAGAGAGGTTTCGCTATCTGTAAACTTACCATTTTCAACAAAGTTGAAGGCAATATCGTTTACTTTCTTAGCTTCTTCTTCTGACTTCCATTGTTTCCATGCATATTGAGCTGCAGAGAAGAGGGCAATCTTAGAAGGCTCAGATTGTTGCATTGGATTCAACATGATACCTGAAAGAAGACTAGGATCAACATTTGGATGAAGGAATTTCTCACCACCACCTAAGATTAAGTGTTGTTTAGAATTATCTGTAACAGGCCAATTGACCCATAGAGAAACTGGACGATATGTCTTACCACCTGCAGTCAGATTGTTCTTAAGGTTAGAGAGGAAGCTTTCGGATACTTCACCCCAGATCTTACCACCAGTAAGGGTCATAGAGGTTGAAGTTGGAAGATTTTCATTGAGTGCTTTCAACTCATCTTCACGGCCATTACCCCAATATTGACCTGGGACAAAGATCATTTCCTTACGAAGGCCACCATAAGTTGCTTGTTTTTTAGTCAACCAGTCTGTCATGTCCTTCATCAAGCGGTTGTAGCTATTGTAGCCACCAACTGGACTTGGGGCATCATCAGCCAAAATACCGAACTCACGAACACCGACATCCATTAATTGAGTGAATTTAGCTTTAATAGTTTCAAGGTCTTTTTGGTAGTCAGCATCGTTACCAAAACGGATACGATTATTCATGAATGGATGGATGGTCCAAACATAACGAGTCTTGTTTTGGTTTCCAACACGCGCCAATTCACGAATTTCAGCTAGTTTTTCTTCTGGATAAAGTTCACGCCATTTCTTGTTGTGATATGGATCATCTTTTGGTGCAAAGAAGTATTGGGTCAACTTCAAGTCACCACCATAACGCATCAATTCTGCACGGTCAGCATTACTCCAAGGATTTCCATAGTAACCTTCGATAAAGCCACGGTTCTTAATTTCAGCGTAGTCTTCAACTGTTACATTACGTAAGACTGGTGCCGCGCTCTCATTAAGCATGTGTTTGAGAGTCGTTAAACCGTAGAAGACAGCATCTGTATCTTTACCGACGATAGAGATTGTATTGTTCTTGATTGACAAGGCATAAGCATCAATTTTATCAAAGAGTCCTTGAGAAATTCCAGATACTTCTTTTTCAGCCTGTGAATTTTGACCATGAACACCAAGGTAGATGTTAGTAGCACCTGCCACTGCTGTTTGACTGCTTGTGTATGAGATTTGATGATCTTGTAGAACGCTCTTCAAGCGGTTACGAGTATAGATATCTAATTGATCTCCCATGACAAGATTGACTTGTTTATGGAGTTTCGTAACACCTTCATCGTAAGTTACTTTTTGTGGTGTTGGGAATACCTTGTATTCTTTCTTAAGGTAGTCTTGACTTTGGGCTGCAGCAGCAACTGCCTCATCACTTGTTGGCTTGCTAGCTACAAATTTATCAGCAAGTTCAGTTGTCCCGTCACCCATCTCCTCAACTTTAGGTGCTTTTGGAGTAGCTGGCTCTTCTGCCTTGTTAGTAGAAACTGGTTTCAGAAGTTGAATTTCTGCGGCACTACCAAATCCTGCAACACCTGCTAGGACTTTTAATTCTACCTTATTCGTTTCAACTGCATCAAAGTTCACTGTTTTCTCTTTGGCATTGTTTTCCCAAGTTCCTGAAGCAACTTTAACCATCTGACCATCTTTTTGAGCATATATTTCATAAGATGTCACGACACCATTACCACCACCTGGACGTGGAAGATAAGTCAAACCATTGACTTTTTCACTTGCTTTCAAGTTCATAGCAACTGTGAATGGTGCTTGATGTCCAGACCATTTTGAATGCCAGAAGGTATTTGGATCATTGTCGAAGGCTTTTTCTACTGGACCTTCTGCATTGGTACCTGGTAATTCTTGACTAGTTGCAGAAACTGTAAAATGATTATTTGGAATCAAACGTGGATTTACAAATGGTTCATTTGACAACTCAGCACTATGCAAGATTCCTTTGAAACCACCGATCGTTTCAAGTGGTAGAACCAAGCTATTATGAGCAAAACGAGGATTAGCTGGATTTGCAATACGTTCAACCTTTTCACCATCTACATAAACTTCTGTAGATTGTGGTTTCGTTACAACAGAGATTTGATAACGTTTGTTCTTTTCAAGTTTCTTGTTGAATTGAATATGGAATTGCTCAAAAGTATAGGCAAGGTAGCCATCCTTATCTGCAAGATAAAGTTGATTATTGCCACTTGTTGAGAAGGTCTGTTCACCGTCACCAGTTACAGTAACATCCATTTTCAGGACATGACTTGGTCCTGCGTCACCAACTAGACCTTCGATTGTACTGTCTTTATCGAAATTCAATCCTGCTTCAGTCTTCTTCACTTTCTTAGCAAGGTAATCTTTGACAGTCTCAGGATTAATCTTGAACAAGTCTTCTTCAGCTATAGTCTTTTCAGGATTAGATTGTGGTGCATAGACACTTGCTGGTTGAATACGATCTGCATAGGTCTTAGCTGCACGATCGGAACCCCAAGTGCGTTCTGCAGTAGACTGCATACTCTTGAAGAAACGTTTAAAGATATCATAAGAAGTAAGTCCAGTTTCATGGAGGTCAATATTATCATTCCAAACCGCATGACCACCACCAATGATATTAGGATTAGAAGCTTCTAGACGTGGGCCACCACCTGTTGAGAAGTCATTTGGTGTCCAACGATTGTATTGAATTTCATAATTTGCATAATCTCCATAAGCAGTTTGGCTATTGCTACCACTTGGGACACTATAGGTTGGAACATCTGTGATATTGATAATCTTGGCACCTTGAGCAATTGCAGCTGCTGGACGTTGCCATCCAAGGCTCCAGATATCCACTTCTACATCTTTCCAATCAACTGGCGTTTTTCCTTGTTTGGCGCTGAGTGATCCCCAAATACGTGGTGTATAACCTTTTCCTTTGATATACTTGATGAGGTCATTGACATAGCGACGATAGCTTTCTGGACTTCCATAATACTCATCTGTACCGATATGAACGGTAGAAACGCCATGAAGGGGTGCATCTGGACCATCAAGAAGTTTATCATAGACTAATTTAACAAAAGCAAGTGTTTCTTCGTACTTGTTATCCAAGTCCAACATAGCTACACGTTCTACATTGTGTTTTCTCGCACTAAGTTGACCCTTGTACATCAAGTCTGGACGAACTTTAACGAATGAAAGGGCGTGACCTGGTGTGTCAATTTCAGGAACAAGGTTGATATGCAAAGCTTTTGCTAACTTGATGATTTCTTGCATTTCTTCCTTGGTATAGTGCTCATCTGATGTTAATTTTTGGCCATCCTTACCAACAATATCTGTCTCCACACGGAAGCCTGTCTTGGCATGCTCTAGAACATACTTGAGTTCTTCTTCTGGACTTAAGTTCTTACCTGCCAAGTGCTCTTTTAGGAAGATATAGTTATCATTCAAGTGCAACTGAAGATCGTTCATCTTGTAGTAGGCCATGTTTAGCATGATGTCTACAAGCGTATCATAAGGGATAAACTTACGACCTGTGTCTAGCATAAAGCCACGGTGGCTGAAGCTTGGGAAGTCACGGATCTCACCGTTCTGTAGATCTTTTTCTCCCATTTGAAGAAGTGTACGTGTAGCATAAAAGGCACCTGCATTTGTTGCAGCTTCTACAGTGATAACACCATCTTTTACAGTGATACCATAGCCTTCCTTACCATATCCCTTGTCTTCAACCTTCTTAAATTCAATTCGTTTTTGAGCTGTCTGATTGCCTGTTGCAATTTCTAAGCCACGACTTTCAAGGTCAGTCTGATAGAATTTGGCTTCTTGACCAAATCCAGAATCTCCGACTGAAATAACAGTAGATGATGTAATAGAAGTTTTTCCTTCAGTTCCATACCATTGTTGAACTGCTGGAGCAACTGCTGGTTTAGTTCCAACGCCTTCGTCTGCATGCAAGCCTTTAATAAGAACTTCAAATTCTTTTGTGAAGGTATGAGTATCTTTGACTTGTTGGACCATGACCTTAACAGTTTGATCTGTTAAAGGTTTGTAGATTTTGTTATTTAGGTCAACAACACCCTGTTTGTTGCTACCAATTAAGCTTACTTGACCTGGTAATTTAGGTAAAACAAGTGATTTTCCATCTTTAGCAACTTCTAGTTCTGTCACCTGACGAATATCTGTTGGTTTGCTTGCATCCGGAATGTTTGAATAGGCACGAATTTCTTGAATACCAACATTTTTCCAGTTCATAGTACCAGCTTGGTAATCTGTGATTTCAAGTTTAAGGTACTTGGCTTGAATAGCCTCTTTCAAATCAACTTTTTCATCAAGAAGTGGAGTGCCTGTTCTTTGATAAGCTAACTTCCATTCTTTAACTCCCGAACCATTCACATCATCCTGGCCAGCGTAATAAAGATTCCATGACTTGATATTTGGATCATTTTTTTCACCACGAACACGGCGATCCCAATCAATCTCCACATGCTTAATCACTGTTGTCTTTTCAAGTGTAAATTCGATGGTTGGTTTTTCAACATTTTGATCAGTAGCCCAGCGAGTATCAGGTTTTCCGTCAATTGCCTTTTCTGCTGTGTACTGTGTGTTTGCTTCATGGTTTGATGCTGTAGCAGAAGCTTTTTCTAAATGATTGACATCTGGTGTTTCGACCAAATCTTTAGTCACTGGCTTTTCAGATGGTTTAGCTGTTGGAGCTACTTCTTCTTTTAGAGTTTCTGCTGGTTTTGGAGTTGCTTCTTCCTTCGGAGCAGGAGTTTCAGTTGGCTTTGTAACTGTTTCTCCAGTATTTTCAGGCTGACTTTCTGTCTCACTTGGTTGAGTTTCACTATCCCCTGTCGTAGTGGCAGTTTCTGCTTTTTCAATAGCTGCTGCTATATCTGCTGGCAGCTTATCCAGAGGCTGAGCCTGTGTTATTGTTCCTTCTGTCTCAGCAGGTCCTTCTGTTTCAGCTGCTTGAACCATGCCAGCACCAAAGATACTAGCACCAATCATAACAGAAGCTGCACCAATCGTAAATTTACGAATACTATAATGACACCGTTTCTCAAAAAAATGTTTTCCCATTTTTTCTTATTTCCTTTCATACGCTCACAATCGTAAACGTTCTCATTTCCCTTTAGAAAAAGAGAGGACCTAGAGGTCCTCTCTGGGCATTCTTTTTTCTCCACTAGAACAAGCAGAGAGTTTGAGCTCCCTTTTAATGAAAACTCTTGTATATTCTAATCTTCTTTTCTCTTTGCAAGAAATAGAGCAGACATTGCTAGACTGAGGCTGGCAAGGAAGAAGAGCTTATCTGACTGGCTAGTTCCAGTGTTTGGAAGTTTAGCAGTCATTTCTTCTTTTGCTTCTTCTATCTTCATTCCTGGTTTAGACCTATCAACTGATTGATGTTCAACTGCTTGTTCTGCTGAACTCTGTTGCTTCTGATTGAATTGATCTGTTGATGGAGTTTGTGCCTTACCTCCAACTTCTTCAGTTGATGGAGTCTGCGCCTTAGCTCCAGGTTCTTTAGTTGATGGAGTCTGCGCCTTAGCTCCAGGTTCTTCAGTTAATGGTGATTCTTGTTTAGAAACTTGTTTATAAACAACAGCATAATGTCCTAGTTGACTTGTTGTGAATTCAATTGTTCCCTGACCATTTGTAAAGTTTACTGACTCACCTGATGCAGTATAGTATACCCCAGCCACTTCACCAGAAACCGGTACTCTAACAAGGACTGCACCTTTCGGCTGAACTTTATGATTATCCTTATCTACCAGATGAAGAGAATAAGCATCAAATTCCATACCTTGTAAGCTTTGGTCTGTTACTTTTTGAACTTGAAGGTGCATGTCTGGTGCCAAGTCTCTTGCTAGTCCTGCAACTACAACTCCTGTTGATTTATCTGATAAGACACGAACGTCCCCAGTTGGTTTGTCTACCGTAGGTGCTGCTTGGTCACCTGCTGTTCCCATTGCACCTGTATATTCTGGAACTTCATGTACAGCTGATTCTACCGCATTCACACTTCCAGTGAACTCTGGAACCTCTTTTACAGCCACTTCATCTCCTGCTGTCCCTACTACTCCTGTATACTCTGGTGCTTCATTAATAGCTGATTCGCCACCGTTTACACCACCTGTGAATTCCGGAACTTCAATGACTGGTGCTACTTGGTCACCCTTGCTTGATGTTGGAGTTTCAGGTTTCGGTTCTGGAGTTGGAGTAGGTGTTTCATCTTTCAATTGATCAAGATAATCTGCAAAGTATTTAATCATTCTATTTGTCAAGAGATGATTATCTGTTGCAAATTTCATGCTGGCAACAACACTTGCTACTTCCTCTTGATTGCTCTTATCAGCCAATTTTTGAGCTTTAGCTAAAGCAGCTTCATAGGCTGCAGTATCAAGACCTGCTTCAGTCACTTGTGGACGAGTGAAGATCAATTCTGCAGCTGATTGATATTGATTGCCACCATCTCCGTAAGTTCGTGTTCCTGTTAGAACAATCTTCTTAGCTTTGATCGTCTTTCCAAAGTTGATATCTTTAGGTTTGTTATTATCAGCCCAATTTGTTGCATTGAAAGTATGTTCCTTACCTGTTTCATCAGTTACGACAAGAGTCACATCTCTCAGATTACCGTTTGAACCGGAACCACGTGGAACATAATGGAAACCAGTAATTTCAGTCGGTTCTTTCAAGACCATTGTAGCTGGCTTGCCAACATCTCCTCCGCCCCATGATGTATGCCATAAACTAGATAAGTTTCCATCAAAGGCATTTGCAAGACCTTCACCAGCCTGAGCAGGAGCACTTAAGGTTGCAAAATCATCTGTCACAAGAGCTGTTTTCTTCATCACTAAAGCATCTTTAAGAGCATTGACTTTAGCGATTTCTGCTTTAGCTTCTTCTACACTAATATCATCGTCTGCTTGACTGAGGTTGAAGACTGCTTCTTTCAAAGCATCCATCGTTTCTTTAGTATAGTTATCCATCGAAACAGTCGGAAGATAGTTCTTAACAGCATTTTCTGCCATCATCTTACCAGTCAAGACAATTTCTTCAATTTGAAGTCTGTCCATGATGAAATCATTGTAACCACGGAAATTCGCATTACCACCAGAATCTCCACGAGTATTGCTTGCATTTCCTGTAGAGTAGATACCTACCCATGTATCGCCAGTTTCAGCACCTGTCACGAGGAAAGTTGCGCGTTTAGCTTTTTTAGAATCTGTCCATGAGTTTGGTAATTCATGCATTTCCAAATTACTTGCCTGTCCAGATTGGAATTCTCCTTTACCGACTACAAAGGCATAAGTATTGTCAGATCCAGCTTCATAGTCAAATGTAATACGATAGGTCTTACCTGCTTCAAAGCGGAAGTTTTGTGGAATTGTTTGGTAAACCAAGTTACGACGGCTCACAAGACCGTTTGTCTTGAGTGACCAATTTCCTTCGATAACGTCATCAACTTTCTTGCCATTCCAGTCACGTTGTGTGTATGGACCATGTTTTTCAGACAAGTGAGTACGGTTGTCTTCAACACCTTCGATACCACCGATGACAAATGGGAAGATACCTTGACCCACATTTTCAAAGTCTTGTTTGAAGACACCTGTTGCAGTATCATGACCGTCACCGTACATATTTGATTCATTTTCAAAGGTACGAATTTCATCGAAGTAAGTTGCTTCATCACCTGCTTCACGACTCAAGGTCAAGGTTACATTTGATACATCTGAACCTGTTGTGAAGAAAGCATACATGTTTTGGAAGTAACTTGTGTTATCAACCGTTGCATTGCTTCGACGAGTATTGTGAGCATAGGCTTTTACATAGTTGAGGGCGAGTGACTTGTTGGTGTAGTTAGTTACTTCTTTTTCACCAGTATTAACGGTAATACTTGCTTTAGCATTACTACGGTTGTCTACACCGACATAGACTGCGTATTTAGTATTTGGCTTCAAGCCAGTCAATTTTTGAGTGAGACTAACTTTTTCTTTATTGCCTTGGATGCGGAGCATTTGATTTGCACCTTGAGACTTCACGATTTCAGCCTTAGACGCATCTCCCGAAATCTTCCAATGATTCAAAGATTCGCTGTTAAATCCTTGGTCATAGATATGCATTCCTTCACTCCATGACATTTCAGGATTTGTTTGTTTAGAACGATAGAGAACATATGGCTGATTTGCAGTAAGATCAAGGGTAATCTTACCGTCTTTCACGGCAACTTCTTTTTCCTCAGTCTTACCTTGGTCAGTTAGTTTATAAAGGTAAACCTTACTATTCGCCCAGTCGCTAGGAAGCGTCCAAGTTGTTGCACCTTTTTCAGTATTGAAATAGTACATTTTTTCCTTGTCGCTCGCAAGCTTGTTACCGTTCGCATCCCAGTTCCAAGGTGTCAAGTAAGCTGAACCATCTTGAATCACACGACCATTGAGCGTAACTGTACGTTCACGATATTGTGGACTGTTGACATCGTTTGATTTACGAGTTACCACAACCTTGTTATTTGCAGCATCGACCAATTCTACTTTCATTTCTGGAGTCCATTTATAGGTACTACCATTGTCAGTCATGGTTACTGGTTTGCCATCTTCCCATTTGCTGACTGTGAAGTGTTGGAAGTACTTAGTCATAACGTCATGAGCAAACAAGTTTGTTACATAACCGTTATAGTCACTACGTCCTTGCCATCCTTCAAAGTCCTTCATGCTATAACCGCCTAGAAGTGGATAGTCAGCTGCACCACCGTAACTTCTGTAGTCACCAACCCAAGAATCTTTTTGGTGGTTACGGATAAAGCGAGTAATGGCACTGTTAATACCTTTATTTGTATAGCCACCGTAGGTCAAGTCAGCTGCCCAATGTTGGAAGGTAGAATCATATTCACCACCATGGCCCCACTCAATAGCAAAGCGCCAACCTTGTTTGTTAATTTCTTTCGCAATAACGTGAGTTGCCCAGGCACCATTGTCACCTGATTGACCGTTACCCCAAACGTCGACGTAGATGAAGTCTAGGCCTTCACCCAACTCTTTCTTCAACTCTTCCCAACGAGCTAGACGTCCATGAGCCAAGTCATAACCAGCATCAATATTGATACCTTGGTCAAGCCAATTCCAACCGTAGCTGTAGCTACCATCTGCATTTTTACGAAGAATATTTTCATTAAAATATTTAGACTCAGGATAGGTTTCTGAAGCGTTAACGTGGATACCGAGGTGGGCACCATATTTCTTAGCTTTCGCAATAAGAGTCTTAAAGTCTTCGACACCACCAATACGTTTACCGATATCCGCGTAGTTCAAGTGTCCAGAGTCATGTCCTTCACTTCCGTATCCCTTAAGAAGTACACCTTGACCAAGACCATCTGTATGAAGGTTAATCTTCTTGATACCATCCAAGGTCATGAGGAATGGGTTTTGCGCTTGTGAACCAAAGTTCATAGCGATACGATAAGCTGTGATGTCTTTAACTTTTTCCCAACCTTGAGGGTTATTCATGATACTACGATAAGCAATCGCACCATCTTGCCAATCTACTTTATGGTCAGCATTGGCATCTTCTGTGATGACAACTTTAGCACTTGGAAGTTCTTTGGTATATTCTGGGAAGACAATACCATTATGAGCTTTTTCCCATTGCCATTCAGAACTATGAATTTCCACGTAGTTGGCATTGCCAATCGTATTCTTATAAGCTGTCAAACGTGTCCAGTCGTAAGAACCACCACCATAGCTATTTTGCGAATTACTCCATACACCTGCCGCAAGCTTGTCTGTTGAAACAAATCCGTACATATACCCTTTAGCTAATTCTTTCATTGGATTTGTTACTGCGATATGGTCATCACCACTTACATGAGTATTGTTTGACATGGTTGCCCCATCAAACTTAGCTCCTGCTTGGTCGCTTGAAACAGATACCAAGGCATTTCCTAGGAAGCTGATTGAAGAAAGTAATTTACGTTCGTCATCAATCTTTTGTCCTGGTGTCACTTGGTTATGGTTGACAATCTTAGTCACATCAAAGTGAAGTTGGTTGTCCACTACTTGCAAACGAACGGTCATATCTGCATTGATGAGATTTTTCTCATCACGGAGTTTCATGTCATACTCAGCAGTCGTTGCATTAACCTTTTTATAGGTAACTTCAGGAGTCACAGCGTGCTTGTTGATCACAACTTGATTAATTGGTTGAACTTGTCCTGGAAGCTTGTTTCCATTTAGAACATATTCTTTAACACGTGGGAAGGCTTGGTCGATAACTGCTTTCAATACTGTAGATTGAATAGTGTCGTATTTTACATTGCTATCATCTACTGTATCGCCCTTTTCTTTTTTAGTCGATTCTTGATCGCTTTTAACTCCTTCTTGGTTGTCAGTTTTGACATTGACAATTGTTCGTTCGCTACTGTTATAGGTTCCAGCTTTAAGAACGATTTTCTTCTCATCTTTTAGTTTATCATTTACTGCAGATGGCAAGGTCACTGTGTCAAAAAGTTTCACATCATTGTTAGTTGCATTGAGCTGTCCATCTGATTTTAGACTGATCGTCAAATGGTTCTCAGATCCATTTACTGGAGCTGCAACTCGTCCACCTTGATACCAAAGTCCACTACCATTTGTCTTGTATTCCCAGAACCATCCACCTTGGTCATATCCTACAAAAACGTTGTTATCTGTGTCTTTAAATTTCATGAAGACACCGAAGCGAGACTTACCTGTCTCGGATTCTTCTTTAAAGGTCAAATCAACGGTAGCATTCCCATTAGCATCTACTGTCAAACCATCTTTTTCAAACAAGGCTGGTTTTTTACCATTGTCATTTTGAGCAGTTGAAGCTAGTTGGTTGTAACGAACTCCTTTTTCTTCACGGACAGTTACTGTTCCCTGTTGTTCTTTCTTTTCAACTGTTTTCCATTCTGGAGTGACTTCTTTTGATTCAGTCGGTTTAGTTTCAGCTGGTTTATTTTCTGCTGGTTTGTTTTCTGCCGGCTTATTGTCAGCTGGTTTTTCTTCTTTAGGTTTATCCTCTTTTGGTTTTTCTTCCTTGTTTTCCACTTGTTTATCGAGAGCATCTAGACCAGCTGGTTTCCTTGTTTCAATACCCTTGATATAGTTTTGGATCCACTCTAGCTGAGCAGGTGAGAAGAGAATACCTCCACTACGTTTACCAGAGACACCATTTTGGTGGATACCAATCAATTTCCCATTTTCATCGAAGATTCCACCACCACTGGCACCTGGTTCACTTCCTTGATAGCTAATTCCACGAACACCTTCTCCGTGATTGTTAATGTCCTCAACCCTTGTATTCAGAATCGGATCAAGTTCTCCTTTTGGATATCCAAATACATGGACCTTATCTCCTACCTTAGTTGTTGCAGGCTTCTCAGACACTTCAACGGGAGCATTTGCAAGAGGTGTACGAAGCTTAACAATTGCCAAGTCATTTTTATAGCCTTTGAGGAAGCCTTCACGGTCCCAGTGTTTTACATCATTCTTACTAAATTTGACATCTGGTGCTCCTTTGTAAGAAACTGTATAGACATCTCCATCACTCTCAACATTATCAGCTACCTTACGATTATTACCATCTGGAACATCTTTGATAAAGTTATGAGAAACAGATAAAACTAGATTTTCCCCAATAACGATACCACTGCCAATCCCCGCAGCGCTTTTAATTTCAACAGTCGCACCATAGTTTAATTCACCATTTTTTGTTTTAGCGACATCTTCTGGAACTAAGCTTTTATCCTCTTTTTCTAATTCTTCTTTTGAGGCAGTGTGGCCATTTTCTTCAGCCTTATCAAGTTTTCCACGTAGTTCATCAGGAAGAGTATCTGAAGCTGAAGAGCTTGTTGCAGTTTCTTTTTCTTTTGCCAGTAATTCTTCTTCAGTCTTTGGTCCTTCAGTTACTTCAGGAGAACCTTGGTCTTCACCAGCTTTTGGTGCTTCAAAATCATGCCCTCCGTCCTCTTTAGCATTTGCAAGAGCTGCAGCCAAATCAGCAGGCATATTTGCTGTTGAACCTGTTTGTGCAGAATCTGCTAGGACAGTACTAGTTCCAAAGAAAGCTGCACCAATCATGACAGAAGCAACCCCTAATGAAAATTTTCGAATACTATATTTACAACGTTTTTCAAACAATCCTTTATCCATTAAGTCCTAAATCCTTTCACTATATACGTAAGCGTTTACATCTGCTGTTTAAAAAAATACTCCTTTCTGTCTAAAAAGTGTAACACTTACGTCATTAAATAAAAAATAATTACACTTTTAATATAACAAATGATAGGAAATAAAGCAATAGAAAAGATAGGAAATGACTAATTTTTTCTTTCAATCCTAGTAAAATTAAAGTATAAAATCTCCAAAATACTCTAGAAAAATAAAATACATATCATCAAATTTTTTCAATATCTGATAATATGCATTTTTCTGATTTTAAAGACTCTTTATCCAACCTCATGCGTTTTAAAAACGAAGAAGTTGAGCCTCAATTTGAATTGTTCTCTTTCATACTTCCTTAACAAAAACCAATTCCTGTTGCTGGGATAAATCTTCTCGGTAGACAAATCCAGCAAAGCTTAAGAGACGAGCTTCCTCCACCGTCTGTACTTGATTTTCTATCAGGGCTGTTAGGAAGGCACCACGCGCTTTCTTCGAAATAGTTGAATGAATCTTCAGCTGACCATCCTTGTCCTCCATGAATTTGAAGGTCACCATTTTTTCTCTAATTTCCTTAGAAAATACAGTCTCAAACTCGGACGACAAGAGGGAGAAAATTACTTCTTCCTGCGTCACAGCTTCATCGTAGGCTACCTTCCAATGGCTCTTCAAAGTCTTACCAGCGACTTTTAACTTCATCAAAAAGTCCAAACGGTGAGGGGACATGGGTGACAAGGCTGGAACGACACCGTACAAAGCCGAGGTAATGAAGACATGATTTTCAAGATAGACTTGTTCTGCCTCGGTCAACTTATCTCGCTTGATGTGACGGTACATAAGCCCATCAAAAAGTTTCAAGGCTGGGTAGTGTTGAGCAGTTTGTTTTTTTAAAGCTTGGATATGTTGAAATTCTTCCACTGCCTTCTCAGCTGATACCTTGTAAAAACTCTCCAATTGACTAGCAGAATAGAGGGCCAAGGCATCCAGCACGGCCTGGCTTTCTGGTTTTAAAGAAGTTGCTTCGATACTTGGCAAATCTGAGTTCATTTCTTTTGCTGTTGGGATTAAAATTTTCATATTGATAGTGTAGCATATTTTTTAGCTACTACCAAGAAATTCATCTGAAAAACCTCGGTTTGACCGAGGTTCCTCTGTTTATTTGGGCCATCCTAACCAGATAGCCACGAGAACAAGGGCTGTGCCAGCTAAGCTTGTTAAGATAGATAAGAATTTATCTTTTTTCTCCTTGAACTGAGAAAAACCTATCTTCAAAGCGAGCAGTCCGAGTAGCATTGAAGCAAGCATCACATAAAAACCCATTTCTTTGTCCTCCATTAGACTTAATTTACCTTATTATCACATATATTTCTTAAATAAATCTTTTTTATACTCAATGAAAATCAAAGAGCAAACTAGCCGCAGACTGTACTTGAGTACGGCAAGGCGACGTTGACGTGGTTTGAAGAAATTTTCAAAGAGTATTACTGCACTTTAAAGGTCTTAAGATAATTATCTTTTCCTACTTGACCTTCGAAGGTTTTACCATTTTCAAGGTAAGGAAGGTCATCTGATACTGAGGCCTTAACCTTGTAAATCTTGCCATCAACTTTAAAGAAGTAGACGGTGTCGCCCTTGATAACAGCTGATTTGAGGTCTGCTACCACACCCTTGATGCTTTCTGTGGTTTCATTATCAATTTCAAGGTCGTTTTTATTGGCGTACTTGCTGAGCAGTTCTTCTACTGTCGTGGCTACGATAACATTTTGGTACTCGACTGCGTCTACCAAAGCATACTCTTTGACCAAACCAGCATTGTCCTTCAAGCCCATGATGTAGAGAGGCTTGTCATTGAGGTTGATGAGGATTGGGAAGGTCGCCTTGTAGGATTTCTCCTGAACAGCACCTTCGGCTGATTCACGGGCTGATTCTTCGGTCGCGGAAGCCAAGCTATACTTCGTGATTTCTCCTGTTCGCATATTTTCAAGGATGAAACCAAGATTACTTTCATCCGCATTGGCCGACGTCACACCTGTGTATAGGTAGATGTCATTACCGATAGACAAGTAATTATAGCCCTTGGTAGTCTGGGTCACATTTTTCTTGGAAATCATGGCATTCCAGAAACCATCCTTGTACTTGCCGTTGTAGTTGATTTGCTCAATGGTTTCCTCAGCTGGATAAACCCTGTCCACCCATTCTGGAACATCTGCCAAACTGTATTCCTTGGTATCTCCATTTGTGGCATCCAAGATAATGACTGAAACAGGACGGGGAACCGCAAGTCCAAATTGCTTTTGGTAAACCGTTGCTACATAGAAAGGATTACCCTCATCGTCCACCTCGAAAGATGGAGTCTTGAAGATTTTGGTTGGGTACTTAAAGCGCAGGTGACGCTTGACATCACGATTAAAATACTCCGAGTCTGAATATTTGATTGGTGTCTTCAAGTCCACCAAATTCGCATTTCCAGTTACCATGTCCACCTTGATATACTCGCCGATTCCCTTGGCCTGATTATTAAACCACTTGATAGGATCTGCATATTCTAGTGGCGTAACTCGATAAGGTTTCCCATCAATCGTCAATTGGGTATAGGTGTCTGCCGCTACGTACTGCGACACCTTATCTGTTAGGGAACCCAAGTAGCGGTCACCAATTTTTTCAGCAGTACTTCTATCTAGAATAGGAACCTTACTGGTGTCAGTCTTAGGAAATTCAGTAAAGTCTTTTTCCGTAACCGTGACTACATTGGCATAATTTTTAGCCTGAAAAATGCTGGAAGTTACCAAGGAAACCAAAGCTGCCAAGAGAAGAATCCCTCCAATAGAAGCAAAAAGAACTTTACCTAACCGATTGATTTTGAAACCTTCAAGATTTAAGGCAGCTTCCGCCTTGCCGTGGCGCACATGGACTGTTTTGACCAGATTGATTCCCTTGCCAAAGCCAAATAAGATTGCCACAAGCAGCAAATGCCCACAGAGAAAAAAGAGAAATTCCCAGCTGGTCAGGTTAAGAGGCGGTAAAAAGATATACCAGGTCGTTGCGATAAAAATAAATTCAAAGACTATTCGTTTCATTTGCTTTCCTCCTAAATGATTCGTCCTTCCAAGTGATCTAGTTCATGCTGGCAAATCTGAGCTGGGAAGCCTGTCAAGGTAATAGTCTGTTCCTGCCACTTGCTGTCACGATAGGAAATCCTTATAGTTTCATAACGCTTAGTTGGTCTCACACCTACCAAGGACAAACAGCCTTCTTCTGTCTCATAAGGTTCTTCAAAGGACAGGAGAACTGGATTAAACATGACCACGGGAACCAAGCCAAGATTAAAGATAATCACGCGCTTCTGCACCCCAATCATATTGGCAGCCAGACCAACACAGGTCTCACGATTTGCTAAGAGTGTATCCTGCAAATCTCTGGCAAGATACAGATCTTCCTGACTTGCCGGCTGAGATACCTGAGATAAAAATAAGATATCCTTCACAATTTTCTTTTCCACTTCCTCACACTCCTCTTGATGTTTACTATATTATAGCAATTATAGCACAAAAGCCGATAACTGCAAGCCCTTTCCCTCAACTGTAGCAAAAAGCCATCCGAAGATGACTTTTTCGCTATTTAATTTCTTTGTAAGTTACTTCCATACCACGCTTAACAGCTGGACGGTTGGCAATTTTTTCTGCCCAGTTTACTAGATTCTGATAACTTGAGGCATCTAAAAATTTTGCAGAACCTTGATAAAGGTTTCCTTGAACTAACTGTCCATACCAAGACCAGATAGCAATATCTGCAATCGTATAGTCATTGCCTGCAATATAAGGTTTCTTAGCCAATTCCTTATCCAATAAATCCAACTGGCGTTTCACTTCCATCGTAAAGCGATTAATTGGATATTCCAATTTTTCAGGGGCATAATTAAAGAAATGTCCAAATCCCCCACCTAGAAAAGGTGCAGCACCTGCTTGCCAGAATAGCCAATTCAAAACTTCTACCTTTTCCACAGGATTGCTTGGTAAAAAGGCTCCAAATTTCTCAGCAAGATAAAGGAGAATATGAGCAGACTCAAAGACTCTTACTTCTTCAGTACCTGACTGGTCCAGCAAGGCTGGAATCTTGGAATTTGGATTGAGCTTTACGAAGTCTGAACCGAATTGATCCCCATCCATGATAGCAATCTTATACAAGTCGTAAGCCGCTTGCTCAAAACCAGCTTCTAGTAATTCTTCCAATAAGATAGTGACCTTCACACCATTTGGTGTTCCCAGTGAATAAAGCTGAAAAGGTCGTTCTCCTTTTGGTAAGTCTTGTTCGAAACGGGCACCTGCTGTTGGTCTGTTTAGTCCCGTAAAGGCTCCTTGATTACTAGCTTCATCCTGCCATACGGTCGGTAATTGATAAGCTGACATCAGAAACCTCCCTTAAATCGCATTCTTGTCAAAACCTAGTTTGCGTTGAATAAACTTAACAATTTCGACAATAATAATCATTGAGAAGCTTCCGCCCATAACGATTCCCCATTGTGACAAGTCTAGTTTGGTTACGTGGAAGATTCCTTCAAGCGGTTCTACGACGATAGTTGCCATGAGAAGAATGAAGGATACCAAGATAGACCAGTTAAAGGTCTTAGATTTAAATGGGCCGACTGTCAAGATGGATTGGTAGACAGATTTCACATTGTAGGCATGGAAGAGCTGAATCAAACCAAGGGTTGCAAAAGCCATAGTAAGGGCATCTGCATGAATGGCATGATTGTCACCCACATGAACTGGGTAAGCAATCGCAAGACCATAAACACTCATAACAATAGCTGCTTGGAGTACACCTTGATAGATGATAGAACTGAAAACACCACCTGAGAAGAAGCTTGCCTTGCGTCCACGTGGTTTATGATTCATGACACCAGGCTCAGCAGGTTCAACACCTAGAGCGATAGCTGGGAAAGTATCGGTTACCAAGTTGATCCACAAGAGATGAACTGGCTGCAAGACATCCCAACCAAACAAGGTTGATAGGAAGATGGTCAATACTTCAGCAGTATTGGCAGAAAGCAGGTATTGAATGGTCTTTTGAATGTTTGAGAAGACCTTACGTCCTTCTTCAACTGCAACAATGATAGTCGCAAAGTTATCATCTGCAAGAATCATGTCAGAAGCCCCCTTAGAAACCTCTGTACCAGTGATTCCCATACCGATACCGATATCGGCTGTTTTCAGAGCTGGCGCATCATTGACACCATCACCTGTCATGGCAACGACCTTACCTTGTTTTTGCCAGGCCTTAACGATACGAACCTTGTGCTCTGGAGACACACGGGCATAAACAGAATACTGGCCAACAACTTTTTCAAAGTCTTCATCTGACAGTTCATTGAGTTCAGCACCAGTTAAAACGTGGCCTTCTGTATCATTTGCATCGATGATTCCCAAACGTTTGGCAATAGCTTCTGCAGTATCTTGATGGTCACCCGTAATCATGATTGGACGAATTCCCGCTTCCTTCGCCACACGAACAGCCTCAGCAGCTTCAGGACGTTCAGGGTCAATCATCCCAATCAAACCAGTAAAGATTAAATCATTTTCAAGTTCTTCAGAAGTGAGATTTTCTGGAATGCTATCGATAATCTTATACGCACCTGCAAGGACACGCAAGGCTTGGTGGGCCATTTCAGAGTTGTTTGTATGAATGAGGTTTGTAACCTTCTCATCAATCGGAGCAATATCTCCAGCCTTATCACGAAGAACACAACGTTTCAAAAGTTGGTCTGGCGCACCTTTGACTGCCACAAGGAAACGACCATCTAGCAATGGGTGAACTGTTGACATGAGCTTACGGTCAGAGTCAAATGGCAACTCAGCTACACGAGGATATTTGTCTAAAAATCCTTTGACATCGTAGCCCTTGTCCAAGGCATATTGGATGAAGGCTGTTTCTGTTGGGTCACCAATCAAGTTGCCTTCCACATCGATTTTAGTATCGTTTGCCAAGACAACTGAACGAAGAAGGGGCATTTCAAGACCTAGTTCAATGTCATCAGCTGAGTCATGTAGAACTGCATCGTAGAAGACTTTTTCGACGGTCATCTTGTTCATAGTCAGCGTACCAGTCTTGTCAGAAGCGATGATCTCAGTTGAACCAAGTGTTTCTACTGCTGGCAATTTACGAACGATAGAGTTACGTTTAGCTAAGACTTGCGTACCAAGGGCAAGAACGATCGTTACGATAGCCGGGAGCCCTTCTGGAATGGCTGCAACGGCAAGCGCAACAGAGGTCATCAACTCACCAAGTGGATTTTTTCCTTGAATGAAAACTCCAACTACAAAAGTAACAAGGGCAATAACCAAGATAGCATAGGTCAAGACCTTAGAAAGATTGTTCAAGTTTTGTTTGAGTGGTGTATCTGTCTCATCCGCATCTTGAAGCATACCAGCGATGTGACCAACTTCAGTGTACATACCTGTATTGACAACAACACCCATCCCACGACCATAGGTTACGTTAGAGTTTTGGAAGGCCATGTTGACACGGTCACCAATACCAGCATCTGTCGCAAGCTCGACTGACAAGTCTTTTTCGACTGGCACAGACTCACCTGTCAAAGCAGCTTCTTCAATTTTAAGAGAGTTGGCTTCTAGCAAACGTAGGTCCGCTGGCACCACGTCACCTGCTTCAAGGGCAACGATATCTCCAGGTACCAATTCTTTAGAGTCAATCTCAGCCATGTGGCCATCACGAAGAACGCGGGCAGCTGGACTAGACATGGATTTGAGGGCTTCGATCGCTTCTTCGGCTTTCCCTTCTTGGTAAACACCAAAGGCAGCGTTGATGATAACCACAGCTAGGATGATAATGGCATCAGCGATATCTTCCCCTCCAGAAGTCACGACTGATAAGATTGCTGCCGCAACTAGGATGATAATCATCAAATCCTTAAATTGCTCGATGAATTTGACCAGTATTGATCGTTTGTCTCCTTCTTCGAGTTCATTGTGGCCAAATTCAGCAAGGCGTTTTTCCGCCTCACTTGATGACAAACCTTGCTCGGTCGCATCCACAGCCTTCAAGACCTCTTCAGGACTTTGAGTATAAAACGCTTGGCGTTTTTGTTCTTTTGACATGTGTCTCCTCCTTGACATTGTGTGCAAAACAGGCTCTCTTTTTCCCATCGTATCTTTTCACGACAAACAAAAAGAGACCTGTTAATCATAACAAGTCTCGCTGTTTAAGATAGGGCCGGAAAACATACTTTTCAGTATAAAATTCGGAATGACGACACTATCACAGGTTTCTGCCAGCTACTCCCTTGAGTAGTACTATTATACCAAATTTTGGGAAGTTTTAAAAGAGTAAAAACTACCTTATTTGAATTTTCCCTTGAAAACCAGTATAATGGTAAAATGCTATGTGACTAGAAAGGAAGTTGAATGAAGCAATCTATTTCAAATCTCAAGTTAGCTGAGCGTGGGGCCATTATCAGCATTTCGACCTACCTGCTCTTATCTGCAGCCAAATTGGCAACTGGTCACCTCCTTCATTCATCCAGTTTGGTGGCCGATGGTTTCAACAACGTGTCGGACATCATTGGAAATGTGGCCCTCTTGATTGGTATTCGAATGGCGCGCCAGCCTGCTGACCGAGACCACCGTTTTGGCCACTGGAAGATTGAAGATTTGGCTAGCTTGATCACTTCCATCATCATGTTTTATGTTGGCTTTGATGTGCTGAGGGACACCATTCAAAAGATTCTCAGCCGGGAAGAAACGGTCATTGATCCTCTGGGTGCAACTCTAGGAATCATTTCTGCAGCGATAATGTTTCTGGTCTATCTCTACAATACTCGCCTCAGTAAGAAATCTAACTCCAAGGCACTGAAGGCTGCTGCCAAAGACAATCTTTCTGACGCTCTTACCTCACTTGGTACCACCATTGCCATCCTGGCTAGCAGTTTCAATTATCCCATTGTGGATAAATTGGTTGCTATCATCATCACTTTCTTTATCTTGAAAACTGCCTATGATATCTTCATCGAGTCTTCCTTTAGCCTTTCAGATGGTTTTGATGACCGTCTGCTTGAGGAATATCAAAAAGCCATTATGGAAATTCCTAAAATCAGCAAGGTCAAATCGCAAAGAGGTCGCACCTACGGTAGCAACATCTACCTGGATATTACGTTGGAGATGAATCCTGACTTGTCTGTTTATGAGAGTCATGAAATCGCGGATCAAGTCGAGTCTATGCTGGAGGAACGTTTTGGCATCTTCGATACCGATGTCCATATCGAGCCAGCACCTATACCTGAGGATGAGATTTTAGACAATGTCTACAAAAAATTGCTTATGCGCGAACAATTGATTGACCAAGGAAATCAACTGGAAGAACTCTTGGCTGATGATTTTGTCTATATTCGTCAAGATGGAGAACAGATGAATAAAGAGGCCTATAAAGCCGAAAAAGAGTTAAATTCAGCTATCAAGGATATCCAGATCACTTCCATCAGTCAAAAGACCAAACTCATCTGCTATGAGTTAGATGGTATCGTCCATACCAGTATCTGGCGTCGCCACGAAACCTGGCAAAATATCTTTCATCAAGAAACCAAAAAAGAATAGAGAAATCCTGTCCATGAGACGGGATTTTTCCATTCTTCTAGCTATCAAACTCACTTAAATATTCATAGCGTTCGTATTTTTCAAGGAGTGCTTCGTTTTTCTCATCCAGTTCTTTTTGGAGAGTAGCCAGCTTACCAAAGTCAGAGCCGTTGGCCTGCATCTCCTCTTCAATAGCAGCGATACGGTTTTCCAAGGCTTCAATATCGCCTTCAATGCTTGCCCACTCCTGCTTTTCTTGATAGGTCATGCGTTTCTTGTCTTCTCTGACCTTGACGACCTTCTCCTTTTCAGCCTTTTGAACTTGATTGACCATCTCTGTTTCAAAGGCTTTTTCATCAAGATAGTCTGTGTAATGACCAAAGAAAGGACGAATCTTGCCATCTTCAAAAGCCAGAATCTTGGTCGCTACCTTATCCAAGAAATAGCGGTCGTGACTAACAGTCAAAACTGGACCAGCAAAGCCTTGCAAGAAATTCTCCAAAACTGTCAAGGTTGCAATATCCAGATCATTGGTTGGCTCGTCCAAGAGAAGAACATTTGGTTTTTCCAAGAGCAATTTGAGGAGATAAAGACGTTTTTTCTCGCCGCCAGACAACTTCTCAATCAAGGTTCCATGCGTCGAACGTGGGAAAAGAAACTGCTCCAGTAATTCTGCAATAGAAGTCGTAGAACCACCGCTGGTCTTGACCTCTTCTGCCACTTCCTGCAAGTAATTGATCACTCGCTTGCTTTCATCCAGACCCTCAATTTGCTGAGAGAAATAGGCGATGCGAACAGTTTCCCCTATCACAACTTGACCTGCTGTCGGCTCAAGACTTCCTGCAATCAAGTTAAGGAGAGTTGATTTCCCAACACCGTTGTCCCCAACAATTCCAATACGATCTTTAGCCTGCACCAAGAGATTAAAATCTTGCAAAATAGGCTTGTTTTCATAGGCAAAGGAAACATCCTGAAACTCGATGACTTTCTTCCCAATACGACTGGTTTCAAAGTTCATAGTCAAGTCTGTCTCAGCACTACTGCCTGAAACCTCTTTCTTCAAGTCATGGAAACGATTGATACGAGCCTGCTGCTTGGTCGCACGCGCCTGCGGTTGCCTGCGCATCCAGGCCAATTCTTGCTTATAAAGTTGTTCCTTTTTGTGGAGAAGAGCCGCATCGCGCTCATCCTGTTCTGCCTTAAGGCGAACATAGTCCTGGTAATTTCCTTGGTATTCTGTCAAGCCCGCTCGGTCCAACTCGAAAATACGTGTTGATAAAGCGTCTAGGAAATAACGATCATGGGTGATAAAAAGGACGGTTTTCTTAGAATTTTTCAAAAAGAGGGTCAGCCACTCAATAGTCGCAATGTCCAGATGGTTAGTCGGCTCATCCAAAAGCAAGAGGTCGTGGTTGCCAAGTAAAACTTGCGCCAACTGGACCCGTCTTCTCAGACCACCTGACAATTCCCCAACAGGAATAGATAAGTCCTGAATACCTAGCTTGCTGAGAACGGTCTTGACCTGACTCTCAATTTCCCAAGCTTGAAGAGAATCCATCTCAGCCATGACACGTTCCAAACGAGCCTGTTTGTCTTCACTGTAGTTGAGCATGATCAACTCATACTCACGAATGAGCTGGATTTCCTTGAGGTCACTAGATAGAACCGTATCCAAGACAGTCTTGCTATCATCAAAATCAGGATCCTGAGTCAAGTAACCAATCTGGTAATCATTCTTAGCTGAAAAAGGACTAACATCCCCATCAAAGCCAGAAACACCGGAAAGAACATCTAAAAGGGTGGTCTTGCCAGTCCCATTGACACCAATCAAACCAATTCTGTCTAGATCATGGATGATAAAGGAAATATCCTTAAAAACGGTCTTGTCACCGACGGATTTACTTAGTTTTTCAACGATAAAATCACTCATTTTTTCTCCCTCAGATAAGCATGGATGGCTTGACGGTCATTTTCCAATTCTCCATCGACAATAGCATATTCAATATCTGTTAAAATCTCTCCCAAGTCTGGGCCCGGATGATAACCATATTCCTTGATTAAAATACCACCGTTGATTTGGATTTCTTTCTTATCATGAATTGTCAAACTCTGGTAAGTTTCTGTGATAGCTTGTGGGTTGACTTCTTTTCCTTGAGCCTGACGAAGATTTTCAGCCTGTAAAAGTAAATCCAAGTCAAAGCGGTAACAATCGCGCTTGCTCAATTCTCCCTTTTCACGCAGAGCCAAAATAGTCAGTAAATCCTGTACCTGCTTGGCAAATTGACGAGAGGTCTTCCAAGCCTTCAAAAATGGCTGTGCATCTTTAATCTCCAGAGCCCACAGTAGAGCCGCCCAAGCTTGTTCAGAGGATTCAAAAGTGAAATCATTCTCCAAATCAAACAATCTGTTGAGCTTATCTTGGCTAGATGCCATATCAGGGAGATAGTCATAAGCTTGACTCTCAACCATGGAAGACAAACCCCTTCTCCAAAACGGAGCCAGCAAGAGTTTATCAAACTCGACGAAGGTACGCTCTACAGAAATTTTCTCCAAAAGCGGCGTCAAGATCTTCATAGCTTTAAATGTTTCTGGCTCAAGTTCAAAGCCAAGACTGGCCTGAAAACGGAAACCACGCATAATCCGCAAAGCATCTTCGTTGAAACGTTCACTAGCCACTCCAACTGCTCGCAAAACTTGATTTTCCAAATCCTCTAAACCATGAAACAAGTCAACGATTTCCCCTGTCTCGTCCAAGGCAAAGGCGTTGACTGTAAAATCACGACGCTTGAGGTCTTCTTCTAGCGAACGCACAAAGGAAACCGCACTAGGCCTACGATAGTCCACATAGACATCCTCTGTCCGAAAAGTAGTCACCTCATACTCCTCGTCTCCATATAAGACCAAGACAGTTCCATGTTCAATTCCGATATCGGCTGTTCGTGGGAAAATCTGCTTGGTCTCTTCAGGATAAGAAGACGTCGCTATATCCACATCGTGGATGGGACGATTGAGAAGGGCATCTCGAACAGAGCCTCCAACAAAATAAGCATCAAAGCCTGCTTCTTTAATTTTTTCTAATACTGGTAAAGCCTTCTGAAATTCAGAAGGCATTTTCGTTAATCTCATAATAAGTGTTCTAATCCATAGACAAGCTCATGACGCTTGACAACTTCTTTAATTCCCAAATTCACTCCTGTCATGAAGGAGCTGCGATCATAGGAGTCATGACGGAGGGTCAATCCTTCTCCCTGATTGCCAAAGATGACTTCCTGATGGGCTACTAAGCCTGGCAAACGAACTGAGTGGATGCGCATGCCATCAAAATCAGCACCACGGGCACCTGCAATCAATTCTTCCTCATCAGGCGCACCTTGCTGGATTGATTCACGAACTTCTGCCATCAACTCAGCTGTTTTAATAGCTGTTCCACTCGGAGCATCCTTTTTCTTGTCATGATGGAGCTCGATAATCTCCACATTTGGGAAATATTTGGCAGCCTGCGTAGCAAATTGCATAAGCAAGACAGCACCCAAGGCAAAGTTAGGGGCAATCAAACCACCCAAATCTTGGGTACGGGAAAATGCTTTTAGTTCTGCAATTTCTTCACTTGTGAAACCAGTCGTTCCAACTACTGGAGCAAAGCCATTTTCAAGAGCAAAGCGTGTATTTTCATAGGCAACAGTTGGAGTAGTAAAATCTACCCAGACATCCGCTTCAAAGCCTGCTAAATCAGCCTTATCCTTGAAAACAGGAATTCCTTGCCATTCTGATTCAGACTCAAAGGGATCCAAAACTGCTACCAAGTCCAAGTCTGAATCATCCAAGACCATCTGACAAGCAGCTTGGCCCATCTTTCCCTTAAAACCAGCAATAATTACTCGAATACTCATCTCTACTCCTGTCTAAGATACAAAGCCTGTAGGAACACAAAGTGAAAATAGGAGTTCTGATCAAGGAGCGTCTACTCCTTGGAAGAACTATCTTTTTCACACGGGGTTCCAGGCGTGTTCAACTGCTAACTTCTTAACTAGTCTAAAAGTGCCAACTAAATCACTGGAATATAACCCAGAGCAATACTTCCTGCTCCTAGGTGAGTTCCAATGACACTACCAAATGTAGCTAGTGAAATATCCGTACCCACTCCAGATTCAAGCAAGTGTTGACGCAATTCTTCAGCCTTTTCAGGAGCATTTCCATGAATGACAATGACCCGATATTGGCCTGAAGCTGTTGTTTCCTTAATGATTTCAATTAAGCGCTTGGTTGCTTTCTTTTCAGTACGAACTTTTTCGTAAACTTCAATCACACCTTGATCGTTAAAATAAAGGATTGGCTTAATGCTTAGCAGATTGCCCAAAATCGCAGCCCCATTTGAAAGACGTCCACCTTTCACCAAGTGGTCCAAATCATCTACCATGATAAAAGCTGACGTACGGCTGATTTGAATGGCTAGCTTATCCTGAATAATGGCAAAATCATCGCCCTGGTCTCGCCAGTTAAAGACACTTTCAACCATAATACCCAGCGGAGCACTTGTAATCAAAGTGTCTGGGAAAGCAATGGTCAAGCCCTCATAATCATCCACCATATACTGGATATTTTGGTAAAAACCTGAAATTCCAGAAGATAGGAAAAGCCCCAAGGCATGGGTATAGCCTTGTTCTTTGAGCGAAGTTAAGATTTCATCTAACTTGGCAATGCTTGGTTGACTGGTCTTAGGCAATTCAGAAGCCTGAGCCATTTTTTGATAAAATTCCTCAGCAGTCAGATTGATGCCTTCAACATACTCCTCACCATCAATATTGACAGGAATATCCAAGACAAACAAATCTTCTCTTTGCAAGGTCTCTGTACTGAGAAAGGCAGAGGAATCTGTAATAACAGCTAGTTTCATATTAGAACTCCAAATTGATTCCTGGTAAGTCTAATGCAATTTCAGTCACTTCATAAGTCAAACGATTGAGCATATTCAAACATGGACGAGCCAAAGTTTCCACTTCTTCTTGGCTCAATTCACTTGGTTCATTGACAATACGACCATCGATATGGTTCACCTGTGAAATGGTTCCACTAATGACAAACTTATCAAATACAATCATAAAACTCAAGACAACAATTAAGGAAGTCACTTGATTGTCTTGGTCATGTTGGAGCAATTGGAAGTTTACATCCACCTTGGTTTCAGGAGCTCCATTCTCATTTTCCCATTCAAAATTACGCGCATCAAAATGATACTGACTAACAAATTCTTGTTCACGTTTAAGATTCATGTCTCTCTCCCTTAGCTACAATATTATAAGCTATTGTACCATAATTTTTTATTTTCATCTAGTTTTCTAGGATTTAGTCAATCCCAATTTCAGCTCGAACTACATCAGCGATGGTATCAACATAGTAGTCCACTTCTTCTGTTGTAGGCGCTTCTGCCATAACACGTAAGAGGGGCTCTGTTCCACTTGGGCGAACAAGGATACGGCCATTTCCTGCCATTTCTTCTTCCATCTTCTCAATGATGGCCTTGATAGCTGGCACTTCCATGGCATTTTCCTTCATGGCATTTTCCACTCGGATATTGACTAATTTTTGTGGATAGATGGTTACTTCTGCGGCCAGCTCTGACAAGCTCTTACCAGTTTCTTTCATGATTTTCGTCAATTGGACAGCTGATAATTGGCCATCACCTGTGGTATTGTAATCCATCAAAATCACGTGCCCAGACTGTTCTCCGCCAAGGTTGTAGCCTGATTTTCTCATTTCTTCAACAACGTAGCGGTCACCGACTGCAGTGACTGCCTTGTTAATACCTTCACGGTCCAAGGCCTTGTGGAAACCAAGGTTAGACATAACAGTTGTCACGATTGTATTTTGGGCCAATTGTCCTTTTTCAGAAAGATATTTTCCGATGATGTACATAATCTTGTCACCATCAACGATATCGCCATTCTCATCAACAGCAATCAAGCGGTCACTGTCTCCATCAAAGGCCAGACCGATAGCTGACCCGCTTTCTTTGACCACTTCTTGAAGGGATTCTGGGTGGGTTGAACCAACATTAAGGTTGATGTTAAGACCGTCTGGTGTTTCCCCGATAATAGTCAATTGAGCTCCAAGGTCTGCAAAGATTTGACGGGCACTTGTAGACGCTGCACCGTTTGCTGTGTCCAAGGCAACCTTCATTCCTTCAAGAGGAGTTCCAGTTGAAACAAGATAGCCTTCATACTTACGCAAGCCTTCTGGATAATCAACTACAGTACCTAGACCTTCTGCACTTGGACGAGGAAGAATGTCTTCCGCAGCATCTAGCAAGGCTTCAATTTCTGCTTCTTTTTCGTCATCTAGTTTGAAGCCATCCCCACCAAAGAACTTGATTCCATTATCAAGGGCTGGATTGTGGCTAGCAGAAATCATGACACCTGCACTTGCTCCTTCAGTTTTAACCAAGTAAGCTACTGCTGGCGTTGCCAGAACGCCTAGTTTGTATACGTGAATACCAACTGAAAGGAGACCAGCTACCAAGGCAGATTCTAGCATTTCTCCTGAAATTCGTGTGTCACGTCCTACAAAGACTTTCGGTGCTTCCGTTTCATGTTGACTAAGAACATAGCCTCCAAAACGTCCTAGTTTAAAGGCCAATTCTGGTGTTAGTTCTACATTAGCTTCTCCACGGACTCCATCAGTCCCAAAATATTTACCCATTTTTATAAAATCCTTTTCCTATTTTTTAATTCGTTTTTGAACTAGTTGCTTTCGTTGACGAAGATGTCTCCGACGAACTGCTTGTAGTTGAATTTGATGTGCTTGAACTTGGTGTCACAGGTTTTGTAGTCACCTTCATTGTTGTGTCAAACGGAGTGATAACTGCCGGTAAGACAACCCCATTGCGGTCGATTGCCTGCAAAGGTACTGAACCACTGTAATTACCTGTTATGCGTTCGCTAGTTGGTAAAAGCGCAATAACTTTGTCAATCTTAGCTAATGTTTCTTGGTCAGTTGTGACAGAAACTCGTTCATTTGACACAGTTACACTATCAATTTGTAACTTGGGATCAATCTGGCTTTGGTCAACTTGCGGAACAACAATCATCTCATCTCGCTTAACCTTCTTCCCAACTTTCACTGTGATCTTTTGAGGCGTTGCCACAGCGGTCAATCCACTTGGAAGATTTTCAATATTCAAGGGAACTTCAATCGTTCCAACACTGGCATCCGTCAAATCAGCAGTAACTTTAAACTTACGAGTACTTTCCTGCATTTCGCTGGCCAAAGTCACACGATTGGCACCTGTCAGCACAACTGAAACTTCTGAAGCAAAACCACTAATAAAGTATTGACTATTATCATAGTGAATATCGATAGGAACATTTGCTATCGTATTGGTGTAGGTCTCTGATTTGACCTGCCTTGCGGTATTGCTATTTTGAAAGTTGGTAGACGTTGCATAAATGAATAAGACACAAGCAAAAAAGAGAGATGAAATGATATATAGACTATTTTTTCTCATATTTCCAACCTCCTAGCAAACGGTCCTTGAAACTGGCTTTTTCCTCAACAGCTGGCAAAAGAATTGTTCGTAGCTCTGCTTCAAATTCTTCAATCGTCAAGTCATGCTTGAAGACCCCATTGTAGGTAATAGAAATACCACCTGTTTCCTCTGAGACGATGAAGGTCAAGGCATCAGACACTTCTGATAAACCGATAGCCGCCCGGTGTCTGGTCCCAAATTCCTTGGAAATCCCTGTACTTTCTGTCAAGGGCAGATAGGCAGAGGTTACCGCAATTCGGTTTTCTCTGATAATCACAGCACCATCGTGTAGGGGAGTGTTAGGGATAAAAATATTGATGAGAAGTTCAGCCGAAATATTGGCATCCAAAGGAATCCCTGTCGCAATGTATTCTTGCAAGGTCCGAACTCGTTGAATGGCAACCAGGGCACCTATCTTACGAGGACTCATGTATTCAACTGACTTGACAAAGGAACGAATCATTTGCTCTTCTGCACTTATTTGAGTAGTAGAAAAGAAATCTGTCGCCCTTCCCAAGCGTTCCAAACCAGTCCGAATCTCTGGAGAGAAGATAACAACCACAGCAATGACTCCATAAGTGATAATCTGATTAATCAACCAAGAAATCGTGGTTAAACCAAGGATATTAGCTACAACCTGGGCTAATACAAAAATCAATACCCCCCGCACCAAAATCATAATCTTGGTACCAGCTATCGCTTTTGTAAAACGATACAAAACATAAGCCACAATCAAAATATCAAACACATTGATGGCAATACTCCAAGGACTAGAAAACAAGCTAGTCCAATATTGCAGGTTGGATAATTGTTGAAAGTTCATCTGCCGTCTCCTCTCTGTCCAAACACGTTCCTGTCTATTATACCATTTTTCTGGCATTTTTCCCCTATCCTACTTCATTTTAAATTAAGGAAAAAATATGATAAAATAAACTGATACTCAATGAAAATCAAAGAGCAAACTAGGAAGCTAGCCGCAGGTTGCTCAAAACAATGTTTTGAGGTTGTGGATAGAACTGACGAAATCAGTAACCATAGCTACGGTAAGGCGACGCTGACGTGGTTTGAAGAGATTTTCGAAGAGTATGACTAGAAAAAACAAAGGAGAAACCATGTCTCAACTCTATGATATTACCATTGTAGGTGGTGGTCCAGTTGGTCTTTTTGCGGCCTTCTATGCCCACCTACGCCAAGCCAAGGTCCAAATCATCGACTCTCTTCCCCAACTAGGTGGACAACCTGCTATTCTCTATCCTGAAAAGGAAATCCTCGACGTTCCAGGTTTCCCAAACCTGACTGGAGAAGAGTTGACCAACCGCTTGATTGAACAGCTAAACGGCTTTGATACCCCTATTCATCTCAACGAAACGGTTATTGAGATTGAAAAACAAGAAGAAGGCTTTGTAATTACAACTTCTAAAGGGAGTCACCTGTCTAAAACAGTTATCATTGCTATGGGTGGCGGCGCCTTCAAACCACGTCCTCTGGAACTAGAAGGCGTTGAGAACTATGAAAATATCCACTACCACGTTTCCAACATCCAGCAATATGCTGGTAAGAAAGTGACGATTCTTGGTGGGGGGGACTCAGCTGTGGATTGGGCTTTGGCTTTTGAAAAAATCGCGCCAACTACCCTTGTTCACCGCAGAGATAATTTCCGTGCCTTGGAACACAGTGTGCAAGCTTTGCAAGAATCATCTGTGACCATCAAGACACCATTCGTCCCTAGCCAACTCCTTGGAGATGGAAAAAAGCTTGACAAGTTGGAAATCACAAAAGTAAAATCTGATGAAACAGAAACGATTGACTTAGATCACCTCTTTGTCAACTATGGTTTCAAATCTTCTGTTGGTAACCTTAAAAACTGGGGGCTCGACCTCAACCGTCACAAGATTATTGTCAACAGCAAACAGGAATCTAGCCAAGCAGGTATCTATGCTATCGGTGACTGTTGCTACTATGACGGAAAAATTGACTTGATTGCGACAGGTCTCGGAGAAGCTCCAACTGCTGTCAATAATGCTATCAACTACATCGACCCTGAGCAAAAAGTACAACCAAAACACTCTACTAGTTTATAAAAAAGAACCACGAGTCACATAGGATTCGTGGTTTTAAAATGAACTACACCTCAAAAGTTAGACAGAAATACATCTAACTTCTGATATGCAGCCCACCTTCTCTTTGCTCTTGTTTGAATAAGAAATTTTTTGAAGAATCATTAGATTATACAAAGTATTCATATCAGCCTTTTAAAGCTATATAAAAACTCTCCAACTATTCTATTATACCATGTAAAAAAATAAATAAATAGACTTGTTTTTTTTCTTTTTTTGACGTATACTAATAATAGAAAGCGCTTTAAATAAAATAAAAGGAGGTTTTATGAGGAAAGTAAATAAGGACATTTTATTCTTAACTGGAATCATAGTTTTATGTTTTGGTTTTTTATTATTTCACATCAACCCCTATTATGCCGAACCCTATGCGACACTGAAAGAAAGAATAAATTTATTCTTTTGGCAACTATATTGGAGACCTGTAGGAACTCTCAGTATTATTTCGGGTTGCATTATAACTTTCAAAGGATTGAAAAAATAATCTTTTACTCATGAAGAAAGTAAATTTGTTATGATTAAACTGAAACTATTGTTTTTCTCTCTACTATCAAGTCTATTATTCTTAGTCACAACATCTACGGTTTTTGCTGATGTCTATCCTGGTACAAATTATGAAATTGTATCTAATCGTATTGTAAAAGATATCAACACAGGAGAGTTATTGTCATTTTATACGACTGAACTTAGAGACGCCTATTTAGAGTCTAAATCTACGTATCAGACTCGTTCTAATGCAACTGGTGTTGCAGACTATAGAACTAAATACTCTCACTCTTACAAGAAAAGCACCACATCAGGTCCTGTAAGTTCAACTGCCTATGGTGGAAAAGCTGGAGCTACTCTGACTGTAGGTGCAGGTGTTAGCTTTTCTGCTCCGGAGTCTGGAGCTGGACTTAGTTTAAATCACTCAGTCTCCCATAACGTACCACCCTACACTTATGGTTATATTAGACTAAAAGCATCTTACACAGTAAACGTTCGTAAACTAGAAGTTAGATACTTAGGCACCAACAAATGGGTTCCAGCTGGTGAAACCTCTACTATATCGAATGTTAGCGTTTGGAGCGAACTGGTCACTTGGAAATAACTCATTAGAGACTGGGTAAAAACTCAATTTCAGGAGAAAATGAAATAAATTTTCTCACAATAAAACGCATAGTATTACGGTTCAAGTTGAACTGCACCCCAAAAGTTAGACAGAAAAAATCTAACTTTTGGGGTGTTTTTATTATGAAATTAACTTATGATGATAAAGTTCAGATCTATGAACTTAGAAAACAAGGATATAGCTTAGA
>NZ_VFSH01000017.1 GCF_006385785.1 Streptococcus shenyangsis
GTAGACTATATTGATTACTACAACAATAAACGAATTAAGGTAAAACTAAAAGGACTCAGTCCTGTGCAATACAGAACTAAATCCTTCGGATAAATTGATTGTCTAACTTTTTGGGGTCAGTACAAGTTTTCAACACTTAATATTATGCGTTTTTTGATTTAGATACTCTTTGACCCAGCCTCCTTCACGTTGTTTAAGCCTCATTGCTCTTGACTCGTCACTTGCCTCTCAAAGAGGCGTTAGTATTACTTACCACTATCCCTAAAGGGATCCTCATACTCTTTTACACTCAATTTATCTAGTGCTATATCATGCTTTACTCGTTCTCAAATTGTCATACTCGTGAAGAAATCATCCACTGGATAATTTCTTTACTTTTGAATATATTTCTTAATTGTGGCTTCATTGAGTCCCACCGTACTCATATAATAACCTTCCGCCCAGAAATGCCGATTCCCAAACTTGTACTTGAGATTGGCGTGTTTGTCAAATATCATGAGAGCACTCTTACCTTTTAAATAACCCATGAAACTCGAAGTACTTATCCTCGGTGAAATACTGACTAACATATGTAAATGGTCTGGCATTTAGTGACCCTCGATAATTTCAACTCCTTTGTAACTATACAAGCGATGAAATATTTCACCTAAACTACTTCGATATTGATTATAGAGGACTTTTCGTCTATACTTAGGGGTGAACACAATGTGATAGAACAGTGCCACTTTGTGTGCGATAAACTATGAGCCTTTTGTGCCATATTTTTCTCCTTTCGCTTTACAATTGGCTTGAACACCTTTATTGTATCGCGTTTGGAGTTTTTTGGGGTATAACCTTCGATGTGCACCCGAATAGCGGGTGGTTTTTTGTCTCGCACCTAGCGGAGCGAGACGGACTGAAAGTCGCATAAGAAAAAACGTTGATTTAACAACGTTTTACCAAGGAATTCAAAAGAATGCAAAGGAATAATGGAGCCGGTGGGAGTCGAACCCACGTCCAAACACCTGCCAACATATTTGTCTACAACCATAGGTTATGTATTAGTTTAACAGTCCCTCGACACATAACTCAAGCCTAGAAACTGCGAGTCTATCAATCTCTTATCAAGCCGCTAGACAAGACTTGATCGTATCTCGCTAATAATAAGACCTGTCATTGAACACGAGCAATCCAAATCGGGTCACGCCTGCTGGTTTTTAGGCAGCTAGAGCGTAAGAAGTGTTATTTTTTGCAGTTATATTTAACTGAGCGTTTACGTCGCTACACGAGTCGCAAAATATGCCTCATAATGCCTGTCGAATCCGTAACGACCCCAAAAGACAATAAAACCATTATACCTTATCTAACACAAAAATGCAAAAAGAAAATCAATGAACTACAAAAGATAGTCTTTCAAAGCTTTGGTCAAAGCCTGATAACCAGTAATACTGAGATGCAGCCCATCAGTTGTATATTCTTTTTTGAGTTGGCCTGCTTGATCTATCAAACTATCAAAAACTGGCACAAATTCTACCTGCATATAGGCAGAAGCAAGCTCTTGATAGGCTTGATTCCATTTCTGAATTTTTTCATTCGTGCGGATATAGACTGTCTGCTTGTACTCCTCGCTCTCATTGACTGGCAAAATGGAAAGCAATTTAATCTCAGTCAATGGATAATCGCGAGCAATGGATTGTATGATAGCTTCAAGATTATTGAGAGCCTGATTTACAAGTACATCTTTTCCGATATCATTTGTCCCAATCAGAAGGACAATTTTATCTACTGTTCCACCGTAAAGATGCGCATCTAGATTCTCTAGTAACAGCCCTGTCTGATAACCTCGAATGCCTCGATTGACAATGGTCTTTGCAGTCCCAAATAACTCCTGCAGAGGGTAGTATTCGACAATGGAATCCCCAATAAAAAGAATGTCTGGTTCAACAACAGAAACTTGATTTAAGTGACGGTATTTGGTTTGGATTTTGCCCTGTTCCTTTAGTAACCAATTTTCTAATAACTGTACTGCCACTTCATTCTCCTTTTTCTAACCAGTTTTCCAAGACTTGATAAACTCCTCCTTGTCTGTTAGCTGGCGCTAGAGCAGTCGCCACAGCTTTAGCTTTCTCATCAGCATTTTCCATCGCATAGGCAATCCCAGCCATTTCAAGCATTTCAACATCATTTTCACTATCGCCAAAAGCCATTATTTGTTGGGGGTTCAAGTCCCAGCGCTTGAGTAATTCTTCCAAGCCCCATGCTTTATGAATTCCAGCTTGAAGGATATCAATGCAACCATAGCCACTGGATACAGCCCGAACACGGCCATCAAAGAGGTCATTAATCTCTGCCAATACCGAATTCAACCGTTCCTCACCAACAACCATACTCATCTTGAGCACACCACCAAAGAGGTCAGAGGTTAATTCATCCACAAACTGCATCCGTTGGTAGAATTTTTCAATCATTTCTGGAGTCATAAAACTTTCAAGGTCTGTAAAAATCGTACCTTCCTTGACGAAACCACCCTTCATCCCCGTTACAACAAATTGATTTTGACACTCTCGACCCTTGAAATGAGCCAAAGCCTTGTCGACAATGCCATCATCCCAAGTCTGGGCCTGAATCAGTTCATTGTTTTCAAAAATACGAGCACCATTAGCAACCACCAGAACCACTCGATTCACCAAGTGCTCCAGTAGTTGCCTCATGCGGTGAATTTCATTCCCCGTCGCGATGACAAAACGAATCTCCCTCTGATCCAACTGATCTAAAATCTTTTCCAGTCGTGGGAGATCAAGCTGGCCTCTAGCATCCAGCAAGGTCCCATCCATATCTGTCGCAATTACTTTAATCGTCATTTTCTTTCCTCTGGATTTAAGCTAGTCCCACTTCAATCCCACATGTTCATTCATTTCTTTATAAGCTGTATCAATTCGTTCCTTAGTCGCTTCATCTAACTGGTCACGATGACTACCACCCTCGATAAAATCTTCTAAGATGTAGGTTTGGTAAAGGTAGAGTGGATAACCTTCTGGAGAATAGGTTCCTTTTGGTGTACGGTTTACCCAAGAAGGATGCGCTTTGGCAGTTTCGATTGTCGTCTTACCGGCTTTTTTCTTAATGGTCACATCCATGAGCACGCCACGTTCAGTCCACTTAGCATTTTCTACCCCTTCCATGGTCTCAATTCGTTGATTTGAAATGAAGTTCCCCATTGAATAGATAATGAGTTTCTTGTCCCCATCTTTTTCAACCGTTTCAGATGGTTCAACGACGTGAGGGTGACCTCCAAATATAATATCTGCTCCCCAATCAATCATCTTGTGATATAAAGCTTTTTGCTCTTCAGTCGGTTCTATGCGATACTCAACACCCATTTGTGGCATGATAATGGTAATATCTGCTTCCTTTTCCGCTCGTTCAATTTCAGACTTCATTTTATTCTCATCTAAATCTGAAAGATAGTGATTATAATCCTCCTGAGAAATATTTTGCTCAATTCCATTAAATCCATAAGAATAAGCCAAAAGTGCAACCTTGATACCATTCACTTCCTTAATGACCAGCGGAGCCTGATCACGTGGCTCGTGTGTATAAACTCCAATTGGAGTGATTCCAGCCTTCTTAATAATATCGGCCGTTGAAATAACTCCCTCAATTTGCGAATCCAAAATATGATTATGAGCCAAATCTAGAACATGATAACCTGCATCCTTAATAGCATCCATAACTTCAGCAGGAGCATTAAAGAGAGGATAACCTGCTAAATAATGATCCTTATTAATGGTCCCTTCAAAGTCACCAATAGCTAAGTCTGCTTGCTTAAGCCAAGGTGTCACATACTCAAAATTCTCATGAAAATCATAGGTTCCATCATCCTTTTTTGCTGAAAAGTAAAGAATATCATGATAAAGCAAATCACCATGAGCCATAATTCTAGCAGTTTTTTCCTCTTCCTGATCTTTGGAATGTTGATTCGTCTTATTAGCTTCTTGAGAAATAGTATCCTTTTTCTGACTAGTCAAGGGAATTCCTTGAAAACTTTCAAACAACAAGACCAAGCCCATTGATAAAGCAACTGCTAGCAAAAGTATCGCCACAAATCCCTTATTACTCCACTTACGATAACTCCTAAAAAAGTTTACAAACCCCCTCATAAAACGAAAAGCTGAACCACTCTGATTTCTATCTTGTCTTCTTTGCATCTTCATTCTCCCTACTTTCTTATGCAAGCCTTTTCTTTTTATTATATCACAGATAAGAAATTCTTTCACAACTGAATCGAACCTGCTAGGTATTTTCTATATAAACTTAATGCCGTAATGCTTTCAATCCTTGTCATTTTGTGATATCATGTAGAGGTAATGAAAGGAGAGAAAATGTCTGCTATAGAACGTATTACAAAAGCTGCTCACTTGATTGATATGAACGATATTATCCGCGAGGGGAACCCAACTCTACGCGCAGTTGCTGAGGAAGTTACTTTCCCCCTATCTGATCAGGAAATCATCCTTGGTGAAAAGATGATGCAATTCCTCAAACATTCCCAAGATCCTGTCATGGCTGAAAAATTGGGACTCCGCGGTGGGGTTGGACTGGCTGCTCCTCAATTGGATATCTCAAAACGCATTATCGCTGTTTTGGTACCTAATATTGTCGAAGAAGGTGAAACTCCAAAGGAAGCCTACGACTTACAAGCCATTATGTATAATCCAAAAATCGTCTCGCACTCTGTTCAAGACGCTGCTCTTGGTGAAGGAGAAGGTTGCCTGTCTGTTGACCGTAACGTGCCTGGCTACGTAGTTCGCCATGCCCGCGTTACTGTTGACTACTTTGACAAAGATGGGGAAAAACACCGTATCAAGCTCAAAGGTTACAACTCCATCGTTGTTCAGCATGAAATTGACCACATCAACGGAATCATGTTTTACGATCGTATCAATGAAAAAGACCCATTTGCAGTTAAAGATGGTTTACTAATTCTAGAATAAAGAAAATCCCGTTGCAAGACGGGGTTTTGTGTTATAATAGAGGAATGAAAACAAATGATATTGTCTATGGCGTCCACGCCGTTACCGAAGCCCTCCATGCAAATACTGGAAACAAACTCTACCTCCAAGAAGATCTCCGAGGTAAGAATGTTGAGAAAGTCAAGGAACTGGCTACAGAAAAGAAGGTATCCATTTCTTGGACTTCAAAAAAATCCCTCTCTGAGATGACTGAAGGTGCTGTCCACCAAGGTTTTGTTCTACGAGTGTCTGAATTTGCCTATAGCGAATTAGAACACATCCTAGCAAAAACACGTCAAGAAGAAAATCCACTTCTATTGATTCTGGATGGCTTAACTGACCCTCACAACCTAGGATCCATCCTGAGAACAGCCGACGCGACCAATGTTTCAGGTGTCATCATTCCTAAACACCGTGCTGTCGGTGTTACTCCTGTCGTTGCCAAAACAGCCACAGGTGCTATTGAGCACGTTCCAATTGCCCGAGTGACAAATCTGAGCCAAACTCTGGACAAACTAAAGGATGAAGGCTTCTGGACCTTTGGAACAGATATGAATGGGACTCCTTGCCATAAGTGGAATACAAAAGGGAAAATTGCCCTCATAATCGGAAATGAAGGAAAAGGAATCTCTAGCAACATCAAAAAGCAGGTCGATGAAATGATCACCATTCCTATGAATGGACATGTTCAAAGCCTTAATGCCAGTGTTGCTGCGGCCATTCTTATGTATGAAGTTTTCCGAAATCGCCTATAAAAGAGGCTGGACAAAAACTTACTTCTAAATAGAACCGCACAGTGATTTCAGCTTTGCTCACAATAAAGCTGAAATCACTGTGCGGTTTTTGAATAGCTGATTTGTAGATTAAATTCTTGAACAATTTTGTAAAATCCATACTCATGAAAATGAGTCCTATCTCTACTACGCTGGTCTACTTGTCTCTAACATACACTCTGAACACGCCAAAAATATTCTCTAATTTGCTAAAAGTGCAATTAATTGCCCTCCTCCATTTGACATAGATACTAGATTCTTCTTAGATATATCATGTGTTCTAAACGAAGTTTCCTAAAGAAATTCTAAGTTGTATCGTAACCAATTGATTTCTGAGTCCCTTATATAAGAAAATGAGCATCTCCAACTACGAGAATGCTCATTTTTTATTGTATAGGCACATTTTTACATCTGTTTTAAACGTTCAATCCGTTCTGAGATAGGTGGGTGGGTATAAAAGAGTTTTTGGAACCCTCCCCCTTTCTTGGGATCATTGATATAAAGTGCACTACTGGCATCATCTACAGGACGACTCATAGGTTTACTATTATCCAACTTATGGAGAGCATTAATCATCCCTTGAGGATTGCGCGTCAACTCGACACTGGAAGCATCAGCTAGGAATTCCCTCTGACGAGAAATAGCGAGTTGTACCAAGGTTGCAGCGAGAGGTGCCAGCACAATAGCTAATAAAGAAACCACTAGCATAATGATTTCAAGACCATTTCCGTCTCGATCATCGTCACTTCGTCTGCGACCTGCTCCGCCCCACCACATCATACGACCTGCCATACTAGAAAGCATGGTGATAGCACTAGCAAGGGCAACAGCAATAGTCGAAATACGGATATCGTAATTACGAATATGACTGACTTCATGTCCCATAACAGCTTCTAGTTCTTCACGATTCATGATAGCTAGGAGACCTGAAGTTGCAGCAACTGCAGCATTTTGAGGATTGGAACCTGTCGCAAAGGCATTTAAGGCTGGATCATCAATGATGAAAACACGAGGCATAGGAATCTGAGCGACCATAGCCATATCTTCCACTACATGATAGAGGCCTGGTGCCGTTTGTTCATCCACCTCACGCGCCCCATTCATAGACATGACAATCTCAGTAGACTGAAAAATCATGGATAAAGCATAGATAAAGCCGATAATCAGTGCGATAACCAAACCACCAAGCCCAGATCGCATAAAGAGGTAACCAACCGCATAGCCAACAAGAGCTAAGAGTAGGAAAAATACCAGCAACAAAATCCAGGTTTTTCGTTTATTGCTTGCAATTTGATCAAACAGCATCTTAGTCACCTAAACCGCTAAAATCAACCTTAGGAACTGCCTTTTCCTCTTCTGGTGTTTGAAGGAAATCTGCTGCTTTAAATCCAAACATTCCAGCGATAATATTGCTTGGGAAAGTCTCTAATTTTACATTGTAGTTGCTGACAACACTGTTGTAAAGTTGACGAGAGTAAGAAATTTTATTTTCTGTGTTTGTCAACTCCTCTTGCAATTTAACAAAGTTGGCACTAGCTTTCAAATCTGGATAGCTTTCTGCAACTGCAAAAATACCTGAAATCTGACGAGTGAGGGCATCACTAGCTTTCATAGCTTCTGCTGGAGAAGTCGCTGCCGCTACTTGGTTACGCAGTTCTGCCACCTTTTCAAGGGTAGAACCTTCATATTTGGCATAACCTTTTACAGTCTCAATCAAGTTTGGCAAGAGATCATTTCGACGCTTCAATTGAACATCAATCTGACTCCAAGCCTCCTTGGTTTGCATACGATTTTTAACCAAACCGTTATAGCTAACAATCACAAAAATCACAACAAGAGCGATAACTCCAAGAATAATCCAAGTCATGATATAAGTCCTTTCTGTTTTTAGATTAGTACCAGTATATCAAATTTTTTATGATTGTGGTAAAATAAGATGATACTAAAGAAGGAAATAACTATGAAACCAGAAACATTTTACAACTTGCTGGCCGAGCAGAACCTTCCACTTTCGGACCAGCAAAAAGAACAATTTGAACGTTATTTTGAGCTCTTGGTCGAGTGGAATGAAAAGATTAATTTAACAGCCATTACGGACAAGGATGAAGTTTATCTCAAACATTTTTACGATTCGATTGCACCTATTCTGCAAGGCTTGATTCCCAATGAAAATATCAAATTGCTTGATATTGGAGCCGGGGCAGGATTTCCTAGTCTACCAATGAAAATCCTCTATCCTCAGTTAGATGTGACTATCATTGATTCACTCAACAAGCGCATCAACTTCCTCCAACTGTTGGCTCAAGAACTGGATTTGAACGATGTTCATTTCTACCATGGGCGTGCAGAAGACTTTGCCCAAGACAAGAACTTCCGTGCTCAGTATGATTTTGTAACGGCTCGTGCGGTTGCCCGTATGCAGGTCTTGTCTGAATTGACAATTCCTTACCTTAAAGTTGGTGGCAAACTATTAGCACTCAAGGCCAGCAATGCGCCTGAGGAGTTATTTGAAGCTAAGAATGCTCTCAACCTCCTTTTTAGTAAAGTCGAAGACAATCTCAGCTACGCCCTACCAAATGGAGATCCGCGTTATATCACAGTGGTAGAAAAGAAAAAAGAAACGCCCAACAAATACCCAAGAAAGGCTGGCATGCCAAATAAACGCCCGCTTTAAATTTTTTAGTAAAAAAATATTTACAAAGTTTGTAATTTCTGCTATACTATCACAAGCAAAGGTTTTTAATGTCATCCCGTGAGGTGACGAAGACGCAGAAATATTTGAAACTCTTTAAAGTCTAGATTTTAAAGAAGTCTTACTCTGAGGGCCTATTGCTGTAAAATAATGGGCTCTTTTTTGATGCCCAAAAGTGAGGTTTATATGAAACAAGAATCAACTGTTGATTTGTTACTAGACGTTGACCAACGTCCTTCGGCTGGAAAAGGAATTCTCCTTAGTTTCCAACACGTTTTCGCCATGTTTGGGGCGACCATCTTGGTACCATTGATTTTGGGAATGCCTGTATCTGTTGCCCTTTTTGCTTCAGGTGTTGGAACACTCATCTACATGATTTCAACTGGTTTTAAAGTTCCAGTTTATCTAGGTTCTTCATTTGCATTTATCACAGCAATGTCACTTGCTATGAAAGAAATGGGTGGTGATGTATCTGCTGCCCAAACAGGGGTTATCTTGACTGGTTTGGTCTATGTCCTTGTGGCTACAAGTGTTCGTTTTGCAGGTACAAAATGGATTGATAAACTCTTGCCACCAATCATCATCGGTCCTATGATCATCGTTATCGGTCTTGGACTTGCAGGTTCAGCTGTTACCAATGCTGGTCTTGTAGCTGATGGAAATTGGAAAAATGCTCTTGTAGCAGTTGTTACTTTCTTGATTGCTGCATTTATCAATACAAAAGGAAAAGGCTTCCTACGAATCATTCCATTCCTCTTTGCCATTATCGGTGGTTACCTCTTCGCACTAACCCTTGGCTTGGTTGACTTTACACCAGTTCTTAAAGCCAACTGGTTTGAGATTCCTGGTTTCTACTTGCCATTTAGCACAGGTGGTACCTTTAAAGAATACAATCTTTACTTTGGTCCAGAAACCATCGCCATCTTACCAATCGCTATCGTAACAATTTCTGAACATATCGGAGACCATACTGTTTTGGGTCAAATCTGTGGCCGTCAATTCTTGAAAGAACCAGGTCTTCACCGTACTCTTCTTGGTGACGGTATCGCAACTTCTGTTTCTGCCTTCCTTGGTGGACCAGCCAATACAACTTACGGAGAAAATACAGGGGTTATCGGTATGACTCGTATCGCTTCTGTCTCAGTTATCCGTAACGCTGCCCTTATCGCAATTGCCCTTAGCTTCCTTGGCAAATTTACTGCCTTGATTTCAACCATTCCAAATGCTGTACTTGGTGGTATGTCAATCCTTCTCTATGGAGTTATCGCCAGCAACGGTTTGAAAGTCTTGATCAAAGAACGTGTTGATTTTGGTCAAATGCGTAACCTAATCATCGCAAGTGCTATGTTGGTCCTTGGACTTGGAGGAGCTATCCTTAAACTTGGTCCAGTTACACTTTCAGGTACTGCCCTATCAGCCATGACAGGAATCATCTTGAACTTAATCTTGCCATACGAAAATAAAGACTAAGAGTCTAAACATATCAAAAAACGAGCATTTCCAATTACGGAAGTGCTCATTTTTCTTCTTTCTAAAAAAGGAAAGCCCTGCGGCCTTCCCTTGTCTTACTTACGTTTCTTCTTCGCTTTTTTCATTTTATTCGCCATGCGTTTCATGGATTGTTTCATAGCAAATTCACCGATTTTACCTTTTAGACCGCCACCAAACATCTGGCTCATATCTGGCATTCCTGCTCCTCCGAGAGCGGATAAGTCAGGCATACCACCTTGTCCCATCATTCCTTCAAGGGCAGACATATCCATCCCTCCCATATTTGGCATATTTTTTGGAAGGTTGTTTGGATTGATTCCCATTTGCTTCATCATCTTGTTCATATCGCCAGACATGACTCCCTGCATAAGCTGTTTAGCCTGGTTAAAGTCTTTAATGAATTTATTAACTTCGACAAAGGTATTTCCAGAACCAGCTGCGATACGACGGCGACGGCTTGGATTTAACAAATCTGGATTTTCACGTTCTTCAGGTGTCATGGAAGATACAATGGCACGTTTGCGCGCAATCTGACGCTCATCCACCTTCATATTTTGAATGGCTGGATTGTTGGCCATACCTGGAATCATCTTGAGCAAGTCTTCCATTGGCCCCATGTTTTGCACCTGATCCAACTGATCGATGAAATCATTGAAATCAAAGGTGTTTTCACGCATCTTCTCAGCCATTTCAAGGGCTTTTTGCTCATCGTATTCTTGAGAAGCTTTCTCAATCAGAGTGAGCATATCCCCCATGCCAAGGATACGACTAGACATACGGTCTGGGTGGAAGGTCTCAATGTCCGTAATCTTTTCACCTGTACCAGTGAACTTGATTGGTTTTTCAGTAATGTGACGAACAGATAGAGCCGCACCACCACGAGTGTCCCCATCAATCTTGGTAAGGATGACCCCAGTCACTTCCAACTGAGCATTAAACTCACGCGCAACATTGGCCGCTTCTTGACCAATCATGGCATCAACGACAAGCAGGATTTCATTTGGTTGAGCCAGTGCTTTCACGTCACGAAGCTCATTCATCAAAAGCTCATCAATCTGCAAACGACCTGCCGTATCAATCAAGACATAGTCATTATGATTAGCTTGAGCTTGTTCCAAACCTTGACGAACAATCTCCACAGCTGGAACCTCTGTCCCAAGAGCGAAAACCGGCACATCAATCTGTTGTCCCAAGGTCTTAAGCTGGTCAATGGCAGCTGGACGATAAATATCCGCCGCAATCATCAAAGGACGAGCATTTTCTTCTTTCTTGAGTTTGTTGGCCAATTTACCAGCAAAGGTTGTTTTACCAGCCCCCTGCAAACCAACCATCATGATGATTGTAGGAATCTTAGGTGACTTGATAATTTCTGCCGTATCAGAACCTAAAACAGCTGTCAGTTCCTCATCAACGATTTTGATAATCTGTTGCGCTGGATTAAGGGTATCAATGACCTCATGTCCGACTGCACGCTCACGAACTTTCTTAATAAAGTCCTTTACAACAGGCAAGGCAACGTCAGCTTCAAGCAAGGCTAAGCGAATCTCTTTAGTTGCCTCTTGAACATCAGATTCAGAGATTTTTCCTTTTTTACGTAGATTTTTAAAGACGTTCTGCAAACGTTCTGTTAAACTTTCAAATGCCATTTTTCTTCCTCTTATTCTCTATTATCAATGCTTGTTAAAATTTCTATCTGCTCCTGCAGAAAGTCATCCTTGGGATAGCGCTCCAAAATCTGGTCAAAAATTTGACTGCGGACAATGTAGTCCGAGTACATATGCAATTTCATCTCATAATCTTCCAGAATCTTTTCTGTCCGCTTGATATTATCATAGACAGCCTGACGACTGACACCGAATTCCTCGGCAATCTCAGCAAGACTGTAATCATCAGCGTAGTAGAGCTCTATATAATTCATTTGCTTGTCTGTCAACAGCGCTGCATAAAATTCAAAGAGCGCATTCATACGATTGGTTTTTTCGATTTCCATAACTTTTATTATACCAAAAATTAGCCTAATCTACCACACCAGGAAGTCAATCCGAGAAGATAGCTAGCTAAATTTGAAAAAGACATGAGCCTAGCCCCAAGTAATTTCCAATTGATAACTGGCAAAGGGATGTCCCTCTTGATTTTGTAGTTGATAATCTAGTTCAATCTTTTGTCTATCAACTTGATAATGGCTCGTTTGGATGATAAACTCCTGCATGCCCATAGGTGTGGGAATATAGGCTAAACTATCACTATCCTTTAAAAAGCGCATAATGGTCTTGGGATTGGAAAAACGGCTCATCACCAGTTCTTGACCATGGAATTTAATCACTACTTTTTCCTTTTCCTCATTGTAGAAAAGCAGGTAGCTATAATCTCCTTTTTCATGCACTTCCACGTCATAGAGTTGGTCAATCACTTCCAACTGCTCATCAAACTGAATCGTATTTCGCATCCGAATCTTCACATCAGGTCCTCTTTCTTGTCTCTTGTCCTACTATTTTACCAAAAAGAGCAGGATTTTGCTATAATGGTCATATGAACGAAAAAGTATTCCGTGACCCAGTTCACAACTACATCCATGTCAATAATCAAATCATCTACGACTTGATTAATACAAAAGAATTTCAGCGTTTGCGTCGTATCAAACAACTGGGAACTTCCAGTTATACCTTCCACGGTGGAGAACACAGTCGCTTCTCTCACTGTCTAGGAGTCTATGAGATTGCACGACGTATCACGGAGATTTTTGAAGAAAAATATCCTGAAGAATGGAATCCTGCCGAGTCTCTCTTGACCATGACCGCTGCTCTCCTACATGACCTTGGGCATGGTGCTTACTCCCATACTTTTGAACATCTCTTTGATACAGACCATGAAGCCATTACTCAGGAGATTATCCAAAGTCCTGAAACGGAGATTCACCAAGTCCTACTACAAGTAGCGCCAGATTTTCCAGAAAAGGTAGCCAGTGTCATCGACCATACCTACCCTAACAAGCAGGTCGTGCAACTCATTTCCAGTCAGATTGATGCGGACCGCATGGACTATCTCTTGCGCGACTCCTATTTTACAGGAGCATCCTATGGGGAATTTGACCTTACTCGCATTCTCCGAGTCATTCGTCCTATCGAAAATGGCATCGCCTTTCAGCGCAATGGCATGCACGCCATCGAAGACTACGTCCTCAGTCGCTACCAGATGTATATGCAGGTCTATTTCCACCCAGCAACACGTGCCATGGAAGTTCTCCTACAGAATCTCCTCAAACGCGCCAAGGAACTCTATCCTGAAGAAAAAGATTTCTTTGCACGAACTTCTCCACATCTCCTGCCTTTCTTTGAAAAAAATGTGACCTTATCTGACTATTTGGCACTGGATGATGGTGTCATGAACACCTACTTCCAGCTTTGGATGACCAGTCCTGACAAGATTCTCGCAGATTTATCGCAACGCTTTGTCAACCGCAAGGTCTTTAAATCCATTACCTTTTCACAAGAAGATCAAGACCAGCTCGCTAGCATGAGAAAATTGGTTGAGGATATCGGCTTTGATCCTGCCTACTACACTGCTATTCATAAGAACTTTGACCTCCCTTATGATATCTATCGTCCCGAATCTGAAAATCCACGGACACAGATTGAGATTTTACAGAAAAATGGAGAACTAGCCGAACTCTCTAGCCTGTCTCCTATCGTCCAATCCCTTGCCGGCAGTCGCCACGGAGATAATCGCTTTTATTTTCCTAAAGAAATGTTAGACCAAAACAGCATCTTCGCAAGCATTACCCAGCAATTTTTACACTTGATTGAGAACGATCATTTTACCCCAAATAAAAACTAGAAGAGGAATTTTATGAGTATTAAACTAATCGCCGTCGATATTGACGGAACCCTAGTTAACAGCCAAAAGGAGATTACTCCTGAGGTCTTTTCTGCCATCCAAGATGCCAAAGAAGCTGGTGTCAAAGTCGTCATTGCAACTGGACGCCCTATCGCAGGTGTTTCCAAACTTCTAGACGACTTACAGTTGAGAGATGAAGGCGACTATGTCGTGACCTTCAATGGTGCCCTGGTCCAAGAAACTGCTACAGGCCATGAGATTATCAGCGAATCTTTGTCTTATGAGGATTATCTGGATATGGAATTTCTCAGTCGTAAGCTTGGTGTTCACATGCATGCTATTACTAAGGATGGTATCTACACTGCAAATCGCAATATCGGAAAATATACAGTGCACGAATCAACCCTCGTCAGCATGCCCATCTTCTACCGCACCCCTGAAGAAATGGCTGACAAGGAAATTGTCAAATGTATGTTTATCGATGAACCAGAAATTCTCGATGCTGCGATTGAAAAGATACCAGCCGAATTTTACGAACGCTACTCCATCAACAAATCTGCTCCTTTCTACCTCGAACTCCTTAAAAAGAATGTAGACAAGGGTTCAGCTATTACTCACCTAGCTGAAAAACTCGGATTGACCAAAGATGAAACCATGGCTATTGGTGACGAAGAAAATGACCGTGCCATGCTGGAAGTCGTTGGGAATCCCGTTGTCATGGAAAACGGAAATCCAGAAATCAAAAAAATCGCCAAATACATCACTAAAACAAATGACGAATCTGGCGTTGCCCATGCCATCCGTACATGGGTACTGTAAAAGGAAAGAATAGACGAAAACCGCTCAGCTGAGCGGTTTTTTATAAGTTAGAGAATCGCTAATATTATCTAAATGTACAGTTACTTAAATCTTGAGAGTACAAAAACTTATTGATGAAGCTGATTTAATTCTTATTGGTTGTACAGTTACTTAAATCTTGAGAGTACAAAAACCCAACATAAATACCTTCTCTTGTAGCCATTGTTGTACAGTTACTTAAATCTTGAGAGTACAAAAACCTGCTAGTGAGTATGACTGGTCATCTTCTAGTTGTACAGTTACTTAAATCTTGAGAGTACAAAAACTTGTTACGAGAAATCAAAGAACCGTCAAAAGTTGTACAGTTACTTAAATCTTGAGAGTACAAAAACAATGGTGCAAGAAGGGCAATCTAGTCGGTGGTTGTACAGTTACTTAAATCTTGAGAGTACAAAAACTTGATGATATCTAGGAATTGTTCGATTGTAGTTGTACAGTTACTTAAATCTTGAGAGTACAAAAACTGGTTTTGAAGAACGTTACGGCAAAACTTGGTTGTACAGTTACTTAAATCTTGAGAGTACAAAAACCAAAGGATGAGTTCTATGTAGTCGAAAATAGTTGTACAGTTACTTAAATCTTGAGAGTACAAAAACGCATCGCTACTCAAATGGATAGTCTTGCGAGTTGTACAGTTACTTAAATCTTGAGAGTACAAAAACCCTGGAACACTCCTTTCAATCTGGTGCATGTTGTACAGTTACTTAAATCTTGAGAGTACAAAAACCTCAAATTAGTCAATTTTGATTTTTGTTCCCTCAAAAATATTATAAAGCCTTAAATCTCACTCGTCAATACTATTCTTCCAAATATTTCAATAACATTGGATTGATTGATTCAACACGAAATTTTGTTTTCATTTTGTACTGATACAAATTATTCAAAATTTTTAATGCTACTTGAGCTTCTACAGATAAACTCATGTGGAGAATGTCCGAGCTAAATAAATAGGATCCAATTTTTCTTAAAGAAGTTAAAAATTCTTGTTCATCAGGTATTTGATTTATTGGATACTGATTGGTAAAGCGATCATACATAAATTCTAGAGAATATAAATGATCAACATAATCGGAAACAATATTGATTTCCTCTAAAACTTCTTTCGTGACATGAAGATAACCTTCATTGGAAGGAAATAAAACAATATATATTGAATCTCTATGATTAGTCAGAAACTCCATTTTCTCGCAACATTCAACAAAATCATTATAGGATAAAAAATCATCCAAATTTCGTAAGACAAGCAAAAACTTTTTAGAACTATTCGTCGCTATAATTTCTAACATGGAAAGAAATAATAAAAACTTTGTCTTATTGTCTACAAATTCAAAGGATATATTTTTATCATTTTTTCCAAAGTATGGTAAAAAATTTTTTTGAATTAATTGATCCGTATTAAAATATTTTGCTTCAGTATGATATATAATATCATCTATTTGAAGATTCAATTTCTGATTCAATAAAAGTGAAATCCTATCTAGATTGTCATTGATATTTTCGATTTGCTCCATTATCTCTATAGAATTAATCTTTTTCTTTATATAATCATAAGCTACTGTTCCTTTTTTATATTCCATTTGTTCAATTAAATCATTGATATTGGACACTTGAATTACACTAAATTCTGACCGGGAAACCATTGTATCGTCTATTAGTATTTTAGGCTCATTTTGTTCAAATAGAACTAAATCTTCCTCACTATATTTTTTTCCTCCAAAATACCACAATAGTATCTGCCAAATATAGTACTTTAGTTGCTGATCTTGTCCCACAATTTGAGTAAATTGGCCAAAACTTAATGAAATATTATCCTTATACGGATGACTAATGTTCATTTTCATATAACTACCAACTTATTATCACTGACTACTTCTTCTTGCTTTGTTTTCCCACCAATTATTAAAACCATTTCAGAAAATTGTTTTTCAGTCACTGCTAGCAAACGGACATTCCCACTTGGTAAATTACTCTGACTTAATTTTTTATAGAATTTACTAGCAAAACTTCTGTTAGGACAGGTTCTATAATAAACCGAAAATTGTAACATTTCAAAACCATTAGCAATTAAGTCTTTTCGAAAGTTACGATAGACTCTCTTTTCTTGATTGGTTTCCATCGGTAAATCAAAAAAACATAATAATCTCAATGCTTCATACCTCATTTCCTTAACTCCATTCTATACTTGAAACCACCGGACAGTAAAATTTGCTAGTATCCTTATCTGAAATACATTTTAGAAAACCTTTGACGTATTTATCCATAGCTACCGTCACTGAACACGTTTCTTTCCCATAACGAATCTTTGCATTTAGTGTGTCTGTTAATGCCAGTCGAAATTCATATTTCAAATACTCTTCATCTCGTAAATTTTGATAGACCCAAACATCGACAATCTGCCGAAAGGGTTCCATTAAATCATCAACAAGGTTAAATTGATTATATTCATTCTTATGGAAAATTCCTATTAAGGGATTTAACCCATACCCAGAAATAATACGTGCCATCTGAGCTCTCATGATAGCATAACCATAATTTAGACCAGCATTGATGACATCCGTTTCCTGTTGTGTAAGGCGCACGAATTTTTTTCCAAATAATTCATTAAAATAGACTTTTGCAGCATGGCCTTCACGATTGGTTTTATCTCCAAAATCAATATGCTCTTTATACTCCGCTAATAATTGTATACAATCAATATTCTTCTCAAACATTGAAAGAACATCTTGCTGATTGTTTATTTTGAAATAAGTAACTATCTGCCATAATTTGTCTTTTTGTTCCTGTGTCCACAATAATTGTTCCTGTAATTTTTTATAAGCTCTAAAATGGCCATTTTGAGAATGATAAATTCCTGTAGGCAAGTGCTCATTATCACAGACAATTAAGGCAATATTATACTTACTTAAAGCACTTAACAACCTTAGAGTTACAACAGTCTCCCCTCCTTCTGCTACAATTATCGAAATATCACTCAATGGGATAATATAGTCTTGACCAATTTTCTTAATTAAAAGGTTATCCAACTTCAATTGCATTTTTTCACTCTGACAGACATGCACAATTCTCCAAGTCATCGTATTTTCCTCTTTCACAAAACGAAAACACCCAGCCATAAATGACAGGGTGTTGAATTCGGCATGAAGCCTTATCTTTGTAGCTTCTGCAAGATTTAAGTAACTGTGCAAGGCGTCCCTTGCAGTTACTATTATAATACATCTTACAAGCGTTTGCAACTCTTTTTTAAATATTTTTTAAAATTTGAGTTTTGGTTTCTCACCCTCTTTTTTGATAAAATGTTTATTACCCAAAACATCTGTTTTAATTTTATAAATAGAGAGTCCTTTCTTTCCCAATCCTTTTAAACAGCGTCCATTAGATGTCGTATTAAACACTTTAATTCTTTCTTTGCCTTCAAAATTTCCTTTATAATAAGGTTTTAATTCTACATAGTGTTTTTGGTTTGGCATTGTTCTAGATAAGAACCTAAAAATTTGTTCCTCCTTAATTTCCGTATCCTTAATCAAAAGCAAGTCATTTTTATATAAGGTAAATTTAAATTCTGAATGCTCGCTCACTCCTTCTTTTTCTTTAATTTCATTATATTTATCAATAGTTATAGAATAAGTTCCAGTCTTCTTTTCAAATTGTAAATCTGCATATTTTAATCCAAGCAACTCATACTTCTCCGTCTGATGATTAAAATAGACATCTGTTCTCCAAGGATTTAATTGACGTAGGATTACTTTATTTTTACTATTAGAAGGAGTTATGTTAATAAATGATTCAGGAATATTTTTATCATAATATTTTAGACTTTTAATTTCTGGTCCATTGCCTTTTTTACTGTACTTACGGATTGGTCCATTTTCTTGTTTGTATTTCTCAAAAGGATTACAAGAAACTTCTTTATTCTTCTCATTAAATTCTTTTGAAGGATAGGTTCTTAGAATCTCTTCAATTACCTTTTCAAACATCTGAGGATCTTTGTGATACATTAAGAATTTACTCTTGTCTTTATTGTAAATTTTAATGAAAGCATCATATCCCGATTGACTATAGATATCTTTAATCTTACCTAAAACATAAGTTTCTTCAGACTTATCTTTATCCAACTTTGCTTTTCTTGTTGCGTAAATAGTAGCGTCTGAAATTTTTCGATTGAATTTTGAATCTACTTGATAAGAAAATAGTATACTATCCTCAAACTTCTTGCTACTTAATGTATCAACAAAATGGTCATAAGGAGCTTTAAACACTAACTCTTTGTATTCATCATCAGTTAACGAAATAATTTCGCCTGTCTTTGAATCAACAAATCGATCCTCTTTATAAGAAATTAGGGTATTAGCTTGTTTTTTCCATAACATTAATTGACTTGAAGCAGCAATAATTAAGGCATCAACAGCATGATGATGGTAAGTCTCACGAGACTTTTCAAGCCTCCACTTTCTTCTTAGCTGAGAGGTAAATTGTCCACGTACCACCGAAATAGTTGTATCGAATTTATGGGCTTTGTAAAAATCTTGTAGAGCATTTAAAACAACGCGAGAGGAATATCGAGTATCAACTAAATTCCGTTCGATAAACTTCTGCTTCACTTCAATTTTACTAATGTCTTCTTCCGTTAAAAGGTAATCTTTCTTTTTATTACCTAATAATTTAGAATCTTTTACATATGATTTAAACTCACGATATGACCAAGCATCATCCATACTGTCTAATGCCTGAAACGGTGTTCGCTGCCCCTTCTCCTGGTTTGCTGTAGCTAGAACCAATACTTTATTAGATAGACTATCATCAAACGATAAAGATAGAGGTAAAATATGATCAATTTCGTACTTGTACTGATTGTGAATTAAATCTGAAATTGGAATATTCTTCCCAGTATAGAGACACTTCTCTCCCTGCTGGTGCCATAAACGAATCTTAGTAGCCAATTCCTTATGCCCATGAAAAATACTATCTGGTAACTCTTTTTTTCCATTGTATTGGAATGCAGCCTTTTCCATAGCAGCATTTTTCTCATCATGGTTTGCCTTTTGACGTTTTATATAATCTTTCTTAGCATCTTCTTCGTTATTTTCTCGCGCCATTTCGATAACAATATTATCAAAGATACCATATTTTTTAGTTGCTTCGTTGATTATCTTTATGGCCTGTCTGACAGACTTTGCTACCACAGGATTATAGATTTCTTCTGTTACTTCTTTTTCATCAATATACTTAGTTCTTTTTGATGTTTCTTTAAATTTTTGTTTACCCAATCGTGTTAGAATTGCCATCTGCTCTTCTGAAGTTTCATAGAGTTCTGGTATCAATTCTATCATGAGTTTAAGAGAAAAATTATGCCATCCCTTACTAAATAGACTACTATTATTTTTTCTAAATTGAACCAATTCAAGTATTTGGTCTTGACTAAATACATCCATTAACTTTGTATTAATCGCTTCTTCTATACCTTCTCGTTCAGTATTTAGAGTTAAAATATGAGCAAGCTCATCTAGAACTTCTCTAGAAAATTCTCCAACTGGAATTGTTTCTAGCAACTGCATTTTTCGATAGACTTCAAAAGTATGCATTTCAGGTTTATTGTTTACATCAACTCGATAACCACGTATCTGATCTACTGAAGCATCAATCATTTTAGCAATGTATTTCAATAAAGTTGAAGCCCCTAATGTTTTCGCCGACTTCGCATATTCAACGATTGTTTTCTTTTGTTCCTCACCCAGTTTCTTGGTCTCTGTAGGAACTGTTAAATTATTTAAATCATTTAGCAAATTAAACTCTTGAGCAGTATAGGAAGCTTTTGAAGCCCTGTATTCCTCAGGATAAAATGTACATTTACCGATTAAAATACCAAAAATATTCTCTAAGGTAGTACCATCAGTTCGAAAACGTCCATAATCCGTTCGTGATTTTTCATTACCTGGTCCATGATAGTATTTTCTTTTACCCGTAAGAATTGTTAAATAATCAGCTATAAACTCATCCATAATCTGATTATTAAATTCTTGCTGTTTTCTTAAAATTCTTTCAGCTTCTTTTTTATATGCAGATGTTGAAAAAACATTGATTAATCGGCGCTTCTCACCATTTTCCACAACAGTGAAATCCCCCCTTACCTGACCATATTTTTCGAAACGCTCTAGTTGGATTTGACCAGGCGTTTGTTCAGCAAGTAATTTTCTATTTTCCTCAACTGCCTTACCATAATCAGAAGATACTGCACCACCATCCTCAGAAGCATCATCTAAATAGCTAATTCCACGTCTCTTAACAATGTTCTTTAAAGCAATGAACAATTCTTCATTCGTGAGTTGCTGATTCAATCCATCTACACGAAGTCGATATGGATTAAGATTAATGGATACCTTAGAAAAATCAGTTAACAAATCATAGTATTCAAATAGATCCTTAAGTCGAACACTACGATGTTTTTTCCTATGATTTAATCGTCTACCTTGTCTACTGCTTCTTCTTACAACATTATTATCTGCAGTTGCAGCTGGGAAAAGACGAGAATTCGCATGAATAATCTCGCCAGTATCTTTATTTAGAATACCTACACCTACTGAAGCAATACCAATATCTAAACCTAAAACTAAACCATTCATCATTACACTCCTAACTAATCATCATATTAATTAAATTTTACTCTTTACTTCCTAAAAAATCAAATCATTATCTACAATTATATGGAACATTTTTCTCTATCTTTGTGATAACTATATCTCTTAACTTCAATCATTCCGTACAAAAAATAAATATATAAAAATTATTTTCAGGGATAGACTCAGTCCAAAATTATTTTAAAAGCCTTTATCGAGACTTTTGACTTCCTTTGTATACCATGATACTATATAATAAAGATAAGGAACTTGAACAAAAGATTGGCTTCGCTTACTTAGAACGGTGCTAAAGAATATTCCTGAAACAGTAACGAATTTCACAAGTAAAGAGAATGCAATAACGGTCGTAGGAAAAATAAAAAGCGTAAATATAAATCCCTTAAAAGACAAGGGTATACGCTAGGAGAGGTGGGGGAGAAAGCCCCTCACACCTCTATTTTATCAAATGAAAAGAGGAAAGTAATGGTTAGTACAATAGCTATTTTTATAATTGCAATCAATGTATACATTTATCTAAAAAATAAAAAGGACAAATAGGATGAGAAAAGATATTCAATAATTATTAAACAGTTCTATATCCAGTTCTGCTATTTCGCAAGGCGCTGGAGTTCCTTGGACTACTGTTTCTGACCTCAGAAAAGGCAAAACAAGAATGGACAAAATGGCACTTCTCACAGCGGAAAAACCTTATGAATTTGCTACAACTGATAAGCAGTGATTTCGGTCGCTGTTTTTATTTTTAACAAAATACCGTTTTTAATAAAAACTAACACTTTTTCGCTTCCTACTCTTTATACAAATACTTATTTGAATAATAGAATTAAGTTTTGATTTCTAATCACTCAAAGCACATTTTTTTGAATAAAAAATCGCCAAATACATCACCAAAACAAATGACGAATCTGACGTTGCCCATGCCATACGTACATGGGTACTGTAAAAGGGTATGAATAGACGAAAACCGTTCGGCTGAGCGGTTTTTGAATATCTAATTACATGCCCCCTGCCGGAATCGAACCAGCAACTACTCCTTAGGAGGGAGTTGTTATATCCATTGAACTAAGGGAGCTAGATAAAAACTCTGCTGAAAAGCAGAGTTTTTTAGTCGAATTAACGACGGATTTCTTTGATACGAGCTGCTTTACCTTGAAGAGCACGCAAGTAGTACAATTTCGCACGACGTACTTTACCGTAACGTACAACTTCGATTTTTTCAACACGTGGAGTGTGGATTGGGAAGATACGCTCAACACCTACACCGTTAGAGATTTTACGAACTGTGTAGTTTTCTGAGATGCCAGCACCTTTACGTGCGATAACAACACCTTCAAAAATCTGGATACGTTCACGGTTACCTTCGACAACTTTCGCATGTACACGAACAGTGTCACCAGGACGGAATGATGGGATATCTGTACGAAGTTGACCTTCAGTCAAGCTTTGGATTAATGGATTCATTTTATTCTCCTATCTTTGTCAATCTTGAGGAAGCTTCCTCAGCGGATAAACTGTATTTTTGTGCGTCCATTACACACAAGATACAGTTTACCAAATTTCCACAAAAAAGTAAAGAAATTTATAGCAGAATTCCTAAAAAAATCGCAACTAAACCACCTAGATAGGTCAAAGTCAGGTAAGAATAAAAGACCTTCTTATCACTTAGCAACCTTTGGAGTTCGTCATTAAAGGTCGAAAACGTTGTCAAACCTCCACAAAATCCTGTTGCTAGAATAGCATAGACTTCCTTAGACTCCACATGGTTGTAGAGCAAGCCAATCAAAAAACAACCCAAAAGATTGGCTATGAGAGTTCCCAAGGGCAATTTAGCAGCTTGATTATAGCGGGAAAAGAAATACCGTACTAGGGCTCCGAAGCCACAAGCAATTGCAAGATAGACCATTACCATTTCTTCCTCCCCAAATAGTAAGCCAAGAGTAGGCCTCCACCGATGCTCAAAAGCAAATACAGAACTAAACTAAAATAACGCCCTGTATCAAGCAGTTTTACAGCATCAAGCATGAAACTAGAAAAGGTTGTTAGACCTCCGCAAAAACCTGTACCCAGCGCTAAAACCAAGCCCTTACTAGTCCCCTTATAGACCAGATATCCCTTGACAAGATAAACCAAGCATAAAATACCTAGATAGTTGACAAGAAGGGTTCCCCAAGGAAAGTCTGGGCTGGCTGGTAACCAAGTGGAAACTAGGTAGCGAACCAATCCACCCAACATAGCAGCTAGAAAAATCCCTAGCGGATAAAATTGTTCTTTTTTCATTTGATATTTTGATCCTGATAATCACGCGAACGTTTGAGTATGTCAGAAAAAGTCGCGACAATAGTTTCCTGATAGCGCTTGTCCTCTACACGACTTCTAACCTTTTCAAAGATAATTTCTTCTCTCTTAGTATCTAAAATCGGTTTACCTGAAGCCTTCTTGTAAGCGACAACCCCTTCAACTAAATGCATTCTCTCTTCTAACAGTTTGACAATTTGGTTGTCGATTTGATCAATCTCTTGCCGAATACTATCTAAATCCATACAGTCTCCTCCTTTATTTGAATTATTGTATCAAAAAGCCACCAAATAGGCTAGTAAAATCCCAAGTCACGGTAAGAAAAATGCACTGATTGATTGCATCAGCGCACGTTTATGCTTATCCTACTTTAGCAGCCAATTCTTCTGCGAATTGTTCCAAGCGTTCAATGTCTTCTTCCTCAGCAGAAAGATCAACTTTGACACATTCTGAACCTTTTTCTGCCCCTGTCGCTACAAAAACACGGTCAAAGTCATCTACCGCCTTACAGAATTCATCGTAGAAGGTATCTCCTGAGCCGACCACTCCGTAGATTTTGCCATTCAAGTTGAGGTCTGCTAGGTCTTCGTAGAAGTCCATCATTTCATCTGGCAATTCTCCATCACCATAAGTATAGGTCGCAACGATAGCAATGTCTGCTTCCAAGAAGTCTGAAGCGTCAACAGTTGTACATTCATCAACATCGACATCCAAGCCCAAGTCACGTAATTTGTCTGCTACAATATCTGCAATTTCTTCGGTATTACCGGTCATACTGGCAAATACAATTTTTGCTAATGCCATATCGTCCTCCTCAATTTATCTTTCTCCATTATATCACATCTTTTTCATTTTAAAAATAAAAATTCTTGTGCTACAATGAAATGAGAAAGAATTGAGGTTATTTATGGACATTTGCCATCAAATTTTAGAAAAAATCAAAGAATACGACACGATTATCATTCATCGTCATATGAAACCAGACCCTGATGCCTTGGGAAGTCAGGTGGGATTGAAAGCCTTGCTGGAATATCATTTCCCTGAAAAAACCATCAAAGCCGTTGGTTTTGATGAACCAACTCTTACTTGGATGGCTGAGATGGATCTTGTTGAAGATAGTGCTTACCAAGGCGCCCTTGTCATCGTCTGTGATACGGCGAATACTGCTCGTATCGATGATAAGCGCTATCGTCAAGGTGATTTTCTCATTAAGATTGACCACCATCCAAATGATGATGTCTACGGTGACCTATCTTGGGTGGATACTAGTTCAAGTAGCGCTAGTGAGATGATTACCCTATTTGCCCAAACAACCCAACTGGCCTTGTCAGATCGCGCTGCTGAGTTGCTCTTTGCAGGAATTGTCGGTGATACAGGTCGCTTCCTCTACCCTTCTACCACTGCACGGACTCTTCGCCTGGCTGCTTATTTGAGAGAACATAACTTTGATTTTGCGGCTCTCACTCGTAAAATGGACACTATGAGCTACAAAATTGCTAAACTTCAAGGCTACATCTATGACCATCTGGAAGTGGATGAAAATGGTGCAGCACGAGTTATCCTGAGTCAAGAAGTCTTGAAACAATTTAATGTTACCGATGCTGAAACTGCAGCCATTGTCGGTGCTCCTGGACGTATTGACAGTGTGAGTCTCTGGGGAATTTTTGTGGAGCAGGCTGATGGCCACTACCGTGTTCGCTTACGCAGTAAAATTCATCCTATCAATGAAATTGCCAAAGAACATGATGGAGGAGGCCACCCTCTAGCAAGTGGTGCCAATTCCTATAGCCAAGAGGAAAACGAAATCATCTACCAAAAGTTAAAAAACTTGCTTAAAAACTGATAAAATACTTGCCAAATTTTTCAGAATCTGATAGACTAGTATGGTAACAATCTATGGCTCGCAAAGAGACCATGGCAGAAAGGAAATATTGCAAAATGAAAAAAGATATCCATCCAGAATATCGCCCAGTTGTCTTCATGGACACAACTACTGGTTACCAATTCCTTAGCGGTTCAACAAAACGCTCTAACGAAACAGTTGAGTTCGAAGGCGAAACTTACCCATTGATCCGTGTGGAAATTTCATCAGACTCACACCCATTCTACACTGGACGTCAAAAGTTCACTCAAGCAGATGGACGCGTGGATCGTTTCAACAAAAAATACGGTCTCAAATAATGATAAAAAGAACAGTTTCAGCTGTTCTTTTTTTGTTACATGACTATTGATCCAAAGTATTCAGTATGCTATTAGGTACTTTTTTTGTTTTACAATTTTATAAAGTTTATTAAATCACAAATTTTAAGGCCACACAAATTACGTGATTTAATATAAAATTTAAAAATCTGAATTGTTTTTAAAGTTTTTATACTCTCTAAAAACACCTCTATAATACATACTCAGACCTAATATAGCAATAAATTTATGAATAATAGTATTTGATTCGAATAAAATGTTAATGGCTATCCCAGTCATTATAAAACTAATTGCAATTATTAAACGATGCTTCATCTGTACCTCAACGTTCTATATCTCCAGTTCTTCCCAAAAAGCTTATAATAGCTCCACCATGTCCTCCTAAAGCAACAATTCCTTCTCAAAACATGAAAGTCCACCTTCAATGCTGGACAATATTACTTCAAATTGTCTCATCATGAATACTTCCTTAGATTTATATAAAAAATTTTTTGTCTTGTTAAAAACTTGGTAAGTTTTTTCTGCTCATTTTCCTTATCTCGTTATACCAAAAGAAATTAATCCTTGAGCTAGATTTTTACTCAATTGTCCATATGTGGCAATTTCTTTATAAAATGTCGCAACCTTTGGGCTCATTGATTTGTGACTATTAATCCCACTAACAGCCTGCTGACGAAGAGCTTCAGCCAACTCCATGACAACTCTCTGCTCATTTTTTGTATTCTCTAATAGAATTTTATAACGTAATAAAATATCTCGTTCATTTTTATGAATATCTGTATCTAAAATCAAATTATAAATCTTATTAAGAATTTCTTCTGTTCTCTTATCCATAAATTATCCTCTATAAGCTAAAATCCAATATCTCCTCCCCAATGATGATATCCAACCATTAGCCATGACATCTTTAGTTGACTCACAATCACACTTAGTTACAATACCCCCATTCTCAATTTGGAAATTAACAAATGAAACATTGTCCAAACATGTAATGAGGCTAAAAATTATAGTCGTCACAACCTTATAAAGTTCCCTTTTGGTTTATTCCTTTTAAACCTATACAAATCAATAGTAGAGTTGCTATGATATCAACAATATCTTGTGACTTTAGTAAAGACAAGATTCCTAGAGAAATAATATAAAATATACTAATTATTTTTCTCATTATTTACAAAAACTTTCTGCCGCTAGCCCGCCTGTTGAAATCGCAAATGTAACACTAACAGGATCAGCGTTGAAAAAGCCTATCTCAACCATCCCTGCCGTATCTAAAATACATGTCAAGTCATTTTTACCTCCTTCAACAGTAGCAAGAGTATCAGCTTTTCGCACATTAACTTGTTCGATAGTTTTTATATTCACAATGGATACCTCCTATATAATAGGTATTTTTTGTCAGATTATAATCTTGACAAGTTCAGTATAGCAGTACAAAATCGATTTTTACCACAAAGTATTTACATGCTGCTAACTCCACTTATCTTCAAATTTAAATAGACACATTATCGGAGTTATTAATAAGAAAAAATCTAACCAATTTAGATAGTTCATAATATACGATATAATACCAGCCAAAACGAAAAGGTACAAAGCTGTACGATATCCTCTCTTTGGGTTTTTATCAGCCTTGGTGTTAAAAATAATGTACATGCAACAAATCGCAATGAGTATAAGCTGAATCATAGTTTCATTTAACATATTAGCACCTCTTATTTTTTTAAAACTATTTTGAATGAGTTGTTTTTGCTTCCACGATGAGTAGATCCTCTATAATATATGATTTTATGAGATTATAACCTTGACAAGTTCAGTATATCAGGAAAGAAGAGATTTTTACCACAAAGTCTTTAAATGTACTTTTTTCATCACGAAACGTATTTTTTCATGATTTGTAACCTTTCAATATTAAAAATAAACCATTTTAAAATTTGTTCCACAAATCGATGCTAGATATTGTGAACTCGTCACTCTAGCTTTTTTGCCCAGTTTTATTGTTATGACTATTTCCTAACTCATTTACAGGAACTAGCTAAAAAATAAGGAAGGTACAACTTACCTTACTATCATCATGTAATCCAAAGAAATAGACTTTGAAACCAGAGCCATTCAAACTGATATGATCCTCTTTAACATAGAGGAAATTCCTTACCCCTCCATAGTTTCCATTAATGAATACCTTATCTATTAAAAAAAAGACCATCTTATCATTTGGCCCCTGACCCTAGAATCAAAGTAATGAAAGAGAGTCACCATAAAATGGTTACGTCAGAATTCCTATGTTTGCTATAAATTGAGCATTTAAATGTATATAAAGTCATAACAAAAGAGTCCCCCTTAAAATATTCTATAGAATATTTTAAGGGGGACTCTTTTAAAGTTCTATTTCCAAGATCTGTGTAAAGACATAATTTTTACTTGTGGTTTTCAAACATACATTTGGATAAGATTTTAAAATTCTCCGAACATTCGCCAAGCCTATACCCCTACCTACGCCTTTTGAAGAATTGTCACGCTTGAATATATCTCTCAATTCTATCTCTCTTTCTAAAGTAGAATTTTTTACAATCATGACTAATTTATTCCATTCTGTATCTTCAAGAAAACAAATTGCTATTCCTCCTTCTGCTGCGGACTCTATAGCATTATCTAACAAGATAGAAGTAATTGTTAAGAAGTCAATTTGTTCCATATTTTTTATAGAGAACTGTTCACTAATCTCCAGGGAAACTGGAATAGATAAGTTTTGGGCCTCCGATAACTTAGATAATAGTAAACTCTTTAGCGCCAAATCATTGATATTTCTTAGATGTGCTACATCAAAACGCTTGCCTTTTAATTTTTCACCAGAATTTTTCAAAACACTATCATAAACTTGAGAAACCAGATTAATATCTTTTTGATCTATACCTATTTTTAAGCTTGACAAAATATTAGCATAATCATGTCTGAAGCCTCTAATTTCTTGATACAACCCTTCAACTTGTTGACTATAATTGCTAAGATTTTGCAATTGAATGTCTTTTTGTAGAACGACTTTCTCCTGTAATTCTTGAAGTAATTTTCTATCCAATAGATTAACAAAACAAATAAACAATAAAAAGTAAACTGCTGTCAATAATTCTTTATAATCCAACATTCTATCCCAACTTACTTTATCACTGTAGTTTATATAAGGTGGTAAGATAAAATAGGCTAGCATTAAAGTATCCGCAGTAATTAAAATAAATTTTGTCTTTCTATCCAAGTTCTTTATTTTTAAATGACTAAAATTATATCGAAAGAGACTAATAAGAAATAACACAATAATTTCAGCTAATAAAGAGAAAATCATTGTTCCTAGATTAGTTTCATATAGTCTATACAATATTGGAATCTTAGAAATTATAAAGTAACCTAAGAAATTTTTGATGACATCCCAAAATCCAATTGGAAATAATGAGTAAAAAAGTAATAAAGAAACCTTACTTCTTAATTTACCAATAGACAAAGTATATAGGATAAAAAAGGTAGGATAAAGCAATAATGACCCAAGAAAGTAAAATTCAGTTGATTTAAATAAAACAATAAATAGTAATGTTAAAAGATGGAACAGAATAATGGACATTACTACTTTTTTCAGATTTAATCTCTCACCTACAACCCTAGCATGGATACATAACAATAGAAAAACACCTAAAATATTTAAAAAAAATATCATCTAAATCTCCTTAGTCATGAAGTCTTTCGATAGCTTTCATAAGTGGACGAATTTTTAATCTAGAGACAATACAAGAGGATCCGTTCTGAAAATGAACTATCCGGTTTTCTTTATCAATTAAAGATATATTATAAGGATTTACGATAAATGATCTATGACATTGAAACAAACGTGGTTCCTGTTTAAGAATATCTGACAATTGTCCATAAAATTCAACTATGTCTCGTTTTGAATAGAGAGTCAACTTATGAGCAATTGTTGATGTTTCAATATACAATAAATCTTTAAAAGGGACTTGAATTTGAGCTTTGGATCCTGTAAATATAAAAGAGTCCTCAGATACTGTTCTTCTTTGATTATCGCTAACACTTAAAATAACATTTTCAATTCGTTTGATAAATAATGGTTCAGGTAATTCTTTATCAATGAAATCAATAGCCGATACTAAATATTCAAAAGATACAGGCATAAACTCAGAATGTGATGTTACAAAAGCAATCACTGCTTGAGAATCAAGTTTTCTAATTTCTCTAGCAACGTCTAATCCTCTTTTGTCATCATCTTTTATTTCAATATCAAGTAAAAATAATTGATGATTTCCTCTCTCTGAAATGTCCTCTAAAAGCTGTTGAGGTTTTCCATAAACCTCAAAATGCCTATACTCAATCTTATTATCCACCAAAATTTTTTTGACAACATTTTCAATTCTAGTCTGTTGTAAAAAATTATCTTCTAGTATAAAAATATTCACTACTTCACTCCTATATATTTTTCCACTGATTTTTTAATATTGTAAAGTGTCTTCTAGAACAAGCGATGTCTGATACTCTATCATCCATAAACATAATCGTTCTTGTCTCATGATTAAATCCTGCTATTTTATCTTTATTCACAAGAAACTTTCTATGGCATCTAATAAGTTCTTCTGTACTTTCCTCTTCGATTTTAGCTAGTGAGGTTGAAGCTTCAAAATTCCCTTCTGCTGTTACAAAAAGAACAGCATGAGCTTTTGTTGGGTGAGTTGTAACATAATAAATTTTAGAGAGTGGTACCTTTACGATAGCTCTATCTTGATATAAAATATAGTCTTTCATATTTAGCCTCCTTCTATAAGTTTAATCTTATCAGAATGATGGAAATTAAATTATAAAAATCTCAAATGGTAAAAATTTTCTTAATTTAGACATTTCAGGATAAAATAGATACTTTTTAGTATCTCAATAATATTAATCTTTCTTCATTTGATAAACTAATTTCTAATGAAAGGAAAGCTATGAAGGCAATTCAAATTTTACACTACTCTTTATTTGGCTATATTTTATCTCTGTATTTAAAATATTATTTCTTAAAAAACATTTAAAAATACAAAAATTTTACAAGGACATAAGATTAACTACAAATATAAATCTTCTACTTATTTTATCATAAAATCAGGGTCTCTAACATCTAAAAAAGTTTCCTATCTAAACACTACTTCTGTTTTTAGTTGTTTTGATTCTTGATATGGAATGAAAATGATATCTAACAGTCAATCAATTTTTTCAAGATCTTGGACGGATATATCAGATAATCTATGAATTAGCTTCTTAAATATATCACTATTGTCCTGATTTTTCTTAAAATTTTGTAAACATCAATTATGACCACCCATAAAAGGCTTAATCATGAATTTTTAAAATCAGTTTTTAATTCCAAATTTTCCAAGCTCAAAAAAACTTTGCACTCTAGCTAGCCACACAATGGTTACCAGAGTACAAAGTTTTTTATTAGACAAGATTTAGTCTTCCTTATCTTGATTTTCATTTCCTTTAACTGCTTTTTTAAATTCGGATAGCATTTTACCAATTGATTCGCCTAGTTCAGGCAATCGTTTTGGTCCGAAGATTAAGAGAGCTCCTAAAACGATAATAATCAATCCTGGTGCTCCGATATCACGTAAGATTCCCATTTCTCGCTCCTTTCTGCTTGCGTTTCATAATGTGTTTGCTGATAGCAATACTCAATTCATAGAGTAAAATCAAGGGGGCAGTCATTGCCAAATCACTAACAAAGTCGGCTGGTGTCAAGATGACTGCAAGTACCAATAAGATAAAATAAGCATATCGGCGATAAGCAATCAACAATTCTGGTCCAATGAGCCCAATCGACGTCAAAAAGGCAATGATAACCGGCAATTCAAAAATCAGAGCCAAGGGCAAGGTCGTTTGAAAAACAAAGGACAGATAATTTTGGGCTGTTAACTGCGTTTCAAATAGTCCTTCTCCTAGCCCTAATAAAACCTGAAGTAAGGCTGGTGTTACAAAGTAAAAACCAAAAACTAGTCCAACTAGAAAACAAAGGAAACTAGCTGGAATATAAGCAAAAATAGCTCTAGCTTCTTCCTTCTTTAAACCAGGTTTAATGAAAGACCAAATATGATACACCGTGTAAGGTAGGGTGATAGTAAAGGCCATCAGACTAGCTAAGCGTATGTAAATCCATAAAATATCATTTGGCCCTAAAACAATCAACTTTTGCTGAAAAGATTGGGTCACATACTGGTAAATTTGATCTGCAAAAAGCAGTGAAACACAGAATACCAAAAAGAAACAAATGACCACTGCCAATAATCTCTTTCTAAACTCTACCAGATGTTCAACGATTGTCAATTCTTTTCTATCCATCGTATTCTTCACCCTGTCTGAAAGTGACAATCAAGACAATAATAATAAAGATTAGCTGACTGATTAAACCTTCCCAACTTGGGTAAATTCCAAGCAGGTCGATTGTTGGAAATCCTGTCAGCAAGTGATTTGGTGCCATATTGGTCAACTGAAGAGCGTGGACACTAACCCCCAGCATCTTGAAAGCCAGAGCATAAATCATCCAAGTCAGGATAAAGAAGACCTTATGTGGCAGGAAGAATTGACTGGCCTTATTCATCATGATTGCAATAATTACCAGAACCAGCAAGGCAAGTGAAATTCCCAAGACAAATTCAAAACTGGAAATTCTTGGTATAATCCCAACATAAAAGAGAATGGTTTCTGCTCCCTCACGGAAAACAGCTAGAAAACTGAGAGCAAACATGGAAATAAAGGAACCTGTCTTAGTCACTGTTTCCATTTGTGACTCCATAAAGGTATTCCATTTTTTGACTGAGGACTTGCTGTGAAGCCAGATTCCAATCAAAATCATCATAACTACCGCAAAAATCCCCACTGCTCCTTCGATGATTTCACGATTGGATCCTGATGTCACTGCTGGAAAAGCAATTTGCAGGATGAAAGCAATAACCAGACTTGCCATGATTCCTGTGATAGCACCACCATAAACCCACTTGAGCCCTTTACGCAGCTTGGCTGCTTTCAAGGTCGTTACCAAAGCCATAACGATTAAAAGGGCCTCTACACCTTCTCTCAGGAGAATGAGCATAGCATCAAAGGCATTGTAACGTGCACTGGTATCAATTTGTGATAAATCTACAATCAGTTTTTCTAATTTTTCTTGGTATTCCTTTTCACTTCCCTTGACCATAATCACAGGGCTTTCACTTTCCACTCGAGTATAGAGGGAAGGATTGGTCGTGCTAACAGAACCTTCAATTGTTGGCCAGATAGTGATGAATTCCTTCATACTAGCGGCTCCTGATGCTTGATCACCAGCTTGAAATTGTTCCAAAGCCTTCTTCAAAAGGGCAATGCCGTCTTTGAGAGTCAAATCCGAAGATGTTGCTGCTATTTCTTTTCCAGTTACAAAATCATCAATAGCCTTTTTTAAGTTCTCAAAGGAAGTCTGGATTGAGTTGAAATCTGTAGGCTCGGTTTCCATACTACTACGCAAGAAAGAAATAGCTGTTTCAACACGGCCGTAATGGGCTGTACTATTGTCACGAACCACACTTTCATTGATGGTCCAAGTGGAATTCATTTTCTTAAAGGCTTCTCGAACCTTTTCCAAATCTTTGGAGGAAATGGCTTGTTCCAAGGCTTCAAAACGAGGACTTAGACGGTTTACCAACTTTTCCTTTTCCGCATCTAGGTCAACAGGATTTTGTTCTTTTTCAAAGGCTAATAGGGCTGCAGAAAGTTCGGTGAGTTTGTCATCAGTAATCTCGCCTGATTGAGCTAACTTTTCCTTAACAACCTTACCAGCCTCAGAATCCTTATTTTCTACTCCTTCGAAGTCTGTTGCCATCTCTGTAACAAGTTTCTGTGCTTCAGACTGATTGCCATTTTTGACCGCTTTAGAAGCATCTGTGATTTTTACAAAGTAAGAACTCAAGCTTTCTTGAGCACCTACTGGGGAAAGAATTAAAAATAACAAAGCTAAAACTAGTAACCAGCTTTTAGCCTTCCAATAATTTCTGACCAATGTAGCCTCCTTTCTCCACACCACCAAAGCAAGCAAAGAGTCCACTACCGATATGAGTGATGTATTCATTCATCTTATCTGTAGCACCTAGATTGGTTTGAACCTTGACAAAGTTATCAGGATCCTTCTGGAAAGAAATGAAGAGCAAGCCCGTATCAAACTGGCCAGTTTTTTCATCAATCCCATCTGAGTAAGAGTAAGAACGACGTAAAAGTGGTTTCTCCACTTCTTTAGCCAAACGAACATGCGAATCATCAGGTAAGAGACTCAAATCCACTTCATCAAACTCATTTTTCTTACCAAAGGGGGCACCACTTTCCTTGTAACGACCAAAGGTATTTTCTTGTTCTTCAAGACTAGTACGGTCCCAGGTCTCTAAAAACATCTGAATCCGACGAACTGCCATATAAGATCCATTTTCCATCCAGTCCTTACTATCAGCCCAGATGACGCGGTCAAAGTCTTGCTCCTTGGTTGGATTTGCTGTCCCATCTTTAAAACCAAAGAGGTTACGCGGAGTCTCCATTCGATCTCCGATAGCTGCAAAACCAGACTGACTCCAACGAAGGGTCACCGCATTTCTCCCCTTACGGATGAGATTTCGAATAGCATGAAAGGCAACTTGCTCATCATCGGCACAAGCCTGAATCACAATATCTCCACCAGTATATTTTTCACGCAATTGCTCTTTAGGAAAAGGCGGTAAATCCCTAAACAGTTGTGGACGCTTGTTTTCCAAGTTCATCTTTTTCAAGAAACTCGCAGAAACACCAAAAGTTAGCGTCAAACGATGAGGATTGAGCCCGACTGTTTCACCAGTATCGCTCGGAGGCAAGAGAGCATTCTGGCCATCTTTTTTGACCAATTCCCCCTCGACCAACTTGGCACTATAATCCGTCCAATCCTTGAACAACTGAATAATCTTATCCTTATCCGTCGTATGCAAATCCAAGACAACAAAATAGATATTTTTTTGCATGGGCGTACTAATCCCTGCTTGATGCTTGCCATAAAAAGCAATTTTTTCATTTCCGTACGAGATTTTTTCCTGACTTCCTAGCTTAGGTGCGAAAAAAGCAGAAGCACCAGAGAGTCCTAGCGCTAAACCAGCCCCTCCAATCCCTGCTTTTTTTAGAAATTCTCGACGGTCCATTTTCTTTTCAAAAAACTTTTCGTCTTTTTCAGTCATGACTCTTATTCTCCACTAAGAAATTTACCCATTTGTGATAGAGGCTCACCAAGTTTTGTCACAGCTTCTGACAATTCTTTGGTATCTTCTTTTGTCAAATCAGTATAGAGCTTATAGTGTTCCTTGTCGGTCATGTGTTTGTCCAACAAGCTATTGACAGACTTGAAATCTGCTTCCAATTCTTTAACTAGGTTAGCGTCTGATTTTTCAAGTAAAGGTTTAAAGAGTTGGAAAATCTTCTCAGCTCCCTCAATATTGGCACGGAAGTCATACAAGTCTGTATGAGAATAAATTTCCTCTTCACCTGTAATCTTGCTTTTCGCTACTTCGTTAAGCAAGTCAACTGCTCCAGTCAACATAACCTTGTAATCCACATCTACAGTTGCAATCTTAGCTTTCAATTCCTTGATATCATTAACCAACTGATCTCCGTAGATTTCAGTTCCTTTTGTTGTATTGTCTTCCCAAAGTATACGCTCGATACGATGGAAACCTGACCAACCTTTCTCGGTCTTGTTTTCGTCCATATAGTCTGCCAAACGGAAGTCAATCTTGACATCTGACTCACCAAAACTTTCGGCAATTGGTTCTGAACGCTCATAAGACATACGAATCAATGGATAGACCTTCTTGGCTTCTTCTAACTTACCTTCTTTCAACAGTTTGACAAAGCCTTCCGTATCTGTCAAAAGTTTATCAATTTGCTCTTGCACAAAAGTCTTATAGTCAGCTGTGGCCTTATCAAGCATTTTTTGCTTATCTTCAGACAAGGCTGTCACCTTAGACGAATCGGTTGTATCTGCTGATTTTTCAAACCTAACAGCACAAGCTGTCAATAGCAAGGCTGAAGATAAAAGGATAAAACCTAGTTTTTTCATTGTTTACTCCTATTGGTTCAGGAAACCTTAATTAATTTTACGTTTCATTATAACATGTTTTCACTCATTTTTCAATAAATTTTCAGACAATTTAATGTTAGTAGATTCATACTAACAATAGACTTTTAAACCTAAAATTGATAAAATAGGAAAGAAAATAAGATAAAAGGAAACTGTAAATCACCATGATGAACATGCAAAATATGATGCGTCAAGCACAAAAACTTCAAAAACAAATGGAACAAAGTCAAGCTGAGCTTGCTGCTATGCAATTTGTTGGCAAATCTGCTCAAGACCTTGTTCAAGCTACCTTAACTGGAGATAAGAAAGTTGTCAGTATTGACTTCAATCCAGCTGTCGTTGACCCGGAAGACCTTGAAACTCTTTCTGATATGACTGTTCAAGCCATCAACTCTGCTCTTGAACAAATCGATGAAACGACTAAGAAAAAATTAGGTGCTTTCGCAGGGAAATTGCCATTCTGATAAAAAAGGCTCTATAATATTTATAGTGGGTAAATCCCTTATAGATATTATGGAGCCTATTTTGATGTAGAAAAAAGTCCCATAAAATCTATAGTGAAAAGCGACCAAGCCATCATTAGAAAGAATCCTATGGAACAATTACATTTTATCACAACTGCTTGATATTGAAAACTTTTTTCTCATACTAAGTCCTAAACGCTAAAATCATTCTTAATCTTTTTTACCATTTGTTATTATACTCCTAAATTCCGGCTAAAACAGTCCACCAAATTGTTCTACTTCAATACTTAAGGAGAATTGTAAATCATGCCAAACCATGAAGCAATTTAATCAAATATTTCATTAGTACATGGTCATCAACCCCTACTAACAGCATAGTAGCGAACTATTGTATCGCCGACTTTTCGTATGTGCTTAACTACTAAAGAGATTATAGAGACACTCTTGAGTTGCTAATAAGAATTAAAGCACCACTATAATATTCTACATTTTTACTTTTAGAGTAAGGTTTTGCGTACTCATTGAGAAGAATCTAGAGCTAGCTAATCCTCGCTTTTAGACTTTTTAGAATCTTAATAAAGAAAGCATCTACTCCCTCTTCAATTACCTTATTCCAACGTAAAGTTAGGAGAGAATAATAATCTTATCCAATGCAATACCTTTGATTTTCGAAACTTTGACAACTGCAAAAAACAGACTTTCACAATTCGCAATATCAATCATGACCACCCGTCAAACGGGTGGTTTGTACCAGGGCTATAAGCCCAAATTACCAGCCAGCGCCTAAAGACGCTGGCTTTCACGTTGTTCAAGCCTCATTGCTCTTGACTCGTCACTTGCCTCT
>NZ_VFSH01000018.1 GCF_006385785.1 Streptococcus shenyangsis
TTGTAGACTATATTGATTACTACAACAATAAACGAATTAAGGTAAAACTAAAAGGACTCAGTCCTGTGCAATACAGAACTAAATCCTTCGGATAAATTGATTGTCTAACTTTTTGGGGTCAGTACAAAAAAAACTTGATATTATGCGTTTTATTGTAGGAAAATTTACTTGATTTTCTATTGAAATTGAGTTTTCTCCCAGACTTAGTGTTATAATCTCTCAATCAATTCTTGCATTTGAACATCATCTGGAACCAGTTTTAAGTAAGATTGAGCATTGACTTTTGCTTCCTCAAAGTATCCCAATTCACGCAAGAGATAGATATAGTGTTCCAGAAACTCTGGATTGTCCTTCAAATCTCCTGCTAACTCTTGGTAATACTCGTAGGCAGTATCCAAATAGTCCATCTCTTGATAGGAACGGGCAATCATCCACTTGGTCAATAGGTTTTCTGGCTCATCACTTTGTAAGTCTAGAATATCCTCATAACGTTCCTGTTCTAGATAAATAGTAGCTAAACGGAGTAAGATTTCTTCCGTATCCTCAGCGTCTTCTTTTGCAGTAAGGAGGTAATTTTCTGCACCACTAGCATCATGCAATTCATAAGAAAATTGTGAAGCAGCCAGTAAGAGACGAGTTTCAAAGGGATTTTTCTCCAACCCTTGCTTAGCGATACGCAGGGCTTCTTGAACTTGATGTTCCTTATGCAAGGCCTGACTATAACCATATTCATAGCCTTCAAAGTCAGGAGAAATGGTATCGATCTGCTTAAAGTAGAGGACAGCTTTTTGGTATTCTTCTTGATCAAAGTAAAGACTGGCCAACTCAAAAGCTGTTAGGTCATCGTATTCTAACTCCAGGGCTTTTTCTAAAAACTCTGTAGCCGTTTCAAATTTCCCTAACTGAGCATAGGCAAAACCAATCCGTTGGTAGGTGGAAATGCCTGTTTGCTCATAAATAGTACGATTATCTAACTGGGCATAGCCTTGAATAGCCTCTTGGTAATTTTCCAACTCACTATCCAACTCTGCCAAGCCCAATATCAAGAGAGGATCCTCTGAGTAAGTCAAAGCCTCCAGAAGTTTCTCACGCGCCACATCTGTCAAACCTTCCAGCTGATAAAGATCCGCTTTCAGAGCCAAAGCCGAAACATACCAGTCACTGTCAGCTTGGATTTCCTCTAGATAGGCAAATGCTTCCTCGATTTGGCCATCCTCGCTAGCAATTGCAGCTAGATTAAGATGAACCTCTGGAAAATCCTCTACAATTTTCAGGTAAATTTCCTTGGCCTGAGGATAGAAACCAATTCCTTCTAGATAAATCGCTAATTCATAAAGAAGGGCACTTGGATCATTTTCTAAAGCTTTAGCGAAATAATGCTCAGCCTTAGCTAAATCTTGTTCCTCCAAAGCCTGTAACATCTGTTGACTATTGTTCACTCTTGACTTCCTCTCCCTCTAGTTCATATAGGCCACTAACTACCTTATACCATTCAAAAATAGCTGAAATGACAACTTTTGCAGAGGCATAAACTGGAATACCGAGTAAGACTCCCCAAATACCAAACATGGATCCTGAAGTTAACAAGACAAAGAGAACATTAATAGGATGGATGTTTAATTGACTTCCCAAGATTAATGGAGAGACAAAACGGCCTTCAATAGTTTGTTCTACGATAAAGACAATCACCACTTTTAACAGCATGACTGGCCCCGCAATCAAGCCCAATACTAGGGCAGGAAGCATGGCTAGGAAGCTACCCAGATAAGGAACCAGATTTAAAATACCAGCAGTAACACCCAGCGTAACTGCATAGCGTAGACCGATAATCTTGAAGAAGATGATAAACATTACTGCTACAATAATAGCCACTGTCACTTGCCCTCGAACATAGTTAGACAACTGCTGATTCACATCTGATAAAACTTGTCCCACAGGTTCCTTCAATTTTGTTGGCATGAATTGAGTCAAATAGTCACGCAAGCCTTTCCCATCACGCAAGAGATAAAAGAGCATGAAAGGAACGATAATCAAGGCTACAATCACTTGAGATGCCCCGCTAATAAAGGCGCTCACCCAGTTGACTGCTTGAGAAGAAACCTTGCTCGCCCAAACTGTAGCCTGACTTGAGAAGTTTGTCAAAACTTGTTCTAACTGAGGTCTAAAATCATCTGGCAAACGCTTGGTTACCAAATCATTAATAACTCGATCAGCATCTTCGAGATAGATTGGTACATTTCTTGCAAATGTTAAGACCTGACGCTGCAGATTTGGAATAGCCACTGCCAAGCCCCAAATGATAAAGAGGGCAATGATGACAAATACAATACTGATAGCTATAACACGATTAACCTTATGCTTCTCCATCCAATCAACAATAGGATTCAATAAATAATATAGCAAACCAGATAGAATGACTGGCAACATCACGACAGCCAAAAAGTCTAAAACAGGTGAAAATAGAAAACTAATCTTACTTAAAATAAAAAGATTTAGTCCCAATAATAAGGTTACCAAAAATACTGTAATTGCTTTGTTATCTAAAAACCACTTGAAAAACCAAGATAGACTAAAATGTTTCTCTTTTTGCTCCATAAATACTTCCTTTCTATTGTTCTCTCATTATACCATTTTTAAATCAAAATAACTCTTTTTTAAAGTGCTTACATGAAGACAGCGACATAAAAAAATCCCCTCAAAAGAGGAGATTCAATTAGTCTTGAATATGACGGTCTAAATTCTTCTGATAATCAGCGTTTGATTTGGCTTTTTCATCAGCAAATTTCTTGCGGAACTCATCCATTTCTTTAGTAGTAACAATCTTATCTTGGAGTTTAAGATATTTATAGCTAAGTTCACCGGTCTTATCACCAACCCAACCATAGGCACCTGTTCCAAGAACTTTCTTAGTAAGAAGCATTTGGGCACCGTTTGATTGTACAGGAATCACCAAGGCACTGTCTGTTAACCAAGCTTGAGCTTTGGCATATTTGGCATATCGTTTTTCAAGATTTGTTTTCTCACTATTAGCATCAGTAATTAACTCTTTAAACTTATCTAAGCCAACAGCTTTGATTACTGAACTGTCTTTACCTGGTGTTACACCTAAGGAACTAAGAAGATTTGGTCCAGATGTTGGATCAAATATATCTAGATAAGTTGAAGGATCTGCGTAATCAGGTGACCATCCACTATTTACATTAATATCCCAGTCAGTATTAGTATTAGAAGTAGCTAGAACTGTCATACTTGACAATTCATCGTCAGAAACTTGTTGAATATCAACTACAACATTATCTGATCCAATAGCTTCCTCGATGGATTGTTTATAAGATTGAGCTTGACGCACAAAATCTGGACGAGTAGAAGATACTGGAATGTCTAAATGAATAGGGAACTGTACTCCATCAGCTTGAAGAGTTTTCTTAGCAGCTTCCAATTTAGCTTTAGCCTTATCTACATTATGAAGTGAATCCTGGGCATCATCAAGACTAACATCTTTCCAGACATTATCCAATTTATCCAATTCTGTCTTAGTAACTTGACCAAATGTTTGATCCCCTACTTGTACAAAGGTTGGAGGAGTGAAACTTGTCCGTAACTTACGAGGTGCTACTTCGTCCCCAAATACTTGAGAGATTCCTGCTTTACGATCTGTAGCAAAAGCCAAGGATTGACGGAAATCTTTGTTCAGCAAAGCCTTCTTAGTAGATGATTTTTCTGCATCACTTGTTTTAGCGGTGTGATTGTAGGCAACACGGTCAATATTCGTCGAAATATAGAAAGTCGTTCCTTGTTGTTGACTATAAATAATGTTATCTTTGTATTTTTCTTTTAGCCGTTCATAGTTAGCAGAGTTTTTAAAGAGAGGTGCTGCAGGATAATTTCCTTCATCAAAACCACGTCCAAGAGAGTCTGCGTCCTGACCATCAAAGTAAGACAACTTAATATCATCAATAAAGACATTTTGTTTATCCCAATAGTTTTGGTTTTTAGTCATTTCAATAGAAGATTTAGATGTAAGACCTTTTAGAAGATAAGCCCCATTGTATAGAATGCTTGTTACATCAGTCGCCTTACCAAAGTCATCTCCTTTAGAAGCTAAAAAGTTTTCGCTAACAGGAGCAAGAACTCCCATTGTTGTCTTCGAATTCCAGAAAGATTCTGGATTGTTTAAAGTATAGACTACAGTATAATCGTCTGTTGCTTTTACACCAACAGTAGAAAAATCCGTTGTTTTCCCATTTACATAGTCGTCTAATCCTTTAATAGAATCCTGTACAAGATAAAGTGCTTCTGATTTCTTGTCAGCTGCGTGTTTTAGACCAGTCACAAAATCCTGAGCCTTAACTTCTCCATATTCTTCGCCTTCATTGGTATACCACTTGATACCCTTACGAATTTTATAGGTATAAGTCAAACCATCTTTGGAGACAGTCCAATCTTCTGCAACTGATGGTACTAGATTCCCGTATTGATCATTTTCTAGTAGTCCATCAATGACATTACCAGTAATCTGTTTTGTAGAATTTTTCCCCGAAACTGTATAATCCAGAGTCGCAGGATCTGATGAAAATACATAGGCATAAGTAACTGGTTTAGTTGCTTCCTTATTCCCATTACCAGATGAACAAGCTGCTAGAACAGCTGCTGAGAGTACAGCAACTCCTGCTGCTAAGAAAACACGTTTTTTCATATTCAAACTCCTTTGATAATTTGATAGATTTATTATAGCACTTTTCAAAATGAAATCAATAATAAAAATAAAATATTATCATATTTTATAGTTTGTTTGTACCTGCTAAGGACTGCTTCAACTCCATTTTTGTGATATAATAGTCTTATCTTTATATAGAGGTAAAGTTATGAAAGAAACTGTTTATTTTGGAACTTATACACGTCGTACTTCCCAAGGGATTTACAAGGCAGACTTTGATAGAGAAACTGGTCAGCTTTCAAATCTAGAACTTTTTGCATCTGAACCAAGTCCAACCTACCTTGCCTTTGACCAACACCAACATTTATACACTGTTGGTAGTCAAGATGATAAGGGGGGGTTGCAGCCTATCAAACTGATGGAATCTTATTAAATCATGTCGTTGAAGAAGGGGCTCCCCACTGTTATGTTGCCGTTGATGAAAAGCGTAATTTGGTGTACGCGGCAAACTACCACAAAGGACAGGTACTTGTGTATAAACGCAAGGAAGATGGGGGGCTTCTACTTAGTGATGTGGATCAACATAGTGGCAAAGGTCCACATGAAAATCAAGCTTCGCCCCATGTTCACTATACAGATTTAACACCTGACCGCTATCTAGTGACCTGCGACTTGGGAACTGACCAAGTCATCACTTATGACCTTGATCAAGAAGGGAAATTATCTAAGCTCTATACCTATCACAGCCAGCCAGGAGCAGGCTCACGCCATATCATTTTCCATAACCACTATAAAATCGCTTATCTGATTTGTGAACTCAATAGCACTATAGAAGTTTTAATCTACGATGGTGTTGGCGAATTTGAACGCATGCAGGTCATTTCAACGTTACCAGAAGGTTACGAAGGCTTTAATGGAACTGCTGCTATTCGTCTCTCTAAAGACGGTAAATACCTCTATGCTTCTAACCGTGGTCATGATTCTATCGCAGTATATACAATCCTTGCAGACGGTAGCTTAGAGTTATTAGAAATCGTTCCGACACATGGTCAGACTCCACGTGATTTTGATTTGACACCAGACCAAGAATTCCTTATTGCTGTCCATCAAGACTCTGATAATGCAACCGTCTTTAAACGTAATCCTGAAACTGGTCGTCTAGCCGAACTTTCTAACGACTTCCATGTACCAGAAGCGGTCTGCATCAGTTTTGCTCCTTAAGAAAAAATAAAAAATGAACTTGGTAACTCAAGTTCATTTTTCTTATAGTCTTTTTCCGACATTGATACGATTAATAGCACGTTGCAAAGCAATCTTAGCACGACGCTCTTGATCAATCAAGTGTTTTTCGTGGGCTTCTTCGATTTCGCGCTCCGCACGAAGCTTAGCACGTTCTGCACGGCTAACATCGATATCACGAGCACGTTCTGCAGAATCAGCAACGATTGTGATGGTATTATTGGCAATTTCAATAACGCCTCCGTTTACTGCAATCCAGTTCACGTGATCTTCATCATCAATACGTTTTACCTTTACTTCATCAACTGCTAAAACCGCAATCATATTTTCATGTCGTGGCAAGATCCCCATCTCACCATCCAGAGTTCGAACCGATACATAGCTGGCATGGTGATCATAGACGAGACCATCTGGTGTCACGATCTGGACAGTTAACTGAGCCATAGATCACCTCTTAAAATCCCATTTTTTCAGCTTTTGCAATCACATCTTCGATAGAACCTACACCACGGAAGGCATCTTCTGGCAAGTGGTCATGTTTACCATCAAGGATTTCCTTAAAGCCACGTACAGTTTCAGCAACTGGAACATAAGAACCTGGCTGACCAGTAAATTGTTCCGCAACGTTGAAGTTTTGTGACAAGAAGAACTGGATACGGCGGGCACGAGCAACCAAGGTCTTTTCTTCATCAGAAAGTTCATCCATACCAAGGATAGCAATGATATCTTGCAACTCATGGTAACGTTGAAGAACACGTTTTACTTCTGCAGCAACTGCATAGTGCTCTTCTCCAACGATTTCAGGTGCCAAAGCACGTGAACTTGAAGCGAGTGGGTCAACGGCAGGGTAGATACCCAATTGTACCAACTTACGTTCCAAGTTGGTTGTTGAATCCAAGTGAGCGAAGGCTGTTGCTGGCGCTGGGTCAGTATAGTCATCCGCTGGCACATAGATAGCCTGGATAGAGGTTACAGAACCCTTCTTAGTTGATGTGATACGCTCTTGCAATTGACCCATTTCTGTAGCAAGTGTTGGTTGGTAACCAACGGCTGATGGCATACGACCCAAAAGGGCAGATACTTCTGAACCAGCCTGAGTGAAACGGAAGATATTATCGATGAAGAGAAGCACGTCTTGCCCTTCCACATCACGGAAGTATTCAGCGATTGTCAAACCAGTAAGGGCAACACGCATACGTGCTCCTGGTGGCTCATTCATCTGACCAAATACCATGGCTGTTTTCTCAATAACGCCTGATTCTTTCATTTCCCAGTAAAGGTCGTTCCCCTCACGAGTACGTTCCCCAACACCAGTAAATACTGAAATACCACCGTGTTCTTGGGCAATATTGTGAATCAACTCTTGGATTAAGACGGTTTTACCAACTCCGGCACCACCGAAAAGTCCAACCTTACCACCTTTAAGGTAAGGGGCAAGAAGGTCGATAACCTTAATCCCTGTTTCAAGGATTTCAGAAGAGGTAGACAACTCATCAAAAGTTGGAGCTTTTTTATGAATTGGCTGACGCTCTGCATCTTCTGTAAAAGGAGCTTCCAAGTCAATGGTATCTCCCAAAACATTGAAGACACGTCCCAAAGTTTCTTTACCTACCGGTACAGAGATTGGACGACCTGTATCCAATACTTCCATTCCACGAGTCAAACCATCTGTTGATTCCATGGCGATAGTACGGACCATACCATCTCCCAACTCCAAGGCTACTTCAAGGACGATTTTTGTTTTTCTTTCGTCATTTTTGTAGACGACAAGTGCATTGTTAATCTCAGGAAGTTTTTCCCCTGCTGCAAACAAGACGTCTACAACGGGACCGATAACCTGAGCAATTTTACCTGAACTCATCTCCTTCTCCTATTCTATATAAGATACTGTCGGTTCCTAGCTCAACTAGGTCCTAATACTCTTCGAAAATCAAATTCAAACCACGTCAGCTCTATCTGCAACCTCAAAACAATGTTTTGAGCAGCCTGCGGCTAGATTCCTAGTTTGCTCTTTGATTTTCATTGAGTATAAGTTCATTTTCATACGAGCTGGACTAAAGCCTATTCTAAGGCACTAGCTCCTGCTACGATTTCTGTAATTTCTTGTGTAATCGCCGCCTGTCTGGCACGGTTATACTGAATTGTCAAATCATTGATAACTTTCTTAGCATTATCTGTCGCTGTTTGCATGGCTGTCATACCGGCAGCATTTTCAGCTGTCTTGGCATCGATAATAGCCCCGTAAATCATACTTTCTGCAAACTGAGGCAACAACTGCTCCAAAATTTTTTCTCGGCTTGTCTCCAATTCAAAAGTCAAGCTGTAGTCTTCATCCGCTTCATTGGGATCCAAATCAACAATCGGAAGCATTTGTTCAACACGCATTTGACTGGTTAGCGTGTTAACATGGTGGTTGTAGCAGACGTAGAGCTCATCAAAGAGTTCATTTTGATACATTTCAACAGTTTTTGAAATAATCTTTCGAACTTCATCAAAGCTAGGTTGGTCTGCCAAGCCACGTAGTTCATAAAGTGGTTGAATACCACGAGCCTTAAAGAAGTCAGCTCCCATCCCACCAATACAGATCATTTCAAAACCTTGACCATCTGGATGGTATTCTTCTTTCAACTCCATAACAGCCTTCAAAATAGAAGAATTATACCCTCCAACCAAACCGCGGTCTGAAGTGATCACGATATAGCCTGTCTTCTTAACTGGACGGCTAATCAACATCGGATTGGTTGAACCACCAGCTCCATTACCATGGAGGATATCTGTCAAGAGCTTGCGAACTTTCTGAGCGTAAACTTGGAAGTTGCGAGCAGCTTCTTCAGAGCGACCAAGCTTAGCAGCTGATACCATTTGCATGGCATTAGTGATTTGACTCGTATTTTTTGTTGAGGCGATTTTTGTTTTAATATCATTTAGAGATACTGCCATCTGACACCTCTATTCTTATTGGAAGCTGGTTTGATTGAGAAACTCTGTAATCGCAGCATCCAAGACTGCTTCTTCTGGCAAGTCTTTTGTATCACGAATGGTTTCCAAAATCTCTGGATGTTGAGCATCAAAGAAGGCATGGAACTCTTCCTCGAAACGAACAATATCATCTACTGGAACAGTATCCAAGAAACCATGTGTCAAAGCATAGAGAATGGTTACTTGTTTCTCAACAGGTAATGGTTTGTGAACAGGTTGTTTCAAAACTTCAACTGTACGACGTCCACGGTTCAACTTAGCCTGTGTTGCCGCATCCAAGTCAGAACCAAACTTAGTGAAGGCTTCCAACTCACGATATGAAGCAAGGTCGATACGAAGTGTACCAGCAACCTTCTTCATGGCTTTGATTTGTGCAGAACCACCTACACGTGATACAGACGAACCCGCATCGATGGCTGGACGAATACCCGCATTGAAGAGACCATCACCAAGGAAAATTTGTCCGTCAGTGATTGAAATCACGTTGGTTGCGATATAGGCTGAGATATCTCCTGCTTGTGTCTCGATAAATGGTAGGGCTGTAATTGATCCACCACCAAGTTCATCAGAAACTTTAGCTGAGCGCTCAAGCAAACGGCTGTGCAGGTAGAAAACATCTCCTGGGAAGGCTTCACGACCTGGAGGGCGACGAAGCAAGAGTGACAGTTCACGATAAGCTACCGCTTGTTTTGATAAATCATCATAAACAATCAAAACATGCTTACCTTGGTACATAAATTCTTCTGCCATGGCAACCCCAGCATAAGGAGCTAGGAAAAGCAATGGAGATGGTTGTGAAGCAGAGGCTGTCACAACGATTGTGTAATCCAAGGCACCGTACTGACGTAGTGTTTCTACTTGCGTACGAACTGTCGATTCTTTTTGTCCAATCGCTACGTAGATACAGATCATATCTTGACCTTTTTGGTTCAAGATTGTATCAATCGCAATGGTTGTTTTCCCTGTCTGACGGTCACCGATAATCAACTCACGTTGACCACGACCAATCGGTACAAGGGCGTCAATAGCTTTCAAACCAGTTTGCAATGGTTCTGATACAGACTTACGTTGCATAACACCAGGAGCTGGTGCTTCAACTGGACGAGTTTTATCAGTGTGGATTTCTCCAAGACCATCAACTGGACGACCAAGTGGATCCACAACACGACCAATCAGACTTTCACCTACTGGGACTTCCATGATTTTACCTGTACGGCGGATTGTATCACCTTCACGGATATCCGTAAAGTCACCTAGGATGATAATACCGACATCAGTTGACTCCAAGTTTTGAGCCATACCATAAGAGCCGTTTTCAAAAATCAACAACTCTCCACTCATAGCATTTTCAAGACCGTGAGCACGCGCGATACCGTCCCCGATATAGGTTACAACACCTGTTTCAGTCACATCAAAATTGGGTTTAAAATTTTCAATTTGTTGCTTAATTAAAGCGCTGATTTCTTGTGCGTTAATTGCCAAAAGAACACCACTTTCTATTTCAAATTTTCTTTAACAACTTTAAGTTGTTGTTTAATACTCACATCAATTGTCTTGTGATTGGCAAAAATAACAAAACCACCAATGAGACTTTCATCGATTTGTTCTTTTACACTCCTTACTTTCAGAGACATTTTTTTCTCAATCAAAGGGAGCAAGCGACTCTTTTGTTCATCTGTTAAAGGATGAGCTGAAGTAATCGTCACTTCAAATCGATTTGTTTCTTTTTCAAGTCGGTTCAAGCAATCTACGAGCACATCATAAAAGAGATTTGCTCTGTGATTGTAGATAAGAACCTGGATAAAGTTTTGTAATAAAGGTGACACAGAGTCTTGAAAGAAAGCAATTGTTTTTTCCTTATCAGACTCGTCTACTGCCACTTGTTTTAAAAAAGAAGGCAGACCTGTTCCTTCAGCAACTTGCTTGATTTGAGTCAAGTCTGAAAAGATACGGTCTTCTTCTCCTTTTTCAAGTACCAATTGGACAAAAGGCATGCTGTATTTTTCAATTACCTTTACTGTTTTCTTGTCCATTAAGCTTCTCCTAGCTGATCGATATACTGATCAATGAGTTCTTTATGGGCATGACCGTCAAGGTTTTGTGAGATGATTTTACCAGCTAAGCTGATGGTCAAATCTGCTACCTCACCCTTAACGCTTTGTAAAGCTTCAGCTTTGTTTTGAGCAATTTCTTGGTTTGCTTTTTCTTTTAAGCGTCCTGCTTCTAGTTTAGCATCTGCTAAAATACTAGCCTTACTTTGCTCAGCTGTTTCCTTTGCATTTTCAATGATTGTCTTGGCTTCTTTGCGACTACCTGCCAATTCATCTTCACGTTTCTGAGCTAAGGCTTCTGCTTTTTGACGTGCCTGTTCAGCACTATCAATATCAGTAGCAATTTTTACTGCTCTTTCTTCGAAAATACTTATTATATTTGACCATGCAAATTTTTTAATCAAGACTAGCAAAAGAATAAAAGAGCCAGCAATTAAAATAAAGTTACCAATCAATTCACCTACTGTAACGTGCATCAGTTACTCCTTTCTACTCTTCTCCTTCATTTATCTTATTTCCTAGGTACATAGAAGACAACATGGTAAACACATAGGCTTGGATGCAGGAAATAAAGACAGAAAAAGCTGTCCAAGCCAAGTTAGCACCAAAAGCAACTGGATACCAATATATAGCTTGATGAGATAGAGTGATTAGCAAACTAGCCATCACCTCTCCTGCAAAAATATTTCCGAACACCCGCAAGGCAAGTGATAAAAAGTTGGTAAACTCTTCTAAGATGTTCATGGGAGTCATAAAGCCAGGTGTGATATAGGCTTTTAGATATTTTTTAATCCCACGACGACGAATGCCCTCGATGTGTGTCAATAAAATAACGCCGAATGATAAAGCCAAGTCATACTGTAAATTTGCAGTTGGAGATGTCCAAAGATTGGTTCCATCTGTAGACTGTATCTTAGCCATCAAACCGAGGTTATTTGCCAGTACCATAAATAGAAATAGACAAAGGAAAAAGAGCGAATAGTCTTTTATGTAGCTTTTACCAATGTTAGGTTCTGTAAATCCAATAACAAAGTCATAGAAATACTCAAGTACATTTTGCTTTCCTTTGGGCTTCAAGGTCATATTGCGACTCGCCCAATAAATAAAGCCAAAAATAACTCCCACAATCAATAAGGTCATGGCTAACATGGTCAAATCAAAGGTAACAGGACCAATAGAGATGGTTGGAGTAATACTTTCTTCCATCTAAAATCCTCCCTTTTCTTCTAGTTCCGTTTGTCTATTTGATGATGAATGAAAAGACGAGGGTAACCAAGAACGTTCCTTCAATAAAGGCAATCCCCATAATCATCAAGCTACGCAATTCAGCAATAATATCTGGTTGGCGAGCTGCAGATTTAAGCAAACCGTTCATCAAAAATCCTTCTGCAAGGGATACACCCATACAGGCAAGACATAGACCAAAAAATGTTAAACTCATGATAAATTCTCCTTTTGAATTAAAACTTACTTACTTAGTTTAGTCCTAAAAATTGGATTTGTCAACTTTTTACCAACATTGAAAGCGTTTAATGGAAATTATTTACAATTTTACTATTTTTTAGTTTATTATATAGAAAACTTTAGAAAACTTGTAATAAATCCGACCATTATCTAGACCTTTCTGAAAAATAATGAAAAAATCCGAGATGAAATCTCGGATGGAAATAAATATATTTTCTTTAACTTCTTTTCTTTTAGTGAGCAGGATTAAAGGGAAAGCAACGAGAAATCTTTCAGCTCCTGCTTGCTTATTAAGCTCGAACTGTGACACTGGTTCCATCTTCCTTATAAAGATTGATGAGTCCTTCTTTTAATGCACGAACCATGTCTCCTGCTTGAACAGGTTGTGGAACCTTGATTGTCAATAGCTCCATTGGATTTGGAGCACGGTCGATTTTATTACCTTTAGCATCGTGCAAATCTTCAATATAAGTTTCAAAATGACGGAAACCTGGGCCATAAAACTCAACTTGGTCCCCTTCGTTAATGACGTTCCGTTGGCGAATGGTTGCTGTTTGTGTCGCATCATCATAAGAAACTACTTCAGCAACAAACTTGTACTCAGGAATTTTACGGCGAGCACCAAATAACTGCTCATTTTCAGATGGTGTACCGTAGTAGAAACCTGTTGCCAATTCACGTTGGGCAACCTTCCACATCTCATCAATCAAGTCTTGCTTGATTGCTTCAAACTTCTCTGGACTTTCTAGATAAGCATCTACCGCTGCCTTGTAGCAGTTTGTTACTGTGGATACGTAGTGAATAGACTTCATACGTCCTTCGATTTTTAGACTATCCACACCATTTTCAATCATATCTGGAATATGGTCAATCATAGACATATCAACGGCTGACATTGAAAATTCTTCAGGAATTTCACCTTTCAAGCTCTTGCGTTCTTGACCAAATGGCATATCGTAAAGGTCGTATTTCCAACGACAAGACTGAGAGCAACCACCACGGTTAGCATCACGCATACTCATGTGGTTTGAAAGAGTACAACGACCAGAGTAAGAAATACACATGGCTCCGTGGACAAAGGCTTCAATTTCTACATCAGTACGTTTGCGGATTTCAGCTAATTCTTCCATCGAAACCTCACGCGCCAAAACGACACGAGTCAAGCCCAATTCTTTCCAGAACTCAAGCGTTTCATAGTTAGTGGCACTGGCTTGGGTAGAGAGGTGGATTTCAAGACCAGGCGCTTCTGTCGCTGCAATCATAATCAAGGCAGGATCAGACACGATAACTGCCGCGATTCCGATATCACGCAGTTTACGGAACCACTCACCGGCACCAGCTTCATTTCCTTCGTGCATAACCATGTTGGCAGCTACATAGACCTTGGCACCGTACTTAGCCGCAAACTGAACACCTTCTTCCATCTGTTCAAAGGTAAAGTTTCCAGCACGGCTACGAAGACCATAGGCCTGACCACCGATAAAGACAGCATCTGCTCCATACTGAACAGCTACCTTTAGCTTCTCTAAAGTCCCTGCAGGTGATAAAACCTCAGGACGTTTTAATGTTTTTGTCATGTTTTCTCCTATTTGCAATATAAAAGTTTGACGTTTTTCCTTCTCATTTTATAGTAAATAAGCCATAAAATCAAGCCTGGACAGATTGTTTTGACAATTCTAATCTTTCAGCAGTTGAAACAAGTAGTAAAAAGAGCCGATAAAGTAAAAACCAGTATCCAAAGATACTGGCTAATTAAACTACATGGAATAATCTAGTCCTTAAACGACTATTCCCACTCACTAAAAGTCAGATATTGGCTATTTAGGGTAGTTGATTTAATAGTGATTGATAATACAATCAATGAGTACGATTTGATATTATTTGAGTCTTTTGTTATTAAATTGTTGTTAACGGAGATAATGGTATTCTTCTACTTCAAGAAAAATATTATGCTTGCCGACTTTGGTAAAGGTTCTATAACTGTTAATAGCACAATGACTTTTAAAAAGTTTCTTGATGATTATTTTATACCAGACTATAAGAGCCAAGTAAGAAAACGTACTTTTGATATGACACAATCAAAATTTAAAAGACTGTCATTTTTTGAGAATATGAAGTTATCGGATATTCAAGCACCTCATGTAAAGAAGTGGCAAAATGCAATGTTTATAGAGGGGTTATCTAATAATTATATTCGTTCTGTTCATCAAATGTTACAACAGATTTTTGATTTAGCAGTTAAATTGGGTATGTTGTCAAATAATGTTGCTAAGACGGTAGGAAACGTAAAAAAAGACCGTCCTAAAGTTGATTTTTGGACGGTAGAAGAATTTCAGCTATTCATTAGTACATTTGATAAATCTAATATCTATGAATTATTGTATTTTACTACATTTTGGTTTTTCTTTATGACTGGAGTTAGGACAAGTGAATTACAAGCTATTGAATGGTCGAAAATAGATTTTGAAAAAGGTACTGCTTTAATAAACTGCTCAATGTATTATAAAAGCCAAAAAGAGTGGTATCTTACTGATACAAAATCTATATCAGGTGTAAGGCTTTTGTATCTTGATGATGATACATTAGAACATTTGAAATATTGGAAGAAAGCACAATCTCAAATAGGAGAATGTAAATTTGTATTTTCCATAGCAGATAGTCCGTTGGTAAAATCAACTCTTAAACGTGTTCTAAAATCTCATAGTGATTACGCAAAAATAAAATCAATAAGGATCCACGATTTAAGGCATTCTCATGCCAGCTTTATGCTCTCTCTAGGAATGAATGATTTAGAAATGCAAAATCGTCTAGGACATGCTGATATTAAGACAACACTTGGAACCTACTCTCATTTAAGGCCAAATGCTATGAAAGAAGTAGCTACTAGGATGACTGGGAAAGTAGTGGTGAGTGATAATATTGTCAGAAAAAGTAAATTTAATGGCAATCAGAATACTAAAAATTTTCAATCTAAAGTTTTGTCTGACTAGCGAAGTCTGTCCGATTAAACTTTAGATTCCTACGGTAAACTATTAGTGTTTACCGTATTATTAGTTATAATTCATATAATTCCGAGATTACATTTGAAATACTAGTTAGCAACTCTTGCGAGTTTTCCCTATTTATTGCTCACAATATAAATTGAAAATAGGCATGAAAAAGACGATAGATTTTTTATTTCTATCGTCTTTAATACTTTACGTTCGACAAACTGGGAGTTGTCTTTCCGTTGTTGCCAAGAAAGCCTCAATTTATCTATATTTTTCCAATCTCAATAACCCTTCTTCGTCCGGAAGAGTAATCCCATTCTTATAATTATATCCCATCTTCAAATAAAAAGGTGTTGCAGTTATAGAAGCTGGAATTTCTACTCTTTTTGCCCGAAGGAAAAATTCATCTTTCTCAAGTGTTTCAATAATCATTCGCCCTACACCTTTTCCTTGATAATCCGGTAGTACAAAAATAGTGAAAAGACTACTTTCATCTTCTTTATCCCAATATGGTCCTATCGCCCCACACCCAACAATCTTTTCAGCATCACATACCACATAAAAATGCATCCAGTTTGCTCTTTCTAAAATATTTTGTGGTTGCAAAATCTTTACATCATTTTCTATATACTCTAATGAATAATCTTTGATATTAGTAGTTCTTAAAGTTGTTACAACTAATTCTGACACTTTTTCTGCATCTTTAGGTTCAAATTTTCTCACAAACATCTTATTTTTTCCTCCACACCTTCAAATTTATCATATTATACCATATTATACCATATATACCTATTTAAAAGTAGATTAAAGATAAGTATAGTTTATAGTGAAAATTATAGTTTTGTTGTTAAATTGTTGTTAAAATAAAGTAAAAAGCCTTAGAAAGATTGATTTCTAGGCTTTTTTTAACTCATTAACTCTATTCCCACTCAACGGTTGCAGGTGGTTTACTTGTAATATCGTAGACGATACGGTTAACGTGGTCCACTTCGTTTACGATACGTACTGAGATTTTTTGAAGAACTTCCCATGGAATTTTGGCAAAGTCAGCTGTCATACCATCGATCGAGGTGATAGCACGGATTGCAATCGTATAGTCATAAGTACGACCGTCACCCATAACACCGACTGAACGAACGCCTGTGTTAACAGTGAAGTATTGCCAGATATCGCGGTCAAGACCTGCTTTAGCAATTTCCTCACGAAGAATAGCGTCTGACTCACGAACTGTTTCTAGCTTTTCTTCAGTAATTTCTCCCATGACACGGATAGCAAGTCCTGGTCCTGGGAATGGTTGGCGCCATATGATATGGTCTGGCATACCAAGCTCTGTACCAAGGGCACGAACTTCGTCTTTATAAAGAGTGTTGAGTGGTTCAATCAATTCAAACTGCATGTCTTCTGGAAGACCGCCCACGTTGTGGTGTGACTTGATAGTTTGAGCTGTATCCGTACCAGATTCAATTACGTCTGTATACAAGGTACCTTGAGCAAGGAATTTCACATCTTTGAGTTTGCTTGCTTCGTCATCAAAGACATAGACAAACTCATTACCAATGATTTTACGTTTTTGTTCAGGGTCAGAAACACCAGCAAGTTTGTCAAGGAAGCGTTTTGCAGCGTCTGCTTTGACGATATTCAAACCAAACTTACCACCAAGCATGTCCATAACTTGATCTGCTTCTCCTTTACGAAGAAGACCGTGGTCTACGAAGATACAGATCAATTGATCGCCAATTGCTTTTTGAAGAAGAACACCAACAACTGAAGAGTCAACTCCACCTGATAGACCGAGAAGAACACGTTTATCACCGACTGTTTCACGGATTTTTTGAATCTGCATATCGATGAAATTATCCATTGACCAGTCGCCTTTAGCCTTACAGATGTTAAGGGCAAAGTTACGAAGGATATCATTTCCGTATACAGAATGGCGAACTTCTGGGTGGAATTGGATACCGTAAATGTGTTTGTCTGGATTTTCAATGGCCGCATAAGGGCAGTCAGCTGATGTTCCAGTACGAACAAAGTCAGCAGGAATCTCAGTAACTGCATCACCATGGCTCATCAAAACAGTCTGTTCATCCGGTGTTGATTCAAAAAGAGCTGATGGTGTGTGAGTTAGGGTTGATTGACCATATTCACGATTTCCAGCGTCACCTGCAGGAACAACTTTTCCTCCAAGTTTATGGGTCAATAACTGCATACCGTAACAGATTCCCAAAATAGGAATTCCCAGTTCGAAGATTTCTGGGTCAATATCGAATGAACCATCTTCGTATACAGAGTTTGGTCCACCTGAAAGGATAATTCCTACAGGATTGATTTCACGAACTTCAGCAGCTGAAATTTTATGGCTTTTTAGTTCTGAAAACACACCAATCTCACGGATACGGCGTGAAATCAGCTGATTGTATTGGCTACCATAGTCCAATACGATAATTTTTTCTACATCTTGCAAATCAGTTGAAATGTTGCTCATCTTTTTCCTTTCTCAAAAGAAATATCTTTTTCAAATATTCTATCACAAATAAGGGCGAATTACCAACTAAACAAGGCGAAGTTTGACTTTTTCTCGTTTATTGGGGTACAATAGAGAAAAGATAGAAATGAAGTGAAAACATGCTACCAGCTTATATGAAAATCCATGATCAGATAAAAAAGGATATTGACGAGCACCGTTGGTCCATTGGTGAGAGGTTGCCGAGTGAAAGAGATTTGGCTGAACAATTTGAGGTCAGCCGCATGACCCTCCGCCAAGCAATTTCCCTCTTGGTCGAAGAAGGTGTTCTTGAGCGCCGTGTTGGAAGTGGCACCTTTGTCTCCAGTACTCGAGTACAAGAAAAGATGCGAGGGACAACCAGTTTTACTGAAATTGTTAAGTCTCAAGGCAAAATTCCCTCTAGCCAGCTCATTTCTTACAGAAAAACCATTCCAAATGAGCAAGAAGTTGCTAAGTTAGGAATTTCTCCAACCGAAAACATTATCCGAATGGAACGTGTTCGCTATGCCGACAATGTTCCTCTGGTTTATGAAGTTGCTTCTATTCCTGAAAAATTTATTAAGAACTTTAAAAAAGAAGAAATCACCAGTCATTTCTTCCAAACCCTGCAAAAATATGGCTACCGTATTGGTAAATCACAGCAGACCATCTATGCTCGCCTCGCTAAAGAAAAGATCGCTCACTATTTGGAAGTTGAAAGAGGACATGCCATTCTTGGGCTGACTCAAGTTTCCTACCTAGAAGATGGAACAGCTTTTGAATATGTAAAAAGTCAATATGTAGGCGAACGTTTTGAATTTTATCTTGAAAACAATTAGATTACTAGGCAAAAACTCTCTGTCACGGACAAAGAGTCTTTTTATTTTTCTAAGAGTAAATCTTTCAAAGAAATCAGAGTTACAGCAACTAATATCATTGCCATACCAAGAAAATCAACGAGATAAAATTGTTCATTCATAATTAAGAAGGCAAAGAAAACCGCCGATATTGGCTCAATTGAAGCCAACAAGCTTGACTTGACCGGTCCTATCAGACTGGCTCCTTTTAGAAAGGCTGTATAGGCAAAGACAGTCCCGATAAGGATAATGCCCGCAAATGCAAGGAGAAAATCAAGACTAGTTGGGATAGCAGTCTGTAGAACTCCTGTAAAAGGAAGAGCGACCAAACCTGCTATGACCATTCCCACACCGATGACCAAGCTGCTCCCCCACTTCTTAATCAAGGCTATTGGCAAAATAATATAAAGTGCGTAAGTCAGAGCAGAAAAGAGCCCCCAGAACAAGCCTGTAGGTGTTATGGATAACTGGTCCAACTGCCCATGTGTTGCAATAAGAAAGGTCCCTCCGATAGCTAATATGATAGAAACTATCTCTCCCAGTGTCGGCGCCACCTTATCCTTGATACAGCTATAAATTAAAATTCCGACAGGACAAACATACTGAAGCACCGTCGCTGTTCCTGCATTGGTCTCCTGAATAGCAGACAGATAGGCAAATTGGTTGAGAAAAAGACCAATTAGAGAAAAAATGAGAAGAGATAGCAAACTCTTTCTATCCTTTAAGAAGGCCAGCATTTTATCCCTTGCAGTAGCATAAGCCAAGACCATGAGAATCCCGCCAGCGATTAAAAGTCGTAAGTTAGTTAAAACTAAAGCCGAAATTCCGTGTGCCATCAGGTATTGGCCACTCGTTCCTGACAAACCCCAAGCAATAGCAGCCACAACTGTTAATAGAGTCCCTTTTAAACTATTTGACATGTCTCTCCTTACTCTTCTTTACGAATCAAGTCCATCACTTGATTACGGTCTAAAATCCATTGAGCTCTCTCATCCTTTTCATAGGTACGGTTGGATAGGAAAATGGCCGCTTCTTGCTTCTGACGATTCCACATGATAAAGGTACCTGTATAGCCCGTATGGTCTAGCCAATCTCCTTCCAAATTCCATGCCAAAGAACGTTCCTTGTCATCCAAAGGTGAAAAATTTTGACTCAAATCTCTTGCAAAATCATCTGCTAAATAGTGTTCTAAAAAGATTTGTAAATCCTTTACAGTCGAAAATAAACCAGCACTACCTGCATGTCTGCCCAAGAGGCGAGCCTTGGGATCATGTACCAGACCTGCCTCGACACCTCTAACTGTTGGAACAGCAAACCCAACAGGCCCAAACTGGGTTTCCGTCATTCCCCACGGTTTCCAAACTTGTTCTTGTAAAATTACATCCAGTTCTTTATTAAAGATTCTTTCCAAGATAAAACCTAACAGCAAAAAATGGACATCCGAATAAAGAAAGGCTGATTGACTTCGTCTGTTGAGATGAAACATAGATTCCTTTAATTCAGGGGCTGTTAAAAGATCACGATTAGGAATAAAAGGATCAAGGTCTGTTGCATGAGTCAAGAGCTGGCGAATAGTGATGTCTGGATAATCACTCTCAGCTAAAAAATCTGTTACAAGTCTGTCAATATCTAATTGACCTTTTTCCCACAAGAAGGTAAAAACTGTGCCAACCCCAACAACCTTGCTGACACTGGCTAGATCGTAAACTAGTCCTACCTCAGTCTGTAAGCCATGCTCTGGGTCACTCTGTCCTAAATAGAACTCCGTCCATTGATTGTCCTTAAAATACGCAAAAGAGGCTCCGGGATAAATCCCTGCCTCGATTTGTTCTTCTATTTTTTTAATAATCTTGGTCCACTTCATACTTCTTCAAACCACAATTCAACATTATTTCGATCTTTTCCAAGGAAGAATTTTTCAGACTTAGGAATAAAATATTCGGTAGACTCAAATTTCTTGCGAAGACTTGCTATATCTAGTTCATTGACCAAGAACTTGAGCATAGATAAGTCCCAAGTAACTGTATTGTCCACAGTCAAATCTTGACCCTGAGCTGGTATAAAATCAAGTGACGCCCCAATTTCAGATACTTCCAAGAAACTTTCGACATCAGTTGGGAGATGTAATTCCATGGAAATCTCAAATTTACTTAAAGAAATTGATTCCAAATCTGTTTGAAATTCAGGGTTTTCTTCTACTTCTACTAGACTTTCTCTATCATCTTCCGCATGAATCAAAACCAAATCATCTTCTGGAGAGTAAATTTCAAAAGCGTAGCCGTTTTGCCCCTTATATAATCGATGAATCGAATCTGTTTTAGCTAATAAGACTTCAATTTCCAAGGGATTTTCCACCTTGACAAGTAATCTAGCCAGCTTCTTTCTTCCTTCCACTTTACGAGAACGCATACTTGGAGCTTCTTCTAAAACAAGTTTTTCAAGGCCTGTTTGATCACCTAGTGATAGAAAGGCTGACTCTTCTAACAAAACTTTCATACCGAGGGTTTCCATATAAAAGGTTTCATTTAAATTTCTATTATTAACTTTTAAAGTAGGAATAATCCGTACAATTTGATTTACATTCATAAATTCCTCCGTCACTTTTTATTTTATAGGATTTTAGAATTTTTTACAAGATATTATACTCAAATTTAACAATTTTAACCTCATTAAACATCTTTTTGAGGAACATGAGTTAAAACTCAATGCTTAGGAGAAATTGAAGTAAATATATCCATAATAAAACACAGAATAGACATTTTCCAATAAATATATCTACTATACACACCCCTATGCCCTATGGAAAAAGTAAACTAATGTAAATCACAAGAGGTCCATTCGGAGATGGTTACCTAAAGAAGCTAGAAAATGACTCCTAAAATAGATCCCTTTATCGAGAATTAAATTCATAACTATCCTAAAAAATCTTAAACTACAAGAGAATTTCTTCTTATTGACTACTTGAACTTGAAGGTCTCCTTAAATATTAACCGCTATAGCTTTGAATATAAAAACAAGAGATGTCTTCTTACCTTGGGTCTAATAAATCTATAATGCTATTCACAATAACGATTAATTTACATATATACTTATATGTAAACTACTCATAAAACAAGACACAGAAAAACACCCCAAGAGTTAGAATTTGGACTAACTTTTGGGGTTCAATTCATTAGTATAACTAATTATTTTTACAAGTGAGAATTAGTTGTTTTCAACTTTTTCATCGTATTTTGGTCTGATTGTTGTACCTGAATTAATAATGGTACGTTTTTGGACTAGAGGAAGATCGGTACGATTGTAAACAGTACGCCATGGTTCCCAAGCAAGACCTGTTTTTTCCTGAATCTTCACGCGTAGGTTACGTACATTTCCTTTAAATTGAAGCTCCGTTTGGAAGCCAGCAGTTCTGTTCTGACCGTTATGCTCCCACTGACGTGAACGAATACTTTCAACACCATCCTTGTCATAAGTCACTTCATCCCAGTAAACATAGTAACGAGCAATATAAGCTCCCTTATGGTGTAAATTGAGGTAACCATTTTTGTATGAAGTCACTTTAGTTTCAATGTAGTCTGTATTGCTTTGAATCGTGGCCACTTGATTATCTTTCAAGAATGCAGTCTTGTAAGAAATTGGAACAGCAGGGTTTTGCGTACTGAAAGTAGCTCCTTCTTGAATCAATTTCTTCAAATCTTCTACTGTACCTGTCACAACACGTGCAGCGCCATCAGCATTTCCACCTACGATGGAAACTGTTACTGTTGTATTTTTCAAGACACGTGCCCATTCAGATTCAGCTTTAATAGGTACTCCTTTAATGACAGCATTGATAGCTGCTTTCAATTCTGTACTCTTGCTTGTTGTTTCAAATTTGACATACATTTGACGTCCGTATGACACGCTTGATACATATACAGGAGGAGTATTTTCATCAATTCCACGTGCTTTCAATTGATCAACTGTTACTCCTGAGGCAAATACATCTGATGGATTTTTTGGAGCATCAAAGTTAGCAGTATAGTAAACTTGTTTAAAATCAACTACCTCAATTTGTTTTTCACCTTTATTGACAGCTTCAAAATCAATTTTTAGATTAACTCCAACTTTTTCAAAGTCACTTCCGAATTTAGCTTTTAATTGATTCATGCTATAAGCAGAAGTTGATTCGTACTGCATACGTGCTGGAGCAGGGTTCTTCCCAGCATATTTTTCATGCCAACGATTTAACAGGGTATTTACACCTTCCTGCATACCACTTACAGTTGGTGTAGCATCTACATAGCTATCTCCGCCTACCATTCCTGGTAAATCAACACTAATTCTACCTTTGCTACGATCTAAGCTAATTTGTTGTGGTTTATTTTCTAGGAGATCTTGATTTGCTTTAAACAAAGCACCTAGGAAAATATCTCCGTTGCCATTAATAGCAACATCAGCATGACCACTAGAAAGGTTCTTCTTCACTTTTTCCACAACCACAAATTCATTTCCTTGTTGTTTTGTGCTTGTATTCGTGTAATTTTCTATTGCCTCGCCTCGTCTAGTTAAAATATTTGTTTTATCATAATTCAAACCAAACAAATATTTATTTAGTTCTGCAGTAAAATCTGTTTTAGATTTATTTTCTGTTTTCTTATTTTCTACAATCTTTTCTGATTTTGCAGAACGATATACTTCAACTTCTGCTAAACTAAGTGGAGTTTTAGATTTATTTAATTCAATTTTTACATATCGTGCATCAACTCCTGAGAATTGAACATCAACTGTTGGTTGATTGTTTAAGCTATCTACATGTTGACGAGCTGCTTCATTCCCATCTTTATCCAACAAAATAACATCAAAATTAGATAAACGATTTGCTACATCCCCATCTCCACGATTGTAAATACGAACAGTTCCTACTGATTCTTCTTTCTCTAAGTCAACTTTCCACCAAGAATGATCTTGAAAATCTGTATGGGTAACGGAGCGGTGACTCCATGCGTTATCACGATTACCGTCAACTGCTCTAGAAGCATCTCCTCCATAAGCAATTGAACTCTGACTCGCAGATTTATGAGCAGCAATATTTTCACCAGCAACTGCAGCAACGCTTGGCTCTGTTGCTTTTACTACATTTGTTTGAAATACAAGGCCAGAAGCTAGCAAAAATGTTGCAACGGCAACACCACATACTCCAACACTACGTTTACGAATAGAATAACGAAATCCTTTATCTTGTTTATTTTGAAACATAAAAAACTCCTTTTATATTTAAACGAACTATTTCTTTAACGCGTTCTCTTGAAACAATAATATTATAACAAAAAAACAAATGTGACGCAATCATTTTCTTAAAAAATATTATTTTTTTATTAATCTAGCTTGAATAATTGACCGTATGTTAATGATTTTACAATTAAATATCAGGCGGTCTATACCAATAAAAACAAGAAAACGAACAGGATTAAGTCCCTATCAGTTGGGAATCAGCACTGTTCGTTTTTGTATATATAATCAAATTCAACTCTTAAATCTATAGCTTAAGAAATTTCTCGACGAAAACCTTTTCATTATCTTTACTATTTGTTAGATACTAGTTCTGTATAAACTTCCTGAAGATAGGCATCAAAAATTTCTTCATCTGAAATGGTATCGGATATAAAGTTACCGTTGCTGGTTCGTTCTGACAGATTCAAGTCTTGCAATCGGATTTCATAGGTCGTTCCTTTATTGGATTGGATAAGCAAAGTTTGATTGTTCTCGTCCACTTCTGTACTGAAGAGGTCACCAACGAAACCTTGCTCTGCAACTGCTCCTGCTAAGAAGACACGATGCGGTCTACTTTTCAACTCACGCAAGACTTGTAGTCCTCGTTTGGCACGGCTGGTTGCTGGAATTTCGTCAATAGAAACACGTTTTAAACTTCCACGCTGGGTCAAGAGGTAGAAGGATGAGGTATTACAGATAAAGGCAGATTGGAGGACATCATCTTCTTTCAGGTTCATAGCCTTGACACCTGCTGCCTTGGCACCGACAACAGGAACCTCTTCGATATTGAAACGAAGGGCATAACCGTTTTGGCTAATCAAGAGAACATCATCCAGTTTAATCGGAGCTACTGCTACAATCTGGTCTGTATCATCTTTGAGCTTAGCATACTTGACAGACTTAGACTTGTAGGTCCGCCATGGAGTGAATTCTTTGCGTTCTACACGCTTGATTTGACCAAGACGAGTTGTAGCAAAGTAGGTTGTCGCATCATCAAACTGATCCACGATATCTACATATAGAACTTCTTCATTGGTTTCAAAGTTAGTAATAGACTGGCTCAGATGCTCTCCAATATCCTTCCAGCGAATATCTGCCAATTCATGGATTGGTCGATAAATGACATTTCCAAGTGTCGTAAACATCAAGAGATGCTGAGTTGTCTTGGCAGATTGAACAAAAATCAGACGGTCATCATCACGTTTAGCAATTTCTTCCAAGGTGGAAGCTGCGAAGGAACGCGGGCTGGTACGCTTGATGTAACCTGCCTTGGTCACGCTGACATAGGTATCTTCCTCAGCAATCAGACTAGCTGTATCAATCTCGATTGCTTTCGCAGTATCTTCTAAAGTACTCAAACGTTGTGTCGCAAACTTCTTCTTGACCTCACGAAGCTCTTTCTTCATGAGATTGTACATAGTCCGCTCATCCCCGATAATAGCCGCAAGCATGGCAATCTTTTCACGAAGTTCTGCTTCTTCTTCCTGCAAGACAACAACATCGGTATTGGTCAAACGGTAAAGTTGCAAGGTTACGATAGCCTCAGCCTGTTCTTCCGTAAAATCATAGCTGATCTTGAGGTTTTCCTTGGCGTCAGCCTTATTCTCAGATGCACGAATAAGCGCAATGACTTCGTCCAAAATAGAAATTACACGAATCAAACCTTCGACGATATGGAGACGTTTCTCAGCCTTTTCCTTGTCAAAGCGTGAGCGCGCCAAAATCACTTCGCGACGGTGGGCAATATAGCTAGACAATATTGGGACAATCCCGACCTGACGAGGGGTGAAATTGTCAATCGCCACCATGTTAAAGTTGTAGTTGATTTGTAGGTCGGTGTACTTAAATAGGTAGTTAAGAACAAGCTCCGTATTGGCGTCTTTTTTTAGCTCAATAGCGATACGAAGACCGTCACGGTCAGACTCGTCACGAACCTCAGCAATGCCAGCCACCTTGTTATTGACACGAACATCATCAATTTTCTTGACCAGATTAGCCTTATTGATTTCATAAGGAATCTCAGTGATAACGATTTGTTCCTTACCACCTTTTAGCTTTTCAATCTCAGTCTTAGAACGAACAACCACGCGCCCTTTTCCAGTTTCATAGGCCTTTTTGATTTCATCACGCCCCTGAATGATAGCTCCTGTAGGAAAATCTGGTCCAGGCAAGAATTCCATCAACTTATCGACCTTGGCAGTTGGATGATCAATCATGTAGACTGTAGCATCGATAACTTCTGCCAAATTATGTGGTGGAATATCTGTCGCATAACCAGCCGAAATCCCAGTAGAACCATTAACCAAAAGGTTTGGAAAGGCTGCTGGTAAGACTGTCGGCTCTTTCTCCGTATCGTCAAAGTTCCAAGCAAAAGGAACTGTTTTTTTCTCGATATCCTGAAGGAGATAACCAGCAATCTCTGACAAACGCGCCTCTGTATAACGCATTGCCGCAGGCGGATCACCGTCCATGGAACCGTTATTACCGTGCATTTCAACTAGAATCTCACGGTTCTTCCAGTCTTGCGACATACGAACCATGGCATCATAGATAGAACTGTCCCCATGTGGGTGGAAATTACCCATAATGTTACCGACAGACTTGGCCGACTTGCGGTAACTCTTGTCAAAGGTATTGCCATCCTTATTCATAGAATAAAGAATGCGACGCTGAACCGGCTTCAAACCATCACGAATATCTGGCAAAGCCCGGTCTTGAATAATGTACTTGGAGTAGCGACCAAAGCGCTCTCCCATGATGTCCTCCAAGGACATGTTTTGGATATTACTCATATAGGATACAAAGCCCGTAAAATACAAAGGGAAAATAGGAAATTCTTGCAGTGAGCGATGCTCACAAGAGAATTTATCTTTTTCACACAGTATTTAGGGCGTGTTCAACTCCTTTCAAAGAATGTAGAATAGGTTTTTACAGAAAAAGTGTTCAGTTAAGATATAAAGGGACGACTTGAAATGTCTACTTCACAAATCCTCGTTTATACTTGATATGACTGGCGATATTGCTATCTACATCTTTCCTATCCCAAAGTTGGAGTTCCCATGGGTAGTAAAAATTACTTTTATTTTTAAAATAGATATGAATACCGACATAGTCGTCTTTATCACGTAAATACCAGTTTTTTAATCCGTACATCTCTTGCCAATCATCTAATTGATCCATGACTTGAGCTATCTCTTTGGAACTTAAAATCATACGAGCACCAAAAATATCATTAAGAATGGAATTCACAGGATAACCCTCTTGACGCTCAGAAAAACGTGTAATTTTATCTATAATAGACTCAGAAGTTTTGACACGATAAACATAGGCAATATCTTGGACATCCGCTTTCATCAGATAGTCATTAATTGACTCATGTAAATTCAGACGGTAGGACAAAATCGCTTTCGTCGGAACTTTTGAAAAGGTATGCTTGAGATTGATTTTTTCCACCTTACCCGTTTCAAAATAATCTTTAGAATATTCTCGATGAATACGATTAATCTCTGTAATGAGGCGTTCCACTTTTTCAATCATGAGTCTTCTCCTCTCGCTTTTTCATTTTTCTAGTTATTCCCAAACTTCTTCACTCTTTCCTCAGCATACTGAATCATCTTCTCAGCTACTTCTTTATCATAGTCAAATCCCATTTTTTGAGCAAGGTACTGAGCCTCTCGGTGGAAAAGTTGCATCGTAGCATACAAAGATTGAGTGATTTTCTCTTTACTTGAAAAATCAAGCTGATTTGAGAATTCTTTCTCTTTCTCAGCAGGCAAATACTGAAAGAGGTACTTGTAGTTCTTGCCAACATCGACCGTTCCCTTATCTGCTGCCACTTGCCAAGCTAAAAGCTTAAGCAATTCTTGTTGGCAGATTCCATAGAGATGATCCGTCGCATAGACCAGGTGGTTCCGATGAATGCCCTTCACTACATAGGCAGAAACCCACCAAAATTCATTACAGGAATTTTTAAAATCTGTCTCAGTAGCTGGGCTTCTCCAGTAGCGTTGAGGATTTGGAGAATAAGACTCAAACAAGCCCTTCTTATCTTCTAAAACTGTGAATCCTGCTTCACTATCCACCCATTCTTGCATGTGTTCTTGTGGGCAGAGTGTCAAATCAATCCGATTGCCATCTTCAAAAAGCATGAGATATAGGCGACGGTGACCAAGGGTGACCTCTTGCTCAATAATGCGTTTGCCAAACTGGTCTAGCCAAGAAATGTCTCTCTTCAGATTATCTAAATCGTCCACAATATAGACCACATCGTAATCCTGAAACTCATCTTTTGGTGCTTTTGTATCAGTTCGTGAACCAGATATGGCGATAGCTTCTACTTGTATAGTTTTGGCAATTTGTAAAATCCGATTTAGCATTTCTGTTTCAGTTCTCATGTTGATACCCATTCGTTAAAAACCGACTTAAAACACCGTCGCTTCTTCCAAAGTAAATTTGACATTATCTTCAATCCACTTACGGCGTGGTTCGACCTTATCTCCCATGAGGACATTAACACGACGTTCAGCGCGTGCTAAATCTTCAATCGTAACACGGATGAGGGTACGGGTTTCTGGGTTCATAGTTGTTTCCCAGAGCTGATCCGCATTCATCTCACCAAGCCCCTTGTAACGTTGAAGGGTCGCTCCTTTACCAAACTGCTTGCGGAGTTCTTCTAGTTCTCCGTCTGTCCAAGCGTAAGCTACTTCTTCTTTCTTGCCTTTACCTTTGGACATCTTGTAAAGAGGCGGAAGGGCGATATAGACATGACCTGCCTCAACTAACGGACGCATGTAGCGGTAGAAAAATGTCAAGAGCAAGGTCTGGATATGGGCACCGTCGGTATCGGCATCAGTCATAATAATAATCTTGTCATAATTGGCATCTTCAAGGGAGAAGTCTGCTCCGACACCCGCACCGATGGTATAAATCATAGTGTTGATTTCCTCATTTTTGAGAATATCCGCCATCTTGGCCTTAGCTGTATTGATAACCTTACCACGAAGGGGCAAGATTGCCTGGAACTTGCGGTCACGGCCTTGTTTGGCAGAACCACCGGCAGAATCCCCCTCGACTAGATAGAGTTCATTTTTTGCAGGATTCTTAGACTGAGCAGGTGTCAATTTACCCGACAACAAGCCCTTATCTTTCTTATTTTTCTTCCCATTTCGGCTCTCATCACGCGCCTTACGTGCTGCTTCACGAGCATCACGCGCCTTGATAGCCTTGCGGATGAGATTAGAAGCCAATTCCCCATTTTCCATAAGGAAGAAGGTCAACTTATCCGCCACAATTCCATCCACAATGGGACGAGCCAGAGGACTGCCTAGTTTGTCCTTGGTCTGTCCTTCAAACTGGAGGTGTTCTTCAGGAACCAAGATAGAAAGAACAGCTGCTAACCCTTCACGGTAATCTGACCCTTCAAGGTTTTTATCTTTTTCCTTGAGAAGCCCCGTCTTACGCGCATAGTCATTCATAACCTTGGTAATGGCAGACTTGAGTCCTGTCTCGTGCGTTCCACCGTCCTTGGTGCGAACGTTATTGACAAAGGACAAGATGTTATCTGAAAATCCATCATTGTACTGGAGGGCTACTTCCACTTGAAAACCATTATCCTCACCTTCAAAGTAGAGGACAGGCGTCAAGGTTTCCTTGTCTTCGTTTAAATAAGAAACAAAGTCCTGTACCCCATTTTCATAGTGAAACTCAACAGACTCATCTGTGCGCTTGTTCGTCAAAGACAAGGTCACATTTTTCAAGAGAAAGGCTGATTCATTGAGACGTTCTGAAATGGTATTGTACTTGAAATCTGTCGTAGAAAAGATCGTTGCGTCAGGCATAAAAGTAACCTTAGTACCTGTCTTAGACTTGGAGGCTGTACCGACCTTTTCAAGAGTTGTAACAGGCTTACCCCCATTTTCAAATCGTTGTTTATAAACCGTCCCATCACGGGTAATTTCAACTTCCAACCAGCTTGATAAGGCGTTTACAACGGAAGATCCAACCCCATGGAGACCACCAGAAGTCTTATAGCCACCTTGACCAAATTTCCCTCCTGCGTGGAGAATGGTAAAGATAACCTCAACTGTTGGGATTCCCATAGCGTGCATACCTGTCGGCATCCCACGACCATGGTCTTGTACAGTCAAACTCCCATCTTTATTGATGGTCACATCAATACGGTCACCAAATCCAGACAAGGCTTCATCGACAGCATTATCGACGATTTCCCAGACTAGGTGGTGGAGACCAGCACCATCAGTCGATCCGATATACATCCCTGGACGTTTACGGACCGCATCCAACCCTTCTAGCACCTGAATGGCATCATCATTATAATTGTTAATATTGATTTCCTTTTTTGACACAAGGAACCTCCTATTCGTTCATCTTTACTATTCTACAGGTTTTCCAAGGATTTTGCAAAATTTTTCTTTCTCCGATGTGACAATTTCATCAGAGATTCTCTGCCTTTCTTCTCCATTTCATGATATAATAGGAGTATGATTACAATAGTTTTATTAATCCTAGCCTATCTGCTGGGTTCGATTCCGTCTGGTCTCTGGATTGGACAAGTATTCTTTCAAATCAATCTGCGAGAGCATGGTTCTGGTAACACAGGAACAACCAATACCTTCCGCATTTTAGGTAAAAAAGCTGGTATGGCAACATTTGTTATTGACTTTTTCAAAGGAACCCTAGCAACGCTTCTTCCGATTATTTTTCATCTGCAAGGTGTTTCGCCTCTCATCTTTGGGCTTTTAGCTGTTATTGGCCATACCTTCCCTATCTTTGCAGGATTTAAGGGTGGTAAGGCTGTCGCAACCAGTGCTGGAGTGATATTCGGATTTTCGCCTGTCTTCTGTCTCTACCTTGCAGTTGTTTTCTTTGGAACCCTCTATCTTGGTAGTATGATTTCACTATCTAGTGTCACTGCATCTATCGCAGCTGTCGTCGGAGTTCTACTCTTTCCACTTTTTGGTTTTATCCTGAGCAACTATGACCCTCTCTTCATCGCTATTATCCTAGCACTTGCTAGTTTGATTATCATTCGTCATAAGGATAATATTACACGCATCAAAAATAAAACTGAAAATTTGGTTCCTTGGGGATTAAACCTAACCCACCAACATCCTAAAAAATAAAACGTCAGTTCTGAACTGCACCCCAAAAGTTAGACAGAAAAAATCTAACTTTTGGGGTGTTTTTATTATGAAATTAACTTATGATGATAAAGTTCAGATCTATGAACTTAAAAAACAAGGATATAGCATAGAGAAGCT
>NZ_VFSH01000019.1 GCF_006385785.1 Streptococcus shenyangsis
TTGTAGACTATATTGATTACTACAACAATAAACGAATTAAGGTAAAACTAAAAGGACTCAGTCCTGTGCAATACAGAACTAAATCCTTCGGATAAATTGATTGTCTAACTTTTTGGGGTCAGTACACTGATATTATGCGTTTTCTGATTTTAAAGACTTTTTGCCTGACCCTTTTCACCTTGTTAAAACACCATTGATCTTAACTCATCACTTACCTCTTAAAAAATCTTTAGAATTGGCTTAATCCCCTTTATTGTATCGCGTTTGGAGTTTTTTAGGTATAACCTTCGACGCGCACCTTACGTAGGACGACAGACTCATAGCTTTATACATAATAGAACGAGTATCTCCATCTGTAGAGATACTCGTTTTTTGCTATTTTCAAAGTGTTCTTTTTGACCAATCCCATACATCATTTTTATAGTAAATTGAAACTAGAATAGTACATCGTGGATACTAAAACATTTCTAGAAATTAATTTGATTTCCCTAATCAAGTTGCACACATCTTATTTCAAACCACTATATATTCAATGAAAATCAAAGAGCTAACTAGGAAGCTAACCGCAGGTTGCTCAAAGCACCGCTTTGAGGTTGCGGATAAAGCTGACGTGGTTTGAAGAGATTGTCGAAGAGTATTAAGGAGTATAGAATAGTATTTTAACTCCATCCTCTAAAGTGCTCCCAATAAAAGATACTTGAACACTATATTCAGCATATAAGCTTTATGCCCTAAGTCAAAACAATCATTCTTTTCTAATTTATCGTAAAGAAATATAAATTCACAGAATGATGCCAGATAACTTAAAAAATAATTCTTTGGAAAGAGCGAATCAAAACTTGATTTATCACTTTTTATTCCACTATCTTTTCTTTACACATATTGATAAAGTACTGGTGCAAGCGCACATCATCAGTCAATTCTGGATGAAAAGAGGTTACCAGCATATTTTTTTCTTGGGCTGCAACGATTTGATCTTCAACTCTTGCTAGAATTTCTACACCCTCTCCAACACTGCTGATAATTGGACCACGGATAAAGGTCATTGGAATCTGACCAACTCCCTTACATTCTGCTTCCGTGTAGAAACTCCCTAGTTGGCGCCCATAGGCATTGCGCTCGACCACCATATCCATAGTTCCTAGATGACTCTCTTCCTGAGAAGTAATTTCCTTAGCCAGCAAAATTAAACCCGCACAGGTTCCAAATACTGGTAATCCAGAAAGAATGGTTTCTCGAATGGGAATCAGCATGTCCTGCTCACGTAAAAGCTTGCCCATGGTTGTAGATTCCCCACCAGGTAATATCAATCCCGACAAATCACTCTGATATTTCTGAAAATCATCTAGATTTCTGATTTCAACACTCTCGACACCTAGTTTATCTAGCACTTTTGCATGTTCTGCAAAGGCACCTTGCAAGGCCAATATTCCGACTTTCATCTATTTTCCTCGCTCTGCCATGAGAATTTGGATTTCATTTTCATTAATACCAACCATGGCTTCTCCTAAATCTTCAGAGATTTGGGCTAGTATTTGAGGATTTCGGAAATTGGTTACCGCCTTAACAATGGCACTGGCTCGTTTAACAGGATCTCCTGACTTAAAAATACCTGAACCGACAAAGACCCCCTCTGCCCCTAATTGCATCATGAGAGCAGCATCTGCAGGTGTTGCTACACCACCTGCTGCGAAGTTCACGACTGGTAGTTTTCCATGTTCGTGCACGTATTGAACTAATTCTACAGGTACTTGGAGTTCTTTTGCTGCAACATAGAGTTCATCTTCACGTAGATTTTGAATGCGGCGAATTTCCTGATTCATCATACGCATATGGCGAACAGCTTGGACAATATCTCCTGTACCCGGTTCTCCTTTTGTACGAATCATAGAAGCACCTTCAGCGATACGACGCAAGGCTTCTCCCAAATCCTTAGCCCCACAGACAAAAGGAACTTGGAATTCTTTCTTGTCCACATGGAAACGGTCATCAGCAGGAGATAGAACTTCACTCTCGTCGATATAGTCAATTTCAATAGCCTCTAAAATCTGAGCTTCAACAAAATGCCCGATTCTGACCTTGGCCATCACTGGGATGCTAACCGCTTCTTGGATTTCCTTGATCATCTTTGGATCACTCATACGAGAAACACCACCAGCTGCACGAATATCAGCTGGAATCCGCTCCAAGGCCATCACAGCTGCCGCACCAGCAGCCTCTGCAATACGGGCCTGTTCAGGATTTTGAACGTCCATGATAACCCCGCCTTTAAGCATCTGCGCCAAGTTTTTATTTAATTCATAACGATTTTCAGTCATTTCTTTATCCTCATTATTTGTATTGGTAGCTACTATTTCATTTTAAGTCAGAACAGAATGAATCACAAGATAAAAAAATCGTAATTGTGTGGGGACAAATCATCTAAAAAACTATCTGACCTTAACTTAAGGCCAGATAGTTCATCAAATTTTATTTTTCAGCTGTAAGTGCAGCCATTGTGATGTAGTTGTAAGGTTTGTTGAAGTGTGGCAAGAAGAAGAGGTCTGTCAATGCCAATTTATCAATTGTCACATGCTCTTGGATAGCAAGTGAGAACATGTGGATTCCCATGCTAATTGCAATATCATGTGAAACCATTTGGGCACCAAGAATTTCACGACTATCTTTGTCAAAGACAATCTTAATCGCTACTTCATGGTTATCATGTTTCATGAATTCTGGTTTTTGTAGATCGTTAAAGCCTGTTTCAGTTGCATTGTAACCAGCAGCTTTTGCTTTTTCAAGTGTCAAACCAGTTGAAACCATGTGAAGACCATAGATTGAGATACCGTTTGAACCTTGAACACCGATTCCTTCCAATTCATGTCCACAAGCGTTGTAAGCACCAACAATACCAGTACGAACAGCGTTTGAAGCAAGAGCGATGTAACTAGTTTCTTTACGAGCATTGTCATAGACAGTTGCACAATCACCAACGGCAAATACACCTGGGATAGATGTTTCTTGTTTCTTGTCTACAAGGAAGGCACCGTTGCGGAAGAGTTCAATCTTACCATCAGCAAGGGCTGTGTTTGGACGGAAACCAACTGCAAGGATAACCATGTCTACATCGAAAGTCTCTTTATCAGTAATCAAGCGTTCAACTTTACCGTCACCTTCGATTGCTTTAACAGTTTGACCAAGAGCCAAACGGATGTTGTGGTCTTCCAAGTTCTTGGCCATCATTTGTGTGAAGTCTTTGTCATAGTAACCGTTCAAGACAGTATCTACAATATCAACAAGCACAACTTCTTTTCCAAGACGTTCAAAGGCTTCAGCAAGTTCAACACCGATATAACCACCACCAACAACAGCGATACGATCAAGGTGTTTACTCTTGTCAGCAAGCTTATTGATAACTTCTTCAGCGTTTTGGTACAATTTAACGAATTGTACGTTTTCAAGAGTTGCTTTAAATTCGCGGTTTCCTTTAACAATTTCAACACCTTCGATTGGTGGCAAGATTGGTGTAGAACCTGTAGCGAAAATCAATTTCTCGTATGATTCTTTGTGCTCTTTTCCTTCAACTTCTGCTGTAACTACTTTGTTATCATAGTCGATTGAAAGAACTGGTGAGTTCATGTAAACCTTAGCACCTTTAGCTTCCAATTTTTCTTTATCAGAATAGAACAAGCCTTCAGCACCGTCAATTTGTTCCCCAATCCAAAGGGCCATTCCACATCCTAGGAAAGAGATGTTAGAGTTTTGGTCAAATACAACGATTTCGTTCTCATTCCCAAAATTATCCAACATAGTATTAATACATGCTGTACCAGCGTGGTTAGCACCAACTACAACGATTTTACTCATAGAAAAATTCCTACCTTCAATTTTAAATTTACTCTTCTAGTATAACATTTACTGTTAGCGTTTACAAGAGTTTTGCTAATTTTCCCGATTTTTTTGTAAAAAAATGTAAATAATTTGTATTTTATCATTCTTTCTTACAATTATTCTTTATTTTCTGAGCATATTTCTTGACAACTTTACAAATTTTATTTGTGAAAACGCTGACTTTATGGTATGCTAATATCATGGAAAGAAATTGTAAGGGGTTAAATTTAATATAAATTTACAATATTTCAACCTTCTTTTCACATAAGAGAAAGGAGTTGGTAGCTTGCCTCTTAGTTCACATTCCGAACGGCTAATGGGGACTACTATCACTATTTCATTAGTAGATGAGCGAGCCGATATCTTGCTTCAAAAATCCTTTGATTTACTCAAAGAGCTAGAATACCGCTTCAATGCCAATAGCCAAGAATCTGAGTTGATGGAGATCAATTATCAAGCTGGAATAGCTCCAGTCAAAGTTCATCCAGACCTGTTTGAACTGCTTGCACTTGGATTAGAGCATAGCCTAGCGCCCTCTAGCCATCTCAACATCAGTATTGGTCCCTTAATTCAAACCTGGCGTATCGGTTTTTCAGATGCCAAAGTGGCCCAACCCCAAGAAATTGAATCGGTGCTCCCTTTAATCAATCCTCATTATATCGAGTTAGATTCTTCCACTTCCACTGTGTTTTTAAAACAAAAAGGAATGAAGATCGATCTTGGTTGTTTAGCCAAGGGTTATAGTGCGGATAAAGTTGCCCAATTTCTGAGAGAAGAAGGAGTGACATCTGCCTTGATTAATCTGGGAGGGAATATCCTGACCATTGGAAAAAATCAGGCAAGAGGGGATCAGCCTTGGCAAATTGGGATTCAAGACCCAGCCAATCCTAGGGGAAATCACTTAATGACCATCCCTGTTGTCAATCAATCTGTCGTGACTTCAGGCATTTATGAACGTCACCTGACAGTCGACGGAAAAGATTACCATCATATTTTTGACAGTCAAACAGGATATCCTGTTGAAACGGAACTAGCTAGTCTAACAATCATCTCTGATAAATCAGTTGATGGTGAAATCTGGACAACTCGTCTATTTGGAGAAAGACCTGCTGCTATCCTCTGGCAAGTCGAAAGTTTGGAGGGCATCGAAGCCATCCTAATCGATAAGGAAGGTCACCTAAGCTGTTCTTCAGGAATTCCTACTCTATAGAAACAGATGTTTCAATGGAGTTTTAAAATCGTATTATGTAAAAAGAGAAAGGAAATCTCATGTTAAAACTTATTGCTATTGTTGGAACAAATTCAAAACGTTCTACAAACCGTCAATTGCTTCAATACATGCAAAAACACTTTGCTGAAAAAGCTGAAATTGAACTTGTTGAAATTAAAGACATTCCTGTCTTCAATAAACCAGCTGACAAGCAAGTACCTGTTGAAATTTTAGAAATTGCTGCTAAAATTGAAGAGGCAGATGGCGTTATTATCGGTACTCCTGAGTATGACCACTCTATTCCAGCTGTTTTAATGAGCGCTCTTGCTTGGTTGTCATACGGTATTTACCCACTTTTGAACAAACCAATCATGATTACGGGTGCTTCTTACGGTACACTTGGTTCATCACGTGCCCAATTACAACTTCGCCAAATCTTGAATGCTCCAGAAATTAAAGCTAGTGTCCTTCCAGATGAATTCTTGCTTTCACATTCTCTTCAAGCCTTCAACCCAAGTGGAGACCTAGTAGATCTTGATGTTATCAAAAAACTGGATGCTACTTTTGACGACTACCGTATCTTTGTAAAAATCACAGAAAAATTGCGTAATGCACAAGCACTACTTCGTAAAGATGCAGAAGACTTTGACTGGGAAAATTTGTAAGATAGGAGACCAAAAAGAATGAAATTTGTTGGACTTGTAGGATCAAACTACGATCAATCATATAACCGTAAACTCTTGGAATTCATCCGTCGTCACTTCAAACTCAAATTTGAATTAGAGGTTCTTGAAATTGACGAAGTTCCAATGTTTAACCAAGACGAAAAATGGGATGAAAGTTTCCAATTACGTTATTTATATAACAAAATTACTCGTGCTGATGGTGTCATTATTGCGACTCCTGAGCACAACCACACAATCTCAGCTTCTCTTAAATCTGTTCTAGAATGGCTTTCATACGAAGTTCATCCATTTGAAAACAAGCCAGTCATGATTGTAGGTGCTTCTTACTACGACCAAGGTACTTCTCGTGCCCAAGTTCACCTTCGTAAGATTCTTGACGCTCCAGGTGTCAATGCCTATACTCTTCCAGGAAATGAATTCCTTCTCGGTAAAGCTAAAGAAGCCTTTGATGTTAATGGGAATATCACAAATGAAGGAACTATTAATTTCCTTGAAACATGTTTAGACAACTTTGTAAAATATGTGGGAGTCGTTTCAAAATTGAAAAAACCAAAACCAATCGCACCAGAAGATTTATATTGTACAAATCCAATCGCAACTACCATTCAAGGAGTTGACCCTGATGATCCTGAATGGGTAGAAAAAGCAGCTGAGCTTGTTGGAGCTGTTTCTGGAGATACTTACGTTAAATTAGACCACGGTATCTTGACAGTTAACCAAATTGATATGTTCTTGAAAGCAATGCCATTTGAGTTGACATATGCGGATGATAATAACCAATTCTTGTACTACAATAACGCCCACCAAGATCCAAACACTATGTATGGTAAACGTGTGCGAGTTCAAGCAGGTAGCCGACTAGGAACAGTACATGCTTCTCTACCACCTGCAAGAATGAAAAACGTTGAGTGGGTTGTAGGCGTATTACGTAATGGTGATCAAGAGTATGTCCGTACAATTGTTCCGGGACAACCAGAAGGTGTAATTAATACTCATAACTATAAAGCAATGTACTATCCAGATGGCTCATATGCTGGAATTAATGAAATTATCTTTAATTTCCAACCATGGCTTGATTGGTACTTAGAAACAACTGGTCAACGTCTAGTTGGTGGAAATGCTGCAGCTTCTGCTGGTGGACATGGTCACGGCGATGCAGATGCTACATCTGGAGCTTCTGATGCAGGTGATGCTGGAGGCCACGGTGGTGGTGCAGACGCTACATCTGGAGCAAGTAACTAATACTTTTAGGAACCGTTATGGTTCCTTTTTTAGTGATAAAAAGACTAGCAGACAAACACTGCTAGTCTTTTGGTTATTATTTCATCTATCTTTATTAAAAGAAAGAATATTTATTATGAATTTGGGTCATCGAGACTACGACCGTGTAAACCTTTTTCACGTTGGACTTGGCGTAGTTTTTCTGGTGTAACATCGTTTCCTTCTTCGTCCACAATTTTGATTCCCTCAATATGGTGACGAACAGAGCGACGATAACCTTCGATGTACTCCTCACGTAGTTTAGCTTGTTCCACTTTTTCTTCTGGTGTCAAACCTTCTGCTTTTTTCTTTTTAGCAAGCTCATTGATACGATCAATTTTTTTCTGATCCATTTCTTCTCCTTTGTGATAAGATAAAGTCCGTTTATCAAATTTTATTTAGTGTTAATTTGGTTAAAACGTGCAAGTTTAGCTGCTTTTTGAGTTAAATGAGACAAGATAGCCAATCGATTTTGACGAACAGCCTGATCTTCTGCCATTACCATGGTATTTTCAAAGAAAGCATCAATAATTGGGCTAAGCGCAAAGAGTTGTTCTAATTGCTGACTTACAGCACCTGACAAAACGAGTGATTCTACTGCTTCTGCCAAGGCTTTCTCTTCTTCATTTTCAAAGAGAGCTGGATCAACTGTAGCAACTCCTTCTGCCTTCTCAGCCAAATTAAAGGCACGAGAAAGTGATTCAACAGATGGTTTAAAGTCTGCTCCCTTGCTTGCTTCTACGAGAGCACTTGCTGCTTCCAACATATCTGCCACAACAAAGTTTGATCCTGCAAGAACGGCTTCCTTAATATCTTTTGGAGTAGAACCCATCATCTTATCAACACGAGCCTTGATAAAATCCATAACCTCTGCCTTATTTTCATAAGTCAAGCTGTCAAATTTCAATGCATAAAGGCTATCAATCAGCTCATCCATAGCAATATGCCAACCAAAGGCATCCAAGATACGAACTACACCTTGAGTTGCACGACGAAGGGCATAAGGGTCATTAGAACCTGATGGAATCAAACCTACTGAGAAGAAACTCAAAATCGTATCCAATTTATCTGCAATGGCAAGCACTGCACCGACCTTACTCTCTGGAAGTTCTCCTTCGGCTGATGTAGGCATGTAGTGTTCACGAATAGCAGTTGCCACCGCTGGAGTTTCACCAGCAAGAAGGGCATATTTTTCACCCATAATTCCTTGGAGCTCGTCAAATTCACCAACCATCCCAGTCAACAAGTCAAACTTGTAAATGGCTGCTGCACGAGCTAGGTCAATCGTTTCATCCGCTGACAAACCAGCTTTTTCTGCCAAAAGAATAGCAATCTGACCCGTACGAATCATGTGTTCACGAAGGGAACCAATCTTTTCGTGGAAAGTCACATTGTTTAATTTTTCAACAAGGTCTGAAATCACTAATTTTTGATCTTCACGCCAGAAGAATTCACCGTCTTCCAAGCGAGCTACCAAGACTTTTTCATTTCCTTTGATGACATTTTCCAAATGCTCTGCGTTTCCATTACGAACAGAAATGAAGTTTGGCAAGAGTTTACCATCTTGATCACGGACAACAAAGTACCGTTGGTGTTCCTTCATCGAAGTCACCAAGACTTCTTCCGGAACTTCAAGGTATTTGGCATCAAAACTTCCCATAAAGGCAGTTGGGTATTCAACCAAGTTCAAGACTTCATTAAGCAAGTCCGCATCAATTTCGATATGTACACCATGCTCAGCTTCGATTGCTTTGATTTGGTCAACAATCATTTGCTCACGTTCACGTGGATCTGCGATTACAAACTGTGCACGAAGATCTTCTTCATAGCTCAATGCTGACTGAATCTTAGTTTCTTGTCCCAAGAAACGATGACCACGGCTCACACGATCACCCTTGATATCGAGGAAATCCAAATCAAATTCTTGCTCGTCCAAAAGAACGGTTAAAGTGTGAACAGGACGAATGTATTCAAAGCTATTTCCAGCCCAGTGCATGCTGACTGGGAAAGTCAGTGACTTCAAGACATCCACAACACCAGGAATGATAGATTCAACTGGTTGACCAATTTCTTCCTTAGTGACATAGACATATTCTTCACCCTTGATTTCACGGAATTCGATATCTTCAACAGTCAAGCCTTTTCCACGGACAAATCCTTGAGCTGCTTTTGTGAAGTTTCCAGCACTATCCAAGGCAATTTTCTTTGCTGGCCCCTTAAAATCTTCTGTCAAATCAGACTGTTTGTCTGCTAAACCAGTAACTCGAACAGCCAAACGACGTGGTGTTGAGAATGTTTGAATAGCTTCAAAAGACAGGCGGTTTTCCTTGAGGAAGGCTGCCATTTTTTCGCCTAGTTGTTTTTCACTTGGTGTGACAACATAGGCTGGTAATTCTTCAAGACCGAGTTCTACTAATAAGTTTTTTGTCATGTTTTTTCCTTTACATTTTCTTCAATCTTTTTTGATATGCACCTTAGGTACTGGGGACGTCGCTAACTAACTTTGTGAGTCTGTATGGAAATCTAATGCTAAATTGATCAAGATTTCCAACAGTCTCATCAAAGTGGATTTAGCTGACTGATTTTTGAACCTAATACTCAATGAAAATCAAAGAGCAAACTAGGAAGCTAGCCGTAGGCTGTACTTGAGTACGGCAAGGTTAAGCTGACGTGGTTTGAATTTGATTTTCGAAGAGTATAAGGTTTCAAAAATTCCCACATAAAAGTACGGCGGTGCATATCCCTCTAGCAAGTCTTCGACTTGCCACTAACGATTTTAGAGCACAGTATTACTCACTATTCTGCGTCTTCTGCTAAGAGTTTAGCTCGTGTTTCTTCATCCAAAAGTGGGTAGCCTAGTCGTTTGCGTTCTGCGACAAAGGTTTTGGCTACGACACGAGCCAAGTTACGGATACGAGCGATATAGCCTGCACGCTCTGTTACAGATACCGCACCACGCGCATCAAGCAGGTTAAAGGTGTGTGAACATTTTAGAACATAGTCATAGGCAGGGTGAACCAAACCTTCTTCCAAGGCACGACCAGCTTCTTTTTCAAACTTATCAAAGTTTTCCAACAACATTTCTTGGTCCGAAATTTCAAACGAATATTTTGAGTGCTCATACTCAGGCTGGATAAAGATTTCTCCGTATTTTACACCATCAGCCCACTCGATATCATAGACAGAGTCTACTTCTTGAATGTAAGAAGCCAAACGCTCCAAACCATAGGTAACTTCCGCAGTCACAGGGCCAGTTGCCAATCCACCAACTTGTTGGAAATAAGTGAACTGAGTGATTTCCATACCGTCAAGCCAAACTTCCCAACCAAGACCAGCTGAACCAGTTGATGGGTTTTCCCAGTTGTCCTCAACAAAACGAATATCGTGTTCCAAAGGATTGATTCCCAATTTTTCTAAAGACTCAAGATAAAGTTCTTGGATATTTGATGGAGAAGGCTTCATAACCACTTGGAATTGGTGGTGTTGGTATAGACGGTTAGGGTTTTCCCCGTAACGACCGTCAGCAGGACGACGTGATGGCTCTACATACGCTGCATTCCACGGCTCAGGTCCGATAGCACGAAGAAAAGTGTATGGACTCATGGTTCCCGCACCTTTTTCATTGTCATAAGCCTGCATAAGCATACAACCTTGATCATTCCAAAATTGTTGCAAAGTCAAAATAATTTCTTGAAATGTTAATTTATTAGACATTGTTTACTCCTTTAGTTTTTATATTTCTTTTTCAATTAATTTCTGCTGAACAAACCAATTTAACAAGGGTAGAGTTTTATCTGTATTTGCCCATAAATGATAAGAATCGAAGACCGCTTGTACACTACCTAGATTTTCTACCAACTTATCTATTGTCAAAAAACTACGCCAGTATTCGTAAAAAATACTTGCATAGTTCTTATCATAAGTCGAAGAACCAAAATCATTCAATGAATGCCAACCATACTTCTTCTGAAAAAGTTCTACAAGAGATTGATTACAAATTTTTTCCGCTTGAAATTCCTCTTCTGTCAAGAAATACTTGCGACTAATATATTCAACCATCCCCTCTTCGAACCATATATAAGAGTCGTAACCATCAAAATCATCTAAAAAATACTCCGACCAATGAGCTAACTCATGTCCTACAATCTGTAAGAGGAAATTTTCAGATAAAGAATGATAGTGACTTTCTATTGCTTGAGTTTGCTGAGAACACTCGTAGTCCATCAACTGATACAAATACAACTCTTTCCAAACAGCTAAATCAGGCGTCATAACCATTCGTCTATTATTTGTATAGGCTGGAACAGCACTTTCCCTAATAATCTGTGTAGCAGCATTAAAACTTGACCAAATAACGGCTTGCGGTAAATCACAGACTGCAAGTTCATTCTTTAAAAAAGATTGATAATCTTTCAACTTTTCAGTATTTCTTACTACAAACTCACGAAATGCAGCTAGTTGACTATCGTCTTTTACAAGATAAAGGTTTTCCACGTCTCTCCTTTCTTTCACACAATAGACTGAATAAGCAAAAGAACCGCATTTCAACACCCAAGCCTTGCGACTAGGGGCGTCAGAAACGCGGTTCCACCCTAATTTATTACTTCATTGTTTTTGAAAATACTACAGAAAGCGCCAGTTCTTTATTTTGCCCTACTTGGCTCCCACTATCCCAAGCTCGCTTGAAGAACGCCATAAGACTTTCTTTCCTGCTGACTATTATATCAAAAATTAGAATAATGTACAATTCTTTTTATGATTTTCTAAAAATCCATATCATCAACTCGTGGAGCACCAGACTGAACAGCAATCGCTTTTAAGGTTTCACGCTCCTCATGACTCAGTTCAATTCCAAAGCAATCAAGATTAGCCTGAATACGAGAAGCTGTGACAGATTTTGGAAGTGGTAAAAATCCTTCTGCTAAACTCCAGGCCAAGGCTATCTGAGCAACCGATTTTCCATGATTTGCTGCGATTTCTTGGACTTCCTTACTATCAAACAATTCTCCCTGACCAAAAGGTCCCCAAGCTTCCAATAAAATTCCTTTTTCTCGACAGTAATCTACGACTTCCTCTTGATACACACCTGGAGCCAAACGAACTTGATTGACCGCTGGAAGAATTTTTGCTGTTTCAAGCAAGGCATCCAGATGATGGGGAAGGAAATTACTAACACCGATAGCACGGATTTTGCCTTCTAGGTAAAGATCCTCCATCGCTCTCCAAACTTCTGAATTTCGGATTTTCCAGTGGTTATTTTCTCTGAGTGGTTTTGGATTTGGCCAATGAATCAAATACAAATCCAAATATTCCAAGCCCAGCTTCTCTAAAGACTCTTCAAAAGCCTGACGAGCTTGCTCATAGTTGTGATTTCTATTCCAGAGTTTGCTGGTTACAAAAATTTCCTCACGCGGAACGCCACTATCTTGAATGGCACGACCAACGCTTTCTTCATTTTTATAAATCGCTGCCGTATCGATATGGCGATAGCCTGCCTTTAAAGCCTCTAGGACAGCTTGATAGGCAATCTCTCCATTTTCAGCCTTCCAGGTTCCAAATCCTAGAACAGGAATTAGAACGCCATTATTTAAAGTATAAGATTTCATTATTTTTCCTCTCTATGTAAAGCAAATCCAAAGAAACAAGTTCTCATAGAAAACTTATCTCTTTAGATTTTATGTATTATTGGTCACGGTCGAAATAGAGTTGGTGAGGTTTAAGACGAGAATTTAACAAATCTGGTACAGTTACAAAGTCATAACCTTGCCCTTTCAAATAGTCAATAACCTTTGGTAGAGCATTTACTGTCTCAGCATGGATATCATGCATGAGAATAATAGAACCATTCTTGACTTCACGCTGAATTTCTGTCAAAATAGCTGCTTCATTTTTACTCTTCCAGTCCAGACTATCCACATCCCACATAATAAAACTCAAATCGAGGCTATTGCGAATGTCATCTGTAATGGCTCCATAAGGCGGACGCATAAGTTTAGAACTAGAGCCCAGCACCTTAGTTAGCGCATCCTCCGTATCAGTAATTTGTTTTTTAGCCTCATCAAGAGAAAGTTTTGAAAGAACGGGATGACTCCAACTATGGTTTCCAATAACATGGCCATCTGCTTTCATGCGTTTCAAAATCTCTTCATTGCCAGAAACATTCTTACCTAAAACGAAGAAAGTTGCCTTAATACCATACTTAGAAAGTGTATCTAATGCTTGAGTTGTCGTTGCAGGATTTGGTCCATCATCAAAAGTCAAGGCCACTACTTTACGATTTTTCTTTTCATAATAAGCCTTATAAAGTTCTGCATCCTTATCTAATAAATAAGAAGACTGAATAACTTCAAAGAAACTAGATACTGGCAAGGCAATCTCATCCAGATTTTCAACTGTCTGACTTGGATAAAGGACAATCTGACTATCCTTGTAATCAAAATTCCATGCAGACAAGTCTTGGTCAGAGAAGCTTTTAACAAGCTGATCGACCTTCTCTTGCTCCAATTTCTTGTCCTGTAAGAAAGAAGCCGTTTCTTTTATCAGCTGCTCTTTGGCTTTACTAGCATCTGAAAATAATTGATCAAGTGTAAAAGGTTTGCCATCTTCTGTCAAATGGACTTTTGCCAGATTAGTTTTTTCAGTCTCTTCAACTTTTGACGAAGTTAAATCATAGACTTGTTTCATCACACTTCGGTTGACAATCCCTTTTAAAGGCGAATCTTGTTTCTCCGTATAATAAAAAACTAGATTTTCTTTATCTTCCAGATTTTCCTTAATATCCTGTGTCATGATGTCTTTTACAGACGAAATCACTTGCTCCCCTTGAAGAGGATAATAGGCAATCACTTCGGCTTGCCCCTTACGAAAATGATCCTTCTGATTCCCCTCACTCAATTGATCATCTTTCTCTTTTTTGAGAGATTCAATCTTTTGTTCAAAACTTTGTTTTGTGTATATTTTGTATCCAATTATTGAACCTAGGACACAAATACTAACTGCAAATATGGCTACTAGGGTTAGTAAACCAATTCTCTTTTTATCGCGCTCAACACGCTTTGCTCTACTTTTATCCATAGGACTATCATATCAAATTCAAGCTATAATTTCAATGATTTTGAAGGAAATAGTATATTAAAAGAGGGGCAATCCCCTCTTAAGATTTTATTTGACTGCTTCTTTCAAGGCTTCTACCTTGTCCAAGCGTTCCCATGGAAGATCAATATCTGTACGTCCCATGTGTCCGTAAGCCGCTGTTTGACGGTAGATTGGACGTTTAAGGTCAAGCATTTGGATAATTCCTGCAGGACGAAGGTCAAAGATTTGACGAGCCGCTTTTTCAAGTTTGCTTTCAGCTACTGTTCCTGTACCAAAAGTATCAATACGAACAGATACAGGTTGCGCAACACCGATAGCGTATGCCAATTGCACTTCTGCCTTCTTAGCAAGACCTGCTGCAACAATGTTTTTAGCAATGTAGCGAGCTGCATAAGAAGCTGAACGGTCCACCTTAGTCGCATCCTTACCAGAAAAGGCACCACCACCGTGACGTGAGTAACCACCATACGTATCTACAATAATCTTACGACCAGTCAAACCTGAGTCTCCTTGAGGACCACCGATTACAAAACGACCTGTCGGATTGATAAAGAATTTTGTCTTATCATCAAGATAAGAAGATGGAATAACTTCTTTGATGACCTTGTCAATCACATCTTGATGGATTTGTTCATTGCTAACTTCTGGATCATGCTGAGTAGAAATAACGACTGTATCCACGCGCACTGGCTGGTCATTTTCATCATATTCAACTGTAACTTGAGATTTAGCATCTGGACGAAGATAGCTGATTTCACCAGACTTACGAAGCTCTGATAAACGACGAACCAACTTGTGACTGAGTGAGATTGGAAGTGGCATGAGTTCTTCTGTTTCATCTACCGCAAAACCAAACATGAGACCTTGGTCTCCAGCTCCAATCAAATCAAGTGGATCTTGATCTGCATTCCCACGAACCTCCAAGGCTTCGTTAACACCTTGAGCAATATCTGGTGATTGCTCCACCAAAGATGGGTGTACTCCCACCGTTTCAGCAGAAAATCCATATTCTGTATTGGTATAACCAATCTCTGCAATGGTATCACGAACCACACGATTAATATCTACATAAGCTGTAGTTGAAATTTCACCAAATACATGAACTGAGCCAGTATAAACCGCTGTCTCAGCAGCAACGTGTGCCTCTGGATCCTTTGCTAAAATAGCATCCAAGATAGCATCTGAAATTTGGTCTGCGATCTTATCCGGATGCCCCTCAGATACAGATTCAGACGTGAATAATTTACGTTCTGACATAAAAATGTCCCCCCTTAAAAATAGTGTTATAGAGTTACAAAGTACTGATAGGTATTTCTTAGTGATAAATGCCTACCATCTTATCGGGACTATATAACTTCACCATTATATCATTTTTTAGCGCAATTTGCAGTCCATATACTCAACAAAAATCAAAGAACAAGCTAGAAAACTAGATGCAGATTGCTCAAAGTAGAGTTTTAATGTTGGCAATAAAACTGATGAAGTCAGATCAAAACACCGTTTTGAAGTTAAAAATAAGGAGGCTGGGAAAAAGTCTTTAAAATTAAAAAACGCATAGTCAAGTCTTGAAAAAACTTGAGACTATACATTTTTTGTGGGGAGATTTACTTTATTTTTCTTAAAATTGAGTTTTGGCTCAACCTCATCAAAATCTATATAGCTTATCAATTTGCTACGTAGAACCGGTGCATTTTTCAGGTCTAACGTTTTAGAAAAATATCCGTCAATTCACTATATTTTATATTTGTTTACATTTTTCTTCAACCAAGTTTCCATCACTCATTACATAAACTCGGTCAACCTTATCAAGAAGGCGTGTATCATGTGTAATCATGACAACACCTCTTCCTTGCTCATGGGCAATTGAAGCCAACATATCCGTTACTTGGTAAGCCCGCTCTGTATCAAGACTAGCTGTAGGCTCATCTGCCAGTACGATGCTAGGATTGTTGTAAAGCGCCCTAGCAATCGCCGCACGTTGACGTTCACCACCTGATAAAGCCTTGGGATACTGATTTTGTACTTTTTCCAAATCCAACAAGTCAAACAGCTCTTTTCGATCACTTTTACTATTTTTTCCCTTATCCAGTCTGTCAATCAAATCCAGCTGTTCCTTGACCGTTAGAAAAGGAATTAAGTTTGAAGTCTGAAGAATGAAGCCAAACTCTCTAAAACGGAGGTTCGTTTTCTCCTTCTCCGTCAGACTGCCTGTTTCCTTCCCCTTGACTAAAATCTTTCCACTCGATGCTTCCTGAAGTTGTCCTAGAGTCGTTAGAAAAGTCGTCTTTCCAGAACCTGAGGGCCCAACGATAGCCACGAACTCTCCCGCATTTAGCTGAAAATTCGTCTCATGCAGAGCTACGACTTTCATCTTTCCTTCCCCGTACGTTTTTGTCACTTGATTCATTTCTATCAATGCTGTCATACTATTCTCCTTATCATTCTGCAATCGCAGTAATCGGGTCCACCTTTAGCAAGCGTGGGAGGGAAATGACACCACCAAGAAGAGCCATCAAGCAAATAACCGAGCTTAGAATCGAGTAGGCCATCCAACTTGGGTAGAAAAAGAAGGTAGCTGGTAAGAGCAAAATCACTCCTCCGATAGCAAGCAAGGATAAAGTAGTCCCCATACCAGATAGAAGCAAGATCTGACAGAACAGAGACCATACAATGGTTTTAATCTGTATTCCCTGAGCCCGCATAATTCCATAAAGTCCTAGCTTTTGTATGGTAATGATATAAACAAAAATACCAACAATCAAGCCTGTTATAACAATCATAGCGATAATCATTCCTGAAAATACATTAACTTGAGGTGTGTAACCAGGAATTTTCGAAATCATTTTTGGGATAGAAATCTGTTTCAGTCCATCGCCAGTCACTTCTATGTCATTTTTTAATACCAAGGCAGAGATAGCACGATTAGCTTTCAAGGTCCCTTGTAAAATCCAATAAGTTGTCAAACTTGTAAAGACAACAGGCTCGGTGAAAAATTTATTTCCTTGAGTCAGACCTACAATCTTGTAACTTTCCTCGCTTCCATTGAGTTGAATGGCATCACCTAGCTTAATTCCATAGTTTTCAAAGGACTGATCTACGACAACCTCATCATCGCTTTCAGGATACCGTCCCTCCGTCAAACTAGGAGAGATAAAATCGTCCCACTCTTGAGCAAAGATGGAAACATTGACCTTTTCACTATCATCGACTAGATTGGTCACAGCGAACATATAACCCAGTGGAGCGGCCTCCTCAGATCTCTTTTCCTTATAATCCTTTTCAGGAATAAAAGATGCTGTCAAATTATCATTTGCGTAGTCAGATAAAACCACACTCGTCGCTTGCCAATTGTCAATAGCAGCCCGGTTGTTTCGCACAAGACCAAGAGCTAGACTGGTCATAAAAAAGACCATAAAAGAAATAAGAAAAATAGTGGTTAAAATCAAACTATATCGAAGTTTGTTCTGTAATATTTCCTTGATAGCAAGATACATGCTTGTCTCCTTTAACTTTTCCAAGAGGTATCAATGAGATACCCCGCTACTATAAAAATAGGAGACAGAAAATCTGTCCCTGTATTCCAAACAAATCTCACTAATCAAATTAAATAAAATCAAGAAAATAAGTAAATATTTTTTCTAAAAATGAATTATTTACTTAAAAATATAATTAATTGTAAATATTAATAAGCATTAGGTGTTTATCCATCCTATCATTTTCACAGTATGGTGTCAAGAAAATTGATTTTGAAAAAGCACTTTATTCTTTTTGTAACCTTTCTGTAATAATTCTCTGCTAAAAAAATGATAAAATAGGTATGTACTGTTAAGGAGAGAACCATGTCCGTAAAAAAATTAAAATCATATGAGGTAGACTATCAAGAAGAATTAAACCAGCAACTTCCTCGCTATCAGGATTATGCGCCCGAATCACAATCTGATACCAGTTTTCAAGAAATCCTATTTTTTGTTAATATCGCTGTTTTTTGTATCTGTATTGCTATCTTTAGTTTTATCTTCTTGGCGTTAAAACTATCAACTGCTCTTGCCTTTGTCGCAGCAATCGGATCCAGCTTACTTGTTCTAAAAATCCAACGCTCTATCATCAAACGAAAACTAAAAAGATAAATCCAAAATATCGCCCCAGCCGGAGCGATATTTTTATTTTTTCTTTTTAGATGGTGTCTGAATGGCAATCTTCACTTCAAAGATTGTTCCTTTTGGTTTATTATCTTTAACAGTAATGGTTCCTTTTAAGGCATCTACAATCTGCTTGGCCAGTGATAATCCTAAACCAAAACCTCCTTTTTGACGAGTTCTAGCCTTGTCCACTCGATAAAAACGATCAAAAATTTTCTTCTTATCTTCTGCTGAAATACCGACTCCATTATCAGAAACAAGTAAATACAGATTACGGTCAGTCGCTGAAATCACAAAATCAATTTCACCATCCTCTTCAGTATACTTGACAGCATTATCAAATAAGATAGTCATCAACTGCTTCAATAGAAGCTGATCTGTGACAATCGTTCGATGGATACGATTTTCAAAACGGAAGACACGATCATTTTCCGAAGCAATCATCTCATAGTTTGTGAAAGTTGTATTAAAAAAGCTAGTTGGAACTTCTCCAAGTTCAGGCTTAATCCCATCATCTCTTCGAGCTAAATTCAACAAGTTCGTCGTCAAAAACCGCATATTTCGGACTTCTTCCAAACTCGATGCAATACTTTCGCTCACATCCATAATGGTAGCTTCAGGCTTACGGAAAAGGGTCTCTAAGCGATTTTGCAAAACTGCAAGTGGGGTTCGTAACTCATGACTGGCATTTTCCACAAAGGACTGTTGCTTCTGCATGCTCTCAAGCAGGGGCCGAACACTGACCCTAGCTAGATAGAGACTGGCAAGTAAAGACAAAATCCAGAAACTAGCCATCACAACGACAATCAATTGCTCATGCTTTTGACTGGCCTGCTCCAACTGACTGGTATTAATCAAGACAGCAGCATACTTGATATTGGTTGAAACCGAACTGATATTCGTTTCCATCAAAATCATGCGATAGATTTCTTCCTGTCCATAGCTATTAAAAACCTGAATCTGATAGATATGGCCTAGTTCTTTTTTCTCTAACTTAATCTTATCCAATCCCAAAAATCGATTTCCAGAAAGGAGCTGGGTAAAATTCTTATCAAAAAGAATGACTTCTGTATTGGAACTGACATTGGGTTTTACATCAGTCTTGCTAGTATCTGTAGCAGCATTCTCCAAATCTTTAATCTCTTCCGTCGCCCTATTTACCGCCAACTGAATAACTGCCTGAGGATTGTTGCTCAAGCCATGAAGCTTATCATCCACCGAAGTATAGAGACTCGAGTGCATGACCTGCAAAATAATCAGAGTCATGGTGGAGAAAATCAGAGTGAAGACACCGAAGTTGCGAATAAAATAACTAAAGTCATCCGCATACCATGTTTTTTTTAGTTTACTGAACATCTTTTAAAATATACCCAACACTACGCAAGGTTTGCAAATTCTCTGCAAAAGTGGTTCCTTTTAATTTCTTACGGACTTTTGAAACATAGACTTCGACAACTGAAATCGTTGTGTCACTATCAAATCCCCATAGACGATCAAAAATCTGAGTCTTAGGCAAAATAACATTTTGATTTTGAAGGAAATAAACCAGTAAATCGAACTCTTTTCCAAGCAATTCGACAGGAGTATCTTCAACCTTAACGGTATTGGTTGACAAATTAACTACAATATTTCCATAAGTCAAGGTATTTTCATTAAACTTACCTGAACGTTTGAGAAGGGCTTGAATACGCATTTTGAGTTCTTCTAGGTAGAAAGGTTTAGTCAGATAATCATCCGCTCCTAGTTCAAATCCATGCCCCTTGTCATCCAAGCTCTCCTTAGCAGTCATAATCAGAACTGGTGTCGTAATTCCCTTTTCACGCAATTCTTTCAAGACTTGGAAGCCATTTTTTTCAGGTAACATTAAATCGAGCAAAATCAAGTCATAGACGCCACTTTCAGCTTCGTAGAGACCTTCTTCCCCATCAAATACCTGCATGACATCTGCAAAATCGTCTAAAAAGTCAAATACTGAATTTGACAGGCCTAGGTCATCCTCAACCAATAAGATTTTTATCATGAGAAACTCCTCCTTATTAAAACCATTATACCAAATTTGCCTTAAAAAAAACTCAACTCCCTCTTACTTTAAGAGAGAAAGTTGAGTTTTTATTATTTTACGAATGTTTAAGCTTTCCCATATTGAAGAACGACTGCTTCCACTGCAGCTTTTTCACGGTTAATCAAGTCAACACGCGCTGCAATTTCCTTGATTCCCATACCGATGTTACGGCTAAGAGCAAGGTCAGAAAGTTGCGGTTCAAAGAATTCCTTGTACTCTGCCAAGCGTTGCTGAGTCTTAAATACGTGCGCAGGAAGGATAACAAAGCTATCAAAGCTCATATCTCCTCCCAGAGCTGCCTTAATCCAAGCCCAGTTTTCACGAGCCCAAGACCAAGCTGTTTCCTGAGTTGCTTGATGACCTAAAAACTGGAAATACCAAGCTGACAAGTCTTGTGGTTTGACCACAAATTTGTCCTTCCAAGAAGCAATCAAGGTTTGGATATTGTCCGCATCTGTACTGTGGGCAAGAGCCGCTGCCAACTGGCGTTTAAAGACAGCATCTGTTGCGTGCGTATAAGTATCAAGATAAAGTGCTAACAAGTCTTTGGTCTCATGATGTTTCATTTCATTGATCAGAACTTGTGAACGAATAGCTGCTGGAAGTCCTGCAAGATTCTCCTTGTGAGCCGCGAAGATTTGGCTAGCGACTTGACTAGCTTCTGCATCATTTGAGCGAATCATCATCGAAATGGTCAACTGACGAACCAATTCATCCTCATCTGATTCTCCATCTTTAGCTTCAAAACCAAGACGGTCATAGTTATGACGAGCCAATTTCGCAACCAAGGCTTTGAAGGCTCTTTCAGCTTCTGTTCCTTCATCGATAAAGCGCTCGAGGGCAGAAATCACTTGAGAAATGGCTGAAACGACAAGGTAAGATTCTTCCTTAGCAAGTTTATCAAGGACTGGGAGCAAGTCAGCATAAGAAATGTGCCCTGCTTCAGCAAGCAGACGACGTTCTTGAACGATTTGCAGTTTGCTTGTGTTATCAAGTGTCTCTAGCTCAGCAAGAACTGCATCCAACAAGTCTCCTTGATAGTCGGTAATGTAGTGGGCTGTATTTTCAGTATTGAAACGAAGAGCTCCTTCATTTTCAGCAAGAAGGGCTGCGTAGCCAGGGATTTCGATGCTTTCAGTTTCAAGTGTATCAGGCAAGCCTTTCCAGTTGCTGTTTAGTGGTACAACCCAGAGACGGTTCTTATCTTCGTGCTCACCAATGAAGAATTGTTTTTGTGAAATCTTCAAGACATCATTTTCAACTTTGACAGTGAGAACTGGATAACCAGGTTGTTCCAACCAAGAATCCATGAAGGCTGCGACATCACGTCCAGACGCTTGACCAAGAGCATCCCAAAGGTCACGACCAATTGTATTGCTGTATTGATGTTTTTCAAAGTAGGCATGCAAACCTTTGGCAAAATCGGTATCACCTAGCCAACGACGAAGCATGTGCATGAGGCGACTTCCTTTGGCATAGACGATAGCTCCGTCAAAGAGCGTATTGATTTCATCTGGGTGTTTAACTTCCACGTGAACAGATTGAACGCCATCAGTCGCATCACGTTTCAAGGCAGACGGAACACCACCTGTTTGGAAATCTTCAAAGATATTCCAGCTTGGTTCAATAGCATCCACACAGACGTATTCCATCATGTTAGCAAAGCTTTCATTGAGCCAAAGGTCATCCCACCATTTCATAGTTACGAGGTTCCCAAACCATTGGTGAGCCAATTCATGGGCCACAACAAGGGCAACTTGTTGACGGCTGGCAAAGGTAGAGTTCTCATCCACAACCAAGTACACTTCACGGTAGGTCACAAGACCCCAGTTTTCCATAGCTCCAGCTGAGAAGTCAGGAAGGGCGATGTGGAGAGATTGAGGGATTGGGTACTTAACTCCATAGTAATCTTCGTAAAACTCGATAGAGCGAACAGCGATATCCAGTGAGAAATCAAGGTTTGATAGTGGATGAGCTTTGGTTGAATAAACACCTACGAGAGTACCGTTTTTAGTTTTAGCCGTCACACCTTGCAAATCACCCGCAACAAAGGCTAACAAGTAAGAAGACATGCGAGGTGTTGTCTCAAACTTCCAGATACCTGTTTCCTTACGGTTTTCAACTTCGATTTCTGGCATATTAGACAAGGCCAATTCACCTTCCGCTTGGTCAAAACGTAGAGAAAGGTCAAAAGTTGCCTTGGCTTCAGGCTCATCCATACATGGGAAGGCTTCGCGCGCAAAATGACTCTCGAACTGAGTAGACAAGACTTCCTTCTTGACTCCATCAACTGTGTAATAAGAAGGGTAAATCCCTGTCATGTTGTCTGTAATTTTTCCTGAGAAAGCGATAACCACTTCAACTTGACCTGCTTCCGCAAGTTCAATATGAAGGGCTTCATTGTCATGGTCAACTGTAAATGGGCGAGCTTCCCCTGCAACTTCTACAGAAGCGATTTCCAAGTCTTTTTGATGAAGGGAAATGCGGTCACTCTGTGCTTGACCAGTGATGATCACCTTCCCTGAAAACGTCTTGGTCTCACGACTCAAGTCTAAAAATAAATTATAATGTTCAGGAACAAATTGCTTAATAAAATGTTCAACTGCTTGCATAGTTTTCTCCTATCTAAGTTTAAGAGCTAGAGCTCTTCTTCAAACAAACTTATTATATCATGTTTTGCCTGAGAAAAAAGGATTGGACAGTGATTTCCAAAACTTTCTTCCTTCTAGAAGTCTACAGTGGGTAAACCTTGCGAAATTCTTCTAAAACAACCTTGCTTTCAGGTGTAAAAGTCAGTCCTGCCTCCCTCATCCACTCGGTGAAACAATCCTCATGAACCTGACGCCAATAGGCGAGGGATTTGTCTCCCTCACCTTCCTTATAGGCATGGTCAGTTGACACTCGATTGAAGGGTTCAACAGAAACCTTTGTAATTTCGACAATACAGATGGCCTGATTTTGACTATCTAAAATGACATCGAAGGTCCCTTCTTGCGGAAGGGATTCGTCCTCTACTGCGTAGAGGTCATAGGCTGACGCTGTTGCTGTCTTTTCGCCTTTAAACACCAAATCCGCTAAAAGGTCTGGTTCCACTCCAAAAGCCCAAGCATCGATTTCATCTCCGATAGAAGGATTGATTTGCTTGTATTTATTCCACATTTCTTGCGGTGTCATAGGTTGCTCCTTTGTAATTTTTTACTTTCTTCTTTTATGTGTTTGAGATGGCCTGGATGGTCAATTTCTAAATCAAAAATCTCCGGAATAGAGCTGTAATGGAGAATGCACTTGATACCCAACTGATTCATTTTTTGTATGAAAGAAGTATTCAGATAGCCTGCTACAGCAAAGTCAATATTTTTAATCCTTGCTTTATCCTGCATCTGTCTCAGCATATCTAACATTATTGGATTTTCCATATCATGCCATTGACTATTTCTCACAGTCGCAAAAATAAAAGAAGTCAAATCATTCATTCCAACTACAATCTTTGAAATGCCCGTTTCCATTATTCTGTCCAAGTCAAAATACGCTGACGGTAATTCAATCATCGTGCCGACTTTCCCAGTAAAACCATGCTGGCGCAATACTCTAATAGCTTGTTTTAACTGTTCAGCATCATTGACAAAAGGAAAGATAAGAGACAGATTGGAATTGGTTTGATAAACTTCTGTAACGACATGTACCTCCGCATGAAATTCATCCAAACACGCTAGTAAACGTCTAGTTCCTCTATAACCAAACAAGGGATGATTTTCATCAAAGTACTCTTTAGTCCCCTCTAAACAATTGGCTTCTGTATTCGTTAATTCTGAAAAACGATACCAGACATCTTCATCCGAGTACAATGAGCAAATAGTGGCTAGATAATCTTTTACAAATTGCTGACAACTTGGTAACAGGATGTTTTGATTGAGCTCTCTCAACAAATATTCTCCACGAATCATACCGACGTGGTGCAATAGTTGAGGGTAAACTTTTTCATCCAGTTTTTCGCCACTAAGGGCAAGTTGATTTCTCATCATTCACCTTCCAATTCATGTAAAAAGTCTTGTCCAGTTCTGGAAATCCTAATAATTCAGACTTAACCTTCAAGACTAATGGCGATGCATTTTCTTCTGTGATCTCTTGAATATCCATCCAAATATATCCGAGTGAATCATTCGCACCATCAGCTACAGCTTCCGAAATCGTAACTTGAGGTGCACTCTCATTCATTTCAACATCATACAAGGCCATGATATGGTGAACCATAAAATTTTTTAACTCTTCCCTGACGAAAACATCGTAGATTCGAGGATTAGAGTAGCTTCTAACAGTAAATCCCGTCTCTTCCATAACTTCTCTAGTCAGCGTTTCCGTCAGTCCTTCACCAAGTTGCTGACTGCCTCCAGTTAGATCATACCGATGTTGATAAGGGCCTCTCGTTTTTTCAATGCAGAGTAACTTCCCATTTTCAAAGCAAACAGCGTAGACTCCAAAGTGTCTTTTGATTTCCATCAGATCCTCCTACTTCAAAGACCAGCCACCATCTATTGTCAAAATTTGTCCCTGCATGGCAGATGCCTTTCCACCGGCCAAAAAGAGACTGACTTCTGCCACTTCCTCTGGTTCAATCCAGCGCTTGATTGGTGTTTCACTAGCCACCCAGTCAGCCAATCCACCTGGCTCAAAATCTGCAGCGGTCATAGCTGTCTTGACTGCTCCTGGAGCAAGCCCAAATACCTGAATCCCAGCTTCTGCATAGTCTAGAGCCAACTGCTTGGTAAAGCCTGCCAAGGCGTGCTTCGAAGAAGTATAGGCGTGTCCACCGCCACCTGCTAGGCTAGAAGCGATGGAGCACATATTGATGATGATTCCCTTTTTATTTTCCAACATTTGTGTCAAATAAAATCGAGTCAACTCTACTGGAGTCACGTAGTTAATTTCAAAAATTTCTTGAATTTCCTGCGCTGTCTGTTCCAAAAGTGGTTTATAATCATCCAAAACTCCAGCAGTATTGCACAAAATATCCACCTGTGGACACCAGGCAAAAATAGGCTCTAAGTCCAAGGTCAAATCTCTCTGTAAAAAGTGGAAATCACCCTTTAAGGGTGGATTTTCTCCTTGATCCACACCATAAACTTGATCGCCATTCTCTAAAAAGAGTCGAGCTTGAGCCAGACCGATCCCTGAACTCACTCCTGTAATGAGTACACGTTTAGTCATGCACTTCTACCCAATCCGTCGCTAAAACATCACAAGGTGTCGGGCTCCACATGGAAAAACCTTCTCCCTCACCAGACACGTTGATGAGGAAATAGGGCGTCACTTCTAGGGCCACACCATTTTGCTCGATAGTGTCAAAAAGTTGGACATAGTTTTCAGCACCTCCCCATCCAGTTCGTACAAATTTTTTCTTAGCCTTTAACCCAGGCAGGATTTCTTCGAAAGTCATATTTTTTCTCCTTTTATATCAATAATTCTTCAATTAATTATAACAAAAAATGCTTTAAAATTCCTTTTGACTCATCCTAATTCAAAATCAATAAACTTTTTATTACCATTTCTAGCAACAATGACCTCAGGTTTTTTTGAGACAAAGTTTAAATCACTATCTGAAACTTATATAAGCTTTTTCTTTTTTAAAACAATTCAATAAAATCATATCTATAAAAAATGATAAGGTAATTTGAATCTAGAATCGTACAATATCGCTTCTGAAATATTTCTAGAATTGCTTTAAATTCCTTAATCAATTTGTTCAGTTTCTATTTCAATATACTATAAGATGAGACTGGATAAAAAGTCTTTGCGATCACAAAAACGCATAGTATCAGGTGTTCAAAATGAACTGCACCCCAAAAGTTAGACAGAAAAAATCTAACTTTTGGGGTGTTTTTATTATGAAATTAACTTATGATGATAAAGTTCAGATCTATGAACTTAGAAAACAAGGATATAGCTTAGAGAAG
>NZ_VFSH01000002.1:0-59382 GCF_006385785.1 Streptococcus shenyangsis
TTGGCTTGAACACCTTTATTGTATCGCGTTTGGAGTTTTTTGGGTATAACCTTCGACGCGCACCCGCATAGCGGGTGGTTTTTTTGTCTCGCACCTAACGGAGCGAGACGGACTAATAGTCACATAAAAAAAGAAAGGACAAAATTTGCCCTTTCTAGATCTTATCTTTGCTTCAATCCATTACAATGGATAAAGAACTCAATTTCTTATAGGTAAAGGAATTTGAAAACAGCTACTGCTGCAATTGCTGCTGCGATAGGTGCTACTACTGGTACCCAAGAATACCACCATTTTGAATCACCTTTGTGCTCACCAAGAACTGATTTTGGAAGGAAAGCATGAAGGAGACGTGGACCAAAGTCACGGGCTGGATTCAAGGCAGGTCCTGTAGGTCCACCAAGTGATGTTACCAAGGCCATAACGAGGAAACCAAGTGCCAAATGAGCAATTCCAAGACCTGATGTCATAAATGGAGCTACTTGTTCTTTAGCTTGTTCAAGTGCTGCTGTTACTTGTTCTTGAGGAATTGTTTGACCTTGAGTAGTTGCTTGAGCAACTTGAGAATTGATAGCCGCTTGCGCTTTTGACACTAGTTCAGCACCAAAGAAGTGTTTAGTTAAACCAAGCGCTGCAAAGAAAAGGACAAATGAACCAACAAACTCGTTTACAAAACCATTAACAGTTGCTGCAAAGCGTGATTCTTTTGAACCATTATCCAAACTTGAAATTGTTGAGAAAGTACCCAAGATGTTGTTTGGATTTTCAGTTTTCAAGTAGTATGGGCGGTGTGTTACCACAACCAAGGCTTGGCCAAAAATAGCACCCAAAACTTGTGCGACGATATAAGGCGCAACTTGTGCCCAAGGGAATAGACCGCTGACTGCAAGTCCAAGAGTGAAGGCTGGGTTGATGTGGTTTCCAGATACGTTACCAAACATCAAGGCAGGAATCATAACCCCCATACCGTAACCAACAGCGATAACGATCCAGCCACTTTGGTGACCTTTCGTACCTTTAAGTTCAACGTTGGCAACTGCACCATTTCCAAGAACGATCAAAAGAGCAGTGGCCAAAAATTCAGTGGCATATTTAATTGCCCATGTGAAATCCATTTGATAGATTCTCCTTAAAATTTTTTAGACAATCATTATTCTATCAATTTTTACATCTTTTAGCAACTACTTTCCTGAAAGATTATGACAGAAAACGGTTCCAAATCTTATAAACTAATCTTTGTTTTCAAGATATTACCAATTCATTAGGTTATCTGTGCTAGTCTGATTCTTTTATGTCAATTCCTTCTGATGCATGGTATAGGGAATAAGAAGTATCTTTCATCATTCACAAATAAAAACATAGTTTTATTCGCTACCATAACCTACATCCGCCACAATATATTTGAATAAGTATAGGGTTTGAATTGATTAGAGAACGGGTTTCAAAGTGCAAGTGTCTGTTGGATTAAGAAAAATATCAAAATAAAGAACATACTTGCTATTAGTAGCCCCTTAGACATTATATCCTGCCTTGAACTGACTACTTTATATATTGTATTACTTCGTCCTCACAACAATATATCAAAAGTCAAAAGCGTTTAGAAAAACTCTATATTAAATTGAAGTAAGATATGAACAAACCGATTAGTAATACTCTTCGAAAATCAAATTAATTTCTAGAAATATTTTAGCAACCGAGGTGTACTATTATAGATTCATTCCGCTATATTTCATGAGAAAACGCATAATATCAAGTTTTTGGGGCACCTGATATCATGCGTTTTCTGTTCTTAAAATATTTTTTCTCAGTCTCTTTTTGTTACAAGTTCATCTTCAAAGTTCTTGATTTTGGGTAAATCTAAAATCAAATTTTACCCAACTGATCCTTCCATTTCGTAGCTAATCAAGCGGTTAAGCTCAACGGCATATTCCATTGGAAGCTCTTTTGTGAAAGGCTCTACAAATCCCATGACAATCATCTCAGTTGCCTCAGACTCTGATAAACCACGGCTCATGAGGTAATAGAGTTGTTCTTCTGAAATCTTAGAGACCTTAGCTTCGTGTTCCAAAGCAACTTGCGAGTTATGAATTTCATTAAATGGAATAGTATCTGATGCTGACAAGTCATCCATGATAATGGTATCACATTCAATGTGGGAAACAGATTTCTTAGAGTTCTTGTTAAAGGTGACCTGTCCACGGTAGTCAACCTTTCCTCCGCCTTTAGCGATGGATTTAGACACAATAGACGAGCTAGTATGTGGAGCATTGTGGATCATCTTAGCACCCGTGTCTTGGTGTTGCCCTGCATTGGCAAAGGCAATAGAAAGCATAGTCCCACGCGCCCCTTCTCCATCTAGGTAAACAGATGGGTATTTCATAGTCGTTTTGGCACCCAAGTTCCCATCAATCCACTCAACAGTCGCATCTTTTTGAGCTTTAGCACGCTTAGTAACCAAGTTATAAACGTTATCAGACCAGTTTTGGATGGTTGTATAACGCATATAAGCTCCATCCAAGGCAAAGATTTCTACGATGGCGGCGTGCAAGCTGTTACTTGAATAAGTTGGCGCTGTACATCCTTCTACGTAGTGGACACTTGCTCCCTCATCAACGATAATCAAGGTACGTTCAAACTGACCAGTATTTTCGTTATTGATTCGGAAGTAAGTTTGAAGTGGAATATCCACTTTCACACCTTTTGGTACATAGATAAAGGTTCCACCTGACCATACTGCCGAATTGAGGGCAGCCAACTTATTATCTGTTGGTGGTACCAACTTAGCAAAGTACTGTTTAAACAAGTCTGGGTATTCCTTGAGGGCAGAATCTGTATCTGTAAAGATAATCCCCAATTTTTGGAACTCTTCTTTCATATTGTGGTAAACCACTTCTGACTCGTACTGGGCAGAGGCACCAGCTAGATAAGCACGCTCAGCTTCAGGAATCCCGATACGTTCAAAGGTTTCTTTAATTTTTTCAGGAACGTCATCCCATGAACGAGCTGGTTTATCAGATGGTTTTTGGTAATAAATCAAGTCATCAAAGTCAATCTCTGATAAGTCTGCTCCCCAAGTTTGCATGGGCATTTTTTTGAAGGTTTCATAAGACTTCAAACGGAATTCTAACATCCACTCAGGTTCTCCCTTAGCAGCTGATAGTTCACGAATGACATCTTCATTCAATCCTTTTCCTGTCGATAGGACAGGCTCTACATCATCATGGAAACCAAATTTATATTCACCAAGGTCAATTGGTTTTGGTTCTACTCTTTCTTCAGCCATAATATCCTTTCTTTCATTCTTCATTTCTACTGATTCATAAGACAAAAGAAACTTGCCTTACTTATTTTCTTGATTTTCAATTGTTTTCTTAAGGGCATTCCAAGCTAGAGTTGCACACTTGATTCGTTGAGGAAATTTGGCAACGCCTGACAAGAAAGCAGCATCGCCAAGACTATCTTGTCTGCCATCTTTTTGCCCTTGAACCATTTCAGAAAAAATAGTCGCAAGTTCTAAGATTTCTTGTTTGGTCTTTCCCAAAACTGCATCTGTCATCATGCTCGCAGAGGCAGTCGAGATGGTACAGCCTGAGTTTAGAAAAGCGATATCCTCCAAGCGGTCATCTGCATCAAACTTGACGGAGAGATTGATAACATCTCCACAGGTCGGATTGTTGAGACTGATTTGTTCAGCGTCTTCTAACTTCCCTTGGTGATGTGGATTTTTCGAATGGTCTGCTACCACTGCCATATAAAGGCTATCTAGTTTAGAAAGTGCCATTGAAAAACTCCTTTGTCTTTTGTAAGGCATCGACTAGCTTGTCGCAATCTGCCTTGGTATTGTAGATATAAAAACTCGCACGAGCTGTTGCTGAAACTTCCAAATATTGGAGCAAAGGCTGCGCACAGTGGTGACCCGCACGAACAGCCACTCCTTCATAATCCAAAGCAGTCGCAAGGTCGTGAGGATGAAGGCCCCCTAGGTTAAAAGCAATGACACCCGAGCGTTGAGCCAAGTCCTGCGAACCATAAATAGTCAATCCTTCAATAGCTTGCAGTTTTGGATAGACATAGGCGATTAATTCTTGTTCATGAGATTCAATGGCATCCATACCAATGTTTTCAAGATAATCCACGGCAGCTGCAAGGCCAATCGCACCTGCCATGTTAGGAGTTCCAGCCTCAAATTTCCAAGGTAATTCCTTCCAGCTAGCAGACTGCTCATAGACGAAATCAATCATTTCACCGCCGAATTCAAGAGGTGACATTTGTTCTAGATACTTTTCTTTGCCGTAAAGAACACCAATACCAGTTGGACCAGCCATCTTATGACCTGAAAAGGCAAAGAAGTCCACATCCAAGTCCTGAATATCAATCTTCATATGAGGTGTAGATTGAGCGCCATCCACCACCATGATAGCTCCAACTTGGTGGGCCAATTGAGTGATTTCTTTGATTGGATTAACCACACCAAGAACATTTGAAGCGTGAGCTAACGAAACAAACTTGACTCTATCAGTCAATTTAGCTCGCAAATCATCCATATCTAGAGCCCCGTCCTTGAGATAGACATAGACAAGCTCTGCCCCAGTCTTGCGACAGGCTTCTTGCCATGGAATGATATTGGAATGGTGTTCCATGATAGAAATCAAGACCTGGTCTCCCTCAGTCAAGACTTCCTCTGCAAAGCGCGCCACCCAGTTAAGACTGGTTGTCGTTCCTCTGGTAAAGAGAACTTCCTTTGTAGAGCCTGCATTGATAAATTTACGAATTGTTTCACGAACCGCCTCATAAGAAGCTGTCGCCCTTTCTGCCAAGGTATGAACTCCACGGTGAACATTGGCATTATCCTGTTCATAGTAGCGGTTAATCGTCTCCAGAACTGCTAGTGGTTTTTGTGTCGTCGCAGCATTGTCCAAATAGACCAATGGTTCATCGTTGACAATCTGGTCTAAAATTGGAAAATCCTTGCGAATAGCTTCTGCATCTAACATAGGCTTCCCCTTAGCGTTTTGACAATTTTTCTTCGATCGTCGCAATCATTTCATCACGAACTTCCTTGACAGGGATCTCAACGATAACGGATCCAAGGAAACCACGAACAACCAAACGTTCTGCAGTGGCTTTGTCAAGTCCACGGCTCATAAGGTAGTACATATCTTCTGGATCCACTTGTCCGATAGACGCTGCATGCCCTGCAGTAACATCATTTTCATCAATTAAAAGAATTGGGTTGGCATCGGAACGTGCTTGGTCTGAAAGCATGAGAACACGGCTTTCTTGTTGGGCATCTGCTCCCTTAGCACCCTTGATGATGTGGCCAATACCATTGAAGGTCAAAGTTGCTTTTTCAAGAATTACTCCATGTTGCAGGATATTACCGATAGAGTTGCAACCATAGTTAGTTACTCGAGTATCAATCCCTTGCACCTGACGACCACTTGAAAGAGCTACGACCTTGAGGTCTGCATGGCTACCATTTCCAAGTAGGTCACTATCAAAGTCAGCGACAACATTTCCTTCGTTCATGACACCGATAGCCCAGTCAATACTTGCATCGTTGCCCAATTTACCTCGGCGGCTAATGTAGGCAGTGACATTCTCACCAAGACGATCAATTGCAGCAAATTTCACTTGAGCACCAGAACGAGCAATGACTTCTACAGTGATATTGGCAGTTGCTTTGGCACTACCCTCACCACGAGATTCCAAACGTTCCAAATAGCTAATCTTAGAGTTTTTACCAGCGATAATCATAATATGTTTGTTAAACGGCACATCGCTATCGCTGTCTTGGTAGAAAATACCTTCGATTGGCTTTTTAATCTCAACATTATCAGGAATGTAGAGAACAGCACCACTGTTGAAATAAGCTGTATGGTAGGCTGCCAACTTGTCATCGTCATACTTGACAGATGACATGAAGAATTCTTCTACGAGTTCTGGAATTTCTTCTAAAGCTGAATGGAAGTCTGTAAAGACAACACCCTGTTGAGCCAACTCAACTGGAATTTGCTCAAAAACAGTTTGAGTTCCTACTTGTACCAACTTCAAGTGGTTATCTAGTGCAGTGAAATCTGGAACATTTGCTGATGGCTCACTTTCTCTAATCGTTCCATCACCCAGATTCCAACGGTGGAATTTGACACGCTCAATAACTGGTAATTCCAAAGTCTCAATCTTGTCAAAAGCTTTTTGACGGAGATCAGCCAACCAGCTTGGTTCAGCGTGCATTTCTGAAAAAAGTTGAATATTTTCTTTAGTCATTTACTTCTCCTAAAAGATACGAGGGAATTACAATTCTTCCTTGTAGTCGTAGCCAAGTTCTTCAGCTAGTTTTGCGTATCCTTCACGTTCCAAACGCGCAGCCAATTCTGGACCACCAGAAAGGACAACACGCCCTTCCATCATCACGTGTACCACATCAGGTGTGATGTAGTTCAAAAGACGTTGGTAGTGAGTGATGATCATAGCACCAAAACCTTCACCACGCATGGCATTGACACCTTTAGACACAACTTTAAGAGCGTCAATATCAAGACCAGAGTCAATCTCGTCCAAAAGTGCAAATGTTGGTTCCAACATCAAGAGTTGAAGAATTTCATTACGTTTTTTCTCACCACCAGAGAAACCTTCGTTGAGGTAACGCTCTGCCATTTCTTCTTTCATGTTAAGCAATTCCATTTTTTCGTCTAGCTTAGTGATGAACTCGCGAACTGAAATCTTCTCATCGTCTTCTTTCCCCGCATTCATAGCGGCACGAAGAAACTCAGCGTTGGTAATTCCAGGAATTTCTGACGGGTATTGCATTGCAAGGAAAAGTCCCATACGCGCACGCTCGTCCACTTCCAACTCAAGGATATTTACGCCATCAAACAAGACTTCACCTTTAGTAACCTCATAGTTAGGATTTCCCATGATAGCGGCAGAAAGAGTCGATTTACCAGTACCATTTGGCCCCATGATAGCGGCGATTTCGCCTGTTTTCAGGGTCAGGTTAACCCCTTTTAAAATTTCTTTTCCTTCAATCTCAACGTGAAGATCTTTGATCTCTAATACTGACATGATAGTTCCTTTCTTTTTCAAGGCCTTTGCAGTACTTACTAGAAACATACTTAATTTCCCTAGAAAATACGGTAAAAGGTCAATAAATATACTTTTATAGTATAACAAAAAAAAGCCTAAAAGGCTTTGATTTTGTCTAGAAGCTGAGGATTAGTCTTTTCCTTTTAAATGTTGGTCAATGACATCTACAATCTTGCCCATCAAATAACTAACTCGAAAATTTCTAAAGAGCAAAATGGCCCAAAAGGCTGCCATAATATAGCGACCAGTCATCCAGGCTTCATTGAAAAAATAGGTCTCAGCAGCTGTAAACAGCGCTATGATAATAAATTGTTGTCTATTCATAAACTTATTGTATCATGAAATCTTTCTTTAGTCTTCCTCTACCTTCACTTTATCAGCCAAAAATTCAAATCCTTCTGGTATCAGACTTTCTTCTGCTTCTTTTTCAGCTTGAGAAGATTTAGCTTTAGCTGAAAAGGCTGCGCGAACTTCTTTCCATTCCTCCATGGAAATAGCTAAAATCTCGGGTGAAAAACCTGCTGCCTGACTGAGGATGTTGCCAAACATGGTGTTAAGATTGTCTCGTTTCATGGTTTGACCAGCATTGAAGTTAGACTCAAAAGCAAGAATAGCGTGGTGTTCATTGGCCGCAACCGGTTGAGATCCAACTAACAGAGCCTTATCAGGTCCACCTAGACTTTCAATCACCTCTCCCCAGGCATTCTGCAAGCGAATCAGATTTTGACGCGCTAAATCAGGATTTTCGACGGCCTCTTGTAAGATAGATTGAACTTTATTGCGATCCACACGATAGACGGTCTTGCCTGCTGCTGGACGACTAGGAACTGGATTTGTTGGCTTAGCTACAGTTCCCACATTTGCAAGTTCTTGTTTGAGACGTGCAATTTCCTGTCTCAGTGCAGCAATTTCATGTTCAACCGCCCCTGAAAGAGCTGGTTCGGGCTTAATCTCCGCCAAACGGATGGTCATCATCTCAGCATAAATCTTGGGTTGCAAACTAGACTTAATATCTGCTAAACTAACTGTCGCCAAACGAATCATTTCAAACAAATTTTCTTGATGAATTGCCAAATTCTCCACAAAGACTGGACTATGATGAGTGTTTTCTCCCCCTGTTTGAACAATTAACAAATCTCTTAAATAGTGCAAAAGGTCGGTCACAAAACGAGTCATGCTCTTACCATTCTCAAAGAGAAGATTTAAGCAAGCTAAGGCTTTGGGAACATCCTGCTGAGATAAGGCAGCCACATAATCATCCAAGGCTGACAGACTAATAGTTCCTGTAATTTCTTCAGAGATGGCAGTCGTCAACTCATTTCCCTGTGTCAAACTCAGGGCTTGATCCAAAATTGACAAGGCATCCCGCATCCCACCTTCAGCCCGTCTAGCAATGATTTCCACAGCCTCTGGTTCAGAACTGATATTTTCTTTTTCTAAGATATAGTGGATATGTTCCTTAATATCCTGTGTCTTAATTGATTTAAATTCAAAACGTTGTACACGAGATAGAATAGTGGCAGGAATCTTGTGCAATTCAGTAGTGGCCAAAATAAAGACCACATTCTGTGTTGGCTCTTCCAGAGTCTTTAGGAGGGCATTAAAAGCCCCTGTAGATAGCATGTGAACCTCATCTATGATATAAACCTTATAACGGGCAAGGCTAGGGGCGTAGGTAGATTTATCACGAATTTCACGAATTTCATCTACCCCATTATTAGAGGCCGCATCCATTTCAATGACATCTTCTAAACTACCATCTGTCACTGCCTGACAAATATAGCAGTTATTGCAAGGCTCACCACCCACTTGATTGGGACAGTTCATAGCTTTGGCAAAAATCTTAGCTACACTGGTCTTTCCCGTTCCACGAGGACCTGAAAAAAGATAGGCATGACTTATTTTCTCTTGTTCCACTGCTTGTTTAAGAGTCTTGGCCACAACTTCCTGTCCAACCAACTGGGAAAAGTTTTGACTTCTATATTTTCGATAAAGTGCTTGATACATTAGGCTTTCTCCCCAAACATTGTAAAGTCCCATTCTGTCTTTTCAAGCAAAATAGCGACAAATTGTTCCAAATAATCTCGATCCATAGCATCATAATCATCAACCTCTGAAGAATCAAGATCCAGAACTCCAAGCAATTGACCATTCTTTATCATCGGCACAACAATTTCACTTTTAGCACTACTATCACAAGAAATATAGTTAGGATAGGTCGTCACATCTCCAACCAGAACAGTTTCCTGAAAGTGAGCTGCCTCACCACAAACACCCTTGCCTAGCGCAATACGGATGCAGGAAACACCACCTTGGAAGGGACCTAAAATCAATTCCTCTCCATCGAACAAATAAAAGCCTGCAAATACAGTATTAGGAAAACGTGATTTTAAAAGAGCACTGGCGTTGGAAAGATTAGCCAAAACATTACTTTCACCTTCCAATAAAAAAGAGAGCTCTTCATTTAACATTTGATAACGTGATTGTTTTTCTGATTCTAACATAGAACTATTATATCAAAAAAGCCTTACAGACAAAAGAAAAATCCCTTGTTTAGAAAACAAAGGACTTTGTGAATTTTCAATTTGATTAAAGTTCGATATCACCGAACAAGTCAGCCATTGAGAATCCTGTTTGTGTTTCTGGAAGTTCGAAATCACGTTTTTCTTGACGTTTTGGACGACGTGGACGAGCAGCACGTTTTTCTTCTTTTTGTCCTTCTTCTTGAGCTGGACGCTCTTCAAGAGCTTTGATAGAAAGTGATACGCGCTCTGCATCTGCGTTAACTTCAAGAACTTTAACTTTAACTTCTTGACCAACTTTAAGAGCTTCTTTTGGATTTTCAATACGTTTGTGTGAAATTTGTGATACGTGAACAAGTCCATCAATACCTGGCAATACTTCAACAAATGCACCGAAGTCAGTCAAACGTTTAACTGTTCCTTCTACTACATCACCTTTAGCCAATTTTTGCTCAACGCCATCCCATGGTCCAGGTGTTGTTGCTTTAAGTGAAAGTGATACACGTCCTTCTTCTTCGTTAAGATCAAGGATTTTCACTTCAATTTCTTCACCAACAGTTACAACTGATTTTGGTGATACGTTACGTTCATGTGACAATTCAGTCAAGTGAACCAATCCGTCAACACCACCAAGGTCGATGAAAGCACCGAAGCTTGTGATACGTGCAACTTTACCAGTTACTACATCACCAACAGCCAATTTACCGAATACTTCAGCGCGAGCTGCTGCTGTAGCTGCTTCAACAACTTCACGACGTGAAAGGATGAAGCGGTTTTCTTTAGCGTCAACTTCTTTGATTTTAGCATCAAATTCTTGACCTACAAAACGCTCAGTGTTACGTACGAAACGAGTATCCAACATTGAAGCTGGGATAAATCCACGAACACCTTCAAATTCTACTGAAAGTCCACCTTTAACGGCACGAGTTCCTTTAACAGTAACAACTTCTTCTTCGCGACCAACAAGTTTGTCCCATGCTTTGCGAGCTTCAAGGCGTTTTTTAGATACAAGGTATGTAACTGTATCAGTATCTTTACCAACTACTTGACGAAGTACAAGAACATCCAATACTTCTCCTACTTTAACAAAGTCATTGATATCTGCATCGCGATCGTTTGTCAATTCGCGAAGAGTCAAGACACCTTCAACACCAGTTCCAGAGATTGCAACGTTAGCTTGAGTCGCATCAACTGTCAATACTTCAGCACTAACAACATCACCAGTCTCAACTTGGCTAACGCTATTTAGCAAATCTTCAAATTCGTTCATCTAAAAAATCCTCCAACAATCAAGTTTTTCTTAAACTTGACATACTTATAATTTTTTTCCTAAGCACCCGCAAGGACATGTTTATATCGTTCACGTCTTTCAATTATAAAAATAAAATACCCTAAGATATTTTGCTTTTTATCTTGATTATTACCTAAGAACTGGGGTAGCTGGATTCGAACCAACGCATGAGGGAGTCAAAGTCCCTTGCCTTACCGCTTGGCTATACCCCATTGATGAAATGGAGAGAGAGGGATTCGAACCCCCGAACCCGAAGGAGCGGATTTACAGTCCGCCGCGTTTAGCCTCTTCGCTATCTCTCCTACAATCAACATGGACTATTATATCATGAAAATTTCAAAAAAACAATACTTATTTTGCTAAATTATAATTTTCAATCAAAATTTCCACAGCTTTTTCCAATTTTTTATAAAAACTATCGACATTCCCATTCTTTATGATGGCAAATTGTCCATCTAATTCGGCAATTTCTCCGATAACTTTTTTACCAATGGTCAAGGTATAACCTTCAAAACTGTCTTTTCCTACATTAACTTTAGCATCTGCTACTTGAATTTCGATTTTTTTATCTTTCTTGCTCATTTCATACCTCTCTTTACTTTTTCTATTTTACAAGAAAATCCCAAAACTAGCAAGAAAAAACTCTATATCATTCTGAGTCTGATATAGAGTTTTCTGCTTTATTTAATGTGTTTTTCTAGTTCTTTTTGGTACTTACCGTTTGATTCCAATTTTTCTTTTTGCCATTTTTTCAGTGCTTCTTCATATTCTTTTGTCGTAACAATATCTTTTTGCAATTTCATTCCTTTAAAGATATATGGGTCACCCTTAATACCAACTTGTGAGTATGGTTTTGAGAATGGCACGACATTACTTACAACTGGAGAACCACCAGATGAAGCTGTTGGCATCAATAATGAACTATCTGTCAACCAAGCTTGAGCCTTGGCATATTTTTCATAGCGTTCTTCAAGATTGGTAGTTTCTGAATCTGCATCATCCAATAATTTCTTATACTGGTCCAAACCAATCTTAGCTACGACATCCTTGTCTTTTCCTTTAGTGATACCTAGGTGTTTCATAGCAGAACCTGATTTAGGATCCATGATAGTTAAATAAGATGCTGGGTCTTGATAACTTGGAGCCCATCCTGTACTATTCAAATCATAGTCTTTTTGGGAAGGAACACGCGCTTGTGAAGTGATTGTTTCCTTTTCATTATCTGTCATTTGAAGAACGTCGATGACAACATTTTCGGCACCAAGAGTTGATTCGATTGACTGTTTGAAAGAGTTGCTTTGTTGAACGGCGATGGTATCTGTCTGTTCAACTGGGACATCCAAATGAATTGGGAAGCTTACCCCTTTAGATTCCAAATCTTTCTTAGCTTTTTCGAAAGCAGCTTTAGCCTTGTCAGGATTGTAGATAGAATCCTTACCGTCAACTAGCTCAACACCTTTCCATTGCTCACCATAGTTCACCAACTCTACTTGAGCGATTTGACCAAAGTTTTTACCACCTGCTTGCACAAAGTTATCTGGAACTAAACTGTTACGAATAATCTTATCCGCACCGTCTTCACCATTTAGCTGGGCAGCATAAGAATGACGGTTGAAGGCAAAGTTAATAGCCTGACGGAAGTCCTTATTAAGCATAGCTTCTTTTGTAGAAGTCTTTTGTTCTTCACTTGTTTTCGCAGTTTTATTATATGACTGACGATTTACGTTAAAGGTGAAGTAATAACTACTTGAGTCCTGTGGGCTATAAGTGATTTTATCTCCGTATTGTTCCAAAGTTGAAGCAAAGTTTGAACTACTTGGGAAGAGACGAGCTGTCGTATAAGCACCAGAAGAGAAGCTACGAATCAACGATTCCTGATCAGAACCATCGTAGTAAGTCAATTTAATCTTCTCGATTTTTACATTTTCTTTATCCCAGTAATTTGGATTTTTCTCATATTCGATCAACGATTTAGAAGTCAAAGTCTTCAAGAAATAAGGACCATTATAGAGAATCCCTGCTGGAGTAACTGCTCCATAATCTTTACCTGATGCCTTCAAAAACTCTTCATTTACAGGCAACATCGTCGCTGTTGTAACTTTAGAATTCCAGAAGCTTTCTGGTTTGTTTAGGGTATACTCGACTGTGTAATCATCCAAGGCCTTGACACCAACTGTAGAGAAATCATTAGTCTCACCAGTCATGTAGGCATCCAAGCCCTTGATAGAATTTTGGATGAGAGAGACACCGTCTGACTTACCGTCAGCTACGTGTTTCAATCCTGTTACAAAGTCATGGGCTGTTACTTCTGCGTATTCTTCACCCTCGGAAGTATACCATTTAACTCCTTTACGAAGTTTATAGGTATAAGTCAAACCATCTTTGGACACAGACCAATCTTCAGCCAAAGAAGGAACAACATTTCCGTATTTGTCATTTTCCATCAAACCATCAATAACATTTCCAATAACGTCTGTCGTCGATGTCCGAGTCGCTATACTGTAGTCCAAAGATGCTGGATCCACTGCATAGACATAAGAAAATGTTGTCGGTGCATCTGCTTCTTTATCAGCTTTTCCACAAGCTACTAAAAAAGCTGTTGTACTCAGGACTACTCCTGCTGTTAAGAGCCACTTTTTCGATTTCATAAAAAATCTCCTTTAGTTTATTTTAATCTACTTTTACAATCCAACCTTCTGGCGCTTCAATATCACCAAACTGAATTCCTGTCAATTCATCATAAAGTTTACGAGTCACAGGACCTACTTCTGTTTCACTATAGAATACATGGAAATCATCACCATGTTGAATACCTCCAATTGGAGAAATAACCGCTGCTGTACCACAAGCACCTGCCTCTACAAAACGATCCAGGTTATCAATTGGGACATCCCCCTCAATAGGAGTTAAGCCCAAGCGGTGTTCTGCCAAATAAAGCAAAGAATACTTAGTAATAGATGGCAAGATAGATGGACTCAATGGTGTTACAAATTCATTGTCAGCTGTAATTCCAAAGAAGTTAGCTGATCCAACTTCTTCAATCTTTGTATGTGTTGATGGATCTAGGTAAATAACATCTGAGAAATGGCAAGATTTAGCCAATTTCCCTGGCAAGAGACTGGCAGCATAGTTTCCACCAACCTTAGCCGCACCTGTACCATTTGGAGCGGCACGGTCGTATTCATCCTGAATTAAGAAGTTGGTTGGAACCAAACCGCCTTTAAAGTAATTTCCAACTGGCATAGCAAAGATGATGAAAATGTACTCTTCTGCTGGTTTAACCCCAATAATATCTCCGACACCAATCAAAAGTGGACGAAGATAAAGGGTTCCACCTGTTCCATATGGTGGTACATATTCTTCATTGGCGCGGACAACTGCCTTACAAGCTTCTACAAACATGTCTGTCGGAACTTGTGGCATCAAGAGACGATCACAAGTACGTTGCAGGCGTTTAGCATTTTCATCAGGACGGAAAAGTTGAATACTACCATCCTTAGTACGATAAGCTTTCAATCCTTCAAATGCTTGTTGTCCGTAGTGGAGACTTGGAGAAGACTCTGAAATATGCAAAGTTGCATCCTCTGTAAGCTCTCCTTGATTCCATTGTCCATTTTTAAAATGAGCAATATAGCGATAAGGTAATTTCATATAGGAAAAACCGAGATTTTCCCAATCAATCGTTACTGTCATATTCCACTCCTTATTCTAAAAACCTATTTCTTTTATTCTACACTATTTTTCTAAAATAGCAAGCATATTTTGTAATTTTCAGAAAATTTCTTCAATAAAAAGAATCTAAGGTATCTGTCGTAATGAATCCTATATAAAAATTACATAAAAAACTTAAATTATTCTTCTATATCGTTTGATGCAATCTGTTCAATAACTGAACTTGTTTTTGACATACATAGAGCCCGTGCATTAATATTAGTAATCTGTTTCGACAGAGATATGACAAAATGAACTAAAGATAGTACACAATGTTGTGCAGTCATCTTATGCCATATTCAATCGATTTACGTAAAAAAAGTTCTCGCCTATTGTAAGCGAACAGGTAGTATAACAGAAGTATCACACGTTATCCAAATCTCACGCAATCCCATTATCTAAAAGAGAAAATAAGTAATCTAAACCATCAAGTAAAAGGAACAAAACCAAGAAAAGTTGATAGAGATAGACTTAAAAACTATCTTACTGAGAATCCAGACGCTTATTTGACTGAAATAGCTTCTAAATTTGGCTGTCATCCAACTATAGCGTATTGAATCTGGAGTAGTACATTACGGTTGCTGAAACATTTCTAGAAAAAATTGACTTTCTCAATCACTTTGTTCATATCTTATTTCAATCCACTATGCTCTCAAAGCTATGGGCTACACTCGAAAAAAAAGAATCATACCTACTATGAACAAGCCCCAGAAAAAGTAGCTTTATTTCTTATTCCTCCCCACTCACCTGAGTACAATCTTACTGAGAAAACCTGGGCTCATATCAAAAAGCACCTCAAAAGAGTTTGGGACAAAAGTCTAACCTTAAATATAAAAAGCGAACAAAATGAGTTATCTGACATTCAGAATTTTGTCTTGTTCGCTTTTTTTCCTAATCTATCGATTTTAAAAATTTATAATAAAGAATTCCTAAAATCAAAATCTTTTTGTCCCAGCCTCTTTACGAGGCTGTTTCGTCCTATTCTTGTTTCAATCTGCTGTGTTTCTCATAAAAAACAAAAGGATTAAGAAAGTCATTTTCCTTAACCCTATAGTCCCTTAAGCCTGACGTTGTCCGAAATCTGCAATCATTTGCTCCATTTCTTGTCGACTCGGAGTTGTCAACATATACAGGTAATCTCCTTGAAGTTCCGCAAAGGCCGCTGGCATGATTTTTTTAACCTTGAACTGCTGGCCATATTTAGCAAGCAAGTCCTCCTCAGAATAAACATAGTGAGCATTTGCACGACGTGATGTAGCTAAACAAAACTGAGGTTCAAAATCTGACGCTGGGAACTCTTCTCCTGCGACTATAGCTGCATAGCCACGATAGAGGTCCAAGGAATGGGCAAAGTTATAAACATCAATGGTGAAACCACCTGCAGGGCGGTTATTGTACTCGATGGCAATATAATCATCCCCTTCACGGAAAAACTCGATATGGAAGAAACGTTCTTTCATACCAAATTCCTTAACAATCGCTTCACCATATTTGCGCAGTTTAGGATCCATATCCTTGAGCACATAGTAGGAATTGTCCATCTTGTAAATCATGAGATCAAGTGGTGTATAGGCGTAGTCAAAGGTCGTTGAAAAGACGATTTTACCATCCTTGTCCACAAGACCATCAAAGGTACAGATTTCACTAGAGGTGACAAATTTCTCAAAGAAATAAATAGTTGAATGGTCCCACTCAGCCTTGAAGTGATTGATATCGTCCTCTGTCTCAAGCTTGAAGGTGGCCGCTGCGCCCACTCCATTATCAGGTTTGGCAATCATTGGAAGGCCGATTTCTTTCACAGCTTGATCAACATCTGCTTCCGTCTTGATAACAGCTCCAGGTACCACAGGGACACCTGCTTTTTTGAAGAGTTTCTTCATTTCAGACTTAAATTTCGTCTTTTTGAGATCCTCTGGTTTAGCACCAAAGACATTGAATTGTTCTCTGAGTGTTGCATCCAGCTCAAGCCAGTATTCATTATGAGACTCGATGCGATCAATTGGGCCATGTTTATAAAAGAGAAAAGCAGCTGCACGTTTGACTTCATCTATGTTCTCAAGGTTATCTACACGGAAATACTCGGTCAGGCTATTGCGTAAAGGTTCATCCAATTGCTCGTAAGGTTCCTGACCAATCCCCAAGACGGTAATTCCTTTATTGGCTAGCTCAATGGTAAACTGTTGAAAATTTTGCGGATAGTAGGGAGAAATAACAAGGTAATTCATAGGTAACTCCTTTTATAAATAGAGATTTCCAAGGAAATAAGGCATTTGTTTGCGCCACCATTCCCAGTCGTGGGCGACATCGTGTCCCCATTCAGCAAACCAGGCTGGGATTTGTTTCTGGTCAAAGGCTTCTTTGAGCTTGTAGAAAGACGGTAGACCGTCTTGTTCCCAAACACCAAGCCCCGTACAAAGCACAATCTCTGCCTGACGGTAACGGTCAATAAACCAGCTGTCGTTCTGATTCCAAATATAATCTACTGGCGAGTTTTGATAAATAGCATCATCATTGTAATAATCGCCGACAAAGAAACGTGCGTCGTAAACACCACTGAGGGCAATCACCTTTGTAAAGACATCTGGATGCTGGAGGAAGAAATTGACAGCATGGTAGGCTCCCATCGAGCAACCTGTCGTCATCATGCCATCAAACCAACCTGTCTTGTGCTTGATAAAAGGAATAGCCTCCTCAATCACATAGCGCTCGTAGGCACGGTGCATCTCTGCTTGGTCATGACTATTTTTCCAAGTGGCCAACCAGCTCTCACTATCTACACTGGATAGGGTAAAGAACTGGACACGGCCTTCCTCGATAAAAGAAGCACAAGCCTCAATCATGCCAAAATCATAGTATTCATTGTGACTGCCACCTGATGAAGCAAAAACCACAACTGGAATCCCAGCATGTCCATAACGGTTGAGGTACATTTCACGGTTGAGATGACCACTCCAGTGACTAAGGTTTTCAATATGCATTTGCTTTCTCCTTTTCTAACTTACCATTTCTCTGCAAAAAAACGGAGACAATCTGGTAAATTTTCCGACCAAGGGATTTCACTATGAATAGCACCAGACTGAACTTTCAAGACAAGATTATCCAGATGAACTCCCCCTGCTATCAAATCATGGTAATAGCGAAGCGACGAGTCGATATAGGCTTGTTTGATATTGCCAGCCATCAGGGTTTTGTCCGTATCATCTGCTTCTTCTGTTCCTACATAGATAAAAATACGCTGGTCAGGCAATAAATTTTGACGCTCGATATAACGGTTAAAGGCTTCTTGGTGGAGCCAGTTTGCAGATGAAAAGACACCTAGACAACCAATTTGGTCTTGGTATTCTAGTCCGATAAACTGGGTAATATTGCCTCCTAGTGACGAGCCAATCATAGCCGTATGCTGGCGATCAGCTTTAGTACGGTAAGTCTCATCGATAAATGGCTTTACCACATCCATAACAAACTCGGCATACTCCACACCTTTACCGCCAAACTGCTGCCCCGGAATAGGAGATTCTTGGAACTTCCAAGCCGCATACTCATTCATCCGCCCCATACCATCATTATCAATAGCAACGACAATCATGCGACTGATATCAGGATTACGCTTAATTGCTGGGATAATCTTCCATGAGTGACCAATAAAGGATTCTTTACTATAAAAGACATTTTGCCCGTCATGAAAGTAAACCACAGGATAGGAACGATCCGTGTCTTTTTCATAATCTTTAGGAAGAAGAACACGCACACGGCGCTCCTTACCAGTATAAGGAACCTTGAGTTTGTGTTCTTTCATTTTTAAATAAAAGTAGGATTGATTCATTGTCAGAAAACTCTCTATATTCAAAATTTTATCTCATTATATCATAAAAATAGAAAAAAAGTCAGTTTTGCTTCCATTTTTGGATTAAAAACTAACTTTTTCATTTATTTTTCTACATTCTTTTGGATTTTCTGATTAGAGGAGATTGTCAATCAAGTCATCGACTTCATCTTTTTCAGTTTGAGGTGTAATCTCAGTAATCATAATCCCTGCCACTGCTCGCTCAACTAAGCCCTTAACATCCATCCGTTTTTCATACTGCTCTGCATTTTTAATCTTAGGATTGGTCTTAGGACGGTCAGGTGCAAAAATCGTACAGCAGTCTTCAAAAGGCTGGATAGAAATATCAAAGGTATCGATTGCTTGGGCAATATCAATGATTTCCAACTTATCCATAGTAACCACAGGACGAATGACTGGAGTGCTGGTCACAGCGTTGATAGTCTGCATGCTTTCCAAGGTCTGGCTAGCTACTTGACCAAGACTTTCCCCATTGATGATAACCAAACCATTTCGTACCTCACGAATACGATCGGTAATCCGCATCATAAAACGGCGTGTCAAGGTCATGAGGTAGGCTTCTGGTGCTTTAGCCTTGATTTCCTCTTGAATCTCTGTGAAAGGAACTTCGATAAACTGGATATTGCCCCCAAACTTGGTTAATTTACGGGTCAAGTCCTGGGCTTTTTTAAGAGCACCAGGACTGGTGTAAGGTGGACTGGCAAAGTGAACTGCCTCAATATCTACCCCTCGTTTAAGAGCTAGATAACCCGCCACAGGTGAATCAATTCCTCCTGACAACATGAGCATGCCTTTACCAGAACTTCCCACAGGTAATCCTCCTGCTCCACGAAAGGTTTCATAGGAAATATAAGCTGCTTCCTCACGAATCTCAACCTGAAGATTAATATCTGGATTTTTCATCTGAGCTTTCACGTTTGGAATAGCCTTGAAAACAGCACTACCAAGAGTTTGATTGAGTTCACGACTATCAAGTTCAAAGGTGTGGTCGCTACGCTTACCAGTGATTTTAAAGGTCATCCCTTCCTTATAGGTTTCTTTCATAATCTCTTGGACAGCAGACTTAAGAACTTCCACAGACTTTTCGACTTTATAAACGGGAGAAAAGTTTTGAATTCCAAATACTTGTTTGAGCGATTCTGCTACTGCGGTATAATCAGCTCCATTCAGGTAAGCGTGGGCACGGTCGCGATCTGCGGTTACCTTAACTTGGGGATAGATAGACAAAACGTCTGAAATATTATTACGAAGTTTATTGATGAAACGCATACGATTTTTGTGTTTGGTTGACAATTCTCCATAGCGAATCATAATTTCTGAATACTGCATAAATGCTCCTATCTTACTTTTCTAGTTTGATTATAAATTAATTTTAGCTTGGTCAAAAACTGCTCGACCTGACTCATATCATTTTCTAGGTCAAGGCTTAAACGCACAGCTGACTGGGCCTTATCCTTGTCCACTCCCATAGCAATCAAGGTACCTGCAGGTTTCCCTGCCTTGGATGAACAAGCAGAGGTCGTTGAGATGAAAATATCATAGTCTTCAAAGGCGTGAACGATAACTTCACCACGAACACCTTTGATTCCAAAAGTCAGAATATGAGGGGCAAAGTCTTCCTCATCTGAAAAGACAAAAATGTCTGGATAGTCCAGAAGAGCTTGGCGAATCACTGCCTTCATCTGTCCTGTCTTACTAGTAAAGATGTCCAGCTTTTCCATAGACAAACGGAGGGCCTTGGCTGTCGCTGCAATCCCTGCTACATTTTCAGTTGTCGAACGATAATCACGCTCCTGACCACCACCTGTTAAAAGAGGCGTAATCTTCTTGCCAGACTTTATATAGACAAAACCAACACCTCGGACTCCGTGGAACTTGTGACCAGAGAAAGTCGCAAAATCCACTCGTTCTGTCAGATACTTTTCAGTTGGAATCTTGGCAAGCGCCTGAACCGCATCAACGTGGAAGGAAATAGTCGGCTTGTCTGCCAAGAGTTCTGAAATAGCTTGAATAGGTTGAATCGAGCCGATTTCATTGTTTACAGCCATGACAGAAATTAGGATTGTATCAGGTCGTATCAAAGCTCCTAGAGCCTCAACATCCACAAATCCTTTCTCATCAACTGGAGCAAAATCCACTTCAAATCCTTGACTTTTCAACCAGAGGGCTGACTCTTTGACTGCTGGATGTTCAATGGCTGATACGATGATGTGCTTGCCAAACTTGGCTTTTTCACAGGCCACACCCTTGATGACCCAATTATCTCCTTCTGTCCCACCAGAGGTAAAAAAGATTTCATCGCTTTTCTTACCGATTAAATCTGCAATCTGTTGGCGGGAAGCATCTAAGATTCGTGTTGCCTGGTCTCCCAAACGATGGAGACTAGATGGATTTCCTAAAATTTTTGAAGCCACCTGCATATAGGTTTCAATGGCTTCATGATAGGGCTTGGTCGTCGCTGAATTATCAAAGTAAATCATGTTTTCTCACGCTTTCTAAAATCACTCTTTCTATTGTATCATGAAACGGAGCCTGCGACAAGAATAGGCAATTCCTCTTTTTTTAAGATTTTTTTAAAGAAATGCGGTATAATAAATTTTAATTAAAGGAGAGAATGCATGTCTAATTATCGTAGAACTTCAAAACCAAAAACAGAACACATCAAAAAAGGCTTTACAGTCTTTCAAAAAACCGTTGCTACTATTGGTAGTATCCTTGGCTTGATTACCGCAAGTATCACTATCATGAACGCCTTGGATAATAACAAAAATACTAAAAAAGAACCTACGACAAGCCAGACGACAACAATTGTCAAAGAAATTCAAAAGGAAGCCCCTCAGGAAAACACTCGTCCCAATAAAGAAAATAACACTTCTCAAGAAAAAACACCGCAAGAAGAAACACCACAATCTAGTGTCAAGGAAGAGAAAAAAGAAGAGCAGAAAACAGCAACTCAGGACTCTACTACTCCTGCTCCAAGTAAAGCTACCACTGAAAATGAAAAACAACCCAATACTCCAACTTCAGAAAATAAAAGCAATCCTCAGTAAGCACTTGATTTAAGAAAAAATTAACTCAAAAATAAAACTACACAGTCTCTCTTTGTATAATTGATGTTTTAGAGGGTAGTTTCTTGACCAATTTTATGAGATTCATACTCATAAAATTGAAACCTAGCTATGTTGTGATAACTTATTTGTCTCTAACATAAACTTTGCACGCGCCAACAATACTCTCTCATCTGCCCCAAGGGGGGCAAGATCCATTTTTCATTCACCTTATATTCGAAATTCTTCTTCATGCAGAAATTAGTAAGCCTTTTACATCTAACATAAATAACCTAGTTCAACCACTTCATAGGCATTACTTCCTGTTTTATTCTTATTTCATACTCTTCGAGAATCTCTTCAAACCACGTCAGCATCGCCTTACCGTACTCAAGTATAGCTTGCGGCTAGTTTCCTAGTTTGCTCTTTGATTTTCATTGAGTATCAATTATAAACCATGGCATAATAAAACGAGCATATCCAACTGATACAATGCTCGTTTTTTTGCTATTTTAGAGGTGGTTTTTTGCTTACTAAAAATTAAAGAATTCCATGGCCTGTTTGAAAAGCAATTCAGTATACTCTGGGTCTTCTTGGGCAATGGTAACTTGATCTTGAATCATTTCCAAGTCATCCGTTATCATGCCATCAGCTCCCAAATGAACGGATTTATCAAAGGACTCTGAACTATTGATAGTCCAAACGTACAATTTCTGATCCGTATTCCAAAGCTTGTTGACAAAATTTTCATCTAAAGTTGAATACTCCATGGTATAACCTGTAGCCTTGGTTCTTGGGAAGATACTATTATAAGGTAGGATGAAATAGACTGGAATTTGAGAATCGTAGGCTAGAACCTGATCAATCACATGGTAGTCTAAAGATTGCATTTGGTGACCATTCTGCTTAAGAACCGTTCCATATTTTTCCATAAATCGTTTCATCATATCTGGACTATCTTTTCGACTGGTTTTAATTTCAATGAGGAGTTTTTGATGCAATTCATTGGCTTTATTGAGATAGTCATCAAAACTGGACACCTTGCTATGATAACCATTTTCTGAAATATCAAGTTTGGTTAATTCTTTCAAAGTTAGATCCTGTGGATTGGCATTAACTCCTGTCAGATTCTTGATATTGGCATCATGCATCATGACAAACTGGCCATCTTTTGTTTCCTGAACATCTGTCTCAACGAAATCTGGAGATAACTGAGCGGTTTTTTCTAGTGATTGGACGGTATTTTGCACACCATTCTTATTAGATACTCCCCTGTGAGAAATGATTAAAGGTTTATTGGCTACTGGAGCTTCTAAATAAACATAACCCTCAAGAGCGAAAAAGATACAAGCACAGCCCATCACTCCCCATCTCATCCAGTGGTCTTTCTTTCTCCTTGGTGTAATTTCTAGTTCTTCTCCCGTTAAGAAGGAAACAAACTTAATAAGAAAGTAAGTCAAGGCTATATAATGAAAATTCTTAATCAAGACAAAATTGATAATTCCCAGAACAAGAGATTCCTTATGTGTCAGACCATCCATCAGTGCCTGACTTGCTAATATTGGAATCAATAAAAGAATGAAAAATAGGTAGGTTTTGACGACAATCCAAAGCAAGTTCCAAATATAAAACCAGGAGTGCTTTCTTGTCTTCTCTAGACTGTATCTGACTGCTTCTTTGACTGTCTTCTTCTCAAATAAAAGCTGAGGTAGGGCAAACATGAAACGCACTGAAATATAAAATAGAAGTAAAGCTAGAATAGTAACCACTATACCTACTAGCCAATACTTGTCTTCCACATAATCAACGATAAAGTCCGGAATGACAATTTTATTTAAGTAGTAAATCTTTAAAATCTTTCGAATCACTGGAAAGAGCATCATGACATAAAAGAAGATAAAGGTTATCTTGGCAAGCGTGACTTGCTTCATAAACAAGAAACTTTGTCGAAAGACCTTGCGACTGTACTCCAGCAAGGTCCTCTTTTCATGACATAATAAATGCCGAGCACCAATAAAGAGAAGTCCTATCTGGTAATAGGCGATCAGTAAATTAACGATTACCAGAATAAATAAAGCAAGACTAACAAAGGGAGAACCCGTTATAATGGCAAAAATATTGTTGTAGGATAGAAAGAGATAACCTGTCTGACGGAGCAAAAGTCCAGCAATCCAAGAATTTGATGGTAACCAGACAAACTCAATCATCATGAAAGTCAAGAAAAATAGAAAAAGTATTTTATCTAGATTAAAGTATATCTGCTTAAAACCTAGATTTTTAGGTTTTTCAGGTTTCATAGGCACTCCTAGTCAAATAATTGAGACAAGTCCAAGCCTCCAAAAGGATTGTTTGAAAGACTACTTTCTGTCTCTAACAATTCTCTAGCTTGATCCGACTCTAGGAAGGACTCGTAAACACGCGCTGTCATCCGTGCATCCTCTAAACTATTATGAGACTGACCTTGAAATCCAAGAAATGAAGCAACAGTTTGCAACTTGAGATTAGAAATACCGTGTAAATCCGAACTCCGACGTTCAAAAGCTTCATCATACAGATCTACCTTGTACTGCTGGCTGTAGTCTAAACCATGTTCTTCTAGAATAGGCAAATCACTTTTAGCAGCATTGTATCCTACCATCGGTAAAGAACCCACAAATTCTTGGAATTCTTTTATGACTTCCTCCACTGGAGGAGCATCTTTTAAGGTCTCAGCCGTAATCCCAGTCAAACCATTGATAAAGCTTTTTAGAGGTACATTGATATGAACATAGGAATCATAGGCATCGATTTCCTGTCCATCTCTAAAATGCACTGCCGATACTTGAATCAAGTGTGTTTGTCCTTCGTGCTGATTAAATTCTAAGTCAAAAGCAATGTACTCTTCTAATCGTTCCATTCTATACCTCTCTTCTACTATCTCTCTTCTTATTCTATTTGAGCAACTATACTATTTAGAAACAAAAGAAGCCATCAGGTTAGCATTTAACCTAAACAGCTCCTTGATTATCCTCCAAATAAACGAGCAAAAAAGCCTTTCTTAGTGGATTGGACTTCTTCTTTTGCTTGGTCCAGCTCTAGCTTGAGATTTTCTTGATCCTTCATGGCTTGAAGAGTCAATTGTTGCTGCTGATCTAGTTGTTTGTCTTTCTCAGCAATCTGACGGTCTTTGATGCGCATCTGCTCATCTTTTTCTGATAGCTGACGATCCTTGGCTTTTAATTGTTCATAAAGACGGAGAATTTCTGCATTCTTCTCATCAACTAGAATCTCCATCAGTTCACGTTGCTTGACATCTTCACTGACAGGCTCATCTTCAAAAATCGTTTTTTTATAGATTTCTTCTAGCTTAATCAAGCCGCTTCTAGTAACTACTGTTACCCCTTTGTCATTTTTATCTGTGTCTTCTTCTGGTAATTCTTTGACACGGTTATTGATTGCTTGGCGAGATAATCCTAAGACCTCTGCAATCTCACTGACGGTCATTTCAATACTCATAATATCCTCTGAAACGTTTTCTAGCTTTTCTTTACTTAAATCTTATCATAAGCTAGAAAAACTGTCAAATTTTCGCTTAATCTAAAGCCTTCAAAAAGGCTAATAAGACTTGGGCAGAGCGACGTCCAGCTTCGATAATAAACTCATCAAAAGAGATGTTTGCTTCATGGTTGGCATTATCACTCATAGCTCGGATGACTAAGACTGGAAGATTAAGGGCATGCGCTGCCTGAGCAATAGCTGCCCCCTCCATCTCAACAGCCAAAACATCTGGGAAATGGGACTTAATCGCTTCTATCTTATCATTTCCTGCAACAAAACTATCTCCTGTAGCAATCAATCCAAGATGCCATTTTTGGTCCAATCGAGATAAACTTTCTTGGATTTTAGCAACAAAAGTTTTATCTGATTCGAAATAAAGCGGTTGTTGCGCCATTTGTCCATAAGCATATCCAAAAGCTGTAACATCCACGTCATGATAGGCTAATTTGTCAGCAATCACAACATCTCCAACAGAAATACCCTCTGCTACTGCCCCAGCAGATCCTGTGTTAATCAAAGCATCCACTTGGAAATGATCAGCCAAAATCGCCACACTCATAGCAGACATGACTTTACCAATTCCACTCTCTACGAGAACGACTTCATGCGAAGCAATGGTTCCTGTATGATAGGTATTCCCCAAAACAATTTGCTCTTGGGCATTGTCTAAATGCTGGACCAGATAAGCCAGTTCTTCTGGCATAGCAGCTATAATTCCTATTTTCATTTCAATTCCTTTTCTATTACAAAAGTTTCATTGCTAAGACAAGCAAAATCAAGAGAAAGATGACTGCAAATAAGATTTTATTCAATTTAGAATTGAAGATATTTCTCTTGGTATTTTCAATGCGACGGCTTTTATGAATAGACGGTTCGACCTGAATCTTCAAGGTTTCCTGGCTAAAACCATGATCCTTTGGATTGGCATAACCAAAATAGGAAGAAGAGGTTGGTAAAATCTTGGTTTCCTCATCATCTAGTAAAGGAGGACCCGAAATTTTTTCGCCTCTATTAGCTCTTTCAATCATTTCATCCGTTAATAAAGGTTTACCCATACTAACCTCCTCTATTTTTTGTGCAATTCCCAATATTGAACAGCCATAATTGTCTTGGCATCACAAATATGACCTGATTGGATTAATTCCTTAGCTTCTTCTAGGCTCACTTCAAGGACTTCCAAGGTTTCATCCTCATCCTGCGGACGCGGATTTTCCACCTTTGTCAAATCGCTGGCTAGGTATAGTTTTAACTTCTCATTACAAAAGCCAATAGCTGAATAAAAATCGTACAAGAGTTCTAATTTCCCTGTATAGGATGTTTCTTCCTCCAGTTCACGCAGAGCTGCTGCAACAGGGTCAGTATTTTCTCCTACTTCCAGTTTTCCAGCTGGAATTTCGTAAGAGACAGCCTCGATAGCTTTGCGATACTGCTTGACCAAGATAAGTTTTTTCTCATCCGTTACTGCTAAAACACAGACAGCTCCGTTATGGAAAATCAAATCCCGTTGGGCAACTCCTTTGCCTTCTGGTAATTCAACCTGATCTTGAACCAGTTTAAATATTGGTCCTTGATAGATTTCTTTTCGGCTAAGCGTTTTTTCTTCAAATTCCATGATAGGCTCCTACTGATTCTTAGGATGATGAGGAAGGCGTGTTGCATATTCGTCTTTGTTGACCTGACGACCACGACCAATAGCAATAGCATCCGCTGGAACATCTTTAGTAATAGTTGAACCAGCTCCAACGAGGGAATTGTCACCAAGTTCTACTGGCGCAATAATGGTTGAATTTGAACCAACAAAAACATTGTTGCCAATAACTGTCTTGTATTTGTTTTTGCCGTCATAGTTGACTGTAATGGTTCCTGCACCAAAATTAACGTTGCTACCTACTTCACAGTTTCCGATATACGTCAAATGACCAGCCTTGGTATTCTCACCTATTGAAGAACCTTTCACCTCAACAAAGTTTCCAATATGAACTTGGGCAGCTAGGCTTGAACCTGGACGAATGTGGGCATAAGGACCGACTGTCACACCGTCTGCAACACTGCTTTCCTCAATCATAGAGTTGGTAATAACAGCTCCTGCTCCGATAGTGCTATCCACTACATACGTTCCATTTGTCAAAACAGTCTCAGCACCAATTTTCGTTTGCCCCTTCAAGATAACATTGGCTTCAATTTGAACTTCAGGAGCGATCTCGACATCAATATCGATATAAGTTGCTTCTGGATTGACAAAGCTAACACCATTGACCATGTGCTGATGATTGATGCGACGACGCATAACCGACTCAGCAGTCGCAAGAGCTACACGGTCATTTACACCAAGACTCTCATCAAAATCTTTCAAAGTATAAGCGCCAACTTTTTCACCAGCTTCACGGAAAATGCCAATGACATCTGTAATATAATATTCACCTTGAGCGTTATTGGTATTAATATTTTTCAAAGCCTCGAATAAACGCTCGTTGTCAAAGACGTATGTTCCAGTGTTGATTTCCTTGATTTGCTTTTCAAAATCTGTAGCATCCTTCTGCTCAACAATGCGAAGAACTTCAGCATTATCATTACGAACAATTCGTCCATAGCCGAAAGGAGTATCTGTTTCAGCAGTCAAGATAGTAGCCACATTTTTATGATTGATGTGGAAATCAATCAAGTTTTTCAAGCTTTCACCTGTGATTAAAGGAGTATCTCCTGCGATGACCAAGGTGTGACCTGATAAACCTTCTAAAATAGGCTCTGTCATCATAACTGCATGACCCGTTCCTAACTGTTCAGATTGAGTCACAAATTCTGTCTGTCCAGCCAAGACCTGCTCAACCAATTCTGCCTTGTGTCCGACAACTGTTACTGTCTTTTCAGGTTGGATAGCTCCCACACTACGGAAAACATGTTCCAACATGGAAATGCCCGCAACCTTGTGCAAAACTTTTGGCAAATCAGATTTCATGCGAGTCCCTTTACCCGCTGCTAAAATAATGGCATAATTTGACATAATCTTCTCTTTTCTCTAGAAATTCCCTTTTATTATACCATATTTCAAATCATTCCGCGCTCTTGAATGAAAAAATGCTCTAAAGTCCTTTCTTGACCCATTTTTTGAATATTTTTTTTGATTTTTTTTCATTTTTAAGGTAAAATTATGAGATATGAGAAAGAAAATTAATCCGCTTATTTTATTTGGTTTTTTTGGGATTATGATTTTCATTTTAATCCTGAATCGCCCTCGTTTTGAGGACCATCCTGTAAAAACAAAGTCAAATATCGCGCAAGTAGAAACACAAGCGCTACACAATATAGATAAACCGGTAATTGATGTTTCTGGTTGGCAGCGTCCTGAGGAAATTAATTACGATACTCTGTCCCAAAACATTTCTGGAGCTATTGTTCGCGTCCATAGTGGCGCTCAAACGTCCAAAGAGAACGATGCTGCCTTTGTTAATGGGGTAGATAAGGCCTTTAAAACCCATATCACGGAGTTTCAAAAACGAAATGTCCCAGTTGGTGTCTATGCTTATTTAGCTGGAAAAAATGTCCAAGAAATGGAAAAAGCCGCTGAAGTATTCTATAACGCATCTTCACCATACAGCCCTAGTTACTATTGGCTAGACGTGGAAGAAAAAACCATGTCTAATATGAACGAAGGTGTTGAAGCCTTTCGTGCAAAACTAGAATCGCTAGGTGCTAAAAATATCGGAATCTACATTGGTGTCTATTTCATGGAAGAACACAGTATTGACACTACAAAATTTTCTTCTATTTGGATTCCGTCCTATGGTTCTGACTCAGGATTCTACGAGGCAACTCCAAAAACTGATTTAGATTACGACATCCACCAGTAGACTTCTAAAGGAAAAATTGCTGGCTTTAATCACGATTTGGATATCAACGTCATCTCTTCCTTAAAAAACAAAGAAGAAACTTTTAGAAAACTCTTTTTAAAACCTTAAAAGCATTTGTTTATCATTTGCTTTTTCTTTTGTGTTTGATTGTGATACAATATAGTAAGGATTTTTTGAAATAGAAATAGTTGGAGGAAAAATATGCTCTCATGGTTAGCACGCCTTATTAAAGGGATTGTGATTGCTCTTGGTTTTATCCTACCGGGAATTTCCGGAGGAGTTCTAGCAGCAATCTTAGGGATTTATGAACGAATGATTGGCTTTCTGGCCCACCCCTTTAAAGACTTCAAAGAAAATGTTTTGTACTTTATTCCAGTTGCCATCGGTATGCTTCTGGGAATCGGCTTATTTTCTTATCCGATTGAATACCTGCTTGAAAATTATCAGGTCTTTGTCTTATGGAGCTTTGCAGGGGCCATCATTGGTACTGTTCCTAGCCTACTAAAAGAATCAACTCGAGAATCTGACCGAGACAAGATTGATTTAGCTTGGTTCTGGGCCACCTTTATCATTTCTGGACTAGGTCTCTATGCCTTAAATTTTGTCGTTGGAACCTTAAGCGCCAGCTTTCTTAATTTTGTTTTAGCAGGTGCACTACTGGCTCTTGGAGTATTGGTTCCTGGTCTCAGTCCATCAAATCTACTTTTGATTTTGGGACTCTATGCTCCTATGTTGACTGGTTTTAAAACCTTTGACCTCTTAGGAACCTTCTTCCCGATTGGAATCGGAGCAGGTGCAACTCTCATCATTTTTTCAAAATTGATGGATTATGCCTTAAATAACTACCACTCTCGCGTCTATCATTTCATCATCGGGATCGTCCTATCAAGTACCCTTTTGATCTTGATTCCAAATGCAGGAAACGCTGAAAGCATCCAATACACAGGCCTTTCACTTGTTGGGTATGTCATCATCGCCTTCTTCTTTGCCTTGGGAATCTGGCTTGGTATTTGGATGAGCCAATTGGAGGATAAGTATAAATAATGGCAAAAAAAGTTAAAATCAAAAAAACATTGGTGGAACAAATCCTGTCTAAAGCAGGTATCTCACATCAGGGAATTCAAATCAATGCTCTGGAAGGAGAACTTCCGCAAGGTTATGAACGAGATCAGATTTTCAAAACCTTGGCTCTTTTAGGAGATAAGACAGGACCGATTATCGGAATTGTTCCCATCACTCAACACTTGTCTGAAAAGAAACTAGCTAAAATTTCTGGCAATAAAAAAGTGAGCATGATTCCTCAAAAAGACTTGGAAAAAACAACAGGTTATATTCATGGAGCCAATAATCCTGTCGGCATTCGTCAGAAACACAATTACCCCATTTTTATCGATAAGATCGCCCTAGACTTGGATCAAATGATTGTCTCTGCTGGGGAAGTTGGTCACAGCATTATCGTCGCACCACAAGACTTGGCTAGCTTTGTAAAGGCTGACTTTGAAGATATCTTGGAGGACAGCAAGTAATGAAACTCTACTTTGTCCGCCACGGTCGTACAGTCTGGAATCAGGAAGGACGCTTTCAAGGTGCTAGTGGAGATTCTCCCCTACTTCCTGAATCCATTGACATCCTCAAAAAACTTGGCCAGTATCTCAAGGAGATTCCTTTTGAACAAATTTATTCAAGTGATTTACCTCGAGCAATCAAATCTGCTGAGATTATCCAAAGTCAACTCCAGACTCCCTGTCCTTTAGAAAGTGTTCCTAATCTTCGTGAATGGCAGCTGGGTAAGTTGGAAGGTTTGAAAATTGCAACCTTGGAAGCTATTTATCCGCAACAAATCAAAGCTTTCCGATCTAATCTTGCTAAATTTGACACTCAAATGTTCGGAGCTGAATCCCTTTATAGCACCACGCAACGAACCATCCAATTTATCAAATCACTCAAAGATAGTCCAGCTGAGCGTATTCTAATTGTCGGTCACGGCGCCAATCTTACTGCCAGTCTTCGTACTCTTCTAGGTTATAAAGAGCCACTTCTTCGTAAAGATGGCGGTCTAGCAAATGCCAGCCTAACAATTTTAGAAACCCATGATTTTGAAAAATTCACTCTTGATACGTGGAATGATACCTCTTATCAATAAAGAACTTGATTTTAGTGTCAAGTTCTTTTTAGTTTTTAAAGATTATCCGTGAATTTCTTGGATATTTATGATAAAATGGGAGTATCGCAAAAAATGACTCATCGTATTCAATTTTGAGTAAAACTAGGAGGATCCCATGTCAACAGAACATATGGAAGAACTAAATGACCAGCAGATCGTTCGCCGTGAAAAAATGGCTGCGCTCCGTGAACAAGGAATCGATCCTTTCGGAAAACGCTTTGAACGCACTGCAAATTCACAAGAATTAAAAGATAAATATGCTGATCTCGATAAAGAACAATTACATGATAAAAACGAAACAGCTACTATCGCAGGACGCTTGGTAACCAAACGTGGTAAAGGTAAAGTAGGTTTTGCCCACCTTCAAGACCGCGAAGGCCAGATTCAAATCTACGTTCGTAAAGATGCTGTCGGTGAAGAAAACTACGAAATCTTTAAAAAGGCTGACTTAGGAGACTTCCTTGGTGTCGAAGGCGAAGTGATGCGTACAGATATGGGAGAACTCTCTATCAAGGCTACACATATCACTCACTTGTCCAAAGCCCTTCGTCCGCTTCCAGAGAAATTCCACGGTTTAACAGACGTTGAAACTATTTACCGTAAACGTTACCTTGATTTGATTTCAAACCGTGAAAGCTTTGAACGCTTTGTTACTCGTTCAAAAATCATCTCTGAAATCCGTCGTTACCTTGATCAAAAAGGATTCCTTGAAGTGGAAACACCTGTTCTTCATAACGAAGCTGGTGGTGCTGCTGCTCGTCCGTTTATCACTCACCACAACGCTCAAAACATTGACATGGTGCTTCGTATCGCGACTGAGCTTCACTTAAAACGCCTTATCGTTGGTGGTATGGAGCGTGTCTATGAAATCGGCCGTATCTTCCGTAACGAAGGAATGGATGCTACTCATAACCCTGAGTTTACTTCTATCGAAGTTTACCAAGCTTATGCAGACTTCCAAGATATCATGGACTTGACTGAAGGTATTATCCAACACGCTGCTAAATCAGTTAAAGGCGATGGTCCAGTTAACTATCAAGGTACTGAAATCAAAATCAATGAACCATTTAAACGTGTTCATATGGTGGATGCTATCAAGGAAATTACAGGTGTCGATTTCTGGAAAGACATGACTTTTGAAGAAGCCAAAGCTATCGCTGCTGAGAAGAAAGTCCCTGTTGAAAAACACTACACTGAAGTTGGCCACATTATCAACGCCTTCTTTGAAGAGTTTGTTGAAGAAACTTTAATCCAACCAACCTTTGTCTATGGACATCCAGTAGCTGTATCTCCACTTGCTAAGAAAAATCCTGAAGATGAGCGCTTTACTGACCGTTTCGAACTCTTCATCATGACTAAGGAGTACGGTAATGCCTTTACTGAACTCAACGACCCAATCGATCAACTTAGCCGTTTTGAAGCCCAAGCTAAAGCCAAAGAGCTTGGTGACGATGAAGCGACAGGTATCGACTACGACTATATCGAAGCCCTTGAATACGGTATGCCACCAACAGGTGGTTTGGGTATCGGTATCGACCGTCTCTGCATGCTCCTCACTGATACAACCACTATCCGTGATGTATTGCTCTTCCCAACAATGAAATAATACTCTTCGAAAATCAAATTCAAACCACGTCAGCGTTGCCTTACCGTACTCAAGTACAGCCTGCGGCTAGCTTCCTAGTTTGCTCTTTGATTTTCATTTAGTATAAGCTCTTATCCTCTGGTACTTGCCAGAGGATTTTTTGATGCAAAAAGAGACTGAGTAAAAACTCAATCTCTACTTTTCACTTCTTTGGTTGCTACATCTTCTCCAAACCATTTTTCGCTGATTTCTTGGAACTTACCTTCTTTATAAAGTTGAACAAGAGCTTGGTTTAAAGCTTGGAATAATTTTTTATCTGCAGGTCTTACACCGACAGCAAAAGATTCACTTTCAAATCCAGCTGAAAAGACATTATAGTCATTTAATATCCCCTCAGACTGAAGATAGTAATTAGCATACACTCGGTCAATCAACAAGGCATCAATCCGATCATTTTTCAAATCAATCAAGGCTTCATTGAAACTCTGGTATTGATTGGCATTCTGGTCTTTAACACGATTTTTCAGTAAATCTGGCCGGGCCTCAAAGTCAAGATAACCAGAGGACCCAGCTTGGGCACCCAAGGTCTTATCCTTCATATCCTCTACTGAATGAATCTGCTGGCTTTTTTTCGTAACCAAAACTTGCTGATTTTCCATATATGGAATGCTAAAGGCAACCTTCTCTCGGCGTTCATCAGTGGCAGAATAGCCATTCCAGATGGCATCTATGGTTCCATTTTGCAGTTCTGTCTCCTTCATATCCCAGTCGATTGGCTGAAATTGAACCTTGAAACCTAATTTTTCAGAAACTGCTTGTGCTAAGTCAATATCAAAGCCTGTATATTGGCCATTCTTTTCTTCAAAACCCATGGGTACAAAGGTATTGTCAAAACCAATAGTAATGGTTCCCTGCTCTTGATACTTATCCCAGTTATCCTGCTTTGGATCACTAACCTTCTGAGTACAGGCCGTTAAAAAGAGAATCAGGAGAGAAACTAATACTAAAGCAATTTTCTTATTAGTCATCGGCACCTCCTACTTGGGCTCAACCTTAAGAATCTGATCTGCGATATTTTCAGCGAATTGTAAATCGTGGGTAACCACAATCTGCGTCATCCCAAGTTCCCTATTTTGCAAGATCAGTTTTTCCACTTCCAAGCGCAATTCTGGATCTAGAGCAGAAGTTGGTTCATCGTAGCCAATGATTTCTGGGTCAATCATCATAGCACGCGCCAAGGCCACCCGCTGCTTTTGCCCACCAGATAATGAGAAAGGATAGGCATCTGTGTGCCCTGCTAGTCCTAACTGTTCCAAAAGCCCTCGCGCCTTCTGCTCAGCCTCATCCTGCTTCATTCCCATGTTTTTCACAGAAGATAAGGTCAAATTGTCTAGAACTGATAAATGAGGGAAAAGTTGAAAATCTTGGAATACAAATCCTAGTAGATTTCGTTTCTCCAGTTCATCCAATTCTAAAGGTTCTCCATTATAAAAAATTTGACCTGAATCAATGGTTTCAAGACCCGCAAGCATACGTAAGAGAGTTGTCTTACCTCCACCAGAAGGCCCAACGATAGCCAGGATTTGCTTTTCAGGAATTTTTAGACTGAAATTAGATAAAATTTGCTTTTCACCAAAGACTTTATTGATATTTCGTAATTCTAACATGGCATCCTCCTATCTATAGTAACTGTACTTCTTCTCAACTTTTTTGGCAAGAATGGTCACAATACCAATCAAAATCAAGTAAATGGCTCCTGCCAAGAACATTGGAACCAGACTAGCATCACGATTTGCAGCTGTTCGACTAGCCAAGATAAGATCTGAAATGCCTAGAGCATAAACCAGAGAAGTATCCTTGACTAGACTCATAACCTCATTAAATACACTTGGAAGAACAATCTTGGTCACCTGAGGCAAGATAATATAGCGAACTGTGGCAAAGGGACTGAACTTCAAGACCTTAGCAGCCTCATATTGACCTTTAGGGATAGTATCAATCCCACCACGGAAGATTTCAGCAAAGTAAGCCGCATAATTGAGAACAAAGGCAATGATGGCCGCAGGAAGACGGTCCAAACGAATCCCAATACTTGGCAGCACATAATAGATAAAGATTAATTGCAAGAGCAAGGGTGTGCCTCGCATAATCCAGATATAAATATTAATCAGATAATGGAGGGGATTCCAGTGGACTTGCAAGGCAAAGGCAATCAAAACGCCCAAGGGAATAGAAAAAATAAAGACCAGTGCAAACACCTGTAAAGTCATGCTTGCACCGCTCAATAAACTCGGTAATATCTCAAACAAATAAGACATGCTGCACCTCCTAAAAATAATTGTTCCTATTATAGCATAAATAAACTAAATAACCAACCATTATTGTAAAAAAATTCTTTTTTAACAGAAAAAGTGTAGTTTTTTGAATCTAGAATAAAACAACACAACTTCTAAAGCCTTGTTAGAGATTTGATTTGAATTCCCTAATCAATTTGTTCATATTCTATTTCAATACACTATAATTTATAAGTAAAAAAAGGACAAATTTTGCCCTTTCTCGATCTTAGATTCTATTTTTTACAGTTAACTTGACTGATAATTGGAGTTTTATCTTACGTATTTAAGATGGATTGTCTTTTTTAGTTCGTGCCAATCTCAAAGAACGATTTGGATTGAGACGATTAAATAGTTCTTCCAATTTCTTTTCATTCCAAACGTCTGCGGCGGAAACAAAATTGCCATCCACATCTCGGAAAGATATCGGTTTATCTCCCATACTAGTCTCCTAGTCTACAAATTCAAACTCAAATTTGCCAATGCGGACCAAGTCCCCATCCTTAGCACCACGCGTACGAAGGGCTTCATCAACCCCCATACCACGAAGCTGACGGGCAAATTTCATGACTGATTCGTCACGATCAAAGTTGGTCATATTAAAGAGTTTCATTAGTTTTTCACCAGAAAGTACCCATGTCGCATCGTCATCACGGCTAATTTCAAAGGCTTTCTCTTCCTCGTCAAATCCATAGTAAGCTTCTTCTTCCATATCGGACTCGTCGTAGAGCAAGAATTCTGGTGTTTTGTCTAACAATTCAGCTGTAGCATCCAATAGCGTTGCCAGACCTTGCTTAGTCAAACCAGAAATTGGGAAGATTGCTGGTAACTCTTCAAATTCATCATAGTTTGTAGCTAATTTCTTCTTGAATTCTACAAGATTTTCCTGACTCTCAGGCATATCCATCTTATTAGCTACAATAATCTGTGGACGCTCCATGAGACGAAGATTATATGACTCCAACTCCTTGTTAATGGCCAGATAATCCTCATAAGGATCACGACCTTCGCTAGCTGACATATCAATGATGTGAAGGATGACACGTGTACGCTCAATATGACGGAGGAACTGAGTTCCCAAACCAACACCTTGACTAGCACCTTCAATCAATCCTGGTAGATCAGCTACTGCAAAAGATTCACCCGATTGGGTACGAACCATTCCTAAATTTGGCACAATAGTGGTAAAGTGGTAGGCACCAATTTTAGGTTTAGCAGATGTGATAACACTTAAAAGTGTTGATTTCCCTACAGATGGGAATCCAACTAAACCAACATCTGCTAAGATTTTTAGTTCCAATTGTAACTCACGTTCCTGACCTGGTTCTCCATTTTCAGAGATTTCCGGTGCAGGATTTTTTGGAGTCGCAAAGCGAATATTTCCACGTCCACCACGACCACCGTGAGCTACAATAAATTCTTGACCGTGTTCAATCAAATCTGTCAAGACCTTGCCTGTCTCCGCATCACGAACAGTCGTACCTTGTGGTACTCGAACTCTGAGGTCTTCTGCACCACGACCATGCATTCCTTTGGTCATTCCTTTTTCACCAGAATCAGCCTTAAAATGACGATTGTAGCGGAAATCCATGAGGGTACGTAGACCTTCATCTACAACGAAGACGACATTGCCTCCACGACCACCATCACCGCCCCAAGGACCGCCATTAGGGACATATTTTTCACGGCGAAAGGCAACCATACCATCGCCACCATTACCAGCCTTGACCTTAATCTTAGCTGTATCTAAAAACATACTCATTTTTTCTTCTCACTTTAAAAAAGGGCTGGGAAATCCCAGTCACTAAATTTTCTTGAATCTATTTTATAGATTACTGAGGGCACCAATTGCAGTTGCAAAAATTCCCAATAAACTTGCTACTAGCATGATAAGTACGATAAACAAGGTTATTTTCTCAAACATAGTTTTTTTACGATTTCCATTATCTCCAAATGCCATTTTTCTCTCCTTCGTTACATTCTATTTTCTATTATCTTAGCATGAATTTAGCTAGTTTTCAATAGTCACTTGCTTCTGGCGCAATAATCCATAAAATGATATAAGCTACAACTCCTGCTCCATAACCAAAAGCAAGAACACCCCATATTACGCGAACAATAGTAGGATCCATATCAAAATAATGGGTTACCCCAGCACAAACACCAGCAATCTTTTTATCACGACCGCTTCTCATTAATTGTTTTTTCATTCTGTTCCTCTTTCTATTCTTCATGGTCTTTCCAATAATCTCTTATGCTGATCAACTGTGTTTTTGAAGCCTTCAGCATTCGTCTAGAGCCTTTTACGGGCACAGCAACCACCTGCTGTGGAAGATACAAAACTGTCTTAAAGATACGCTGACTAACAGTATCATCTTTAGCTAAATCTTTCTCGAAATTATTTGAAATAATAGCATCCAGATAAAACTCATGTACTCGTTTCCCAAAGTTCTCAGCTGAAATCTCATACAATTTCTCTGATAAAGTATGCTCATTCATGTCTGGTGTTGCAATCAGGGCTTCCAAAATAGCACCAGCCAAATCATGTTCTCCATAGTACAAGGTTCCAAACATTTTATCACTGATAAGATTGTCCAGATAAGGATTTCCATGTGCAATGACAGGTGTCCCACTAGCCAAACTTTCCAAGTAGGTCAAGCCTTGGGTTTCACTTGTCGATGCCGAGATGAAGAAATCCGCCGCCTTATAATAAAGAGCTGTCTCACTAGGAGCAATCATCCCTGTAAAGATGACCGAGTCTTGAATCTCTAGTTTCTGGGCTTGCTCTTTAAGATCATCCAGATAAGGCCCATCCCCAGCTATCACCAGTTTCACCTTGTCTTCCTCTCTCAGAACTTCTGCAAAGGCTGCTAATACTGCTTGAATATTTTTTTCATAGGAAATTCTGGAAAGGCTAAGCAACATCTTTTCATCATCTTGAATCCCTAGTTTACTACGCAGTTCTGTCAAATTTTCCTGCTTGATTTCCGGACGATCAAACTTAGCTAATTCAATTCCAGTTGGAATGACCCGCTTTTCAACCTTGACCTTATAGTCAGATAGCAAGTCACGGACAATCTCACTCGGGCAAATAACCCCATCCACATCATGCAAGAAACCTCTAACCAGATACTTGACCATACTAGGACGAATCAACATCCCCTTGGCAATATAATGGACATAGTCTTCATACTGGGTGTGATAGGTATGAATGACGGGAATTTCCAATTCACGCGCAATCCAAATCCCCAACAAGCCAAGAGAAAATTCTGTCTGAGTATGGATAACATCCAGTTGATACTGTTTGGCAATTTCAAGCGCCTTGCTAAATCCTCGGTAGGCAAAGCGGCGATCCTTAAAAGCAAAGAAGGGAACACTTGGAATACGGATAATTTGCCAATCTTCATAGCGATTGACATCCTTATCCGTCGTCGTAAAGATAAAAACAATATGTCCCTGCTTTTCAAGTTCTGTTTTCAGAGTTCGAATACTGGTCGCAACACCAGAAACCTGAGGAAAATAGGTATCTGTAAATAAACCAATTCGCATAGATTACCTCACTTTTTATTTTCTCCCTAAAGTGGCTTGTTTCTCATAAAAGTCCAACCAGATTTGTAACAGATGCTCTTCAGAATACTCTCTAGAAATATTCTTAGCTTTTTCTTTGAGGTCTTTTAAGGCAGCAGGATTTGCTTGATATTCTAAAATAGCCTCTTTCATCTCTTCTCTATCTGCTGTCGCCCGATAATTTCCCTCTAAAATCACCTTATAGAGATCCAAATCACGCAACATAATAGGAGCCTCGCAACTAGCCGCCTCTAAAATAGTCATAGGAAAGAGCTCATTGTAACTAGGTAACAAGAAAAGGTCCGCAAGGGCATACAATTCACGCATACGCTCTGGCGATACAATACCTGGAAACATTAAATTTTGAGGGGGATTGTCCATAATTTTCTTATAGCGTTCATAACCATCTGTCATACCACCAAAAGAGAAACCACCAGCCCAGATAAAGGTAATCTGAGGCAATTCCTCAGCCAGACGGATAAAGTCATCAATCCCTTTACGTTTCTGAACTTGACCAGCACCTACTACGATAAACTGATTATCACTAAGACCTAGCTCTGTTCGCAGTCTGACTATCTCTTCTTGTGGTAGAGGATGCCATTTTTCCTTGTTGACAAAGTTAGGAATATAGGTCACTTTTTCACGTGGAATACCAGCTGCCACCAAATCCTCAATAAACATAGGATTGACCACAACCAAGTGCTCCATCCGGTTGTAAAAAGAAAATACATAACGTTTGACAATTCCCTTTAAGAAAAATGGAATTTTCAAACTCCCCTCAAGTGTATCAGGCAAGAAATGCACATAGCCAATTTTTCTCCCTGAGCGTTTCTTTTGGAATGTTGATAAATAGTAGGGGAAATCAATCGTATGAAAGTGAGTCACATCTGCCTCGATTGGAAGATTTTCTGTAACAATCAATTGATCCTTGGCATCACGGTGAAGAAGACGAACTAATTCACGGTAAGCACCTGAAACTCCTTGTCCTGCTACTTTCTCACTTGAACTCAACATATTGATGCGTAATTTCTTTTTTTCCATAACTACTATTATATCATTTTCTTTGAATAAAATCAGCAAAAGAAAGGAGAGACTGGAGGAAAAGAGGGGGAAATTTCCTCACTTTTCCAACTGTCTCTCACATGCTTTTATATGTTTACTTAATGCCTAGGGCAATGCGTGCATAGCGACTCATTTTTTCAACGGTCCAGGCTGGATACCATACTAATTTGACCTCAGTATCCGTTACTTCTGGCACCTCTGTCATGGCATCATAAATCTGGTCTGTCAAAAGGTCAGCTAGGGGACAACCCATAGTTGTCAAAGTCATATCAATCTCTGTTTGCCCTGTGTCACCGTCAAAACGAATCTCATAAATTAAACCAAGATTTACAATATCGATTCCCAACTCAGGGTCGATGACTTCTTCCAAGGCTAATAAAATTCGTGTTTTGATGTTTTCAATTTGCTCTTCTGTATAAGCCATATTTATCCTCACTCTTAGTCTTCAATAAAATCACGAAGCGGTTTGCTGCGACTTGGTTGACGTAGTTTTCTCAAAGCCTTAGCTTCAATCTGACGGATACGCTCGCGAGTCACGTTAAAGACTTTACCCACATCTTCAAGGGTACGCATTTTACCATCATCTAGTCCAAAACGTAGACGTAGGACATTTTCTTCACGATCTGTAAGAGTATCCAAGACCTCATCCAACTGCTCACGTAAGACGATACGAGTCGTATAGTCCACTGGATTTTCAATCACTTCATCTTCAATAAAGTCTCCAAGATGGCTATCATCTTCTTCACCGATTGGTGTTTCAAGAGATACTGGTTCTTGGGCAATCTTCAAGATTTCACGCACTTTGTCAGGAGTCATATCCATACGTTCAGCGATTTGCTCTGGTGTTGGGTCTTGACCCAATTCTTGAAGGAGGTTACGCTGTTCACGAACCAATTTATTGATGGTTTCAACCATGTGGACTGGGATACGGATGGTACGAGCTTGATCCGCAATAGCACGAGTGATGGCCTGACGAATCCACCAAGTTGCATAAGTTGAAAACTTGAACCCTTTAGAATAGTCAAACTTGTCAACCGCCTTCATCAAGCCCATGTTCCCTTCTTGAATCAAGTCAAGAAACTGCATACCACGACCAACATAGCGTTTGGCAATAGAAACCACCAAACGAAGGTTGGCTTCCGCAAGACGTTGTTTGGCTTCGATATCGCCAGCTTCAACAGCCAGTGCCAATTCTTTTTCCTCTTCATTGGTCAAGAGAGGAACGACACCAATCTCTTTCAAGTACATACGGACAGGGTCATTGACCTTAGCAGAAGTTGAACCAATCAAATCCTCATCGCTAAGTTCTGGTTCTTCTTCAGTGCTAAGAACACGTGCACTTGGATTTCCTTCGTTATCTGTGATAGAAATCCCTGCATCCTGAATCCGTTGCAAGAGATCCTCAATCCCATCAGCATCCAAGGTAAAAGGAATCACCAGACTTGCATTAATTTCATCATCAGTTGCTGTCCCTTTTTGTTTATGATTACGGATAAATTCTGCTACTTGTACATCAAATGTTGTTACTTCTTTTTGTTTTGTTGCCATTATTACTCCATTCTTCTCTTTTGGGAAATTAAACGTTCCAATTCTTCTAGGGCTGTGTCTGTATCTCCTACATGGCTCGCTTCCTGCACCTTCTTTTTGATTCTCATATTGTCCTGATTCAAGAGAGCCTTGTTTCGAGTCATTTCTACTTCACTAAGTTCCTGAGGTGACATCTCAGCAGGCAAATCCTGAGCTAAGACTTGGTACCAAGCTCTTTCAACTTCATCTGTCTGTTCTGCTAAAACTTCCGGAGGAAGATTTCCATACTGGCCAAGCAAGTCATATAAGACCTGAAATTCAGGTGTGTCAAATGCAAAGTCTTCCCTTAAACGGTAATCGTTCAAAACAAGAGGAGATTCCATCATTCGATAAAGTAGATGAGCTTCTGCTCTCATAATAGCTGATAACTGCTTGGTGACAGGCATAGTGATTGACGTCGGTCTGGAAATACCTTCCATGCGATTCTGCCTTTGTGCCTGACGACTCTCATTAACAATCTGCTCAATCTGGGCATAATCAAAGGACGCCAGACTGTCAGCTAAAATATGTATATAGCTGTTTTGAGCAGTAATAGATTTTTCTTGAACAATCAAGGGAGCTATTTTTTCAATAAACTCAATCTGAGCCTGCAAATTTTCACTATTTTCAGGTTTGTACTGGTGAATGTAAAACTCAATCGGACTAATACGAGTTTTCGTTAATAGATAGGCCAAGTCTTCTGGACCATTTTTTTGTAGATACTCATCTGGATCCAAGTTATCAGGCATGCTGACAATTTGCACAGGTATATCACCAATTTCATCCAGTGCTTTCAATGTCGCAGCTTGCCCAGCCTTATCGCCATCGTATACCAGAACCAACTTCTTGGTTAACCTTTTCAGATGCTCAACATGCTCTCGACTCAAGGCTGTTCCCATAGATGCGACAGCGTTTTCGATTCCAGCCCGATAGGCTGCAATGACATCCATGAATCCTTCCATCAGGTAAATCTCACTGGCTTTTCCAGAAGATTTTTTTGCCCTATCCATATGATATAATTCGTAACTTTTGTTAAAAATTGCAGTTGATCGGCTATTTTTATACTTAGAAGTTTGTGAATCCGTTTTCTGCCAGATACGACCTGAGAAGGCAATAACCTTTCCCTGATCATTTGTCAGGGGAAACATGATGCGATTGTGAAAGGTGTCTACAAATTGATTAGCATCTGAGAGGTAAAATAGCCCTGAATCTAGGAAATCCTCTTCACGATACTGACCAGACAAACGCTGGTAGAGATAGTTTCGTTCTGGAGGTGCTAAACCAATCCGAAAATGTTTGAGCACTTCATCTGTCAAACCACGCTGATAAAGGTAGTTTCTGGCCTCCTCCCCCATGGTTGTTGTCATGAGAATAGCATGATAAAATTTGGCAGCATCTTCGTGCATATCATAAAGAGCTTGGTGAGGCGAGGCTGGCCTCTGCTCACTATAAAGCGGTTTTTCCACCTCTATCCCAACACGCTGACCTAAGATTTGGACAGCCTCCATAAAGGGAACCCCTTGGTACTCCTCGATGAACTTAAAGACATCACCCGAGCGACCACAACCAAAACAGTGATAAAACTGCTTGTCCTCTACAACGTTGAAAGAAGGTGTTTTTTCACCATGAAAAGGACAGAGCCCTAGATAGTTCCGTCCTGCCTTTTGTAAAGAAATCACATCTCCTATGACTTCCACAATGTTGGCATTGTTTTTGATTTCTTCAATGACTTGTTTGTCAACCATACACAATACCTCCATGTTATCATAGTTTACTTTATATAGTATACTTTATTTCAGAAAAAAAGTAAACCATTTCACTCATTTTCCCTACTTTATTCAAAGAGTTGATAATAATCAGAGATTTTCATTTTTGCTTTTTCTTCTTGTTTCAAATCTTGGATAACCCGTCCTTCTTTCATGACAATCAAGCGATTGCCATACTTAAGAGCATCTTCCATATGGTGGGTAATCATAAGAGCTGTCAACTGATCTTTCTTGACAAATTCATCTGTCAATTCCATCAAGGCCACACTGGTCTTTGGATCAAGGGCTGCAGTATGCTCGTCTAACAAGAGTAATTCAGGACGCTTCAAGGTTGCCATCAAGAGACTCAAAGCCTGTCTTTGCCCACCTGATAAGAACTCAATTGGCGTATTCAAGTGTTTCTCAAGACCATTCCCTACTTTTTCAATGGTTGCCTGAAATTCATCCTTATAGCTAGCCAGACGTCTCGGAAACAGTCCACGCTTTTCACCACGAAACTTGGCAATCAAAAGATTTTCAGCCACCGTCATACGAGGAGCTGTCCCCATCTTGGGATCTTGGAAGACTCGAGACAGATACTTAGCCCGCTTCTCTGGTGAAAACTTGGTAACATCTTCACCCAAAATACGAATAGTTCCACTGGTTAATGACAAAGTTCCTGCAATAGTGTTAAAGAGGGTTGATTTCCCAGCACCATTTCCACCTAAAATCGTGATAAAATCCTGTTCAAAAATTTCTAAGGAAACATCATTTAAAATAATCTTTTCTTCATCAAAGCCATTTTTAACGACTTTGGTTGCATTTTTTAATTCTACAATGGCTGTCATTTGCTTAACTTGGCTCCTTTCAAGATGGTTTGCTTAAATGTTGGAATCATGAGGCAGACTGCTAAAATCACGGCGCTGTACAAACGAAGGTAACTTGTATTAAAGCCAAGCGCAATAACTGCCCACACTAAGAATTGATAAGCGATAGAACCTACAACGATGGTAACCAGACGTTCTGCCAAGCTCAAACTCTTGAAGATAACTTCTCCAATAATCAAACTTGCAAGCCCCACAACGATAACCCCGATTCCTCGAGATACATCGGCATACCCTTCTTGCTGGGCAATGAGAGCTCCTGCAAGGGCAATCACACCATTTGATAAGACCAAGCCCATGAGCTCCATGCGTCCAGTATGAATCCCGAAACTTCTAGCCATATCAGGATTGTCACCTGTAGCAATGTAAGCTTGTCCGAGTTTAGTGTCCAAGAAAAAGAGCATGAGAGCAATAACAATACTCACAAAGATAAGACCTGTCAAGAGTTGGTTCAAACCTGAATCAAAAGGCAAGGCATCTTGAATTTGCTTGGTTCCAAGCAATCCTAAATTGGCGCGTCCCATAATCAAGAGCATGATAGAGTGACAGGAAGTCATCACCAAAATCCCTGAGAGTAAGGTTGGGATCTTCCCTTTTGTATAAAGAAGTCCTGCTGCCATACCAGCCAAACAACCTGCTCCAACAGCAATAAGAGTTGCTAAAAAAGGATTCACACCTTTCGTTATCAAAGTGACAGCAACAGCTCCCCCAAGAGGGAAGGAACCTTCTGTTGTCATATCTGGAAAGTTTAAAATCCTAAATGTCATAAAGATTCCCAGACCTAAAATAGCCCAGACAAATCCTTGAGAAATAATAGATAATATCATCTGTTTCTTAACCTTTTCTATATGATTTCTATTGTAAAAAATTGGAGGAGATGTCCCCAACTCCTCCATTTTAGATTATTCAATCACTTGTCCTGCTTCTTTGAGAACAGACTCAGGAATAGTAATACCTAACTCTTGTGCCAATTTTTTATTGATAACTGATTTACCAGTTGAAAAGACATTGACTGGTGTATCAGCTGGTTTTGCACCTTTCAAAACTTGAGCAATCATTTTGCCAGTTGCCACACCAAGATCATGTTGGTCAACTACAACGGATGCCAAACCACCTGCTTCTACCATGGCAGTTGCACTTGGGTATATTGGTTTTTTAGCTGATTGGTTGCTTGATACAACAGTTGAGAAGGCTGAAGCAATAGTGTTATCAATTGGAACCCAGATAGCATCAACCTTGCTAGTCATAACGTTAACTGTTGAAGCAATTTCATTTGTTGAAGGAACTGCAAATGTTTCTACTGTCAAACCTGCTTTTTCAGCATAAGCCTTAAATTCTTCTACCTGTGTTTTTGAATTGTCTTCGCTGCTTGAGTAAAGAGCTCCGATAGTTTTCACATTTGGTGTCAGAGCCTTGATGAGTTCAACTTGTTGTTGAGCTGGATTGTGGTCAGATACCCCTGTAATATTGCCACCTGGTTTTTTCAAATCTTTAACCAAGTTCGCACCGATTGGGTCTGTAATAGCAGCCATGATAACAGGTAGGTCTTTTGTTGCACTAGCCAGACCTTGAGCAGCTGGTGTTGCGATACCAACTACCAAGTCATTATCGTTTGCAACCAATTGTTTACTCATTGTCGCAACCTTACTTTGGTCACCTTCTGAGTTCATAAAGTCAATCTTCAACTGGTCATCTTTATAACCTTCTTCTGCAAGTCCATCTTGAATCCCTTTATAAATCAAGTCAAGAGATGGATGGCTCACAAACTGAAGGACACCAACTTTGGCAACTTTCTTTTCATTCTTAGCTTCTGGTTTATTCATTGAAGAGTAAATCAAGCTTCCTGCTACTAAGACTGCTAATGCAGCGATAATTCCAATTAAACGTTTATTTTTCATTCTATTTCTCCTTTTTATTTCCTTTAAAATACTTCACTTATACAAACAAGCGACGCCATCGTTTTCTTTCCATACTAACCTCCATCAAAAAAGTCCTCACACAAAAACTTGTGTGAGGACGTCGATGCGCGGTACCACCTCAATTATAGGGAATTTCCCTATCGCTCTGTCTCGCAATAACGAGATGCACTGTAAGGTGTGCTCACCGAATTTTTATGATTTCAAATTCTAAATAACATCCAGCCCAATTTTCATCATCATCACTTATCTGTTTTCAGCTACCACAGACTCTCTAAAAAGTTTGTATGATTACTTTTCTGAATGGTTAAATTATATCATTTTTCAATTACTTGTCAAGACTCTTTTGGCATTTTTTTGAAATATCCAAAAACTTCCCCTATAGAAAAGAGGAAGTTTGATAGGTATCAGCCTGAATTACGAAGACCTGTCGCAATTCCGTTGATGGTTGTATGGATTAATTTTTCTTGATCGCTTGATAATTCTCCTCGGCGTTGACGTTTAATCAACTCCAACTGGATGTAGTTAAGAATATTAAAGTAAGGCATACGATAATCCAAACTTGCTTTTAGATATGGATTTTCAGCCAAGAGTTCATCGTAACCTTCGATAGCCAAGATAACTTCCTTGGTAACTTGCCATTCATTTAAAATAGTCTCATAGATTGCTTTTACTTCTTCATCCTCACACAGTTTGGCATATTCAAAAGCAATGTTCATATTTGATTTTGACAAGACCATATCAACATTTGAAAGAAGCGATTGGAAAAATGGCCAATTTTGGTACATATCTCGTAGGATAGCGATATTCTCTGGATTTTTATCGATGAATTCTTTGAAGCTTGAACCAACTCCATACCAGCCAGGGAACATAACACGACTTTGCGACCATGAGAACACCCATGGAATGGCACGCAAACCACCAATTTCAGTGATTGTCTTACGAGCGGCTGGACGTGAACCGATATTAAAGCTTGAAATAGCCTTAATTGGACTTGACTCAAAGAAATAATCATAGAAATGGTCATTACCAAAAACCAAATCACGGTAAATATCGTAACTACGGTCCACCACTTGATCCATAATGGCTTCGTAACGATTGGATGTATTGGTATCACTCTTCTTCTGAGTAATCATACGGTTAATGGCTGCAGATACTAGCATTTCAAGGTTATAGTAAGCTGCGTCTTTGTTACCGTATTTATTCCCAATTACTTCCCCCTGCTCCGTCAAACGGATACGATCCTTGATAGACTTAAGCGGTTGGGAGGTGATAGCTTCATAGGTTGGTCCACCACCACGACCGACAGTCCCACCACGACCATGGAAGAAGGTTACCTTAACGCCAAATTCATCTCCAATAGCAGTCAATTGTTGTTGAGCCTTGTAAAGGGTCCAACATGATGATAAGTAACCACCATCTTTATTACTATCCGAATAACCAAGCATGATTTCTTGATAATTATTACGTGAAGCAATCCATTTCTTAGCCAGACCAAGAGAAAGGTATTCTCTCATGGTTTCTTCTGAGTGGTCCAAGTCCTCGATTGTTTCAAAGAGAGGAACAATTTGGACACGAGCTCTTTCTTTATCCACTAAGCCTACTTCTTTTAGCAAGATAGCTAATTCCAGCATGTCAGATACACTGGTTGCATGTGAAATGATAGTCTGACGAATAACATCATCCCCCAACTTATCTTTCAACTTACGAGCAGCTTTAAAGATGGCCAATTCTTTTTCAAGTAACTCTGATTTTTCAACATGAGTGGCAGAAAGAATACGTGGATCTTCCTCCAATTCTTTCAAAAGAAGCTGGCATTTTTCTTCTTCACTTAGTTCACTATAATGCGAATGAATTCCTGCTGATTTCAAGAGTTCAGCTACACAGGCTTCATGAACACTAGAATCTTGACGCATGTCAATAGATGCCAAATAGAAACCAAAAATTTCAACTGCCTGAATCAGCTCAACAAAATCACCAGAAATCAGTGCTTCACCCTTATTTTCCAAGAGGGAATCACGGATGGTAATTAAATCCTTATAAAAATCATTGGCTGTTTCATAGCGAGCTCCAACTTCCTTATCTTCAATGAGATAAGTTTTTGTTGCTTGGATTTTTGATTGAATATCAAACAAGGCACGGCGGTATAGCTCTTTTTCACGATAAATCGAGTTATCCTTAGACTGACGAGCCATTTCTCTGACTTGCTTGCTCACATTGACAATACTAGTTGAGAGGGAGAATTCACGATAGAGCTGGTAAATCTTTTCATCATAGTAGTTCATGATGACTTCACACTGAGTCATGGCAGATTGTTTCAAGGTATCTGCTGTAACAAAGGGATTCCCATCACGGTCTCCACCAATCCACATTCCCATGGTAATTGGTTTAGGATGTTTCAACTCCAAGCCATGTTTTTTAGCCAGGCGCTTGTACTCAGCAGTCAAATGAGGAACAGCTTTCAGGAATGAACTATTGTAGTATTCCATAACATTCGTGATTTCATTGGTAACTTTCAATTTCTTTTCACGAATCATGTCTGTCTGCATGATAATCTCAATGTAACGACGGAGATCATTATGCCATTTTTCCTTATTAATCAAGCCTAATTTCACATCACGGTACTTACGCAAGAGGGTGTGGATATGGTTAGTCAAATCCAGCATACTCTTACGTTGCACTTGTGTTGGATGGGCTGTCAAAACAGGGACAACATTCAAATGTTCTAAAATTTCAACCGCATTTTCTTTTTCTGCAACCATTTTAATCGTTGCTGATAATTTACCAAGATAATCTTGATCTATATTATTTTGATGGTTGATTTCATAGGCCAAATCCACGTCTTCTGAAATATTAATCAAGAGAGGCAAGATAGAGAAATAGCGTGAAATATAAGCCATTTCATCATTTGTAAGGCTAGTAACCAATTGGTTCAAGCCTTGATAATCTTCTTGAGTTGATAATTCCTTCAACTGCATGATTTTTTCAAAAGTTTCTGGAGCAAGCATATTTTTAGTAATATCTTCTAACAATTCTGTTAAAATCAATACTTCTTCTTGCACGACAGCTTTATTACTATAGTTTTCTAATTTTTGAAGAGACATAGGCAATCCTTTCCACTATCAGCTCTACATATAGTTTGATGAGTGAGCTTCTAACTCCTCATACAATTGGGCACGTTTTTCACTTGCATCAATATTTAAGACAAAGGCGATGGCTACAGATAAGACTAGGAGACTGTTCCCTCCTTGCGATAAGAAGGGGAAGGTAACCCCTGTTGAAGGAATAATACCAGAAATTCCACCGATATTAACAAAGACCTGTACCAACATCATCCCCCCAACTCCAATCGCCATCATGGAATTAAAGGGATTCTTAGCACGAATTCCTACTAGGATAATTCGCAAAATGAGGAAAAAGACAAGTGCTAAAATCAAGCTGGCACCCACAAATCCAAACTCTTCAATGACAATTGAAAATACAAAGTCTGTATGGGCTTCTGGTAGATAGCCACGTTTTTCGATTGAATTTCCTAAACCTAGACCAAACCAACCACCATTGACCATGGCAAAGTAGGAATTTGCAAGTTGGTGGCCTGCTCCTGCCAAATCAGCAAAGGGATTAAAATAAGCACTGAAACGCTTGGCTACATATCCAAATACTGGAACTTTTGAAAACTTATCAACTCCTATAAAAGAAATAAGTGATAAGGATAAGGCAGAAATTCCAACTAAAATTCCAAAAAAAGCAAGAAACCATCTATAAGCGATTCCACTAACTGTATACATAATCAAAGCTACCAATGCTAGAATAGTAGCATTCCCCAAATCTGGGAAAATAGCAAGGCTGCCAATCAGTACAAAGAGGACAAAACGCCAATCATTAAAAGCACGAGGAAGCCACTGATTTTGTGTCAAAACTTGGAAGTCATAAATAGCGATATCCTCTTGTTGTTTAGAAAATCTGTTTGCTAAATACCAAATAATAATAATTTTCAAATATTCGGCTGGCTGAATAGTCAAAGGTCCTACTGAAATCCAGCCATAGGCTCCATTGACCGGAATACCAATCAAACGAGCCAAAGCTAATAGAATCAGCTCAACGAACATAACGATAAATAAAAGACGTTCGTTTCTTAAAAAATTCAGTTTCAACTTATATATCAAGGCAATCAGTACCAAACTAAATATCCAAAATAGTCCCTGACTTCGGACCAATTGCAGTGCACTTTGGCCTTCTTGAATTAAAATAGCACTGGTTGTCGAATAAACCACAATCAAGCCCAAAATAGATAACAGTAAGTAAGGAACTAGAATAGAATAGTTTAATAGGTGCCTCTTACTAATCTTCATAGTATCACCAATCTAATGAGAACAACACAATTGCTTCCCAAATTCCGTTTGTTTTCTAGTTTTGATTGCTATTATACCATTTTTTCCGAAAGAAAAAAACTCTTATCCATCAGATAGACCATTTTTGTCATAAGAAAAAGAGCACTTGGCCCTTTTCTGTTTTATTCTTTTGATGAACTGCTTGAGCTTGAATCTCCACCACCGATATATTGGGTAAAGATATTTTGGAAGGCTTGGTCTTTAACCTTGATATTGGCTGCTTGCAATTCTTTTCCGATAATACTTTGAACAAATGTTGAATCATTTTGTTTTTGAGTCAAGATAACAGTTTTTAATTTTTCTTTGTAGTTATCGATATTAGATGATTTTTCTGTTTTCTTAGTGACTTTTACAATGTAATATTGGCTGCTGTAGGCTTGTGTGCCAGTGGCTGTGATGACATCAGAAACACCATTTACATCTAAAGCAAAAGCAGCTTTTTTAACTTGTTCTGGTACTTCTGTTGAAGCAGAATCAAAGGTGATTTCTCCACCATTCGCTTTCGTTTTCTCATCTGTTGAATTATCTTTGGCTAATTGAGCAAAGTCTGCATCACTAGCTTTGGCTTTTTCAAGAATTTCTTTGGCCTTGTCTTCATTGTCCAAACGGATGATTTGAGCCGTTACATCTGGAGTGTACTCGTCAAAGGCCTTCTTATAAGCATCATCTGTCAATTCAGCTTCTGCTGCTTTTTTAACTGCCAACTCAACTAATTTACTTGTACGAATTTGAGCTTTACGTGTTTCAAGGGTCATTCCTGCTTGTGACAAGACACGTTGGTAGTTCTCACCATATTGTTTTTCTTCTTCTGCAATAGTGTCGTTGACTTCTTTTTCATCTACTTCTGAACCGTATTGTTTCTCAAATACTTTTTGGATGGTCAAGTTCAACAAGACTTGTTGGGCTGAAGGATTACTTTTCACTTGCTCATAAAACTGATGTTCAGTGATAACATCTCCTTTCATGCTGATAAGGTCTGCTCCTTCTGAACCTTTCGAACAAGCTGCTAAAGTTGCTACTGATAATAGTGTAATGGCACCTGCCAATAGTTTTTTCTTCATGTCTACTCCTTTGAGATAAGTGTTACCCTATCTATTTTACTATATTTTCTTAAATTTTTCTGAAAATCATTCGCTTTCAGGCAGTTGAACATCTGCTACATTTTTACGAAGCATGAGAATTCCGTCCCCCAGAGGTACTAATGTTGCTGTGAGTCCTGGATTGTCTAAGGTTGCATCAAACAGTCTTTGAAGTCCTCTGTAAATGGTTCGCTGACCTCGACGAACTTCCATGATATCCTTGGCAACATCACCACCTTGGAAAATATCATCCAAGACAACCACTCCACCAACTTCCAAGTGTTTGAGGATCTCTGGCAGAAAGGCGATGTATTTAGACTTAGCAGAATCCATAAAGACAAAATCATAAGACTCTGTCAAGGTAGATAAGACATCTACCGCATCTCCTTCTAAAAGCGTGATTTGCTTACGACTGTCAAACTGGGCAAAATTTTCCTTGGCAAAACCAATCATTTCTGGATTGCGGTCAATGGTTGTAATTTTGGCATCTGGCGCATGTTCTGACATCAAGAGAGCTGAAAAACCGATAGCCGTCCCAATTTCCAGAATATTTTTAGGTTGCATAGTTTCCATGAGAAAACGGAAATAAGCTACCGTTTCATGGGGGATGATGGGAATATTTTCCTTACGAGCAAAGTCTTCCAATTCTTTCAGGGATCCTGTGATTTGCTTTTGACGCTGGCGCATCAAGTCAACAATTTCTTCTTTGACAACAGGACGACGCATGTTATGGTTAGCATTTTTACTATACGATTCAACCATCTTATGCCAATCCCAATTTTTCAACAAGGGCTTCAAACTCATTCAAACGACGTTCAAAGACTGCAAAGGCATCGTTGAGATAGTCTTCCTTCTCCATATCAACACCAGCTTTTCTCATGACATTAAGTGGATAGTCAGATTTACCTGCCTTGAGGTAGTCGATATAGCGCTCACGGTCTTCTTGACTACCATGGACAATTTTTTCAGCCAGGGCTGAGGCGGCCGCAAAGCCTGTTGAATATTGATATACATAATAGTTATAGTAGAAGTGTGGGATGCGGGCCCACTCGTATTGGATTTCAGGATTGTCTTCCTTACTCAAACCATAATACTCTTGGTTCAAGTTTGCGTAGAGTTTATTTAGGAAATCGCTTGTCAAGACTTCCCCATTTTGATCCGCTTGGTGAATAGCGTGTTCAAACTCGGCAAATTGAGTTTGGCGGAAAACTGTTCCACGGAAACCATCTAGGAAGTTATTGAGAATAGCAAAGCGCGTTGCGTCGTCTTCCACTTCTTCCAATAATTTCTCCGTCAAGATATTTTCATTGGTAGTTGAGGCAATTTCAGCCAAGAAGATAGAATAATCTCCGTAAACATAAGGCTGAGTTTCACGCGTATAGCTTGAATGCATACTGTGTCCTGTTTCATGAACAAGTGTAAAAAGATTGTCTAGATTGTCCTGCCAGTTGAGGAGCATAAAGGCATTGGTATCGTAAGAACCACCAGAATAGGCACCTGAACGCTTGCCTTGATTTTCGTAAACATCAATCCAACGCTCACTGAAGGCACGTTTAACACGGCTCAAGTAATCCTCACCCAAGACTGCCAAGGCATCTTCTGCCTTTTTCAAGGCTTCTTGGTAGGTAAAACTGTATTCAACAGATGAAAGCGGTGTGTAGACATCGTACATCTTGAGGTCTGAAATCCCCAAAATCTTTGAACGAAGCTCAAGGTAACGATGCAAGAGGGGCAAATGCTTGCGAACTGCTGCTACCAAATTGTCATAAACACTCTCTGGAACAAAATTCGCCGCTAGGGCTGCATGACGAGCACTCTTATAGTTGCGAACTTTTGCTCGGTAGTTTTGCACCTTAACATTGGTTTGCAAGGTTTTGGCATAAGTATGTTGGAATTGTTCGTAAGTCGCATAAAGGGCTTGATAGGCACCACGGCGCACCTCACGATTTTTAGACTCCATCAAACGTGTGTAAGTTCCATGAGAGAGCTGCACTTCCTTACCATCATCGTCAAGAACATAAGGGAAAACAATATCCGCATTGTCCAAGATAGCGAAGGTTTCACTTGCCGAACCAAAGATTTCTCCAGCGCCAGCCAATAATTCTTCTTCGCGTTGTGAAAGAACGTGATCCTTGCCTTGTAAAAGCTTGTCAAAATAGTGTTGATAAACCTGCAATTTTGGTTGAGCTTCTAAAAAGTCAGCATACTGCTTTTCGCTAATTTCCATAAATTCAGGCTCATAGAATGAAAAGGCTTGGTCTAGCTGGCTATAGAGAGTCATGGCCTTGGCATAGTACTCTTGGTACTTGGCTTCACGCGTGTCCTGATCGTTCTTCATATGAGCATAAACGTAAAGCTTCTCCATCTGGCGTTCCATCTCAAGAGAAAATTCAGTGATTTCGAGTAGGCTATCCGCACTATCTAGGAGATGGCCTTCATACTGGGCTACTGTCTCCAATTGTTCTGTTAAATCTTTTAAGGCTTCTTCCCAAGCCTGATCAGTTGGATAGATCGTTGATAGATCCCATGTATCTTTTTCATTTATTTCATTTCTTTGTAATACCATTAGATTCCTCCATCCTTTCTATTCTACCATATTTTTCAAGAAATATTGCTGATAAAAGGCTGGTGGATAAAGCTTTTGCCAATCATTTTGAGGATTTTCTTGATAATAGGTGTAAAAATGCTGATAATAGCTATTCAAGTCTTGTTCAATCTGGAAAAATTTGCCCACTAGTGGTCTAATTTGGGGATACCATGCTTTTAGCTCATAAGTCAGGATATTCTCTCCCTTTTGATAGGCTTCTGCTTGTTCTTTCATCCAAATGGGATTTTGATAATACAGTTGTTGTCGGATATAGCGACAGATATCCTTATCTTGAAAAACTGTAAAATGAGATATTTTTTGTTTCTTATAGGGGAGACGTAATATCTCCAGTAGACTATCTTGTCCATAGGGAAATTCCTTAATCTGATAATGGAGTTTACCTCGGAGATCTTGGTGAATCAGGTATTTGAGTCTTAAAAGCTGTTTTTCCTTGTCTATTTCCCAAACATAAAAGCCCATATTTTGACTGAAATAAAGAAAACCTTCTTGTAGACGAGTCAATCGCTCCTTGAGCCAAAGTTTTTGTCCCAGCAACCACAGTACTTGGTAACCTTGACTACGATAACCCTCACTACGCTCCTTAAGAAGTTTTTGTGGTAAGGGACTACACTGGACTTCTAAAGCTAGATTACCATTTACAAATACATCCGCAATCTGTTTAAGCTCTGGAAACGGGTATTCTAATTGTACCTCTGCCTCTTTTTTCAACCAGTGATAAAGGGATTCTTTATTTGCCAGATGTTCTGGACTTTCATTTTCAGAGGAATACTCACAGTCTTTTAAGGATTTGTGGGCAAAATGGGTTCGGACACTTGATCCTTGACGCAAACGGAGCTGACCTCCACAAGCTGGGCAGGTGTATGCTTGCTTCTCAAGCTTATTCTCTAACACATTTACCAACTGTCCCCTAGCATCTCTCGCAACAAACATGATTTCCCTCCTTTTCTATATTATTCGAAAAAATTAATAATTGTATTTTTAATTATAGAAGAAAAGTATAGTAAATCGAAATAAAGTATAGGCGAATTGATTGGGGAATTATAGTGAGTTGAAATAAGATATGAACAAATTTATTAGGGAAATCAAATTAATTTCTAGAAATACTTTAGCAGAAGTTATATACTATAGTAATTTCAATCTACTATAAAATTAAATTTCTATCAATAATTAAGAATTTATTTCGTACTATTCCCGTTTCATTTTACTATGCCATAATTAACAAATAATCTCCTAGTAATCAATGGACTACTAGGAGATTTTTTAAGGAATTCTATATAAGCTATAAAATCAAATACAGATTTTACTAAAAGATTAGATTAACTCATATATAAATTATGCTTCTTCGTCTTCTTTACGACGACGGCCTGCAAGACCAAGTCCAAGTACTGCACTTGCTGCAGCTGCTACCATAGCTACTGTAGAGTCTGCTGTACCAGTATTTGGAAGTTGTCGATCTTTATTTATTGTAGTTTCAGATACTGGAGTTCCATCTGACATTTCATTAGCACTGCCGTCCTTATGTGGCTGAGCTGGCATTTCTTCTGAAATACCATTCACACTACCTGTATAGGCTGGGACTTCTGCTGTTGGTGGCGTAACTACGTTGCCGTCACCAGCTGTACTGCTTGTGCCTACTGGTTCTGTATAGGCTGGGACTTCTGCTGTTGGTGGTGTAATAACGTTGCCTGCGCCATCCGTACTACTTGTGCCTACTGGATCTGTATACGCTGGCACTTCGACAGTCGGTGGGGTAATAACGTTACCATCGCCATCTGTATTACTTGTACCTACTGGATCTGTGTAAGCTGGAACTTCGACAGTCGGTGGCGTAATGACATTACCTTCGCCATCTGTACTGCTGGTGCCTACTGGATCTGTATACGCTGGCACTTCGACAGTTGGTGGGGTAATAACGTTACCATCGCCATCTGTACTGCTGGTACCTACTGGATCTGTGTAGGCTGGCACTTCTAATGTTGGTGGCGTAATGACATTGCCTGAGCCATCTGCACTGCTTGTTCCTACTGGATCTGTGTAGGCTGGAATCTCTACAGTTGGTGGAGTAATGACATTGCCTGAGCCATCTGCACTGCTTGTTCCTACTGGATCTGTGTAGGCTGGAATCTCTACAGTTGGTGGAGTAATGACATTGCCTGAGCCATCCGTGCTACTTGTGCCTACTGGATCTGTATAGGCTGGAACTTCTGCTGTTGGTGGAATAATAACATTACCTTCACCATCTGTACTACTTGTGCCTACTGGTTCTGTATAAGCTGGGACTTCTACAGTTGGTGGTGTAATACCGTTTCCTGCGCTATTTGTACTGCTTGTACCTACTGGATTTACTGCTTCAATTGCTTTAACTCCTGTAGTTTGAGCGGCATCTACACCATCTTGATCTTTCGCTTCATTGATAGCATTTACGGCTGCGATAGCTGCTTGCGCTACTTCGGCTTTCGCTGCGGCTTTTTCATCGTCGGATAATTTAGCATTCTTATCAATTGAGGCAATCTTAGTTTCTGACGCTGTTTGGATGGCTTCTAGTGCTTTCTCTTTGCCTACTGGAGTTACTGCTTCAATTGCTTTAACTCCTGTAGTTTGAGCGGCATCTACACCATCTTGATCTTTCGCTTCATTGATAGCATTTACGGCTGCGATAGCTGCTTGCGCTACTTCGGCTTTCGCTGCGGCTTTTTCATCGTCGGATAATTTAGCATTCTTATCAATTGAGGCAATCTTAGCTTCTGACGCTGTTTGGATGGCTTCTAGTGCTTTCTCTTTACCTACTGGAGTTACTGCTTCAATTGCTTTAACTCCTGCAGTTTGAGCGGCATCTACACCATCTTGATCTTTCGCTTCATTGATAGCATTAACGGCTGCGAGGGCTGCTTGCGCTACTTCGGCTTTCGCTGCGGCTTTTTCATCGTCGGATAATTTAGCGTTCTTATCAATTGAGGCAATCTTAGCTTCTGACGCTGTTTGGATGGCTTCTAGTGCTTTCTCTTTACCTACTGGAGTTACTGCTTCAATTGCTTTAACTCCTGCAGTTTGAGCGCCATCTACGCCTTCTTGATCTTTCGCCTCATTAATAGCATTTACGGCTGCGATAGCGGCTTTCGCTACTTCGGCTTTCGCTGCTGCTTTTTCATCATCTGACAATTTAGCATTCTTATCAATTGAGGCAATCTTAGCTTCTGACGCTGTTTGGATGGCTTCTAGTGCTTTCTCTTTACCTACTGGAGTTACTGCTTCAATTGCTTTAACTCCTGCAGTTTGAGCGCCATCTACGCCTTCTTGATCTTTCGCCTCATTAATAGCATTTACGGCTGCGATAGCTGCTTGCGCTACTTCGGCTTTCGCTGCGGCTTTTTTATCGTCGGATAATTTAGCATTCTTATCAATTGAGGCAATCTTAGCTTCTGACGCTGTTTGGATGGCTTCTAGGGCTTTCTCTTTACCTACTGGAGTTACTGCTTCAATTGCTTTAACTCCTGTAGTTTGAGCGGCATCTACGCCTTCTTGATCTTTCGCTTCATTGATAGCGTTAACGGCTGCGATAGCGGCTTGCGCTACTTCGGCTTTCGCTGCTGCTTTTTCATCATCTGACAATTTAGCATTCTTATCAATTGAGGCAATCTTAGCTTCTGACGCTGTTTGGATGGCTTCTAGTGCTTTCTCTTTGCCTACTGGAGTTACTGCTTCAATTGCTTTAACTCCTGTAGTTTGAGCACCGTCTACACCATCTTGATCTTTCGCTTCATTGATAGCTTTTACAGCTGCGATGGCGGCTTTCGCTACTTCAGATTTCGCTGCTGCTTTTTCATCGTCTGACAATTTAGCGTTCTTATCAATTGAGGCAATCTTAGTTTCTGACGCTGTTTGGATTGCTTCTAGGGCTTTCTCTTTACCTACTGAAGTTACTGCTTCAATTGCTTTAACTCCTGTAGTTTGAGCACCGTCTACACCATCTTGATCTTTCGCTTCATTGATAGCTTTTACGGCTGCGATGGCTGCTTTCGCTACTTCAGATTTCGCTGCTGCTTTTTCATCGTCTGACAATTTAGCATTCTTATCAATTGAGGCAATCTTAGCTTCTGACGCTGTTTGGATTGCTTCTAGGGCTTTCTCTTTACCTACTGAAGTTACTGCTTCAATTGCTTTAACTCCTGTAGTTTGAGCACCGTCTACACCATCTTGATCTTTCGCTTCATTGATAGCTTTTACGGCTGCGATGGCGGCTTTCGCTACTTCAGATTTCGCTGCTGCTTTTTCATCGTCTGACAATTTAGCGTTCTTATCAATTGAGGCAATCTTAGTTTCTGACGCTGTTTGGATTGCTTCTAGGGCTTTCTCTTTACCTACTGAAGTTACTGCTTCAATTGCTTTAACTCCTGTAGTTTGAGCACCGTCTACACCATCTTGATCTTTCGCTTCATTGATAGCTTTTACGGCTGCGATGGCTGCTTTCGCTACTTCAGCTTTCGCTGCTGCTTTTTCATCGTCGGATAAGTTAGAATTATTATCGATTTCTTTTTCTTTCGCTGTTTTTTCAGCATTGATTGCTGTAATTGCAACTTCTTTTTCGATAGCTAATTTTCCTTTATCTTTTGCAGAATTGATACCATCTTCAGTTGTTGCTTTATCAATAGCATCTGTTGCATCTTTTGCTTCTTTAGCTACTTTTGCTTTTTCTTCCGCCTTTTGTTCTGGCGTTAAGGTTGTACTAGCTTCAATAGCATCTGTCGCTTTTTTAGCAGCAGCTGCAATTTCTTTTTTAGCACCATCTCTGTCAAGATCTTTCAATAACTCTGCTGCTTTTGTTAATTCTGCTTTGGCTGCATCTACTTTCGTTTGAGCTGCTTGTACTTCTGCTTTAGATGCATTATCAGCTTTTGCTAATACTGTTGCTGCTTCTGTCTTAGCAGCTTCTAATTGTGCTTTTAATTCTTCATATTTTGTATTATAAGCTTCAATACTATTTGGTGTTTTTCCAGTTGTATCTGCTTTTACTAATGAATCTGCATCTGTTTTTAGTTTAGCTTTTTCTTCCGCTGTTGCTGCTTCTACTAAAGCTTGTTTTGCCGCTTCTAATGCTTCTTTCTTCTCATTAACTTTATTTAAAGCTTCTGTTATTTTTTCTGGTGTTGCATTTTCGTCATTAATTACTGCTTCTGCTTCTTTAATGGCTTCTTCTGCAGCTGTTTTCTTATCAGTATATGTTTTCGCACTATCCGCAGTTTTTCCTGTTGTTGGATCTGCTGCTGTTGTTAATTCGCTTAACGCTTCTTTTGCTTTTGTTAACTCAGCTTTATCTGCTTTATTCACTAATAATTCTGCTGCTTTATCTAAAGCTGTTTTCGCTGCTTCTACTTTTGCTTGAGCAGCTTGAACTTCCTCTTTTGTTGCATTAGTGCCTTTCGCTAAAGCTTTGGCTGCTTCTGTCTTGGCAGCTTCTAATTCTGCTTTAAACTCTTCATATTTTCTGTCATATGCTGCGATACTTTCTGGTGTTTTACCTGTTTCATCAGCTTTCTTCAATGAATCAGAGTCCGTTTGTAATTTTGTTTTTTCTTCAGGAGTTGCTGCTTCTACAAGAAGA
>NZ_VFSH01000002.1:59392-246053 GCF_006385785.1 Streptococcus shenyangsis
CTTTAAACTCTTCATATTTTCTGTCATATGCTGCGATACTTTCTGGTGTTTTACCTGTTTCATCAGCTTTCTTCAATGAATCAGAGTCCGTTTGTAATTTTGTTTTTTCTTCAGGAGTTGCTGCTTCTACAAGAAGATTTTTAGCAGTTTCTAATTTCGTTTTCACTGCTTCTACTTTTGCTTGAGCAGCTTGAACTTCCTCTTTTGTTGCATTAGTGCCTTTCGCTAAAGCTTTGGCTGCTTCTGTCTTGGCAGCTTCTAATTCTGCTTTAAACTCTTCATATTTTCTGTCATATGCTGCGATACTTTCTGGTGTTTTACCTGTTTCATCAGCTTTCTTCAATGAATCAGAGTCCGTTTGTAATTTTGTTTTTTCTTCAGGAGTTGCTGCTTCAATTAAACCATCTTTGGCTTGTTGTAAAGCTGTTTTTTTGGCATTTACTGTTGCTAAAGCATCTCTAACCTCTGCTACAGTTGCATTTTCATTATCGATAACTGTTTTTGCTGCTTCAATAGCTTTAATCGCTTCTTGTTTTGCTGCATTATAAGCAGTAGCACTATCTGCTGTTTTTCCAGGTGTTGGATCTGTTGCTGTTACTAAGGTACTTAACGCTTCTTTTGAATTTCTTAACTCTGTTTTATCAACTCTTAATGCCAATTGTTTCGATAAAGTTGACTCTAAAGCTTCTTTATATTCTGCTGTCTTCTTAACATCCGTACTCGTTACAAGTGTCTTAACTTTTTCTAATTCTGCTAAATACGCAGCTTTTGTTTCATTTGTCTTTCCATCTGTATCTGCTGTTTCAGTTGCTTTTAACTTATAGTAAATTCTTTGTAAAAGATTTTTCGCTACATTACTTGTATCTTGAGCAATCGAAAAATCTAATCCCGTAACAGGTAATGAATATTTTTTATCCCATGCTTGATAACTCATTCCTGTACGATTTTGATCTGCTAAAGAAATTCTAACTTTATAATGATCTGCACCTTTAGGTAATGCAATAGGCTTACTAGTAAATGTCCCAGCCGCTCCATTTGGTTTATTTCCAGGTTTCGCCATTAACTTTTCTGCTTCAGTTTTTCCAATAAAATCTACGCGTTGAGTATGATCTACTCCACCATCTATTGTAGTGCTATTTGACGTCTTAGAAATTTTAATTGTTGCGTTATTTGTTCCATCTTTGGCTCTAGTTACAATCTTCTCACTATCATTTTTTACATCTTTAGAAGGATCAAAAGTTGTTTCATATACTAATTTCTCTTGATTTCCTGTAATACTATAGACTTGAACTTTATAGTTAGCTTTAAAACCATCACTATCTCCAACATAACCAGGTTTAAACTTAACTACTACATCTGAACCATATAAAGTTGAATAAGCTGTAAATGTTTTTTCAATCCCGTTATATCCAGCAACATTCTTGGTAACTCCTTTAGATACTCCAGTTGGTCTATATACACTACTATCCCAAGCTGCTTCTTTTTGATTTGCTCTGGTTATACTCTTTGAAAGTAGTAAAGTATACTCTGTTCTTCTATCCAATGCTTGTTCTTGCAACCAAACAGTGTCATTTAAAGTTGAATTAATTGTTTCTAAAGGATAAACTCCTGCTTCAGTTTTTCTAGCAATGGCAAATTTACCACCATTTACTGCTTTCCAGCCTCCGAACTCAGTAATTTCTTTTACAGCACCTTTTTCTACTTCCTTACTATCACCTAAACTATCCATATTTTGTGAAAGTTTTGTGTTATTTTCAACTGTAGAGTCTAACCCTTTTAGTTTCTCCACTAAAGTTCCTAAATCCGCATTCTCAGCTGGAGATGTATAAATTTGATTCGCAGACGGGTCATCATTTGTAGTAGTTGCATCTGTACGGAATGGGTTATTTGTATTCAACGCTTTTCCATTACGTTCATCTCTAGAACCTGAGTTTGCGATTGAATTCGTATCTGCTGCTTTCTCAGTATTTGTTGCTTTTTTACCTACAGTTGATTTTCCATTTGTAGTATCAACTGCTGTTGCTTCTTTTTTCTCTTCTGGTTTTGTTTGTAATTTTGTTGTTGCTGTAACTAATTTAGCTTGTGCTTGTGATAATTCAGCTTGTGTTTTTGCATTATTTAAAGCTGTCCTTGCTTCTTCTAAGACAGTTCTAAGATTGTTAACGCTTTCTTCTGTCTTGGTAGCATATGCTCCTTTAGCAAACTTTCCATCAACTTCTTTGATTAAATCTGTTAATTCTTTCTTATCTAGAGTCTCCACCTTCTGAGGTGCTGATTCTGGAGAAGGACTATTTTCAACTGTTGAAGGTTGAGTATTTGACTCTACTGTTGCAGCAGGACTATTAGCTACTGTATTCCCTTCGTAGGTTCCATTCTGGATATTCTGATCTTTAGGTTGCGGTGCTAGAGTCTCCCCATTAGTTGAAGGCACTCCTTGCTCTGTAGCAGATACTGCTCCATTTCCTAAAAACATGAACAATGCAGCTACTGCGACACTAGCTGCACCAAAGCTGACCTTACGAATAGAAAAACGTAATTGCTTTTCACGATTGTGTTTACCTTTATGAAACATTTAATTTCCTCCAAAAAAATATTTTATCATATTATATGATACTCTTTTACTATAAAAATTCAATAGAACATTTTCCATATTTTTTAATCTATTATAATTTTATTCGTATATATATATATATATTAAGGAGCTTTTTTAATATAATTATATATTTTTTTGAAATAAAAATCATATAGTCAGAAATATTACATTTTTATAACATTTAGCATTTTAAAAAAGATCAGGAAATTTCCTAATCTTCATGTGTGTTTACTTGATTTTTTTAGCTAGCATGGTCGCAAAGCGTAGTTGAATGCGATTGCCATTCTCATCGCGACGGTGCAGATGACCAGGATTTTCATTGTACTTGACCAAGTCCCAATCCTTGTAATAGTCTGCCAATTCTCCCTTTTTAAATGTGAATGGGAAGTTCACTGAGCAAGGATAATCTTCCGTGTCCATGGCACAGACGATAAGATTATAGCCACCAACAGTGGTATGCTCCTGCATATTTTTGATAATTGCAGGAATGCAGTCTGCTTGCAAAAACATCAAAACAACTGTCGAAACGATGAAATCATAGGCTTGGCTAATACTAGCTGAATTGATATCGTAAAGACCGACTGGCATGTCCAGGTCTTCTTGCTCCACAATGCTTTGCAAAATTTCAAGGGCCAGTTCATTTTGATCCACAGCTGTCACATCAAAACCCTGCTGGGCTAGAAAGAGTGCATTACGACCCTGACCACAGCCCAAATCCAAGGCTTTCCCTGGTTTTACTGTCTGCATAGCCTCTAAGACCTCTGAATGAACAGGATTGGTATTGTATTTCTTAGGGAAATAATCCTCAGGTTTACAATAAAACTCCAAGTACCATTCCACATCGTCTGTTACAGCCTCCACTCGGTGCCAGGCTTGTGGTTGTGCCATGGGATTGTCAGCTCCTGCTTCAAAGAGGTGTTCAGCTAGAACTTGACCTTCTTCCGTCAATTCAATAAACTTGAGGGCTCCTTTTACAACTGTAATCTTACCCCAAGTTCCGACCTTGGTATTGTGTTTCTGCTGAACCGCCTCTGGCATGGTTTCTTTAGTCCACAAGGGCATACGTTTATAGGCAATTAGTTTTTCCATTTTCATTTCCTCTTTTTATCGCTGGTTGACTGCTTTCATCACGCGCGCAATATCGCGATTCTGCTCACGACGTTTGATTGACTCCCGTTTATCATAGTCATGTTTCCCTTTAGCTAAACCTAAAAGAAGCTTGGCATAACCATCTTTGATATAGACTTTAAGAGGAACCAGGGTCATTCCTGTCCCTTTAGTCTCTTGTTCTAATTTTTGGATTTGTTTCTTATGGAGCAGGAGTTTGCGACGACGTTCTGGTTCTTGGTTCCAGATATTGCCCTCTTCGTAAGGAGCGATATGAACATTGCTCAGCCAGACCTCCCCATTTTTTACTTGGGCAAAGCCATCCTTGAGGTTGATTCGAGCAGCTCGCACACTCTTGATTTCAGTTCCAGTCAGGACCATCCCTGCCTCTAGCGTATCTACGATTGTATAGTCGTGGCGCGCCTTTTTATTTTGCGCGACGACCTTTCCCTCGCCCTTTGCCATGCTTGACTCCTTTCTTAGCTACTTCCTTATAAAAAGGTTTCTTTTCTTTTTTCTTCTTGTCTTTTTGTGCATACTTACGCTTATCATTTGAGCGTCCTGATTTTCTCTTGTCTTCCTTCTTATCTGAACGACGACTGGAACCACGTCCTCTGTCACTGCGACTAGACTGTTTCAGTCCCTTCTCAATCACATCAAACTCACTTGGTACAAATGAAAAATCAATCTCTCCAGTCATCTTGTCCGCTCTTTCAACTCGAATACGGATTTGCTGACCTACACGGAAGGTTGTTCCTGATTTTTCTCCACGAAGAGTCAAATCACGCTCATTGAAATGATAAAATTCAGGTAGATTAGTGATGTGAATCAAGCCTTCAACTGTGTTTGGCAATTCGACAAAGAGACCAAATTTGACAATACTTGATACAACTGCATCACACTCTTCACCCACGTATTCTTCCATATACTCAGCCTTTTTCATAGCTTCTACTTCACGCTCAGCCTCAATAGCACGACGTTCACGGTTTGAGGACTGGGTCGCAATCTCTGGGATCACTTGCTCAAAATGCTCTGCTATTTCCGTAGAACAGCCGTAATCCCGAATCATACGGTGAACAAGAAGGTCTGGATAACGACGAATCGGACTGGTAAAGTGAGTGTAATAGTCAGCTGCTAATCCATAGTGGCCGTGATTGTGCTCCGAATAGCGGGCCTGTTGCATGGAGCGAAGAAGCATCATAGACAATACATCCGCATAAGGTTCTCCCTCAACAGTACGCATGATGTCTTGGAGAGCCTCCTGGCTAATCTCACTGGCAGTCCCATAAATGCGCAAGCCAAAACTCGAAGCATAATCAATAAACTTCTGAACTTTTTCAGCCTTAGGCTCCTCATGGATACGATAAATGAAAGGTAGATCCAGCTTGCTAAAATGCTCGGCAACTGTTTCATTGGCCATCAACATGAAGGACTCAATCATACGCTCGGCAATGCCACGCTGACGAAGAACGATATCAACAGGCTTACCCTGTTTATCCACTAAAATCTTCGCTTCATTGGTATCGAAATTGAGGGCTCCACGTTTCACACGCATGTTTTCTAAAGTTTCATGGAGCTTAGCCATAAGTTCGATACTTGGAACAATTTTCTTATATTCTTGTCTCTTCTCCTCGTCGCCAGCTAGGATATCATTGACATCACTATAGGTCATACGGAAGCTTGTCTTGATAACCGTTTGTGTAATAGTGTAATTAACCACACGACCATGTTTATCAATCTCCATGATGGCTGACTGAGTTAGACGGTCAACTTGAGGATTGAGGGAGCAGATGCCATTTGACAAACGCTCTGGAAGCATTGGCACCACGCGGTCTGTCACGTAAACAGAAGTCGCACGGTTAAGGGCTTCCTTGTCAAGGGCAGAACCCTCGGTCACATAATAGGAAACATCTGCGATGTGAACCCCAAGCTCCAGATTGCCATTTTTCAGAGCCTTGATATGCACTGCATCGTCCAAGTCCTTGGCATCCGCACCGTCAATGGTAAAGGTAATCTCATCTCTCAAGTCCAGACGGCCTTCCATATCCTTTTGAGACAGAGCATCAGGCACACTTTCCGCTTCCTTAAGAACAGCCTCTGGAAACTCGGATACAATGTCCATAGACTCCAAAACCTCAAGGACATCAATCCCAACATCCGTTGAATGCCCCACCACATCGAGGACGCTAGCAACAAAGAAATCATGTTTCTTACTTGGGTATTTATCGATAAATACCTTGAGAACTTCTGTTCCCTCCAGTTTAAGAGCTGGTTTCTTCACATAAATCGGTTGGCTGATTTTCTGATTTTTCGAACGGATGTAGCCAGCATACTTAGGCTTTTCCTGATCTAGAACGATTTGGCCGACAACAGTTGTCAGGCTGTGTTCTAAGATATCAATGATTTTTGCTTCTGCTGCTGTTCCCTTATTGCGGTCAGCGACTTTCTTGATGACGACCTCAACGGTATCACCATCAATAGCATAGTTGACATCGTTTTTCCCTACAAAAAGGTCATCCTCCTCGCCTTCCAGGCTGACAAAGCCAAAGCCATTTTTATGGGCATGAAAAATCCCCTTGAGAGTAATCTCATGTTTTTTCTTGACTTCCAAGGTCAGACTTCCATCTTCTTCAAAGCGAATCTGGTGTTTTCTTTCCATTAGGGACAAGGTTTTTATCAGCTCACGAAAATCCTTGGAACCGTCTTTTCCCAAATCCTGAGCCAAGTCATTGACAGTCACCTTTCCCTTATCTTGCAAATATTCTTTTATTCTATCTTTCATAATTTCTTTCTAGATTTTTTATTTTCTTTTACTGTAAAACCTTCTCAAATATCATTTAAAAATAAAAAGAGGCAAAGACCTAGTCCTGCCCATTATTTTCTTATCTACTTGATAATACCGTCAATGCTAAGGCAATGGCTAGCCAGAAAAAGACTAAAATCCCTGTCAAACGCTGCATTACAGCTTCAAAACCGCGTGCTTTACTGCGTTCAAACAAATCACCTGAGCTGGCATCAAATACATTGCTGGATTGGTTTTTGGTTGGTTGCATGAAAATCGCAATCACAATCACAACAGATAATACTAATAAAATGGTTAATAATAGGTTATACATATCAAACTCCTTAAAATCCCTATTATTTTACCATAAAATCTACTTAGATTCAAGATGTAGGGTTACTTTTCTTTCCTTGGGACAATACTTTAAAACCTCAATCTTGTCTGGATGAGTTTTTGAATTTTTACTGGTTAGGTAATTGATACTGCCACAAGAGGAGCATTTGAGATTAATTTTTACTCGCACTAGATTTCCTTTACTTTTAATAATGTTCGAAATTGAAGCAGATTAAAGAGACAACTAAAGGCAACACAAAGGCTTGTCGCATAGAAGACAGCATGGTAGCCAAATTGACCTGCTACTGCAGAACCTGCCATGGGCCCAACGACACCTCCCAGATAAAAGAATACCTGATTGAAGGCAAAGACCCTCGAAATACCAGCTTTGGGTGTCATCTTACTGAGAAGGGCATTAACTCCGGGAATCAAGGCACCGGTTCCCAATCCAAAGAGGAAACGATAAAGTCCTAGTTGAAGAGGGCTAGAGGCATTGGCACAGAGGAGATAGATGATAACTGAATAAAACTGGGCTACAACCAAGAGGCGATGGTTGCCCACCTTGTCACCTAGCTTTCCCATGACTCCTGCACTCATCATACTGGAAAAGCCCATACTGGATACAATCAAACCAGATACAAAAAGAAGATTCTCTGTCTGGCCTAAGTCGCGTACATACAGAGCTAAGATAGGGCCAATCGATTGGGCTGAAAATTGGATGACAAAACTGGTCAGAAAGAGGTTGACTAAGAGATAGGGATATTTAACTGATGTAAATAATTCCTTTGTTGTGATGGCCTTTTCCTTGGCTACTGGTTGAAAATCTTCCTTAATAAAGCAAATAGTCAAAACAGCAGCTAAGAATAGAAAACTACCAACCAGTAAAAAGACAGTACGAATGCCAAATAATTCTGCAAAAAAGCCACCAATAAAGGGACCAGTTAGAGTACCTGCAACTACGCCTGTAGACAAAGTACCTAAGGCAGAGCCTGATTTCTCCTTGGGAACCTGACTGGCTATCAAGGCTGTTGCATTGGGAACAAAACCCGCAAATACACCATTCAGTAAACGAAGAAAGATTAACCAATAAATATTTGGGACAAAGGCCAAGCCTCCCATAGTAATAGTCATGGCCATACCAGCACGAATCATCATGGGTTTTCGGCCGTATTTATCAGCAAGAATGCCCCAGATAGGAGAGAAAAGTGCTGCAGAAATGGCAGAGACAGAAATAGCTAAACCTGCATAAAAAGCGACTTGCTCACTCCCTACACCTAGATTTTCCACAAAGATGGGCATAAAAGGCACAACCAAAGAAATACTGGCTCCAGTCAGAAAATTACCAAACCAGGCAATGCGCAGATTATCCTTCCAGTTAATCTCTTTCATCTTGCCTACCTCCCTCAAGCAGGGAGAACACCTGAGTAAGAAGCTGGTCCTGATTTCCATTGTTGTTTAAAACATGGCTGGCCAAATCTTTCTTTTTCTCTAAAGGCCACTGGGCTGCCAGACGAGACTCAGCTTCATCTTTGGACAAGTGGTCTCTTTTCATTAGACGTTCTACTTGGACATCTCTATCCACATAGACCAACCAAGTCTCATCAAACCAAGCGCTGTAGGCCTGCTCAAAAAGTAGGGGAATATCCATGAAGAAAATCTCTTCTGTCTGAGCCAACTGGTCTCTCAACGTAGCTAGCTCCTCACGAATAATCTCCCCTTGAGTTATCCTAGACCATTCCCGTTCTTCAGGATTTGAAAAGATAAGACTAGCTAGGATAGGGCGATTAAGTTCTCCGTTTTCAAGGATGATTTCTTGCCCAAAGTGCTTGACTAGAGCCTCAAACAGACGACCACCAGGTTTCTGTAGTTGGTGGACGACTGCGTCGGCATCCACTACTTGAAAACCTTGCTTTCTTAGAAAATTTGTCACAGTTGACTTACCAGAGGCAATTCCCCCAGTGATTCCAATGATTTTTCCCATCAGCCCCTCCTTTGACAGTTTGGACAAAAGTGAGTTCCTCGTCCACCTAGTTGGATTTTCTCAATGATGGTGCCACAACGTGAACATTCTTGACCAGCCTTGTCATAGACTTGATGAAAATCCTGCATGGTTCCATCTTCCCCAAAGGCATTGGTATAGGTCCGAATGGTGGAACCACCTTTTTCAACAGCCTGGCCCAAAACAGCAATGATCTGGTCATGAATGGCTGACGCTTCTGCTGCAGTCAAAGTCTGGGAAGGTCTAGCTGGATGAACCTGAGCTCGCCATAGAACCTCATCCACATAGATATTGCCAAGGCCAGCTACCAAGGTCTGGTCTAGGAGGTGGGATTTGATAGGCTTTTTGGACTTAGCTAGGGCAGCTTGAAAGACCTGCATATCAAAGTCTTGTTCGCTTGGTTCAGGACCTAATTTTTTAGAAATAAAGTAGGCGTCCAAAAGGTCAGGAGACAAGAGTTCCATAGTACCAAACTTGCGTACATCCTCATAAACAAGCGTGCCACCATCCTCAAATTGGAAGAAAACATGGGCATGCTTGCGTTCAGGTGCTTGGTCTGGATAGTAAAAATACTTGCCCTCCATTCGCAGATGAGAAATCAAGACCTTGTCTGTAAGATAGAAAAGCAAATATTTTCCACGACGTCCCATTGACTCAACAATCTGACCAGGCACTTCCTTTTGAAACTCGTCCAAATCTGTCTTAATCATCTTGGGATAGCGAATTTCTACACTCGAAATCTTCTTTCCCAAAATCAATTTTTCTAAGCCACGACGAACGGTTTCAACCTCAGGTAATTCAGGCATAAATCCTCCTTCTGTAAAAACAAGAAGCAGGCATGAGCCCACCTCTACTTAGTATTCTTTTTCATTATAGCCAAAGTCAGCCAAATCTAGCTTTTTATCACGCCAGTTTTTCTTAACCTTGACCCAGGTTTCTAGGAAGACCTTGTCTCCTAGCATGAGTTCAATATCACGACGGGCCATGCTACCAATTTTCTTAAGCATAGCACCACCTTTACCGATGATAATCCCTTTCTGACTATCGCGCTCGACCATGATGGTTGCACGGATGTGGACCTTGTCTGTCTCTTCATCTCGTTTCATAGAATCAACCACTACAGCAACTGAGTGAGGAATCTCTTCACGAGTTAGGTGCAAGACTTTCTCGCGAACCATTTCTGAAACCAAGAAACGTTCTGGATGGTCTGTGATTTGATCAGACGGGAAATATTGGAAACCTTCGTCCAGATTTTCACTCAAAATATCAACTAGACGAGACACGTTATTGCCCTGAAGGGCTGAGATAGGAACAATTTCCTTGAAGTCCATTTGATTACGGAAATCATCAATCTGAGACAAAAGCTGGTCTGGGTGAACCTTATCAATCTTGTTCACCACTAGAATAACAGGAACCTTGGCTGCCTTGAGACGCTCGATAATCATGTCGTCTCCCTTACCACGTGCTTCATCAGCGGGCACCATAAAAAGAACAGTATCCACTTCACGAAGGGTACTATAGGCAGATTCGACCATGAAATCTCCTAGAGCTGTTTTAGGCTTGTGAATCCCTGGCGTGTCGATAAAGACGATTTGCTCCTTATCGGTCGTGTAAATTCCCATGATTTTGTTGCGCGTTGTCTGCGCCTTGTCACTCATAATTGCAATCTTTTGCCCCATAACGTGATTTAAAAAGGTTGACTTCCCAACATTGGGACGTCCTAAAATGGCTACAAAGCCTGATTTAAAAGTCATAATTTCCTCTTACTGTTTAAAATAATAAATCCCAGATTCGTGGGAGAAAAATCAATGCGCCTGTTAAGGCTGCGAAAAGAGAGACCACTAATACCGCGCCAGCCGCCATATCCTTGGCATTTTTAGCCAGCATGGAAAAGTGATAGTGACTGGCTAAATCCACCACATTTTCGATAGCAGAATTGATAATTTCAAAGGCTACTACCAAGAAAATACTCAATAGGAGAAAGAGCCATTCGATTCGTGACACCTGAAAAACAAAACCTGCGAAGATGACCACTAGAGCCGTCACTGCATGTTTTCGCATATTACGTTCTTCCTTGATAGCAGTAAATATCCCTGTGAGAGCAAATTCTAAACTGGATATCAGGTCACGATTTTTCCATTTTCGTTTATTGTCTTGTGAGTCCATAGGCTGTCAAAATTTCTTCTTGTAAACCGAACATCTCCGCTTCTTCTTCTGGAGTGTAGTGATCATAGCCATTGATATGTAAAAAGCCGTGTACTGCCAAGAAGCCCATCTCACGCTCAAAGCTGTGACCATATTCCTCAGCCTGCTCATGAGCCTTATCTATAGAGATGAACAGTTCCCCAATATAGGCATCAAACTCAGACATCATCTCTGCTAATTCTGGATTTTCAAGCAAATCCTCTTCGTCAAAGGCAATTTCCAACTCTGGCTTATACTCAAGGCTGATAACATCTGTCGGACGGTCGGTGTCACGGTACTCCAGATTGAGTTCATGGCTACGCTCGTTGGTCACAAAAGTGACTGCCATCTCCTTGTCTTCTTTGCCTAATTTTTGGGATGCAAATTCCAAAATTTCTTGGGTTTGTTGCAACATTTCTTTTGAAACTTGACCAGTTTCATCTACCATTTCAATATACATGTGCTTCTCGTTTCTCTTTACTTGGCTTTATTATACCACATTTCCATGATTTTATTCTACCTTTTTGATATAATACTATGGAATACAATCACAAGGAGAGAACGATGTCATTTGACGGATTTTTTTTACACCACATGGTTGAGGAATTGCGAAGAGAGTTAGTGAACGGTCGCATTCAGAAAATCAATCAACCTTTTGAACAAGAGTTGGTCTTGCAAATCCGCAGCAATCGCCAAAGTCATCGCCTGCTCCTTTCTGCCCATCCAGTTTTTGGACGCATTCAGCTGACCCAAACGACCTTTGAAAATCCAGCCCAACCTTCTACCTTTATCATGGTCTTGAGAAAGTATTTGCAGGGGGCCCTGATTGAGTCTATTGAGCAGATTGAAAATGACCGTATTGTGGAAATCACGGTTTCCAATAAAAACGAGATTGGAGACCATATTCAGGCTACCTTGATTATCGAAGTCATGGGTAAACACAGTAATATTCTACTGGTTAATAAGAGTAGTCACAAAATTCTCGAAGTCATTAAACACGTCGGCTTTTCACAAAATAGCTACCGCACCTTGCTGCCTGGGTCGACCTATATCGCTCCGCCAAGCACGAAATCACTCAATCCTTTCACCATCAAGGACGAGAAACTCTTTGAAATCCTGCAAACACAGGAAACAACAGCTAAAAACCTTCAAAGTCTCTTTCAAGGTCTGGGACGTGATACGGTAAATGAATTGGAAAGGATACTGGTTAGTAAAAAACTTTCCACTTTCCGAAACTTTTTCAGTCAAGAAACCAAGCCCTGCTTGACAGAGACATCCTTCAGTCCAGTTCCTTTTGCAAATCAGGTGGGAGAACATTTTACCAGTCTTTCTGATTTGTTGGACACCTACTACAAAGATAAGGCTGAGCGAGACCGTGTCAAACAGCAAGCCAGTGAACTCATTCGTCGTGTTGAAAATGAACTTCAAAAAAATCGCCATAAGCTGAAAAAACAAGAAAAAGAATTATTGGCGACAGACAATGCTGAAGAATTCCGTCAAAAAGGGGAATTGCTGACAACATTCCTTCATCAAGTGCCTAACGACCAAGACCAGGTTATCCTAGACAACTACTACACCAACCAACCTATCACGATTGCGCTTGATAAGGCCTTAACTCCCAGCCAGAATGCCCAACGCTATTTTAAACGCTATCAGAAACTCAAAGAAGCTGTCAAATACTTAACTGATCTGCTTGAAGAAACTAAGGCAACCATTCTCTATCTGGAAAGTGTCGAAACTGTCCTCAACCAAGCTGGACTGGAAGAAATCGCTGAAATCCGTGAAGAATTGATACAAACAGGTTTTATCCGCAGAAGACAACGGGAGAAAATCCAGAAACGCAAGAAACCAGAACAGTATCTGGCCAGCGATGGCAAGACCATCATCTATGTTGGACGAAACAATCTTCAAAATGAGGAATTGACCTTTAAAATGGCTCGTAAGGAGGAACTTTGGTTCCATGCCAAGGACATACCTGGAAGCCATGTTGTCATCTCAGGCAATCTTGACCCATCCGATGAAGTCAAAACAGACGCAGCTGAGCTGGCCGCCTACTTCTCTCAAGGTCGCCTGTCAAATCTGGTTCAGGTAGATATGATTGAAGTCAAGAAACTCAATAAACCAACTGGTGGAAAACCAGGCTTTGTCACTTACACAGGACAAAAGACCCTCCGCGTTACACCAGACCCAGAAAAAATCGCATCCATGAAAAAATCCTGATTTTACTTGAAATCAGGATTTTTAACATACTATTCACTCAAATCATATTCAATTATAGGACTAATCTTTGCCACCTAGTTTTTCATTAATTTTCATCATTACACTAGCAATTTTTTCGCCCCAATAAGGATCTGAGGCATATTCTACATTCATACCAGAAGCCTTATTGCCAAGGAAAGTTCTGCCCCTATCGATGTAATTTTCCTTAATCCACTTGGTTGCACCTAAAATTCCCTTATCCACATCATCAAATGTCTTGGCAGAAAGGTAAGGGGTCGTATCATAGGCTGCAATTCCAAAGAAATTATTCTTATCTTTGGCAATATTACTTCTTCCCCAGTCACTTTCTAAGGCACTATGGGCAAGGAGATAGAGGGCATTGATATGGTAATGTTCTTCAGCTTCCTTAAAGGTAGCGCCCTTATTCTCCAAGAGACTATTGTTAATATTTAACAGACTAAATACCTTATCCAAGTCTTCAGCACTATAGTTTGTAGCCTCTGTCAAGTCTTTGAAAAGGAAGGGATTTTCAAGGTTAAAACCATCAAAATGCAGTCCATCTGCCGAATAATATTTCTTGCCTACTTCCATATCAGAAAGATGAGAAGCTACTGGGATACTAGCATTCTGAGCCACATAGTGATAAAAACGGTGTCCATCACTCTCATAATAAGGGATAAAATCCTTACTAGAATCTAGTGCTTGTAAATCTTCTGTTTTCATGTAGCCTGACAAACCAGAAACAGTAATAGCCAAGCGCTTGTCATCACTTTTTCTATCCTTATCTAGCCAGACGACACTACCTTGTGATATATAGGAAAGCTTTTCACCATCTGCATTATAAATATTTGCTGTGACAGGAACTACTTGATAATAAGAAGCATTTTCATTTGTAGCTTTTTCTCCAAGCCATTTACCATCATTTCCAAGCTGATAACCATCTACTGTCTCATTTTTTGCCATGTAGCCGCCAGATTTGAAGTAGTACCAGGCTTGACTTTTAGCATCGTATAGCCATTCTTTCTCAGCCATTTTCCCATCAGATTTGAGATAAAACCAAGACTCCTTATCCCAAATCCATTCATTTACTGCCATATAGCCACCTGATTTTAGATAATAATAGTGAGCATTTTCGAAAATCCATTCTTTCTCAGCATGATTTCCATTTTCTTTAATGTAAAACCAAGATTGGTATTGTTTGTCATAAAGCCAACCTTGCTGTACTTTGGCACCACTAGCATTCACATAAGCCAGATCAATCCACTGACTTGTTAGTAAATAACCACCTGATTTGAAATAATAGTCCTTGCCCTTGATTTGGAGCCATTCTTTCTCTGCGTGCTGTCCATCTGCTTTGATATAAAACCAAGCGTCGTATTGAGAATCAAATACCCAGTCTTCTATTACTTTGGCACCTGTTGCACCAACATAGGAAGTTCCTACCCAAGCATTTCTTTTCATCTTTCCATTTTGGTCAAGATAATAGAAAGCTCCCTTGTCTTCTACCCATTCTGACTTGGCCATATAGCCACCAGATTTGAGGTAAAAATAGTCGTCACCTTGCTTCAACCATTCATTTTCAGCATAGTTAGCATCTGCTTTTATATAAAACCAAGATTGATAATGAGCATCAAAAACCCACTCATTAGCTGCTGGACTTCCATCCGCTTTCAGATATTGTTTTCCTTGCCAAGTACCATCACTTGCCATTACACCCTCTGGACTAGCTAAGAAAAATAGCAGAGCTAAAAAAACAAATCTCAATTTCTTCATAAACTTTCTTCCTCTGTTCTTTCTACTTTATTGTATCAAAATTCTCTATAATCAACATTACAAACTGATAAAAAATCAAGAACAGATTGATTGCAGTTTACCTCAGAGACTCTTTTACTTCCTTGCGGAGATTTTCTAGACTGCTGATACCATATTTATCCATAACCTTTGGTAGATTTTCGATGATATCAGGACAGGCATATGGATTGGTAAAGTTGGCTGTTCCAACTCCGATGGCAGATGCCCCAGCCAGATACATTTCTAGCGCAGCTTCAGCCGAATCCACTCCCCCCATTCCAATGATAGGTAGGTCTGTTGTTTGGGCTACTTGGCGGATGAGTTTGAGGGCTACTGGAAAGACTGCTGGGCCAGACATTCCACCTGTTCCATTGGCCAAGATTGGTTTTCTGGTTTTGAGGTCGAAGCGCATTCCAACTAGAGTATTGATCATGGTTAAGCCACTTGCCCCCGCATCTTCTGCAGCTTTTGCGACAGTGACGATATCCGTCACACTAGGGGTTAGTTTGACATAAACTGGCACATCTGAGGCTTCGACAGCTGCCTTTACTACATCATAAGCCAAATCTGGATCTTGACCAATCAAAAGTCCGTGATTACAGTGGTCAACATTGGGGCAAGAAATATTGAGCTCGATGGCCTTTACATTAGTTGCCTTGGAAATACCATGAGAAACAGCCGCATACTCTTGTTTTGAAAAACCAGCTACATTGGCGATAATAGGAAGATTTGGATATTCTCTTTCCAGCCAAGGTAGCTTTTCAGCCAAAACAACCTCTAAACCAGGATTTTGCAGGCCAATTGCATTAAGCATACCAGCGGGTGTCTCTGCCACCCTTGGAGTTGGATTGCCAAAGCGTGGTTCAAGGGTTGTCGCCTTAATCATAATAGAACCTAAAAGGTCTAAATCATAGTACTTGGCATACTCTTGACCAAAACCAAAACAGCCTGATGCTGGAATAATCGGATTTTTCAAATCCAAGCCAGGTAGAGAAATTTGTAAACGATTTGTAGTCATAATTTTCTCCTTATAATACAACTGTTCCTGTGCGGAAAACAGGGCCATCTTCACAGACACGTTGGCTGACAGTCTCGCTTTCTGGCACTTTTAGGACGCAGGCATAGCAAGCCCCCATCCCACAAGCCATACGAGATTCCAAAGATAGATAGGCTCTTGGGTGGTCATAAAAGGTTTGATTGATATACTTCATCATTCCAGGCGCCCCACATGAGTAAACAGCATCAAATTGATTGTCTAAATCCTTGATGACAACTGAAACATTTCCCTTGATGCCATAAGAACCATCATCTGTCGTTACAAAGACCTGCCCATATTGAGCTAATTCCATCTCCAAAATAACAGCATCCTTATTAGCAAAACCGAGAACTATCACTACTTTCACACCACGCGCATGCAATTCCTTGGCAACCTCAAGCAAGGGCGGAACACCAATCCCCCCACCAACAAGGAGAACCTGGCTCTGCTCATCTAGGTCAGACAAGTCAAAACCATTCCCCTGAGGACCCATCACATCAAGAATATCTCCCTGACTTAAGGTTGAGAAAATAGCTGTCCCAGCTCCCTCAATCCGATAAATGAGATGACACTGTTTCTTAACCTTATCGATAGACGAAATTGAAATAGGGCGACGCAAGAGATGGGCGTCATCAGGCACACGCAGATGAAGAAATTGGCCTGCCCGCATAGCTTCAACCATTTCCCCTTCTAGAACTAATTCAAAGATTTTTGGCGCGATTTCCTCCTGTGCAACCACCTTCATGGTTTCCAATCGAATTGCACCCAAACGTTTCTTACATGTGGGATTCATGACTTTTCCTCCTTAAATTTTAAGGGGACCAGACAAAGAAAAGACCTTGCTAGTGCAAGGCCTCAGTTAAAATCGTACAACAGAAGAGAGCACACTCAAAAAGTCTCCTCTAGAAAATTGCACTATTCTTTTATCTGACACCTTGTGAGTCTCTCTGGACTCCCCTTAAAGGTTAAATTTTTACTAGTATACTCTTTCAGATAAAAAAAGTCAAGTAGAAAACGAACATTCTACTTGACTTCACGAGATTATTTTTCACGAATGACTTCGACCTTGTAGCCATCAGGGTCTTTGACAAAGTAATAGTTTGGTGCAGTTCCTGGTAGACCATTTGGCTCAGTCACTTCATAGCCTTTGGCACTGTGCTCTTGATGAAGAGCTTCAAGATCAGGTGTACTGAGGGCGATATGGGCAAACCCATCTCCAACCACATAAGGACCATGATCGTAGTTATAAGTCAACTCCAACTCATAGTCGTCACCCTCAAGTCCTAGATAGACAATTGTGAAGGCATGGTCTGGAAAATCTCTGCGACGCAATTCTTTAAAACCAAAAGCATCTTGATAAAATGCGATTGATTTTTCAAGATTTTCTACTCGCAAGCAAGTGTGTAGCATTTTTGAAGCCATTTTTTTCTCCTTTATTTTTAAAAAGACTGGGACAATCCTGTTCCAGTCTCATCAGTTATTATTTACCAAGTTTTGCTTTAGCTGCATCTGCAAGAGCTGTGAAAGCTGCTGCATCGTTAACAGCCAAGTCAGCAAGCATTTTACGGTTAACTTCGATCTCAGCCAATTTCAAACCATGCATCAATTGTGAGTATGAAAGTCCGTTCATACGAGCTGCCGCGTTGATACGAGTGATCCACAATTTGCGGAAGTCACGTTTTTTCTGACGACGGTCACGGTATGCATAGTAGTAAGAGTTCATTACTTGTTCTTTTGCAGTACGGAACAAGATGTGTTTAGCTCCATAGTAACCTTTTGCTAATTTAAGAATACGTTTACGACGTTTGCGTGATACAACGCCACCTTTAACACGTGCCATGTTTTATTTCCTCCAAATATTTCCTAGAATTCTTTACTTACAGTCAAACTATTATTTCAAGCGAGTAAGCATTGCTTTGATACGTTTGTAATCTCCTGAATGCACCATAGATGCTTTACGAAGATGACGACGTTGTTTCTTAGTTTTTCCGTGGAAACGGTGAGAAGTGTAAGCACGGAAACGTTTAAGTCCACCAGAACCTGTACGTTTGAAACGTTTAGCTGATGCGCGGTGTGTTTTTTGTTTTGGCATGATTTTTTCTCCTTTATTTAACTTTCTGACAATTATTTTTTGTCAGTCGCTGGCGCCAATTGCATGAACATTTGACGTCCATCCATTTTAGCACGTTGTTCGATGATGGCAATATCTTGAGTTGCTTCAGCAAACTCGGCTAAAACTTTTGCACCAATCTCTTTATGGGTAATCATACGACCCTTAAAGCGAATAGATACCTTAACTTTATTTCCTTTTTCAAGGAATTTGCGTGCATTGCGAAGTTTTGTATCAAAGTCACCCTTGTCAATAGTTGGACTTAGACGAACTTCTTTCACAGTAACAACACTTTGTTTTTTACGTTGTTCTTTTTGCTTCTTCTGGTACTCAAATTTGAACTTACCGTAGTCCATAATTTTTGCAACAGGCGGTTTGGCTTGGGGTTGAATCAATACTAGGTCAACATTAGCATTATCAGCCAAAGCTTGCGCTTCACTGAGTGGCTTAATGCCTAGTTGTTCTCCTTCAAGACCAATCAAGCGAACTTCACGTACACGAATCTCATCATTGATGAATAAGTCTTGCTTTGCTATGGTTTTCACCTCTTTTGTTTTATTAGAGAAAAACAATAGCGGACTCGTAAATATACAAGCCCGCACGTTATGATAGCGTTTCTTAGAAACTTTTCATCCGTAGGGCCAGGCAACTTAATGTCACAAGGCGAGAAGCTCTCACTTCTGCTTTTCTCAACTTTTATATGATACCAAGTTTTCTAGCCCTTGTCAAGATAAAAAGTTATTTTTTTGAAAAGTTTGTGTTTGTATTTTTCATTGATTTCCTAATCAAAAAGAGAGAATCAAGTTGATTCCCTCTCTATGTTAGTTTTTACTTATTTTCCCTATAGGAAAGCTAGGATCTATTAAAAAATTCTTTTTTCTGTGAACTTCCCCATCTTTCGATAAATAGAATCCCCACTAACAAAAGGATAATCAGGCAAGGAAGTAAGACTATCCCCATGCTCCAATTCAGATTGACATTATCAATTTGCTTAGGTAATCTTCCAGACAAAATCTCCACTGAACGCAAGTAAGTAAAGGGAATCAGATGTGCAATCCTTTGAAGAGGCTGAATTGTTTGGATGCCAAACAATAAGCCAACAATCCCAATGAGTGAAAGAAAAAGGACAGGCATTTTTTGCTTGAAAAAGTAAGCAATCAAGTACACTACTTCCACAATGACGATAAAGGCTAAGAAAGCTAAGAACAAGCCAGGAAATAACACATCTTGTATCTTTCCAATAGTTACCTCTTGATTCACTAAGCTATAAATCGGGTAGGGATAATCTAACTGTCCAAAACCACTTATCAGACTTCCCACTAGAAAAGAAAATCCGCTGATTCCGATAAACAGTACAGTTACATAACCCACTCCAACTCCAAGAGAGGACATTGCAAATGTCACTTTTGAAAAAGGATATAACTGAGCTGTGTCCAGATGATTTTGATATCTTTCTGCAAATAGTTGCGTTAGCATAAAAATAATAGCAATCACAAACAAGGTTGGGATGATAGCCTCTAAAATCCAGATAATCTGATCAATCCCGTGGATCGGAAACTCCAAAGTATGTGCTTTTATGTTCAAGGGATACAGGGCTTGGTAAATCTTTCGTTGGCGGTCAACCGCCATTTTAAAGTCAGAGCTAACAGTCGGGTTATTTGATATCATTTCATAATTCTTCTCTTCATCTTGCCACTGCAAATAGTAAGCTTCTTTCCAGAGCCATTGATAGCAAGAATACCATAAATCCTACCCTTTTCAAATGTAAAATCAACATCTTGTAAAATGACTTGTCGCGTTTTTAAGGTCACATGAGTAAGCTGCAACATATCTAGCCCTCCTTTTTGGATTAATAGCCTCCGCTGTAGTAGTTTAGTACCTCATAACGATCGTAATTCCAGCCAGAACCAACTTTATACTCAGAATAGCTATCATAACGAGACTGTGATAGTTCGTACTATACTTTCCAATCATACCGATAAGTTTTAAGGACGCTCACAGCAGATACACTGGACTAAAAAAGACCAATAGATCATAAACTAACTAATTAAACGGTTTTTGCTAATTTTTAATGGTTTTATTGCATTTATATCTTTAATATTGAACACGCTTTCATTATATCGTTTTTATCATTATTATGCAACAGATTTTTGGTTTTTGTTTTCTTACTAATCTATAACAACTTTTCCTCCTATCGAATGCTTTCGATTTTCCAACTATTCCAACCCTTAAAGCGTATAGCCCCTTGCTGGTCAGTTCGATATACTTTGCTATTGATAGTTTCCAGTCGGGTCAAGGTTTCCTGATGAGGGAGTTTCGTTCGATTGCTCTTTCCAACTGAAATGAGAATCACCTCTGGTTTGAGCTGTTCTAAAAAGGCTGAACTTGATGATTGTTTAGAGCCATGTTGGCCAGCTTTCAAGACATCAATTTTCAAGTCTGGATAGTGCTTCAGCAAGCCCTTCTCTCCTTTCTCCTCCAAATTTCCAGTGAAGAGAAAGTTTTTATCCAAGAGTTTTCCATACAAAACCAGGGTATCTTCATGATCTCCAATTTTCCTTGGAGATAGGACTTCTAACTGACTTCCAAAAATTGGCAAGTTTTCTCCTTCTGTCACACTGCGCACCTTGGTTTGAGTTACCTGTAGTTCTGCAACAAATTCCTTCTGTTTCAGACTGCCTTTGGACACTAAAATTTCCCCTACATGGAATGCCTTGGTCACCTCCAGCAAATCTCCAACATGTTCCTTGTCCGTATTTGTCAAAATTAGCTGATCAATCTTGGCTACTCCTCGACTTTTTAGATAGGGGATCAAGCTTCTCTGTGCATTGCTGGTCGTCGCCTTTTCTTGCCATTTTTCGATTTTCTTATTAGATTCTGCCTTGCCACCGACATCTATGAGAATGGTTTTACCAGTTACATCCCGTAAGAAAATACTTTCACCTTGCCCCACATCCAGCATGGTGATTTCATTTTCCAGTGGATGCTTGGTCAAGAAAAAGAGACCCACAATAAGTAAGCTGAAGCCAGCTACTCTTTTGATATTTTTCCTCAAATCATAGACCAAAGCCAAGGAAATTAACAATAAGATTAAAAGCCATACATTGGGTTGTCCAAAGACCAGAGGCCTACTTGCCACCTGCGACACCAAGCGAATCATTCCCTCCAACCATTCAAAGATAAAATTCAGCTGAATGACTGGATAGAGAAAGGAAAGGGCAAATAAGATAGACAAGAGCGGTAAGAAGACCAAGTCAAATAGAAAGGAAAAGACAAAGGTCAAAAGGATGGACCAAGGTTGAAATTCCGCAAAATAGAAGGACAAAATGGGCAATATTCCCAAGGAAATGACTAGACTTTCTCTGGCAATAGCCTTAAGCCCCTCTCCTTCTTTGCTAGTCATGGTCAAGATAAAAGCATAAGCGCAGGACAAGACTCCTCCTGCTGTCAAGAAAAAGTTGGGCATGATAATAAAGAGGACAAGCACCGTCAGAGCAAAATTATCCAAGCCCTTAACACCATGTTGAGCCAGTAACTTTTGCAAGAGACTGCGAATGACCGAGGCTGAAAATCCAGTCAGGCCTGCATAAATAAGGGAAAAGGGATAAGTTAGCCATTTCAACTTTTCTTGGGTCAAGCCCAATCGCAAGAGAAGTTTCTTAAAGCCATCCATGAAAAAACCTACCTGCATACCCGACAAGGCAAAGAGGTGGATAATTCCTAGACTAGAATAAAGCTCATTCATCTCCTCAAAGTCGGTGTCCAGATGTCCTAGTAAGAGCCCTGTCATGTAGTTCCGCATAGGGTCTGGAAAATGCGTCTTAATCCAAACTACAGCCTTTCGGCGTACACTGGACAGATTTTCACCTATATCCAAACTGCCAACCTTTTGAAGTGACTGGATTTTTTTGATATTGAGAATCTGGTAAATTCCCTGAGTTTTCAGATAGGTTTGGTAGTCGAAACCACCAAAATTTCTCTTCCCTTCTGGCTCCGAAAGCTTCCCTTCTAGTCCTATCTCATGAATGTCGGTTAAAGCTTGAAAGGTTTCTTTCTCCTCCTCGGACTGGAGTTTATAATAAACTTGAAAAATGCGTCCATCAGACTTGCCACGAAAGGATAGACTGTCACCATTGACTTTAATAGTATCAGGCAAAATCCGTACCCTTTCAACAGAATCCGCCAAATTTTGACTTGCTTGACTCTGTTGCCAATTTTGAAACAGAAACCAGAAGCCAAAGATTCCACAAATCACTAGAACTTTGCTAGCAGATTTCCAAGGAAATTGGAAAAAGAGACAGACTAGCAGAAAAACAAAGCCTAACAAAGCAAGATAGTATGCTGAGAAAATAGAATAGTAAAGCCAAAGCAATAGAAAACTCAGGTAAATTAGGGGAATAGGGAGTTTCTTAATCCACTGTAACATAGTCTTTTAGCTTTTCTATCGTTTTAGCACCAATGCCAGAGACCTTCTTAAGTTCATCAACCGACTTGAATTTGCCATTAGTCTCACGATGATCGATAATATCCTGAGCTCGTTTTCCTCCCAAGCCTTTGACCTGCTTGAGTTCTTCCAGACTGGCCTTGTTGAGATTGATTTTCTTTTCCTTGCTCGTTGAAGAGGCCGTCCCAGAAGCAGTCTGTTGACTAGCTGCTTCTTCTCCCTTAGTTGGAACATAAACCAGGGCTTCATCACTAACTTTCTGAGCTAGATTGAGCGACTTGCTGTCTGCTTGCTCTGTCAAGCCACCAGCCTTCTGAACGGCATCATTGACCCGACTACCTACCGGCAAATCATAAATTCCAGGTGCTTTAACAGCGCCTTTTACATCTACTGTGATTAGATCTTGTTCAACCGGTTCTTCCTTCTTCACTTCATTTTCGGATACCGAATCCTTGGAAACAGCTGCAACTTCAGCCTGCAAATTCGTTTCCTTGACAGGTGTTTGTGGAGATGGTTTTAGCAGGAAAAATCCTCCTACAAGTAAGCCCAGACCAGTACAGATGACAATGATTTTATACTCTTTGATTTTCTCGATAATTGCTTCCATATTTTCTCCTCTCTTAGATTATTCGTAAGAGGAAGAAAAAACAGTTGAAAATTTCTTTTCAACTGCTTATTTATTTGCAAAATAGTCTTCCTTGGTCAAGACATAATGAACTCTTGTCACGATTCGGCCTTCTTCATGCTGGTCAATACAAGCATAAGCTTCTTCGTGGGAAAAACGCATTCCTGATTTCTCCATGACCTTTCCAGACGCAGGATTATTCTTATCGTGAAGGGCAATCAACTTATTCATCCCTATCTTCTCAAAAGCTAGCTCAATCACAGCACGATTGGCTTCTGTCGTTAATCCTTGATTCCAATACTTTTTATTGATAATATAGCCAATAGCTGCCTTCTTAAGAGCAGGATCAATCTTGTGCAAATCAATGGTTCCGATAAATTTGCCATTGCTTTTTAGTCCTATCCCCCACCGTCCCAAGGGATTGGCCAAGTAGAACTGAGCAATATTATTTTGAGTTTCTTCCAAGCTTTGATTGGTTGGAAAAGTGTAACGCGTATTTTCTCTGTCCGAGGCATATTCAAACATTGCTTCCGCATCATCCAAAGTTACAGGTCTAAGCAATAAACGCTCTGTCTCCATTGTTGGATACTGGGATAGTTTTAAAAAGATTGATTCCATACTTCTCCTCCATTTAAAAATATTTTCTACCAGTCTAGCATAAAAAATAAATTACAACAAATTTTTCTTGCTTTTTAAAGCGGTTTCATATAGAATAAAATCATCACCTTATTTTATAGATAATGTGATAAATCATTTACAACCCGTCAATAGAAAGGGAGTTTTTCTCTATGTTAATCGGAATTCCAAAAGAAATTAAGAATAATGAAAACCGTGTTGCCCTAACACCTGCTGGTGTCCACAGCTTAGTCGGCCGTGGTCATCGCGTCCTTATCGAAACAAATGCTGGTCTCGGTTCTGGCTTTACTGATGCTGACTATCAAAAGCAAGGAGCTGAAATTGTCGCTACTGCTGGTGAAGCCTGGGCAGCTGAATTGGTCGTAAAAGTAAAAGAACCACTAGCTTCTGAATATGGTTACTTACGTGACGACCTGCTTCTCTTCACCTACTTGCACATGGCCGCTGCTCCAGAATTAGCAGATGCTATGTTGGAAGCAAAAACAACTGGGATTGCCTATGAAACTGTCCGTGATTCCCAAGGTCAATTACCACTCCTCGTACCTATGAGTGAGGTTGCAGGCCGTATGGCAGTCCAAATCGGCGCCCATTTCCTAACTAAGCAAGCAGGAGGTTCTGGTGTCTTACTGGGTGGTGTGCCGGGTGTACCTAAAGGGAAAGTAACCATCATCGGTGGCGGTGTCGTAGGGACCCATGCTGCTCGAATTGCGCTTGGTCTTGGTGCTCAAGTAACCATCCTTGATATCAGTGCTAAACGTCTTTCAGTCCTCGAAGAAGTCTTTGGTCATCAAATCCAAACCCTTATGTCCAATTCATTCAACATCGAAGCCAGTGTGAAAGATGCGGATGTGGTGATCGGAGCGGTTCTCATCCCAGGTGCCAAGGCACCAAAACTGGTCACAGATGAGATGGTCAAGCAAATGCGTCCAGGATCTGTCATCGTTGACGTTGCCGTTGACCAAGGTGGTGTTATCGAGACAGCTGACCGTGTGACAACGCACGATGAGCCTGTATATGAAAAACACGGTGTTCTCCACTATGCCGTTGCCAACATCCCTGGTGCGGTTGCTCGTACTTCAACCATTGCCCTAACCAATGTCACTCTTCCTTATATTGAAGCTTTGGCTGGTAAAGGTTTTGTACAAGCAATCTCTGAGGATGAGGGCTTGCGCCAAGGTGTTACTACTTATCAAGGTTACTTAACCAGTCTTCCAGTAGCCCAAGGTCTCGATAAAAAACATACTCCAATTGATGAACTAATCTAAAAAATCTAATTATCAGATAAAAGAAAGAGCAATTCCACCTGAACTGCTCTTTTTTGCTATTCTCTTTCTTCTTGGACTTCTTCACGCTCTTCTTTTTTAACTGGAGCTGGTTCATAAGCTCGGATAATCTGAGCGACAACTGGATGGCGAACCACATCCTTGGCTGAAAAATGAACAAAGTCAATCTGATGGATATTCTTGAGTTTCTCTTGGGCATCAATCAAACCGGACTTGACATTACGCGGAAGATCAATCTGACTGATATCTCCATTGACAATCATCTTAGAATTAAATCCTAAACGAGTTAAGAACATCTTCATCTGCATGATAGTCGTATTTTGCGCCTCATCGAGAATGACAAAGGCATCCTCCAAGGTCCGTCCACGCATATAGGCAAGGGGTGCAATCTCGATAATTTCACGCTCCATGAGACGAGTCGTCTGGTCTTTGCCTAGAATCTGATACAAGGCATCATAAACAGGTCTAAGGTAAGGATCTACCTTCTCTTTAAGATCACCCGGAAGAAAACCTAGACTCTCTCCTGCCTCAACCGCTGGACGTGTCAAGATAATTCGTTTGACCTGGCCACGTTTAAGGGCAGTCACGGCCAAAGTAACTGCAAGAAAGGTCTTCCCTGTTCCTGCGGGCCCGATTCCAAAGGTCACATCATGCTGTTTGACACTATCCACATAAAGTTTTTGACCCAAGGTTTTGACACGGATAGGCTTCCCTGTATTGTCCTTGATAATTTCTTCTTCGTAAAGGGCGACAAACTTGTCGATTTCATCGTTTTTGACCATGCTAATCGCAGTGACCACATCTGGCGTACCAACGGTCATCCCACGATTTACCAAGACCATGAGGGCTTGAATAACCTGACGAGCCTCTTCACAGGCAGTCTCCTCTCCCAAAACCTGCACAATCTCCGTACGAGCATGAATCACCACATCAAGCTCTTCTTCCATCAAACGAAGATGGCGTTCATTGGAACCAAAAAGATGAAACAGGTCATCTGGATGACTCAGTTGAATGTCTATTGAATGTTCCTTCAAATAAAGAACCTCTCTAATTCTTTTATTTCTTTTTATTATAGCAGAGGGAGGGAGAAATTACTAGCCCAAACCCAGTGAATACGCTAGTGTTCTAAGTATTCTTGCCAGATAGCGTCAAAGTCTCCTAGGTTGAAAGAGAAACTAGCGTGCTCCTCCAAAAAGCGACTCACCTCATCAAAATCATCTGTGTGTTTTGGGAAGGCTGACTCTTCAAAAGCGAGGTCTGCCAAAATTGCTTTGGGGCTGTTACTTTTAGGGTTGCGCTCGGTCATGAGCCAAGTGTAAAATGATTTTCTCATATGTCTCCCTAAATCAACTCTGTCCCAAACTGGTCTTGCTTGATTTTACCAGCCTTCATCAAGCCACCGAGTGCTTTCTTAAACTGACCTTTAGAAATACCAAAGGTTGCCTTGATATCCTCAGGGGATGACTTATCATTCAAGGTCATAAAACCTCCATTACTTTCCAAGTAAGTCAAAATCATCTGAGCATCATTTTCCAACATTTCAAAGGAACGTGGTTTGAGGGAGAGATTCAGCGTACGGTCAACCTCGCGGAAACCAATGACACGCGCATCTAAGACTTGCCCCAAACGTGGCTCTGCGTAGCGCTCGCTAGGATGGATAAAGCCAAGCATGTTATTCTCTGGCAGGTAAACAAAAGTTCCTGACAACTTGAGACGGTAAACAATGGCTGGCCAGTTTTGGTTCTGCATATTGTTGTAAGCAGGACGAGCTAGACGTTGGAAGTCTTCTTGATAAGCCAAGAGGCCCCAGATACGGTCTTTCTTGTCCACTTCAAGACGGATGTAGAGTTGGTCTCCCTTCTTAGGCCAGAGTTCCTTGAGCTCAGGGAGGATATCGAGTGACACAACGATTTCCTTGTCAGGTAGGCCTGTATCGACAAAGACTCCCAAGTCCTTGCGTACTTCTGTTACAGTTCCCCAACCAAATTGGTCCTGAGTGGCAGTTACTTCTAAAGTGGTCAAGCGGAGCTTTTGCTTCATATCCGTGTAGGCAAAACCTTTAACCGTGTCGCCTACTGTATGTTGACCTTCTTCCTTGGCAAGCGCATAGGTCTGGCCATCCTTTTGCACAAAGTAAAAACGATCATTTTCATCGATGATGAGTCCAACGATAAAACTTGCAAGATTTGTATTCATATTTCCTTCTTTCGAATAAAACTCAGCCAGCAATGCCAACTGAGTTTTTCTGTTTATTTTTAGACTTCCAAAAGTTCTTTCTCTTTGTTGGCAGTCATGTCGTCGATGTGTTTAACAGCATCGTCTGTTACTTTTTGAATATCTTTTTCAAGAGTCTTCAATTCGTCTTCAGTGATTTCTTTTGCTTTTTCTTGTTTCTTTGCTTCGTCCATAGCATCACGACGGATATTGCGAACAGCCACTTTAGCATTCTCACCGACCTTCTTCACTTCTTTAGCAAGGTCACGACGAGTTTCTTCTGTAAGAGCAGGGATAACCAAGCGAATCACAGAACCGTCGTTAGCTGGTGTAATACCAAGATCAGAAGCGTTCAAAGCACGTTCGATATCTTTCAATGAAGACTTGTCAAATGGTGTTACCAACAAAACACGTGCTTCTGGAATCGTAATTGAAGCGATTTGATTAAGAGGAGTTTCTACTCCATAGTATTCTACATGTACACGGTCAAGCAAGCTTGCATTGGCACGGCCGGCACGGATACCACCAAATTCACGAGCAAGTGATTGGTGAGACTGGGTCATTCTCTCTTTAGCTTTTTCAATAATTGCGTTAGCCATAATCTTTTTTATTCCTTTTCTTCGATATTATTTGAAACTGTTGTTCCGATATTTTCACCAAATACGACACGTTTGATGTTGCCTGGTTGATTCATATTGAAGACAACCAAGTCAATGTCGTTGTCCATTGAGAGGGTTGAAGCTGTTGAGTCCATGATACGAAGACCTTTATTGATAACGTCACGGTGGGTCAATTCTTCAAACTTAACAGCTGTCTTGTCTTTCTTAGGATCGGCATTGTAAACACCATCGACACCATTTTTAGCCATGAGGATGGCATCCGCTTCTATTTCAGCTGCACGAAGGGCTGCTGTTGTATCAGTTGAGAAGTAAGGTGAACCAATTCCAGCACCAAAGATAACGATACGGCCTTTTTCAAGGTGACGAAGGGCACGTCCACGGACATAAGGCTCTGCCACTTGTTGCATGGCAATGGCAGTTTGCACTCGAGTATCGACACCAACTTGTTGCAATGAATCTGCCATCACAAGAGCATTCATAACGGTCCCAAGCATTCCTGTGTAATCTGCCTGAACTCGGTCCATTCCTGCTTCTGCAGCAGGTTCACCACGCCAGAGATTTCCTCCACCAATAACAAGGGCAATTTCGATACCTAAGCTATGAACTTCTTGAATCTCTTTTGCGATTGTTTGAACTGTTTGGATATCAATCCCTACGCCACGTTCACCGGCAAGGGCTTCACCTGATAACTTGATTAAAATACGTTTATACTTGGGATTCGCCATTTTCACTCTCCTTTTTTTATCCTACCTATTTTATCACAATTTCTAAGATTTTTATAGTATCATGAGCAATTCTTTCAAAAAAATTAGACAGTCAAAAATTCCTCTAAGTCGCTGAGGGCACGCTCTGCAATTTTTTCATAACGAGCCTTCTTATCACGAATACGCTCACCTTCCAACTCCTTGATAATTCCAAAATTGACATTCATTGGTTGGAAATGTTTGCTGTCCGCATGGGTGATGTAATGAGCCAGACTGCCAATCGCTGTCGTCTCTGGGAAAATAGCTGGACTTTCTCCCTTGAAAAGACGAGCTGCATTAATTCCCGCAACTAATCCTGACGCTGCTGATTCAACATAGCCTTCCACACCCGTCATCTGACCAGCAAAGAAGAGATTTGGTTGTTTCTTAGAACGGTAAGTCTGCTCCAGAAGATTTGGTGAATCCATGTAAGAATTGCGGTGCATAACACCATAACGAACAAACTCCGCATTTTCAAGACCTGGAATCATTTGGAAGACGCGCTTTTGTTCTCCCCATTTGAGATGGGTTTGGAAACCGACGATATTGTATAGGCTACCAGCCGCATTGTCCTGACGAAGTTGAACCACAGCATAAGGTGTTTTGAATTCGCCATCACGAGGTCCAGTATAGTCGTCTGGATACTCCAAACCGACTGGTTTCATAGGACCATAAAGCATAGTTTTAATGCCACGTTTGGCCATGACTTCGATAGGCATACATCCTTCAAAGTACTTTTCTTTTTCAAAAGAATTAAGCGGTGCTTCTTCAGCATTGACCAAGGCTTCATGGAAATCCATAAACTCTTGCTTGGTCATTGGAGCATTGAGGTAGGCCGCTTCTCCCTTATCATAACGTGATTTGAGATAGACCTTGCTCATATCGATGGTATTGACGTCGATAATAGGCGCTGCCGCATCGTAGAAATAGAAACCATCTCCATTATTAAGGGCATGAATTTTCTCAGCTAGGGCATCACTAGTCAAGGGACCAGTAGCCACAACTGTGATAACATCTGTTGGTAATTCTGTAATTTCATCACGAACCACTTCAATCAAGGGGTGGTTGGTCACTTTTTCAGTCACCATCTGTGAGAAACCATCACGGTCCACCGCAAGCGCACCACCTGCAGGAACCCGTGTAGCCTCAGCAGATTCCAAAATAACAGAACCCAAGCGACGCATTTCTTCCTTGAGAAGCCCGACAGCATTTGTAAGAGCATCCCCACGAAGGGAATTAGAACAAACTAACTCAGCAAAATTGTCTGTTTTATGTTGAGGTGTTGACTTGACACCACGCATTTCATAAAGTTTAACTGGAATACCACGCTCTGCGATTTGGTAGGCTGCTTCAGAACCTGCCAAACCAGCACCGATAACATTGATATAAGATTGAGACACGACACTAATACCTCTTTGGGAGTGTGAAGACAAGTTTCACATTGAAAAAGCCAATCGGACTTTCCTCGCTCTCGAGTTTTCTGGCTCAGGCTGAAAAAGTCCCCCCGGACTTTTTCACTCCCACAAATCTTTCTATTTTTTTCTTCTACTAGTATAACAAAAAAAGGGAAGAAGGCAAACTTCCCTGTTTAGTCATTTTCTTGTTTTTCTTCCCAGTCATGGTAGGCAGCGTAAAGCTGGCTTTTATTACACTGGTAAAACTTAGCTACTTCCTTAATGGCTTGATTTTTCTTCATACCTTGCTGTATGCGGGCTTGGATTTCTAAGAACAAGTCTTCCTCGTCTTTTTCCTCCACATCCTGACTGGCACCTTCCACGATGAGAAGGCATTCACCCTTGAGAGGCGTTTCAGCGATACTTTCCAGCAATTCAGAGATTTTTCCTCGTTGGTATTCTTCGTAAATCTTTGTCAATTCTCTTACCAAGACTACCGAGCGGTCACCATAGACTTCTAGCATATTTTCTAGCGTATCTGCCACACGATGAGGCGATTCATAGAAAATTTGAGTTTCTGGATAGTCTTTTTTCAAGTCGAAAAATTGCTTTTGCTGGCCTGATTTTCTGGGTAAGAAGCCGTAAAATATGTGTGGCTGTGGCGCTAAACCACTGGCAATCAAGGCAGAAATTCCTGCAGAGGCACCTGGAACAGTGATAACTGCGATTTCTTCCTCAATCGCAGCCTTGACCAAATCATGGCCAGGGTCTGAAATGCTAGGCAGACCTGCATCGGATACCTGAGCAATACTTTGCCCTGCTTTCAGGAAATCAATCAAATCAGGAATCTTTTCCTTGGCATTGTGCTCATGAAAACTAATCTGTTTGGTAGAAATGTCAAAATGCTTGAGCAAAAGCCCTGTATTGCGCGTGTCCTCAGCAGCAATCCAGTCCACTTCTGTCAAGGTCTGGATAGCTCGAAAGGTCATATCGTCTAGATTGCCAATCGGCGTTGCCACTAGATACAGCTTGCCATAGGGAGACTGCCCCTTAAAACTTTTTTGAATCTGCATGCCTACTCCCTGTATAACAACTCGTCACAGAACATACATTCCTCGTCCTGCTCTCGACGTTGTCCATAAAAATCATTACAAACGTGAAATCCATCACGGTAAATGCGACGGACACTTTCGCGAACATGTTTGGCCTTGACGGGAGCATCTGCTTCCACCTCACCCAAGCGTTCGCGCAACTTACTATTTTCCAAGCGAAGAGCTGTATTTTCCTCTACCAGGCTCTTGAGATTTTTCTTGATGGCTTCCACATCGGCCAAGGTTACCAACAACTGTTGGGAAAAATCATCCAGCGCGTCAAATAATTCTTTTTTGTCCATAAAACAGCCCTTTCCTTTCTTTATCCTTCATTTTTGAGTTTATATTTCTTTTAAGACCAGATATTCCATGGCATTTTGAAAGCTGACATTAGCCTGCCACATTTTTCTAGCTTCTAACAAATCTTGTAGAATCACCCGAACTCTTGCTTGCAGGATATCTTGCCCACAGAAAACTTCAAGAATCCGTAAAACCTGATCTTGTTTTTCCTTGTCATCTGCCAAGCTAGCTAATTTAGCAGCCTGCAAATAACTTTCTTTTTTCTTAGCTACTAACCAAGTCGTCAGGCGTTCACTTTCATCAACCAAGGTCCAAAAACTTGCCTGATTTGCCAACTTTTCTGCTTCAGCTCGCGATTGAGCAAACTGAGCTAAAAAAGTTGCTTTTTTCTTAACCAGTCCCATTTGTTCTAAAAGCAAGATAAGTTTTTCTTCTTGCTTTTTAAAGTGGAAAATCTGGGTCCGACTTCGTATTGTCGGTAAAATCTTTTCTTCGTCGCTGGTCAGGAAAAAAATGTAAACCTCACTCTGGGGTTCTTCGATGACCTTGAGCAGAGAATTAGCTGCGTTGGGATGCATTTTCTCAGCTTGTTCAATGATAAAGACCTGTTGCTGACTTTCAATCCCTGCTTGAGAAAACTGCCCCACCAATTCTCGAATCCGTTCTGTCTTAATGACCTGATTGACTGGCTTAATCAAGGTGACATCGGGAAATTCTCCCTGTTCAATCAGCTTACAATTTCGGCATTTCTCACACGGTAAAACGCCTACCTTATCCGTACAAAAGAGGCTCTTAGCCAAGAACTGCGCCATTTCCAAGCTTCCAAAGAAACCTGAAAAGAGGTAGGCATGATTGAGCTGGTCTTGTTCTAGGATACGGACAAAGCGGTCAAACTGATCTGGCTGCCAATCCTTTAGTTGATCTTGTTTCATTTAGATAATCCCATTCTGTCAAATAAGACATCCTTGGTCGTTTCCACAACCTCATCCAATGGGAGACTGGCATCAATCTTGACAATGCGATTTCTTTCTTTGTCCAGAAGAGAAAGGTAGCCTTGACGGACTTTTTTATGCAAGTCCAACCCTTCCAAGTCCAAACGATTGACCTCGCGGTCACTATTAGCAGCAATACGAGCCAGCCCTTCTTCCACCTCGATGTCAAAATAGAGTGTCAAATCAGGTTTAAGGCCATCTGTCGCAAACTGATTGAGCCAATCAATGGCGTCAATATCCAAACCACGACCAAATCCCTGATATGCAAGAGAACTATCAATAAAGCGGTCTATAATGACCAACTTACCAGCTTCAAGTGCTGGAAGAACTTTTTCCACCAAGTGCTGTCTGCGACTGGCGATATAGAGTAAAAGCTCTGTTTTAGCATCCATCTGAGTATGACTTGGGTCCAAAATTACTTGACGAATCTTCTCCCCAATCAAGACTCCGCCAGGTTCACGGGTCGTCAGCACCCCTACCCCTTTTTCCTCTAAAATTGGTAACAGTGCCTCTAAAACACTGGTCTTTCCTGCTCCCTCTGGTCCCTCAAGAGAGACTAAAAATCCTTTTGACATGTCTAACTCATTTCTTTTTTACTACTTCTATTCTATCAAAAAAATAGGGGTTTGTGACAATCTTTTTGTCTTCTCATTTCAACCACCATAAAAGAGGCAGTCAAAGCCACCTCTTATTTACCCAGTTTTTTAGTTCGTTTGTAGGCTTTTTTGACTGCCTCCATAACGGTTCCTCTAAAGGCATGTGCTTCTAAGCTTGCTACACCAGCGATAGTCGAACCGCCTGGGCTGCATACTTGGTCTTTCAAAACTCCAGGATGTTGCTGGCTTTCTAAGACCAATTGCCCAGCTCCTACCACAGTTTGAGCTGCCATTTTCAATGCTGTTTCTCGTGGCAATCCAGTCTGAACACCTGCATCTGCCAAGGCCTCGATAAAAAGATAGACAAAGGCTGGTCCACAACCTGCAAGACCTGTCGCTGCGTCGATTAAACCTTCTCCTAGTTCAACCAAGAGACCAGCCTTAGTTAAAAGCTGACAAAATAGCTCACTGTCCTCAGCCCTGCAATTAGAAGACAAGGCATAACTAATGACTCCTTGACCGATAGAAGCAGGGGTATTTGGCATCATACGAATAATTCGGTGTTGACTTGGAAGAAGACTAGCCAGTTTTTCCAAGGTCAATCCAGCTGCCATCGAAATCAAAAGAAGACTTTCTCTTTTTTCAAGAATGGTCTGATATTGAGAAAGCAGTTCAGAAAACTGAGCAGGCTTCACTCCTAGAAAAATCACATCTGCTTCTGCAAAAATCTCTTCATTGCTGGAAGCCTGACCACCAAAGTTGGCGATGAAAGCATCAACCTTGGCTTGACTACGATTGGCAAGAAGAATGTCATCACACGTCTTGGCCTGCAAAACAGCCTTAGCCAAGCTAGCTCCCATATTCCCCAAACCGATAAATCCAATCTTCATCTCTTACTCCCTTATCTGTCCGTCACCAGTAACCACATACTTGTAGCTGGTCAATTCCTTCAAGCCCATGGGACCACGCGCATGCAATTTCTGAGTAGAAATCCCCATTTCACATCCCAGACCAAATTGACCTCCATCGGTGAAACGCGTTGAAGCATTGACATAAACTGCTGCCGAGTCCACTTGGTCTGTAAAGTAAGCAGCAGCACCAGAATTTTCAGTCACAATCGCATCCGAATGATGGGTGCTGTGTGCTTCAATATGCTCAACCGCTTCTTCTAAACTGCTAACGACCTTAACCGCTAGGATATAGTCTAAAAACTCGGTGTCAAAGTCTTGGATCTCTGCTGCTTGTCCAGAAATATATCGACTAGCTTTTTCATCTAAACGAAATTGAATCGGTTCAAGTCCAGCTTCTTTTCGATCGACAACTAGCACTTGCTCCAAACGAGGAAGGAAGCTTGCTGCCTTATCTTCATGAACAAGCAGAACCTCCATGGCATTACAAACAGAAGGACGACTGGTTTTAGCATTGTTGATGATAGACAGAGCCTTGTCTTCGTCTGCATCCTTATCCACATAAACATGGACAATACCAGTCCCTGTCTCAATAACAGGCACAATAGCATTCTCAACCACTGCATTAATCAAGCCAGCTCCTCCGCGAGGGATGAGAAGGTCTAGATAACCCTTTGCCTTCATCATGGCATAGCTACTTTCTCGACTGGTATCTTCCACTAGTTGAATCACATCTGGGTGAATAGTAGTCGTTTCCAAGCCCTTCTTCAAGGCTGTGACAATAGCATGGGCTGTTTGATAGGCGTCCTTACCACTACGAAGAACAACCGCATTTCCACTCTTGAGAGCCAAAGCAGCCGCATCAGACGTCACATTTGGACGGCTTTCATAGATAATACCAATAACGCCCATAGCTACACGCTTCTTTGTGATAACCAAACCATTTTCAAGATGATTGGTTTCTAAAACTTCACCGATTGGATCTGGTAAGGCAACCACTTCACGAATTCCAGTTGCCATCGCTTCTATACGACCTGCATCCAAATAAAGACGATCCAGCATCACATCTGAGATTTTACCCTTGGCCGCTGCCATATCGAGAGCATTGGCCGCTAAAATCTCCTCAGTAGCAGCCACTAAGTAATCAGCCATGTCTAGCAGGGCTTGGTTTTTCACGACTTCACTAGCTGTGTTGATCGATTTTTTAACAGCCTGTACCTGTTCAAATTGTTCTTGTGTACTTACCATAGTTTACCTCTAAAATTCTGTAAAGAGTAGTTGGATTTCAGGAGTAATGGAAATCCAGTCATCACGGTGAATCAAGACACCCTTGGCTTTTTGAGAACGCAACATATCCTCCAAAGCAGATGCCCCAAATTGCACGCGCCCTTTTCCAAGTGATTTTCCACTTTCCTTGTCAAATACTGTCACGATATCACCGTAAGAAAAGGCTCCTTCTGCTTCAACAATACCAGATAAGAGAAGACTCTTTCCATGTTGAGAGAGAGCTTCAGCAGCCCCTTTATCAACCCAAATAGAACCTTGACTCTGAGCATAGAAAGCCAGCCATTGTTTCTGGGTACGAAGTCCCTTCTCTTGCGCAACAAAGTAAGAACCATCTTTGCTCTCCTCAGCCGCCTCAATCATGGCATCTACCTTCAAGGATGAGCAGATATAAACAGGAACTCCTGATTCTGTCGCAATAGTTGCAGCCTTGATTTTTGTTAGCATGCCCCCAGTTCCATTTGACGAGCCAGCTCCACCAGCCATATCAATAATCTCACGATTAATGGTCTCGATTCGCTCCAAACGTTTGGCTCTTGGATCTGAATTAGGATTTCCAGTATAGAGGCCGTCTACATCTGTCAAGAGAACCAAAAGGTCTGCTTGGACCATAGCCGCTACCTGTGCACTCAGAGTGTCATTGTCCCCAACTTTGAGTTCATCAATAACAACACTATCATTCTCATTAATGATAGGAATCGCCCCACGGCTAAGTAGAACTGACAAAGCTTGATGGGCATTTTTATAACGACGCTTATCAACAAAGTCGTCCTGGGTCAGCAAGATTTGTGCAGAAACGATTTGGCGCAAGAGAAGATTGGTCGTGTATTCTTCCAACAAAAGTCCTTGCCCTACCGCTGCTGAAGCCTGTTTATCAGCAATCTTAGTCGGACGCTTTTTAAATCCTAAGGCCCCAAAACCAGCCGCAATGGCACCCGACGACACCAAAATCAACTCATGACCAGCCTCGTGTAGCATAGCCAACTGCTGGGTAATAGCCTTTACCTTACTACGTGATAAACTTCCATCCTCATTTGTCAGAGAAGAAGTCCCCACCTTAAAGACAATCCGTTTGTATTTCATAGTCTCACTCCGATTCTTCATATTTATCTATTATAACATGAATGGCAGAAAATAGAAAAAAGTTGATAGGAAAGAAGTCCCTAAAACCTTCTTTTTTGCCCCTTCTAGAACAAAAATAAAAACCGCTAATCCTAAGAATAGCGGTTTAATCATGTTTTTAAGCTACTAATGTAGTCGCTCTATTATTTAAGAGTAACTGAAGCTCCAGCTTCTTCCAATTTAGCTTTGATTTCTTCAGCTTCTGCAGTTGCAACGCCTTCTTTAACAAGTGCTGGTGCACCGTCAACAAGTTCTTTAGCTTCTTTAAGTCCAAGACCTGTGATTTCACGTACAACTTTGATAACGCCAACTTTTTTATCACCTGCAGATGTCAATTCAACGTCGAATGAATCTTTAGCAGCACCAGCGTCAGCAGCACCAGCTGCAGCAACAGCTACAGGAGCAGCTGCAGTTACACCAAATTCTTCTTCGATAGCTTTTACAAGGTCGTTCAATTCAAGGATTGAAGCTTCTTTAATTTCAGCAATAATGTTTTCAATGTTCAATGCCATTGTTATTTCCTCCAAATAAGTTTTAATTTTTATAATAGTTTTTTCGTAGCTAGGCTACGCTGCGTAGCTTAAGACTAAGCTGCGTCTTCTTTGCTTTCTGCAACCGCTTTGACTGCAAGAGCAACGTTGCGCACTGGCGCTTGAAGTACAGAAAGGAGCATAGAAAGAAGTCCTTCGCGGTTTGGAAGAGTTGCAAGTGCAAGAATCTCTTCTTTAGATGCGACAGCGCCTTCGATTGCACCACCTTTGATTTCAAGTGCTTCAGCGTTTTTAGAAAAGTCGTTCAAGATTTTCGCTGGTGCGATAACATCTTCGTTAGAAAATGCTACTGCAGATGGTCCAACGAATACAGATGCAAGATCTTCAAGACCAGCTTTTTCAGCTGCACGACGCAAGATTGAGTTTTTAATAACTTTATACTCAACTTCGCTTCCACGAAGCTCACGACGAAGAACTGTATCTTGCTCAACTGTCAAACCACGAGCGTCTACAACGACGATAGATGCAGCAGCTTTCATTTTTTCAGCTACTACGTCAACTAGTTCCGCTTTTTTAGCAATAATTGCTTCACTCATTAGTGTGTTCACCTCCGTTATTATTTTGCTTGGGGAATTTTTCCAAAAGAAAAACGCGCCCAAACCTAGACACGAAAGTACAATACGCTTCTTTTTACATGATACGTTTTGTCCTCGGTAGGATACTTATGAGTCGAGCTCCCCTACTGTCTTAGGCAGTTTTTTCAAACCGTATATAAGTATAGCATAGTCAAAAAAAGAATGCAAGATTTTTGCAAACTTTTTTTAAACTTTTTTTGGTTTTTCTTTTAAAGTTCTGCTGTCAAGACTTGGCCTTGCTTCACAACCTGTTCTCCGGCGATATAAACATCATCTACATCACTGGATTTGACTGCATAGACTAAGTGGGAAAGCATATTTTCTTGGGGTTGAAGATGGATTTTCCCTTGTGGTTGAATGACTAGAAAATCTGCTTGCTTGCCAACTTCCAGACTCCCAATCTCTTCTTCCATTCCAAGAACCTTAGCCCCTTCGATTGTCAGCGCTTTTAGAGCCATTTCGATAGGAAATTGGCTGGCATCCCCACTTTTCATCTTCTGAAGAAGGGCTGCAGTCCGTCCTTCCTCAAACATATCTAGATTGTTATTGGAAGCAACCGAATCTGTCGCAATTCCTACTGCCACTCCTGCTTTTTGGAGCTGGATAATTGGAGCAATTCCTGAGGCCAGTTTGAGGTTGCTGATAGGATTGTGGGCGATAGCGACTTGAGAAGATGACAGACGTTCAATTTCTCTATCATTTAGTTCTACTCCATGAGCAAAGACAGAAGGATGACCTAAGTAACCCAGTTCTTCTAGAAAAGCAAGGGGACGTTTGCCGTATCGTTTCAGGATAATTCCCGATTCTTCCTTGGTCTCCGCCACATGGATATGGAGAGAAATATTCAACTCTTTTGCCATATCTAAGCTTTCTTCCAGCAAGTCTCTACTACAACTGTAGGGAGAATGTGGGGCTACCATAACCTTGAAATTTGGATTTTTATATCCAATAATTTCCTCAATGATGGCTCGTGTTCTAGCAATGGTCTCAGCAGTTGTTTCTGTATCTGAAGAAAAGAGGGTCGGTGAGAAATAAGAACGCATCTTAGAATCTTTCACTGCCTGATAAATCTGCTCAATATCCACACCATTGGGATTATACATATCATTAAAGGTTGTTGTTCCTGACTGGAGCATCTCTGTTAGAGCTTCTTTGACCGCCTTGGTAGTCATGTCGGGAGTAAACTCAGCTTCTGCTGGCCATATATAGTCATTGAGCCATTCATGAAGATTGCTATCATCTCGAATCCCTCTCAGACCTGTCATTGCAGAATGTGTGTGGCAATTAACCAAACCAGGCATAATCCAAGCTCCCTGATAGTCTATAATCTGCTCAGCTTGATTTAAAATCTCTGACTTCTCTTGACCGACATAGACGATTTGAGAATCTTTAACAGCTAAGATTCCATTCAAATAAACATGGAAATCTTGGTCACAAGTCACGATATTTACATGCTGATAGACTTTCATTGTTTTTCTCCTTCTAAGGTCGTGATTTTTTCTAGCTATTGTAACAAAAAAGTCACCCGAAGGCAACTTTTTTTCGTCCATAAGATTTTAAAATAGGAAGGCTTATTCTGAGCTAAAAGCTGCAGCTTGCTGCATTTGATAATACTTCCCCTTTCGAGCCATGAGTTCCTGATGGTTACCATACTCAACAATGTCACCATCCACCAAGACAAGAATCAAATCCGCATCCTGAATGGTAGACAAGCGGTGAGCAATAATAAAACTTGTGCGCCCCTCCATGAGTTTAGCAAAGGCATCCTGTACCAGCACTTCTGTCCGCGTATCGATGGAGGAAGTCGCCTCGTCTAAGATAAGAATCTTTGGAATAGCTAAAAAGACTCGGGCAATAGTCAAGAGCTGAGCTTGACCAACAGATAGAGATTCTCCTGCATTTTCCAACTTGGTATCGTAACCCTGCGGTAACTGTTGGATGAAAAAGTCTGCATTGGCTGCTTTGGCAGCAGCAATCACCTGCTCCCGACTAGCATCAGGATTCCCAAAAGTAATATTATCATGAATGGTCCCTTGCTTGAGCCAGGTTTCTTGGAGAACCATGCCAAACTGCTGACGTAAAGAGGAACGACTATAGTCATAAATGGATTTCCCATCCAGCAAGATATCTCCTGAATTAATGGGATAAAAACGCATGAGGAGATTAATAAGGGTTGATTTTCCAGCACCTGTCGGACCAACAATAGCCACCTTGCTACCGGCTGGGATATCGATAGATAAGTCTTTAATCAAAATCTTTTCAGGATTGTAGCCAAAAGAGATATGTTTAAAGGAAATAACTCCCTTAACTTGGTCACTAGTCAAGACTTCCTTACCTGTTTCAGCCACCTCAGGACTTTCTAAGACAGCATAAACACGTTCTGCACAAGCCAAGGCACTTTGCAATTCGGCTAGAACTGAGGAAATATCGTTAAAGGGCTTGGTATACTGCTGAACATAGTTCAAAAAAGTCACTAAACGCCCGATGGTCAAGGTGGAACCCATCATGATACGATAAGCTCCTACTCCAGCTAGAAGCGCATAAATGAGCGCATTTACAAAGCGAGTCGAAGGATTAACCGTTGATGAATAAAAGATGGCTGATTGAGAATAGCCTGCGTAGTTGTCATTGTCATCGTGCAGTCTTTGGATAAACTCTTCCTGAGCATTGAAGGACTGGATAATGGTCTGTTGACTAAGCGATTCTTCAATCAACTGTGTCTGAATTCCCCTCGTCTCTGTTTGCTTCTGGAAGAGATGATAGGAGCGTTTGGCAATGAAGCGTGAAATCACCATAGACAGTGGCGTCAACAGCAAGACTAAGAGTGTCATCAGGAGATGAATTTGGAGCATGGCAAGAATACTAACTAAAATCATCAAGACGCCAATGAAAAATTGGTTAAAAATCATGGTCAAGCCAGCTGCCAACTGTTCGATATCCGTGGTTACACGACTGACCATCTCCCCACTGCCTTGCCGATCCACAAAAGCAATCGGTAAACGATGTAGCTTATGGATGATTCGCTCTCGCAAGTCTTTAGTATAAGAGAAAATTAGGCGATTATAGAGGAGAGGATTGGCCCATTGAACTAGTGTATTTCCTATAACCACCAATACCATCTGAATGAAAATTTGCCAAAAAACTAGCGAAGACTCAGCCACCAGAACCTGGTCGATGACCTGCCCAATCAGAATAGGTAGGTAGATTGATAAGCCAACCTGAGCAATAGTTCCTATAAAGGCTAGGAAAAGGAGGAGAGGATGACTTGCAAGGTCTTTAGCCAAACGTGTGAGCGTCTGGTTTGCAGTTTGTCGTCTCATGCTAGTCCTCCTTTCCATGTTGAGATGCATTGATTTCACGATAGACTTGACTGGTCTTCATCAAGTCCTCGTGCTTGCCGATAGCTAGTAGTTCCCCTTTTTCCAATAGGAGAATCTGGTCAGCCATCTGTAAAGTCGAGGTTCGTTGAGAAATCAAGATTAAGCTCGTATTTGGCAGATTTTCTCGAATAGCTTTCAAGAGCTTGGACTCGGTAATAGTGTCGAGGGCCGAGGTTGCATCATCTAGGATGAGAAATGGAGCCTGACGCAAGACTGCGCGAGCAATAGACAGCCTTTGTTTTTGTCCACCTGATAAATTTCGCCCTCCTGCCTCAACTAGGGCATCCAAGAGTTCTTCCTTTTCACTGACAAAATCCTTAGCTTGCGCAATTTCCAAGGCCTGCCAAAGTTCTTGGTCAGTTACTTCGTGATTGAAACCTAGAGTCAAGTTTGAACGAATGGTTCCCTTAAAGAGTTCGACTTTTTGGGGCACATAGGCAATCCATGACCGCCACTGCTCCAAATTACGAGGACTAGATCCATCTCGATAAGGGTAAATGCTCCCCTTGTCTGCTGGATAAAGTCCAAGGATGAGTTGCACCAAACTTGACTTACCAGAACCCGTTCCCCCAATGATACCAAGGATTTGCCCTTGCTTCATATCAAAGGAAATGTCTCTCAGAGAAGGCCGGGCCGCATCAGGATAGGTAAAGGTCAATTCTTGGACTTGTAAAACCCGATCATCGGTAGCTTGCTTTTCTTCTAACTCTGAATGGATATCTTCTGGAGCCTCGAAAAAGACTTCCTCGATTCGCTTGGCTGAGATATAAGACTGGTTGAGAGAATTTATCAACATGGCTAGCTTGACCAATTCCACCAAAATCTGCAAGAGATAGTTGATAAGGGCAATGAGAGCACCTTGACTGAGCAATCCTCCTTGAATAGAAATATAGCCTTGCCAGATAATGACTAGGAGAGTTCCATTTACAATCAGATAGGTCAGGGGTGTTAATAAGCTGGACCAGAAACCCGTCTTTTCTTGTAATCTAGCATAGACTTGGTTAAGGGTTTGAAAAATCTGTAACTCTCGTTTTTCTTGACCAAAAGCACGAATAACTCGCATGCCTTGTAATTGCTGGCGTGTTTCCTGAACCAGTTGGTCCGTTTTATTTCTGAGACTACTGTAGAGAGGATTGACCAGTCGAGAGAGCCCTACAATGACAATGGTCAAAATGACAACCATGACCAAGAACCAGAAAGTCATCTCAGCTGAGATGCGATAGGCCATAAAGATAGCGCCAAAGACAATAATAGGTGCTCGCAAAAAGAGACGCAGGAATTGATTGATACCAGTTTGAATCTGGTAGGTATCCGAAGTCAAGCGAGTGACCAAGCTAGAAGTGGTCAAACGATCTCTGCTATCCTTGGGCAAGGAAAGAATATGACGATAGAGATCATCTGTCAGTCCTTTGGCAAATCCAACCGCAGCCTTAGCTGAGTAAAACTGAGCTACCAAGGCCACTACAACACCAATCACTGCAAAGATAAGGAGCAGACCAATCTGCATCCATAGATGACCTTGATTTTTCTGGGGCAAGGATTGGTCAACAATCCCAGCAATCACCATTGGAACTAAGAGCTCAAAAACAGCTTCTAGTAACTTGAACAAGGGTGCTAAAATTGATTCCTTGATGTAGGGTTTAAAGTAAGGTAATAGGTGTTTCATAGATCCCTTCTATTCGTATTCTGGAAATAAAGAAAGTGGGAAGTGCCCACCCTCTCTGTTTTATTTGTTTAAGTAAGACAGTAGATAGCCATATCCTTCCTCTTCCATCTCATCCTTGGCTACAAAACGCAAGGATGCCGAATTGATACAGTAACGAAGTCCACCTAACTCCCGAGGTCCATCTGTAAAAACATGACCCAAGTGAGCATTCCCCGACCGAGAACGAACCTCGATTCGCTCCATTCCATGGCTCATATCCTTGTAATAATGAATCAATTCCTTGGAAATCGGACGGCTAAAACTTGGCCAACCACAACCTGAGGCAAACTTATCCTTGGCAAAAAAGAGTGGCTCACCTGTCGTGATGTCTACATAAATTCCCTCTTCAAAGGTTTGGTCATAGGCATTGGTAAATGGAGCCTCTGTAGCAGCTTCTTGGGTGACACGATAGGACTCTTCAGTTAAGCTTTCCTTTAATATCTCTTGGCTAGGCTTTTCATAGTTTGCTTCATCAATCAATGGCTTATCAGCATCGGTCACATCGATATGACAGTAACCTGAAGGATTCTTCTTAAGATAGTCTTGGTGGTAATCTTCAGCCAGAATGTAGTGGCGAAGTTTCTCCACCTCTACTGCAATCTTTCGCCCAAGCATGCGCTCCTGCTCCTGCACCACTGTGAAGATAGCTGGCAGGTCTGTTTTATCTTGGTAATATATACCGGTCCGATACTGACGTCCACGGTCATTCCCTTGTTGATTGATGGATAAAGGGTCGATAACACGGAAATAATAAAGTAAAATCTCTCTAAGTGACACTGCCTTCTCATCGTAAATCACTTGAACCGTTTCTGCATGGTCTGTTTCTTTGAGCAACTGGTAATTGGTCGTTTCGACTTGACCATTAGCGTAGCCGACACTGGTTGTTAGCACTCCAGAAATGCGTGAAAAATATTCCTCTAGGCCCCAAAAACAACCGCCTGCTAGATAAATTTCTGCCATCTTAATTTCTCCTTTATCAAGTTCTTTGACTAGACTTATTTTCAAAAAAAGGATAGGAAGCCCTCTGGTCGAGAGTTTCCCCATCCTATCTGCTATTCTTTATTTTGCTTCGACACGGACCCCTTGGGTATCAACTTTCAAGTCATGAAGTTTGCCTTTGAAGGGTTGCTTTTCCAATTCTGCCTTAATCGTTGGCATCTTGTCATGAGAAGCCAAAACCATAACTGTCGGCCCAGCACCAGAGAGGTAGGTTGCATAGGCACCATTTTCTTTGGCCACTTGTTTAATCGTCGCAAATTCTCTCACCAAGTCCTGACGATAGCGCTCGTGGAAGAGGTCTCCCTCGATTGCTTGCCCAGCTGTCACCATATCTCCTGCCAACAAGGCAGCAACAGCTACATTGGCGATAGAACTAGCCCCAACAGCTTCCTTGTAAGATAATTTCTTAGGCAAGACGCCACGGCTGTCTCGAGTACGCAATTCATAGTTTGGAATGTAGGCTAAGAAATCACACTCTGGGAAGTCTGCTACGATAGCAGAGACTTGACCTTCAACGGAACTTGCAATAACAAGATTACCATAAATGGCTGGAGCCACATTGTCAGGATGTCCTTCAATCTTGGTCGCTAACTGCAATTTTTCATGGTCTGACAAGTTGAGCTGGCCCAGTTGGTTGGCTAGTTCAATTCCAGCAACAATAACCGAGCTGGAAGAACCCAAACCACGCGCCAAGGGAACATCACTAGTCATTTTCAAACGTCTTGGTTGCAAGTCTGGTACAATTTGCAAAGCAATTTTGAGCAAGAGATTACGCTCGTCATGAGGAATCCATTTGCCAATCTGGTGTTCAATCAACCACTCATCTCGTTCTTCGCAGACCTCAATTTGAAGATACTTGGTTACAGCTACACCGACCGAGTCAAAACCTGGACCGATATTGGCACTGGTTGCAGGTACAATAATCTTCATCTTATTCTCCTAGCACCTTGAAGGTATTCAAGAGGTCGAATTCTGAAACCTTCTTCAATTCAGCTGCGACATTTTCAAGTTGAGATTTATTAATCTTGTGTGTAATGATAACGACACGCGCCTTGTCACCCTCTTTGCCATCTTGGAGGATTTGCTTGAAGGAAATATCTTGAGCATTAAAGATTTCAGCCAACTTCAAGACCTGACCTTTTGAGTCTGGTGCCAAGATTGAGAAGTAGTAGTTTGCTTTAACATCCTCAGGATTTGCCAAGACCAAGTCACGATTGTATTCGTTGAAGTCTTTACCGATGGTTCCATCATTCAGGCGACGAACGATACGGACAATATCTGCTACAACACTTGTTGCAGTTGGTTTTTGACCCGCACCTGGTCCGTAGTACATAGACTCACCAATACCAATAGATTCTACAAAGACAGCGTTCATTACGCCATTCACACTAGCAAGTGGGTGCGCTTTAGGTAGGAAGGTTGGAGTCACTTCTGCAGCAATACCTGAAGGAGTTTCCTCGATAGAACCAACCAATTTCACTACATAGCCAAGTTCTTGAGCTACAGCTACGTCTTCTGGTGTGATGTTACGAATCCCCTTGTGGGCTACATCGTCAAAGGCAACCTTCATGCCAAAGGCAAATTGGCTCAAAATAACCATCTTGTAGGCTGCATCAATCCCATCCACGTCATTTGTAGGGTCGCTTTCTGCAAATCCTAGACGTTGCGCTTCCGCAAGAGCATCGTCGTAAGACCATCCTTCTTCTACCATCTTGGTCATCATGAAGTTGGAAGTTCCGTTAACGACTCCAAGCACGCGCGTGACTTTATCAGAAGTCAAGGAATTTGATAAAGTACGAAGAATTGGAATCCCACCAGCTACTGCTGCTTCGTAGTAAAGTGCTACCTTATTAGCTTGAGCGATTTCTAGCAATTCTGCACCATGGACAGCCAAAAGGTCCTTATTGGCAGTCACAACATGCTTTCCAGCTTCCAAGGCACGAGTGATAAAGGTTTTAGCAGGTTCGATACGTCCCATCAATTCCACTACGATGGTAATATCTTGGTCTGATAAAATATCATCCACATTGGTTACAAAGTTAAAGTCATTCCCTGCTGCAAGCAAGCGATTCTTTTCATCTTCATCCTTGACCAATACCTTGGCAACTTCAATCTCTGAATGTGCTGATTGATTGATTTTTTCTCCATTTTCCTTTAGGAGGAAGGGCACACCACTTGCAACGGTACCAAATCCTAGTAAAGCAATTTTAACTGTCATGTTTGTCTCCTCGAAATTTTCTAATATAGCCATTATAACAGAATTTTGTGAAAATTCCTATTATAGTAAATCACTATTTCAGTCTAGAAAAGAAAAAAACGAATCAAATGATTCGCTCTTCCTAAAATCTAGAAATAATTTTCCAGAAATGATTATCCAATCTTTTGTAGATTAATCACCGCATCGTGATTCATCAAGACTTGACCATACTCCTGCAAGACTGAGCGACTGATGTCACTATCATCTGCAAACTCACGCATACGAGCCAACAGCCAAGCTGGATATGGACTTGGATGATTTTCAATATCCACTAAAATGGTCAAATAATAGCGCTCATTCATCTTGTAGAGCTCAGAAGTTTCCATCTCAAAAGTCACTGTCTTGGCAAAAGCCACCAAATCAGCTAACTTAGCAAAAGAAAGGATGTAGTAGATGTAAGGCTCTTTCTTGCTTTCAACTTCTTGTTCAGCCTGCTCCTGCTCTTCTTCTTTTGATTCTACTTGCTCTAGAGATTGAATCGCTTCGATGTCATCCTTGGTTTTATCTGCAATGCTCTTTTCCAAGGTTTTGATAAACTCATCTGGCGACATTTGAGCCAATTCTTCCATATCTGGTAAATCCGATAAGTCTTCAAAATCTAGATTTTGGTCAATCTTTGACTTGGTTACAAAGACATCTACCTTATCAGGTTTTGGAGTCACACGGAAGCTCAACATACCTGTATCCAAAAAGCTCTCAGGCATCTCTAACTCATCCAAGATAGCATAAAAGAACTCTTCTGTTTTTTCTTGAGGAACGAGAAAGTCAGCAATCTCCATTCCACGATCCATCAAATCCTCTAAAGACATCGTGATTTTCAAAGTTGTATCACTAATTTGTTTCATTTTCATTGCTAGTAACCTCATACTTTCAGTTCTATCTATTATACTAGATTTTTATGATTTTATCAAAAGAAGGCTCCTCTATCAGGCTCGATTTTTCCTAGGGTTATTTCTGTAGAAGACTTTAAAAGAAAAAGCCTTCAAAATCGGCTCTTGTCCGACTTTGAAGACCTAATGCATCCGAATGCTTATAATTTAAAGGTTGCTACACCGAGGATAGAACGATTTAAGTTTCGAAGAATTTGAAGACTTTGCTCAAATTTCTTATAACGAGTTACTCCGTATTCTTCAACAAGAAGGACTGTATCTCTTTCCAAAAGAGATGATACATCTTGTAAATCTACAAAATGCATTCCTTTTAAAGCCTCTTGACTCTGTTTCAATTTATCTAGGATAGCTTTATTTGAGCTAACGATGGTCAATTCCTGTCCAGCATTTTTGTATGACAAGACATCTGCTAGGTTAGCAATTGTTGTAATCTCTGTTACAAAATCAATTTGATATTGAGAAAAATCACCTGCTCTATTGATTGTTGGGTTAAAGAGATAAATCAACACATTTCCCATTACAACCAAAATCACACAGACTACTCCAATAACAGCTAAACGGAGAATCAAATTCTTCACATTCAATCCAAGCGCTGTCTCACCGTTTGCATTCAATTCTTTAGAGTTGATGGTTTCCAATTTTTCAATTTTTACATTTGCATAAGTGTGTTTAAATTTCTCAATCAATCCATCAATTTTTCGCTCCAACAAGTCATTAGCATCTTTACTTGGTGTCAAAATTTTCACACCAACCCCTGCATCGTCAATCATATAGTAAACAGTCAGTTTTTTCCACCAATAGTCACTTGTAGAATTTTTCAAGGTTGTCTCTGTCGTATCCAATTCACTGGCAATTTTTTTCAACTCACTCGGCTCTACATCATTGAAAAGATAAGCTCCATTCAAATTCCCATCAATCAATTTTCCGTAGAAATCACTATAACCACCAATTTGATGATTCAAAATCGTTTTAGCTGAATCTTCTGGAGGAGTGATTTTATAGCTAAGATAAGTTGAATAACTTGTTGTGTCTTTGACAGTATTTTTATTCTTAACAGCTTTAATTGTAAATGGTACAGCAATAAGAGCAAATAAAGCTATGAGAGCTAAAATATTTGCTTTTCGTTTTTTGTAAAGATTTGCAAACAAATCAGCTACTGAATAATGTTCAAACATGATTTTTTTCTCCTTTGTTGAGTAGATACTGGTTCTCTTTTGTAAGCATTTTTGCTACAAATATCATCACAAGAACAATTCCCCAGAATTGCATTGTAAATAGATTGAAGAAACTTTCTGAAAAGCTACTTCTTGGCATAAAGAATAGATTATTCAAGATGAGTAAGGACAAGGCAAATAAGATTGTTCTTGAACGATAGGCTACTTGCAGCATGGCTATAAATAGCATACCGAGTAAGAGACTAAGCAGAAAGACTCCTATCATACCATAGTCGGTATACAACTCCATAATATAGCTACTTCCGATACCATGTCCTTTTAAATATTCCTTATTCAAAACAAGATAGGACAAATTGTGGGCATAACTATTACTATCAATAGCTAGCTCCACACTATTGGTTGTATGTTCAAAGGCTTTTCCTCCGAAAATAGCCCCCAAGCTTCCCCTTGCAAAATAATCAAGGACAGGACCAAAAGTAAAATTACGGAAATCTCGGTAAGGGAGGCTACTGTTAAATAGAAAACCTCGAGCCAGAACGCCAAAACTGGTTCCTTGTTTATAGATAAAGTCAAGCAGAATATCCCAGAAACCTGTATGGGAAACCTGGACATTATCCCGTACATAATTGAGCACTCCCATCGCTAACATGAGAATAGGAGAACCTACAAAAATCGCTAACTTTTCTTTAAACCCAATCCATTTTCCCTTTTCAGTTTGCTCCCGCATGAAGTAATAAACAAAAGCAAATAAAATACTTAAAATAAAGGGATTTCGTGTCCCAATTGCCAAATGAATAGTATTGGCTGCAATAAAGGAGACAAGCACTGCTGTGGCCTGCCATTTCTTTGGCTTGGTTGCCAGATACATACACATTGCGTAGACCGTAAAGGTAGACAAAATGTAGGTAAAATAAGGCAGTTTACTTTCAAAATTTGCATAGTAGGCATAGTAGGAAGTCTGCAAGCGATACAGGAGCCGTTCGAATAACCGAATGAAATAGAAAGGATAGGTGAGAAGAAAAACTCCTAGTGATACAAAGCGTAACCGCTTGATATAAATCTCTTTTATAGAATTTCCTATCTTTGGTACTTTTATGTTCTTCCTAGCTATGAAGTAACGAGCCAGTACGCCTCCTGTGGTCAAGCCCAGAATCGAAACCATGACGACTATAAAGGCAAAGCGATAGGCTATCGGATGATAGGTATCCAGAGCGCCATCCCTAAAATAATCAATGGTCGGTCTTGATACCAGAAATACAAAAATAGTTAAATAGAAAATAAAATGGATTAAGTAATACTTGATATCATTCCAGCAGGCAATTAAGCTACTAACCAGTAAGAACAATAAAGTAGAAAGCAAGCTAACATTATTATTATTAAACAGATACACAATTCCACTTACTAGCGTCAAGGCATAGCTGACTATGGTCAAACTAAATAATAATCGTTTTCCATCAATCACTTGCTCACCCCCGTTCTAATGTAATTTTTTTGATTTTTCAATATTTTTCAGTAATAAGAATCGGTATAAGGAAATGTTTATGAATAGAGCCAAAGCACTAATTCTTCTTCCCTTACGAAAAATTGGATTCCTAGCAATAGCAAAGGCATGGCCTTTTAAAAATCGATGAATCTGAGAATAGGCTTCAAACTGTTTATACTGATCATCTAGTAACATTTTATCCAGAATAAAGAAATGAGCATAGGCCAATCTGAAGAACGCAACCTCTTTCAAGTCAGGATAGTTTTTCACAACTTCATTGTAAAACTTTTGATAGATATCAATATAGGCTAAATCCTTCTCTGCATACGGTTTGGTCGTAATGCTATCACCTCTATGGAAATAGTAATAATAGGGTTTGGTATTAACAACGTACTTCTTAGCCAACTTGATTAAATCAAAATGATAATAAGCATCTTCGTAAATCAATCCCTTAGGAAAGGATAGGGCAGTTGCAATCTCTCTCTTGATTAGCTTATTGCAGATCGTTCCAGGTATTTTTTCACCTATGAGGTATTCCTTTAGAAATGTTTGAGAATCACAGACAAAATAATCATCCTGATTAGCTGACTGTGGGCTTTCATCATTAGCATAGACATTCATAACACCACAACTCGAAACATCCGCATCTTCTTGAATTATTTGCTCATATAAACTCTGAATCATTTCTGGATGGATATAATCATCTGAGTCAATAAAAATCAGATAGTCCCCGTGAGCCTGCTTCATTCCATCATTTCGTGCTTGCGACAAACCTTCATTCTTTTTATGAAGCACTGACACCCTGTCATCTTGTTCAGCGATTGAATCACACAAGCGACCACTTTCATCTGTTGCACCATCATCAACAAGAATAATTTCCAGATTTTGATAGGTCTGCTTCTGAATGGAAGCTATCGATTTTTCTAGGTACTGCGCCACATTATAGACTGGCACAATGACACTAATTAATGCAGTTTCCATGCTACTCCTCTAATAGTTTTTCTACTTGTTCGATTTGTTTGGCAATTGTAAATTGTTGAATGAATTGACTAGCCTCATCGACATCAAAGTTTGAGGCAGAAGTCATATAGTTCGTAATTGCCTGAGCTGCCTCTTGATTGCTCTCAATGATTTGTCCAAATCGTCCTTCTTGGGATAATTCCTCAGCCCCTCCGACATCCGTAGAGACAAAAGGGATTCCAAGGCTCAAGGCCTCCACATACACCCCAGGAAAACCTTCTTGTTTAGACATAGACAAGAGGACCTTCATCTGAGACAAATACTGATAAGGATTTTTTTGATAACCAAGGAAATGTACATAGTCCTCAAGCTCATACTCTTTAACTCGTTTTTTCAGTTCCTCTTCCATATCACCAGCACCTATGAAGTAGAGATGATAGTTTTTTCCCTCTTGGTGTAATAATCGTATCACTTCCACTACACGGTCAGAACCCTTATTTTCCTCAATCCGTCCGATAGTACAGATACTTTGAGGTGCAATCTCGATATCTATCTTCTCTTGAGATTTTTCTAGAATAGTCTTAAAATCATATCCATTGTAGACCGTCTGTAATTTCGAAGCATAATCTGGATAGACTTCCTTGATAGAATGACTGGTCTTTTTTGAAATCCCTACAATAGTATCCGCGGCATCCAACTGGCGTCTATGTGATTTCCTTTTTGAGCTATCCTTAAGAAATTCTTCGATACTTCCATGAATCCAAGAGATTTTCTTGACTTCTTTTCTTTTAGAAAACAACAGTGGTGGATTCATAATGGTAAAAGAAACTTCAACATCATAGTCATCTTTTACAAGCAAGCGACGAGTCAGCCTTGGAAAATAAATTCTCATTCTCCACAAAAAAGCTCGAATCCATCTGGCTTGGCGATAATCCTGAAGGGATTTTAACATTCGTACATGCTGGGGAACAGATTCGTATCCCTTGTCAAAGTGCTCCATTTCAAGAATATCAATATCATACTTTTCTGGATCCAGATTTGAAACAATGGTAGACAGAATCTTCTCTGCGCCACCTCCAAGAGAAAAAGACCACATAAAAAATAAGATTTTTTTCTTAGCCACCATATTCTCCCTTGTATTCTGTATAAGACTTATCCATATCAGCGATGACAGCATCATGATGCGGTACTTGCTTATTTGCTGGTGGTGGCGTCATATAATCTCCAAAAGCAGTACTGAGATAGGCATCATAACCGACTGGAATAGGCATCTCTGTCCCTTCAAATGGCAAGAAAAGATTGTCTTCAAAAGATGCGATTAGATACTTATTTCTCATGTAGCCAGGACCTGAGCATAATTCTGTGATGCCATCGCTCTCAGCTAGACCATATTTGGTCATTTCTTTCTCAGCTTTTTTCCAAATGCGATAACGGAGAGATTTGGGCGTCACGCCCAGTAAAATACGGCTTCCCCATTTCATGAGAGCCCCATGCTTTTCTGGAATAGTTTGGGCACAAAAAAGTGAATAAATCAGGGCCCAGCGAACCTGTTTCTTCCGCTCAGCTGGATTTTTCGGATAATAATCCAAAGGCAAGACATCCAAAGCCAAACCATGTGGCAAATCCAAATCCTGCTGATAAGGTTTGATACAGGTCGTTTCCTTGTCACGAATGGTAATAAAAAGATTGCGGTCGACAAAATCCGTGTTACTCTTTGACAAGAAATAACGTTCATCTGCATAAAGAGGCCATAATTCTGCCAATTTTTCATAGTCCTTACGGGGCATAAAAAAGTCTAGGTCATCGTCCCAAGGAATGAACCCCTTGTTTCGAAGGGCACCAATAGCACCTCCACCACAAAGATAGCAAAGCAAATCATGTTCTTTACAAAAAGCCACAAAATATTCAGCCATCTCCAGACTACGAGCCTGAATTGCTTTTAAATCAGTCATATTGTTCATTATTCTTTCTATCGTATCGTTTCATTATACCACAAATTAGGACTGAAAATCTATTGCAGACTGTAAAAAATCAAAGCCTGACTACTATCCAAATAGCTATCAAACTTTGATTCTTCTGTCTTATCTTATCTCAAACCCATCTGAGACAATTTATTCTGATATTTATTTTGATCGACAAGCAAGCCCAAGCCTCCATAAACATCGTAGGCATCTACCCAATCACCCAGTTCTGGAACTGTTAATCTCTCAATGCCGTTTTGTGCTCCATTTAGGAAGGATAAACCATTGGTCAATAAGAAACTATAAGGAACATTCGTTGAGGTCATTCCGAAGACCTTGCCAAGTGCCTCTGAGCCTGTAAAGAGCTTGGTTGGATCTTTGATTTGCTGAAGAACTGCTGTCAGCACTTGCTGCTGTCTCTTGGTACGACCATAATCGCCTTCATCATCATCACGGAAACGAGCATAATTAAGCAAGGTCGAACCATTCATCTGCTGTTTCCCGACTTTAATAGTCTGGGTCGGAGACTCTGTTTCCGTAGCATGTAAGTCATCTCCCACCGTAGCTTCAGTTAACGGTTGACCTTCCAAGGTTGAGAATTTGGCATCAATCATCACTCCATCTGGGAACAGCGTATCAATCGCTGTTGCAAAGGCTTGAAAATCAACCAAGGCATAGTACTTAATGTCCAAGTCAAAATTATCTTTCAAGACTTGACGAACCATTTCGGCCCCTTTTTGTCCTTCTTGTTCCCCTAGTTCATAGGCTACATTTAACTTGTTATCCGTCTGTTTCCTACTGTTAATCACTTGACTGTAACCGTCTATATAGACCAAATTATCGCGCATAAAACTGACTAGCTTGATTTTCTTATCTGAACCTCCGACATTTAATACCATAATAGAGTCAGTACGCGTCTCAGCACTATTTTGACCGATTCGCCCATCGGTACCCATGATCAAAATATTAACACCATCTCTGGTATCCTGACCATTAAAGACTTCTACTTGAGCGGCCTTAGCATTGGCAGTTTTGGTTGAATCAGCATTTGAATAGCCTTTTAGGAACATAAAAATCATGCCAAGCGCTACACAAGCTAAGATAGCCAGTAAGCCTGCGAAAATACGCCCCCACCGTAGCTTACACTTTTTAGTTTTTTTCATTGGAAGAGAATTGATTTTCTGGTATCTCTCAGAGCGACTACGACTATCATAAGAAGGGATCGAAGTGTTAGCACGTGTCTTTCTATAATCCTCGGTCAATTCTTGACTTTCTGAGGTGGCGTCACTACTTTCCCCATTCAATTTATCTTGCAAGTAAGCAAACTCTTCTTTTTCTCGCTCATTGAGATAGTGAATATTCTTAAGTAGATAGTCATAGCGTAACTGCTCGTGGTGACTTAAGGGATTTTCTTTACTCATCTTCTCTCCTTTCCATGGTCTGATATTAGATAAATAGGATAGGTACCCAAAACCTTATACTGGATTCCAATCGCTTCTAATTCTTTTTGGGCAAAGCGGACCAGATCCTTATCAGCATAGTCCACATCGATAATGAAAAAGTATTCGCCCAGTGCTGTCTTGAGTGGACGACTTTCAATTTTTGTTAAGTCAATTCCTCGCCAAGCAAAGGTCGACAGGGCCTTATAAAGTGCACCTGGAAGGTTGTCAGGTAAGGTCAAGGCCAAACTCATTTTCTCAGTTTGTGCTTGCAAGGGAATACTAGGCTTTTCAGCTCCTAAAACCCAGAAACGTGTGAAATTGGCTTCCATTTCCTGAATATCCTCGGCAATCAGTTCTAAGCCATATTCTTCAGCAGAACTTCTAGGTGCAATTGCTGCAAAGGGCTGGTCTGGATGTTCGGAAATAAAGCGGGCCGCATAGGCTGTACTAGCAGTCACCTCGATTTGAGCATCTGGATACTGTTCATCGATAAATTTCTTTCCTTGCGCCAAGGCCTGTGGATGTGAAAAAATCTTTTCAATCTTAGTATGACCTGGAACCACCATCAACTGCTGATGAATAGGCTGAACGATTTCTGCCACTGCTTGAATGTGAACCTGATGAAAAAGGTAGTCCAAGGTTTCATGAACACTACCCTCGATAGAATTTTCAACTGGCACCACAGAATAGTCCACCAAGCCTTGCTCATAGGCCTTGATGACATCTGTAATATTGGCAAAGGCCTGCAATTCCTCATGAGAAAAAGCTGTCTGCACAACGTGGTGTGAAAATGATCCCTTGGGACCTAGATAAGCAATTTTCATCTCAGTTCCTCTATAATTTCCTCTGGACTTAGCTTGGTCACATCCAAAATCCGACTAGCCACTTCCTCATACCAAGCCTGTCGTTCTTGAAAAATAGCTGCTAGTTCTTCTTTGCTATTATTTAGAAAAAGCGGGCGCTGATTGTCCTTATCAGCTGATATGCGTTGGTAGAGGGTTTCAAAATCGGCTTTTAAGTAAATATTATCAGAATTGGTTTTGAGTAAGTCGCGATTTTTCTGAGAAACGACTACTCCTCCACCAGTTGACACGACTTGGTCTGTTTGTAGTAAATCAGCTAGGACTTCTGATTCTACCTGACGAAAGGCCGCTTCTCCCTTTTCAGAGAAAAATTCCGCAATGGACATGCCTAGGCGTTTCTCTATCAGAGCATCCATATCGAGATAATCTGGGTCCAAGCCTCTTGCAATAGTCGATTTGCCAGCCCCCATAAATCCTAGTAATACCTTAGCCATGAATCAAGCTCTCCAAATCATCAAAGAAGCTAGGATAACTGGTATTGATGGCTTCTGCACGATTAAGCTCCACCTCTCCATCTGCAACCAAGAGAGCTGCGATAGCTGTCATCATGCCGATACGATGGTCTCCAAAAGTATTGACTCTAGCACCGTGAAGGGTTGATTTGCCTTTGATAATCATTCCATCTGCTGTAGGTGTGATATTCGCACCCATGCTATTTAAAGCGTCTGCCACAACCTGAATGCGGTCTGTTTCCTTGACCTTGAGTTCCTCAGCATCCTTAATAATCGTTACACCTTGAGCTTGGGTCGCCAGAAGGGCAATAATAGGCAATTCATCAATCAAGCGTGGAATCAAGGCACCGCCAATCTCTGTTCCTTTCAAGTCAGAAGACTCAACAGTCAAGGTAGCAGATTTAGCGACTGGGTCAATTTCAGTTATTTCTAGTTTTCCACCCATTGCACGAATGACATCAATAATACCAGTACGCGTTTCGTTGATGCCCACATTCTTCAGTACTAGACGAGAGTTTGGAACAATCAATCCTGCGACTAACCAAAAGGCTGCACTGGAAATATCTCCTGGAACAACTACCTTTTGCCCTGTCAATTTTTGTGGCCCTTGGACTGTGATTTTCTTGCCCTCCACACTTAAATGACCACCAAATTGTTGCAACATATCTTCAGTATGATTACGGGTGCATTCTTTTTCGATAATAACGGACTCCCCCTGAGCCTGCAAAGCTGCAAACATCAAGGCAGACTTTACTTGGGCAGAGGCAATTGGCAACTCATAGTGAATAGGTCTTAGGTTCTTCGTCCCTTTTAAGTGAAGAGGAGGCAGGTCTCGCTCAGTTTGTCCTGAAATACTAACGCCCATTTTTTTCAGTGGAAGGGTCACGCGGTCCATAGGACGTTTGGAAAGACTATCATCTCCAAACATTTCTACTTCAAAGTCTGCACCAGCAAGAACACCTGAAATCAGACGAATCGAGGTGCCAGAATTTCCCATATCAAGGGCATTTTGCGGAGCTTTTAAACCATCCATACCTACACCTTGAATGGTAATAACGCCATCTTTATCCTCAATCTCAACACCAAGATCACGAAAGACTTGCATGGTCGAAAGGACGTCTTCGCCACGTAATATATCATAAACCTTGGTCTCACCCTCAGCCAAGCTTCCAAAGATAATGGAACGGTGACTGATAGATTTGTCACCTGGAACTCGTATACTGCCGTGTAAGTGGCTAATGTTTGTTTTTAGTTTCATACTGGACCTCATACTTGCAATACTTTTACTTATTTTATCATAAAAAGCCAGAAATTCCTTAAAAATTCCTGACTTTAGGATTGTTATTTTCTTATTTTAGCAATTCTGAAACTGGTTCGAAAACAATTTTTTCAATGTCAGAAAGGTAAATGGCCAATTGTTGTTGCTTGGTAAAGAATTCTGACAATAGGTTATTTCCCTGAATCTGCTTGCCAAAGTTTTCCATCTTAGCTTGGAAGGAAGCGTCTGGCATTTGACCTGTCTGCGCTAATCTTTGAATTTCCTCTTGGAAAGCAACATATTCCGTAAAGATTTTGCTCGCCTCAGCATCTGCTGAAATCGCATCTTTAGCTGTTTTAACAGCCTTGTATTCTGGTAATTCGCGTAGGCCGCGACTGAGTTCGTTTGCACTATCGTAAATATTTGACATAATTTTCTCCTTATTTGATAACAACTGTGTAGTCGGTATTTTCTGTTATGAGGTGCTCGGCTCGTTCCAAGTCTTGAGCATTTTTAAATGAAATTTGTAGAATCCCGTGAATATCTTCACGGTTTTCCTCATTGATGTGGATATTAACCAAGGAAGTTCCACGTAGCAGTTCCAAGATTCGTAAAATGACATCTTCTTCATCGGGAACATCGACATAAAGGTCATAAGAGCTATCCACACCACCACGCTTATGGATTTCCATGGCCTGGCGTTGTTCACGCGCTTGATTGAAAAAGTTCCAGATTTGCTCTTCATCTCCCTTGCTGATGGCCTGGCCAACCTCATCTAAACGTTCCTTAAAATCCTCAATTCGCTCTAGGATAGTCTCGCGATTGGACAATAGAATGGAGGTCCACATACCTGGCTCGCTTTCCGCAATTCGGGTCATATCTCGAAAACCACCTGCAGCAAAACGCCTTGCCATCTCATGTTCTTGAGCATAAACCGCGGTCTGCTCCATGAGACTAGAAGCCAGAATATGAGGGAAATGGCTAATCTGAGAAGTCACACGATCATGCTCCTTGGCATCAATCTCGATAAAGCGAGCATGAAGACCTGAAAGCAAGTCCTTCATTTCCTCAAGTGTGTCAGGACTTGTCAGGCTTGAAGGTGTAAAGATATAATAGGCATTTTCAAAGAGATTGACATCCGCAGAAGCAGCTCCTGTCTTGTGACTACCAGCCATGGGATGGGCTCCGACAAATCGAACAGACTTGCCATCCAAATACTGCTCCGCCGCATCCACAATAGCTGACTTGGTCGAACCAGCATCTGAAATAATGACGCCTTCTTTCAAGTCCAAGTTGGCCAACTCCTTAATGAAAGCAATGGTTTGTTTGATTGGCAAACTGAGAATAATGATATCTGCCAAAGGAGCAAAACTGGCAAAATCATCCGTTGCACGGTCAATCATGCCTTCTTTCAAGGCGATATCTCTCGAAGCTTGACTGCGATTATAACCTAAAATTTTATAATCTGGATGATCGCGTTTGATACCTAGGGCCATAGAGGCTCCAATCAATCCAAGACCTACGATATAGACTGTTTTTGCCATAGGAACTCCTTAATAGTTCTTTGTATAGTCTCGGTGTTTGGCTACTGCTTCTTTTAGTTCCTCGAGATTATCTGATGAGAATTTTTCAAGGATTTCTTGCGCCAGAACCGTTGCCACAACGGCTTCCATGACCACTCCTGCAGCTGGAAGAGCAGTCGGATCGCTTCTCTCGACAGTTGCCTTGTAGGGTTCATGGGTTTCAATATCAACGCTCATGAGTGGTTTGTAGAGAGTAGGAATGGGTTTCATGACACCACGAACAACGATAGGTTGTCCATTTGTCATACCACCCTCAAATCCACCCAGGTTATTGGTGCGACGGGTATAGCCCTCTTCTTCAGACCAGAGAATTTCATCCATGACTTGGCTGCCTTTACGGTAACCCGCTTCAAAGCCAAGACCAAATTCTACCCCTTTAAAGGCATTGATAGAGACAACAGCTTGAGCTAATCTTGCATCCAATTTTCTGTCCCATTGGACATAGGAACCAAGACCAACTGGAACACCTCCAACGACTGTCTCCACAACCCCACCGATGGTATCACCGTCACGTTTGATTTGGTCAATATAATCCTTGATTTCCTGTTCTCTTTCTTGGTTGACAATAGAAACTTCAGACTGGGCAGCTCTTTCCTTAATCTCAGCAACTGTGAGATTTTCAGGAACATCGATTTCCTTGCCACCAAATACAACGACATGGTTGGCAATCTCCATATCCAGCTCAGCCAAGAGGCGTTTGGCTACTGCCCCAACTGCCACCCGCATAGTGGTTTCACGGGCAGATGAGCGCTCCAAAGAATTTCTCAAATCGTCAAAACGGTACTTGATGCCCCCAACCAAATCGGCATGACCTGGGCGAGGATGGGTGATTTTTCGTTTGCTTTTAAGGCGGTCTTCAATGTCCTCCGCAGACATGATGTCCAGCCATTTTTGATGGTCCTTATTGATGACATCCATAGTAATAGGAGCCCCTGTCGTCTTCCCGTGACGAACGCCTGAAGTAAAGACAACTTGGTCACTCTCAATCTTCATACGGCCACCACGACCGTAACCACCCTGACGGCGTTTAAGGTCTCCATTGATATCCTCTACTGCCAAAGGTAATCCAGCTGGAATTCCTTCAATGATAGCTGTCAGACGGGGGCCGTGTGATTCTCCTGCAGTTAAATATCTCATATACTCTCCTTATTTTACCAAGTAGTCTTTCATCTCTTCCAGAGAAACTGGGTGAATGGTCGCTGAACCAAGCTCTGGTACTAAGACCAATTTCAGGGTATTACCACGCGCTTTCTTATCATGAGTCAAAGCTTGATAAAGCTTATCTACATCCCAGTTTTCATAATCAACAGGCAAGCCAAATTTCTGACACATAGCTGTGATGAACTGGGTAATGCCAGTTGGCATAAGACCCTTTTTCTCAGCAACCTTGGAAATCTGCACCATGCCCATGGCCACAGCTTCTCCATGCATGACCTTGCCATAACCGGCCGTTGCTTCAATGGCATGACCAATGGTGTGACCAAAATTGAGGTAAAGGCGTACACCATTGTCCAACTCATCCTCAACTACCATCTTGCGCTTAACCTGACAAGAATGTTCAATCAAGGTCTCTGAATGCTCCAAAATACTCTCTACAGAACCATCCAGCTCTGTCAAGAGAGCCCAAAGTTCTGGATCCTCAATCAAGCCATACTTGATAACCTCACCCATCCCTTCAATCAACTCTCTTTTTCCGAGGGTTTCAAGAACAAGCGGATCAATCAGAACCCCATCTGGTTGGGCAAAGGTCCCCACCATATTTTTAGCAAATGGAGTGTTGACACCCGTCTTTCCACCGATAGAAGAATCCACCTGAGCTGTCAAGCTAGTCGGAATCTGAACAAAGTGAATACCCCGCATATAGGTTGAGGCCACAAAACCAGCCAGGTCCCCAACGACACCACCACCAAGAGCCACGATTCCATCACTACGAGTCAGACCTTGCTTGACTAAAAATTCATAGACTTTCTGGACAGTGGTAAGATTTTTCCTTTCTTCGCCTTCTAAAAAGTCAAAAACAGCTACCTGAAAACCAGCATCTTCTAGGCTGAGCTTGACCTTCTCTGCATAAAGAGAAGCTACATGGTTGTCTGTTACAATGACCACTTTTTGAGGTTGCCACAGTTCTAGCAACCATTGACCAGCCTGAGCCAGACAGCCTTTTTCAATCTGAATATCATAAGGATGATGAGGAATATCGATTCTGATTTTCATAGGAGCATCTCCCTTTCTTTATTGGTATTTTTCTGTTAAAGACTGCCAAATCTCTTCTGTCGACATTTCCTTTCCTGTCCACAGTTGAAAAGCTTCTGCAGCTTGATAGAGCAACATTCCCAGACCATTGACCGCTGGATTGCCCTGACTTCTGGCCCATTTCAAAAACGGGGTTTCAAAAGGTTGGTAAATGATATCTGCTACTAAAAGAGTTTCTGATAGGACAATGCTTTCAGGAACTGGGGATGATTGACCATCCATTCCCACACTGGTCGCATTGACCAGCAAATCCGACTCAGTAATCATTTCCTGCAATACAGAAACATCTTCTAAAGCATACAAGTCTACTTTAAAGCCTGTTTGCTCCTGTAACTTGTCTAGGTAAGGTCTTGTTTTTTCCATAGAAACGGAACGAACAAAGACAGAAATCTGACTGACACCATCCAAAATAGCCTGTGCCAAAATGGACTTGGCCGCACCACCTGCGCCCAGCAGGGTCATCTTCTTACCTGTAATTGTAAAAGAAGGCAAGCTCTTAAAAAATCCCTTGCCATCTGTATTATATCCAATTAAATTGCCATTCTCATTGACAACCGTATTAACCGCACCAATCAAGCGCGCTTCATCGCTCAGCTCATCCAAATAAGGAATCACTTGCTCCTTATAGGGCATGGATAGGTTGATGCCAAACATCTGGTAGCGACGAATATTAGCCACTGTTTCTGCCAAGTCACTCGCTTCAATCTCCCAAGCCACATAAACACCATTGGTAGCTGTCACCTCAAAGGCCCTATTGTGGATAAAGGGCGAAATAGAATGCTTAATAGGATTGGCAACAACTGCAGCTAAACGTGTATAGCCATCAAGCTTCATCCAAAATCTCCCTGATTTTTTTCATGTTAGCTAGGGAAATCTGACCAGGAGCACTAGCCTCATCTAGACTAGCAAAGGACCAGCTAGAACCAGTCACATCCGCAGTGATACGAGAGACTTTGCCCACCTTGCCCATAGAAATGGTCACATATTCCTGTTCAGGATTGAGGGTTTTAAAGCCTCGTGTATAGTTCATCAAGTCTAAGACATCCTGCTCCGTGTGAGCCATCACCGCAACCTTAACAAGTTTTGGATTTAAGCTCGTCAACTCTGACAAGATTTCCATCATATTCTCAGGTGTTTCTTGGAAATTGTGGTAACTCAAAACGAGATTTGGGAAATCCAGCATTTCCTCAAAAACATCCTTGTAGCTGTAGTACTCAAAATCAATATAATCTGGTTGATAGAGTTGCGCCACTTCCTTGATTAGATGGATATATTCTTCTGGAGAAAGGTCAATTTCTCCCCCTTCAGCACGAGTTCGCAGGGTAAAAACCAATTCACGGCCTGCAAATTTTTCAAAAATAGCTGGAGCTACCTGCAAAATCGCTTCTTTAGGCAGATAGTCGGCTCGCCATTCAATGATATCAGCATCCTGATACCTCGTGGCATCCAGAACCTGGGCCTCCTCTAAACTTCTTGGCATTACTGAAACGATTAATTTCATTTACTAACCTTCATACTAATCACCTTGAGGTAATTACTACTTTCATCTTTTTTATTATAGGCGAAATCTGCTGGAAGACCGTATTTGTTTAAAATCTGGTAACTTCTTCCTGCAAAGCCCTTATCAATTTGTTCTGTAAATTTCTGACGGGAAACATTGGCAGCATTAGTACTGGCAATAATAATACCTCCCGGATTTAAAATCTCAAGACTCTGGGAAATCAACTTGTAATAATCCTTGGCCACAGAGAATGTTTGTTTTTTGTTCCGAGCAAAGCTAGGCGGATCTAGGACAATCACATCATAGGTCAAGTCTTTTCGTTTAGCATACTTGAAATACTCAAAAACATCCATGACTATAAAACGATGGTCGCCTGTACTGATTCCATTTGCCTGAAAATGCGCTTGAGACAATTCTCGTGAACGCTTGGCTAGGTCAACAGAAGTAGTCTGGCTAGCTCCTCCCATGGCTGCAGCTACTGAAAAGGCTGCTGTATAAGAAAACATATTGAGCAAGGATTTACCCATAGCCAACCCGTCAACTAGACTACCACGTACCTCATGCTGGTCTAGGAAAATCCCTGTCATCAAGCCATCATTCATAAAGACTTGATAGAGGACACCATTTTCTAAAACAGTGAAGAAGTCAGGTGCTTCTTGACCATAAACATGGGCAGATTCATAGTCCAAACCCTTAAAACGGATCTTCTCATAGGTCCCTAAAACCTCAGGAAAAACCTGTCTAAAGGCTTCAGAAATAACCTTGCGAATCTGATAAACATAAGAGTTATACCAAGAAAAGACAGCATAGTCGCCATAAAGATCCACTGTCAGACCGCCAAAGCCATCCCCCTCTTGGTTGAAAAGACGAAAGGCAGTTGTCAATTCATCTTGATAGTAGGATTTTCTCTTTTCTTTAGCTTGTCTAAACAGTGTTTCAAAGAAAGCTTGATTGAAGGTCACCTTATCTGTGCTCACAAACCAGCCCAAGCCCTTGTTTTGCTGAGAAAGGTAGGCAGTCCCAAGAAAGGTGCCTTCTTGACGATAGACTTCTACTTCCTGATCCTTGAGATAAACATCTGCAAGGTCGCTAGCTTCTAGTAAAACTAGTCCTTTAGCGAGCTTTTTTTCAACCCGTTTACTGACTCTTATTTTATTCATAGTCCCTATTATATCAAATTTTATGACAATTCTCAAAAAAGAAACTACCCTTGCTTTGTTACTCTAGTTTTAAAAAATGCTATACTAATACTAATAAAAACTTAGGAAGTAATTGTGTGAGAATCAATTTTAACAAAATCCAAAAAGCCATCGGTACTAGACTGGGTTTTGTCCTAACTCTTTTAACCCTCTATTGACTCAAAACCTTATTAGCCTATGCCATTGACTTTAATTTAGACATTCAATTGGGAAAGCTGCAGGGAAATTACCTTGCCTTTATCGCCTTTTTCACCCCCCCTTCCTCTAGGACTACTCCTGCTAGCTCTAGCCCTCTATGCTCGATCAACCAAGATTTTTTATAGTCTTAGTATAGCTATTTATAGTCTTTTATTCATTTGGCTTTATTCCAATGTCTTTTACTATCGAGAATTTAGTGACTTTATCACGGCTAATACTATGAAGGTGGTCAGCAAGGTATCTGTTGATACTGCGGAACTAGAGTTACTACGTCCTTGGGATCTTATCTATTTTATGGATTTCCCACTGTTGGCTTATCTTCTCTATAAAAAATTCATCCATTTGGATAGGAGACCTTTCAAATTCCGCTCCAGTGTTGCTATCACTGCTCTCTCAGCCCTGCTCTTTTCTGCTAATCTTTTCTTGGCAGAGATTGAACATCCCGATCTCCTATCGCAAGGGTTTTCTAATTATTATGTTGTCCGTACCCTTAGTTTGCCAGCCTTTTTAGGCTATAGTGCCAACCAATCCTACAGTGCCAACAAAGAACATGCTAAGGCTTCTGAGACTGACCTTCAACCTATCACAGATTATATCCAGGAACATTCTGCTAAGTCCAATCCAGACTATGTTGGCTTGGCTAAAGGGAAAAATGTGATTTATCTCCACTTGGAAAGTTTCCAGCAATTCCTACTTGACTATAAACTCAACATAGATGGAACTGAGCATGAAGTCACTCCCTTCCTAAATTCACTCTACCATTCGCAATCAACCCTAGCCTTTTCAAATATCTTTAACCAAATCAAGGCTGGTAAGACCTCAGATGCGGAAACCATGCTGGAGACTGGTTTGTTTGGACTTGACCAAGGTTCCTTTATGGTCAACTATGGAGGTACCAATACCCAGCAAGCTGCGCCTTTTATCCTATCAAAAAATGGCTATCAATCGAGTGCCGTCTTTCACGGTAATATCGGGACCTTCTGGAATCGAAATACGACCTATAAACAATGGGGCTACCAATACTTCTTTGATGCTTCCTATTTTACTAAGCAAGACAGTAGCAATTCTTTCCAATATGGTTTAAATGATAAAATCATGATGAAGGATTCTATTCAGTATCTGGAGCACTTGCAGCAGCCTTTTATGGTAGTCATGCCTGACTATGAAAAAGGACAAATTATCAATACCTACGGTGGGCAAATCGATATCTTACCAACTCTAGAACACATACTTGGTATCGAATCCAATTCCTTCCTTCAAGTTGGACAAGATCTCCTATCTCCAGACCATCAAGAAATAGTTGCCTTTCGAACTGCCAATTCCTTCGTCACACCTAAATACACCAGTTATGACGGACGAACCTACTATACTGAGAGCGGTCTTGAAATCAGTAATCTTGATGAACAAGCTCAGACTGAACTAGAAAATATCCGTCAGGCAGCCAGCCAACAGCTGAAAATCAGCGACCAGATTCAAACTGGAGATTTGATACGTTTCTACCAAGCAGATCATCTTGGAAAAGTTGATACTGAAAGTATTTCTTACCTCAATTCCTTAGCAATTCTACAAAAGATTGAGCAGGAAAAAGGTAGTCAATCAACCAGTCTCTTTATCCAACGACAAGGTAAGACCAGTACTGACCTTTTCAAGGCATCAAGTCACCAAGAACTCCACCCAGAGTCGGCAGAAACCGAATCAAAATCACAATAAAAAATGCTCTTCCGTCTTGGAGGAGCATTTCTTTTATTAAATAAAATTCAACGAAAATCAAAGAGGAAACTAGCCTCAGGTTAACTGTGAGATTGTAGATAGGCTGTATCAGCAATATATGTCTGTCAAGTTTAGTAACAAAGATAGTAGAAGAAATATGAGAATATAAATCAGCTTCAGCAGGTATCTGGAAAATTTGATTTTATAGAAAAGCCTTTTGTTACAAACTCAATATACTATCAATAAATAATATCATAGAAGCAACAATAATTAAAATTTCACCTATTTGCATCATTCTATTTCGAATTTTAAATATATGTTCTATCAAAAATACTTCGATCACACACATTATAGGAATTAACGTTTTTGAAATTGAAAAATATCCAAATAAATAAACTATAAACAACAATAATAGAACTATATTATATTTCTTATTCAAAATATTCCTCCCTATATTTTTTTGATTAGTAATCTTAATAATTTACAACTACATTATAACAAACTAGGAAAGCCTTGTTAACAAATATTGCCATTCTTTTAAATTTTTTTGTGATACTCAACGAAATTCAAAGAACAAACTAGGAAGCTAGCCGCAGGCTGCTCAAAACACTGTTTTGAGGTTGTAGATAAGACTGACGAAGTCAGTGACATATATACGGTAAGGCGACGCTGACGTGGTTTGAAGAAATTTTCGAAGAGTATGAACACAATGTGATAGAAAAGTGCCACTTTGTGTGCGATAAACTATGAGCCTTTTGTGCCATATTTTTCTCCTTTCGCTTTACAATTGGCTTTAACACCTTTATTGTATCGCGTTTGGAGTTTTTTGGGTATAACCTTCGACGCACACCCGCATAGCGGGTGGTTTTTTTGTCTCGCACCTAATTGAGCGAGACGGACTGCAAATCACATAATTAAAAAAGTTGGAGCTCAGCACTCCAACAATTGCTATTAAAATGTTTGGCGTTTTGCTTTACGATCTGCACGACCTCGAGCGCGATTTTCAGCACGCTTGGTTTTACGGCGCTTTTCATCAACCGCCCATTGAATTTTTTTCTTATAACCTGGTTTGACTTTTTTCTTTTTCTTTTTAACCAAACCAATCATTTCGATATCAAGTTTATCTTGTTTTTTCTCACGGTTGGCACGACGATCACGGTCATAGGTATCTTGAAATTCCCCGTCTTTGACGATCTTAGGAATAAACTTGATTCCCAATTTCTCCAACTCACGGATATCCGAGTCATCACTTGGCTGATAAAGGGTAATAGCTGTGCCTGGTAAGCCATTGCGTCCGGTACGACCAACACGGTGCACGAAGAAGGATAGGTCTTGCGGAATGGCATCATTGATGACATGGCTGACACCTTCAATATCAATCCCACGCGCTGCCAAGTCTGTTGCGACAATGTACTCAAAATCTAGATTTTTTACCTGATTCATGATTCGCTTACGTTCACGAGGGGCAATATCTCCATGAATCTTCGCTACCTTCAATCCTTGAGCAGTCAGATATGAATGCAATTCATCAGCACGTGTTTTAGTGTTAACAAAAATCATTGCCAAATAAGGTTGCATCAACTGAGTCAATTGATAAATTTGAGCATTCTTATCACGTCCCTTAGTAGAAATCAACCAATTATCAATAGTGTCAGAAATGACCGTTTTGGTCTTGATTTTCTCCATAACAGGATTTGACAAGTATTTTTTCAAGAATGGTTGTAGTTTTTGTGGGATAGTCGCTGAGAAGACCATGAATTGCAGGTCTTTTGGAAGGCTTCCAGCAATCTTATCAACCGTTTCTAAGAATCCCATATCCAAGGTCATATCTGTCTCATCAACCACAAAGGTCTTAGCCTTGTGAATAGCTAAATCACCAGATTTAACCAAGTCGTAGATACGGCCTGGTGTTCCAATAACAATATGAGGCTGGTTACTTGCCAATTTGTCAATCTGGCGAGCCTTATCTGTCCCTCCCACATAATTAACCACACGAACTTCTACTTCTGAGTGAGTAGCAATCTGACGGGCTGCTTGGTAAATTTGAGTAGCCAATTCACGGCTCGGTGCAGTAATCACTGCCTGTACACTATCACTAGCTTCATCTAATTGCTGGAAAATCGGTAACAAGAAAGTATGAGTCTTTCCTGAACCTGTTTTTGATTCACCGACTAGGTCACGACCTGCCAAAACAATCGGAATCAACTTATCTTGCACCTCTGTAGGAGTTGTAAATTTTAACTCCTCCAAGGCTTCTCTAATATAGTTTTTAAATTGAAATTTCGTAAATGACATAATATCCTCGATTCTATCTATCTTATCAATTATACCATATTTTATTCCATTTCAGTAGTATCACTTATTTAGGCTATTTCCTGTAGCTTTTCTAGTCAGAAAAAGGCTGGAATTTGTGAATCCCAACCTCTTATAAGTCATTATTTCCAGTTTAAAATAGCATTCAAGCCATAGTGATCACTAACTTGCGGACTCTTGTTACCATCAAATACTACATGTAAATTTTCCACCGCTAACTCTTTGGTAGTAAAAACATAGTCGATTCGAAGGGGTTCTGTGTTCCCCTTCCAGCCATCAATTTCTGGTGGAACAGTATAGCTACCACTTTTCTCTTGAGCAACTTCAAATGCGTCTTGTAAGCCTAATGGACTAGCTAAAATCGCTTGGTAACCTTCCTGACCAGCTGGGTTATTGAAATCCCCAGCAAGCAAAAGTGGCTTGTTCAATTCTTTCAAGACAGCCTCAAATCGTGCCCATTCTTCTTGGAAACCTTTATCCCACCAAGAAAGGTGGACACTGGCAACCGCAAGCTCTTTGCCTTCAACTACTGTTTCTGCTAAAGCAACTCGACGAGTGTGATAGTCTGTTGGATCATCTACATCTGAAACCAAAATTTCACGTGCTTCTATAGGTGTTTTAGACAAGATAGCCACACCTTCATGATAGCGGTCATAACCGATATGGTTATAGGCCCAAGTCCAGTAGTAATTTTTCCCTTGCTCAGACAACTTTTCAACCAAGAGTCTGACATAGTGGTCTTGATGAATAGGCTCAGCTGCTGGCAAAGCTTGATAAAAGTCATTAACCTCCACCTCTTGCGAAGTAATCTCCTGATTGATTTCTTGGAAACAAATCAAATCATAGTCTTTATCAAGAATATCTTCAAGCAAGAGCTGGAATTTTTCCTCTGCTTCTTTCTCCATCCAACTGTGAGTATTGAGTGTTAAAAATTTCATGCTTTTCTCCCAAAATAAGAGGTTGGAATACAGCTTCCAACCTCAAGTATATTACAATTCTACTTTAGCAACTGCTGTTTTAGCTGCAAGAGAACCTGTTTGTTCTAATTTAACTGATTTAATAGCTTCAGCATTTGTGAAGACAACTACTGTAGAAGTTTCACGACCTGCTGCACGGATAGCATCCAAGTCAGCTGTGACAAGAAGGTCACCTGCTGCAACTTTTTGTCCTTCAGCCACATGAACTGTAAATGGTTTTCCTTCAAGACTTACTGTGTCCAAACCAATGTGAACAAGTACTTCAAGACCTGCTTCAGTCACAAGACCAAGAGCATGTTTTGTAGGGAAGATGCTTGATACAGTACCTGAAACTGGAGATACAATATTTCCATTTGCAGGTTCTACAGCAAATCCATCACCCATCATTTTTTGAGCAAATACTGGATCTTTTACTTGTTCCAAAACAATAACTTGACCGTCAGCTACTGAGTAAACTTCCTCAGTAAGACCTTTGAATTGAACAGTGTTTTGTTGCGCTTCTGTCATTTGACTTGGAAGAGTTTCAGGAATGATTTCACCTGAATCAAGGATATCTTGGATATCAGATTTCAATACGTCTGCTTTTGGACCGTAGATAGCTTGAACTCCTTGTCCTTTCATGACAAGACCCATAGCTCCTTCTGCTTTCCATTGCTCTGCATTTCCTACTTTATCTGCATCTTTAACAGTTACACGAAGACGAGTCATACATGCATCCACATCAACGATGTTTGCACGTCCACCAAGAAGGTTGATAATGTTTACAGCTTGAGAACCTGCTGCAACTTTCACTGCGCTGCTAGCTTCTTCTGAACCTTCAGCAGTTTCGTAGTTTCCGTTACGTCCTGGGGTTGCGTAGTTGAATTTTTGAATCATGAAGTTTGCGATGAAGTACATGATTACAGCAAAGAGAACGGTTACCCAAATGAAGTTAATGATATCCATACCGATACCAGCACTGATTGCAATAGGTGTACGAGTCAAGAACTCGATTGAACCGAATGAGTGCATACGTAGGTTTACAACGTCAGCCATAGCGAAGGCAGCACCTTGAACAAGTGAGTAAACAAGATACATAGGTGTTGCTACAAACATGAACATGTATTCGATTGGTTCAGTAACCCCTGTCAAGAATGTTGCAAGAGCTGTCGCAATCATCATACCTTTATATTGATGTTTCTTATCAGCATCGACATTACGGTAGATAGCCACGATCACACCCATCAAGATACCGAATGAACCGATCATTTGTCCAACTTTGAAACGAGCTGGGTGAACAGTATCTAACAATTGTTGGTAGTGACTTGCATCTGTACCTTTAAGGTTAACAAGGTCTGTTACCCATGCAAGCCATAGTGGATCTTGACCAAATACTTGACTACCTTTAGCTGCACCAGTTAAGACCTCATAAGTACCACCAAGAGCTGTGTAGTTCATTGGGATAGTCAACATGTGGTGAAGACCAAATGGCAAGAGCAAACGTTCCAATGTACCATACAAGAATGGTGCAAGGATTGGAGCAGTTTCTTGTGAGTTAGCAATCCAGATACCAAAGCTATTGATACCAGTTTGCACAAGTGGCCAGAAAGCTGAAAGTACAATTGCAGCAATTATTGAACGAAGAATAACTACAAATGGTACAAAACGTTTTCCGTTAAAGAATGAAAGTGCATCAGGAAGCTTACGGAAGTTATAGTATTTATTGTAAGCAGTTGCTCCAATAAAACCAGAAATAATCCCTACGAAGACACCCATGTTAAGCGCTGGGGCTTCCATAACACTAATGAAGTAATCAGCAACTTTGATTGATCCACCAAAGAGAGTTGTTACCATAGCTTCAGGATTTTTCAACATATCGCCTGATACGCCAAAGATTGTACCAGTGATACGGTTGATTAGGATAAAGGCAAGACCTGCCGCAAACGCACCACCAGCGCGTTCCTTAGCCCAGCTTCCTCCAATAGCGAGGGCGAACAAGATATGAAGGTTAACGATAACTCCCCAACCGATTTGCTCTAGTACACCACCAGTAATGACCAGTGGAGCAAAGTTAGGGTTAATCATCACAAGCGACTTACCGATTGAAATCATCAAACCAGCAGCCGGCATAACGGCGATAACCACCATCAAAGCCTTACCGAATTTTTGCCAAAATTCGAAAGACAAGACATTTTTGAATGTATCTTTCATCATTCAAATCTCCTTTATTTTTATTTAGGCAAACGTTTTACGAAAACGTTTGCACTTAACTATGTATTAATTATACCACTTTAATTTTTTTTGTAAAGGCTTTTATAGAAAAAAGTAGACTTTTTTCTAAAATTTTTGTAGTAAAAGAGGAGATATTAAAATCTCCTCAAATATACATCTATTCAAATTTAAATTTTTAAGAATCGGCGCATTGAAATTCCTGATCCAATTGAACCAATAAAAATTCCAATAACAAACAAGAGGACAATCATCAGTGGACTAAATACTTCTGGTGAAATCATAGAAAGATTTTGACCTACTAATGACTTATTAACCGATTGGTAAACCATTTGATAAACAACGAATACTAAAGCTGATGGAATTGTTGCTCCAAGTAATCCGATGAAAGCACCCTCAAGGAGGAATGGTCCTCGGATATAGCTATTCTTAGCACCAACCAAGCGCATAATTTGAATTTCGCGACTGCGAGAAATAATGGTAATACGAATGGTATTAGAAATCAAGAAGACTGCAATGAAAATCAAGAGTCCTGCTATGACTAATCCCCAAACACGAATGAAGGAAGCAAGTTGGAACAGACGTTGTGTGTTGGCTCCACCATCTTGGACTTCTGACACACCTTCAATTTTCTTAGCTTCTTCAGCTACTTTTTGAACATCACTTGGTGTATTTGTATCAACGATATAGGCATCATAGAGAGGATTAGCGTCACCTTCAAAGATTTTCCAGTTGTCCCCCATTGTCTCGGTCAACTTTTCATATTGTTCTTCTTTACTTGAAAAAGTAACACTCTTAACTGTAGACATCCCCTTCAAGGTATTGTATACCTTGTGGTAGTCATTATTGGTAACAGTTTGACCTTCTTTTTCAATAGTCTCACTATTATCAGCTACGTCCTTACGAATGTAAACCATCACTCGGACATTATTTTCAATATCTGTAGCTAGTTTCGCTGTATTGAAAATAACAGAAGCAAATATTGCCACCAAGGTTAACGTAATCATGACTGAGCTGACAGCAGCCACTGTCATCCAACCATTTCGTTTCAAACTTTTTAGTGATTCAAATAAATGGCGAAAAAATCTACTAATCATCGTATCCATACTCTCCTTTTGATTCGTCACGAACGACACGACCATTTTCAATGGCAATGACACGGTGGCGCAAGGTATTTACAATCTGGCTATTATGAGTCGCCATCAAAATAGTTGTTCCTTGTAGGTTAATCCGTTCCAAGAGATTCATAATTTCCCATGAATTATCCGGGTCCAAGTTTCCTGTTGGTTCATCGGCTATCAGTACTTTTGGATTGTTTACAATAGCACGCGCAATCGCAATCCGCTGTTGCTCCCCACCTGAGAGCTCATTTGGAAAAGAACGAACCTTATGCTTCAGTCCAACCAAGTCCAAAACTTCCATCACCCGTTTTTTGATATTACGGCGATTTTCACCAATTACTTCCATAGCGTATGCAATATTCTCATAAACAGTTTTCTTAGGCAAGAGTTTATAATCCTGGAAGACAACCCCAACACTACGACGGAGAAGCGGGACATCTTTCTTTTTAATCTTAACCAGATTAAAACCAGCAACTGATAGGCTTCCTTTATCGATTTTTACTTCACGATATAGAGAACGAATAAAGGTTGATTTTCCTGCTCCTGAAGGACCTACGATGTAAGCAAATTCCCCCGGTTGAACGCTGACCGAAACACCGCGTAGGGCAGTCGTTCCGTTGTCGTATTTTTTGACGACATCTCTCATTTCAATGATTGACATGTGAGTTCCTTTCTATCTTAACTGATGCGCCACTTGAGATAGGCATCGATAAAACCATCTAGGTCTCCATCCATAACCTTATCTACCTGAGCAACCTCAAAGCTAGTTCGGTGATCTTTTACCATAGTATATGGCGTGAAAACATAAGAACGGATTTGGCTTCCCCATGTGATTTCCTTTTTCTCACCCTTGAGGGAATCAACCTCCGCAGCTTTCTTTTCTTGCTCCATTTGATAGAGCTTAGCCTGCAACATCTTCATGGCACGATCTCTATTTCCATATTGGGTACGATCGACCGTTGACTGGACGACAGTTCCCGTAGGAATGTGTGTCAGACGCACACCTGTTGAAACTTTATTGACGTTCTGTCCACCAGCACCACCTGAACGGAAGGTGTCCATCTTGATATCATCTTCACGGATTTCCACTTCAATAGTATCATCCAATTCTGGCATCACTTCTACAGATGTAAAAGATGTATGGCGACGTTTGGCAGAGTCAAATGGTGAGATTCGTACCAAGCGATGAACACCCATTTCTGACTTAAGAAGACCATAGGCATTAGGCCCTTCAAATGATAAAGTTACCGACTTAATACCAGCTTCATCTCCTGCTTGGTAATCCAATACTTCCACTTTAAAGCCTTTGGCATTTCCATAGCGAGTGTACATACGAAGCAACATATCACCCCAGTCTTGCGCCTCAGTACCACCAGAACCTGGATGGATTTCCAATATAGCATTATTATGGTCATAAGATTCTGACAAGAGAAGGGTCATCTCATAGCTGGACATCATCTTATCAAGTTCGGATAACTGCATTACCAGTTCTTCTTGAACCGACTCGTCTTCTGCTAAAAAGTCCAATAAAATTTCGACTTCATCCTGCAACTCTTCCATTTTGTGGAAGGTATTATAGGTGTTTTTTAATTCATTCAATTCTTGCGACGTTTTTTGGGCCGCGATATTATCGTTCCAAAAATCAGGTTCTGTCATCTTGTTTTCCAAGATAGCAATCTCTTCTTCTAGACCTTCGAGGTCAAAGAGACCCCCTGAAAGAAGCTAATTTTTCACGATTTGCGTCAATTTTCTGACGAATTTCTGAAATGTCCATAAATACTCCTTTTTTGTATCATTTTATTATACCATATTCTCTCATTTCTTTCCATCTTTTGCTTTACTCCCCTTTTCATGAAAAAAGAAGCCTTTCGGCTTCCATGCTTACAAAATTTTAGCAGAAGTACGACTAATCTCTTCTACTTGAATATTTTCAGCTTCAAATTTTTGCTTTAAGGCTGTCAAATCAACTGAACCATCAATTTGAACTTCGATAATCACCTTACCATCCTTACGCGGAATATTGACTGTATGGGAGATATTCAAATTTTCTTCAACGATTAGAGAAACAATCTTACCAAGAACGCCGACTTCATTTTCCGTAACAAAGCGCACACGAATTCCTTCTTCTCCATAGCCAGCAATTTCAAGAAAGGCTTGGAAAACGTCACGATCTGTAATAACACCATAGACTTGATGGTTATCTACGACAGGAAGAATACCAATCTTGTTTTTCAACATCAGATAAGTTGCATCTTCTAGACTAGCATAACCTGAGACAGTGACAACATCACGAATCATGACATCTTTTACTTTGGTCTTATTTAGAAGATAATTCATCTCATAGATAGAAAGACTTGTTGCTTTGGATGGACTTGCTTGCGCAATGGTTCCCTCAGTCACCAAACCAACCAATTGATCATTTTCGATAACAGGCAAGCGGTGCAAACCTTGCTCTCTCATCAAATCTGCTGCATGAGATACTGTTGTATCTGGACTAATGTACACTACCTTGCGGGTCATAAAATCTTTAACTGCCATGAGACTTCTCCTTTTCTATTCTTATCCCTATTATACAATCTTTTTGTAAATCTATCAAACGCTTACATTTCTTTTTCAAAATTCAGAAAAGTATGAATAAGCTAGCAAAAAGAGCTCTAAAATCGAGCTCTGTGAATGAAGATAAAATACCTTTCATTCGATTTTTCAATTATTAGAAATTCATCTTTCAAAATAGATGCAGATTTGTTTACAATCCAAATATGCCGACTAAAAGGTCTCCTGGACTATTAATGAGGATTACTTCGTAATCTTCATTTGCAACCTAAACTAGTCTCCCAGACTATGCGAAGATTGCTTACGCAATCTTCATCTGCCGACTAAAACAATCCACTGGATTGTTTTAGCCACCCAGATACGCTTTTCTGACTTCTTCTGATGAGGCGAGTTCTTTTCCTGTTCCTGATAGGACGATTTTTCCTGTTTCCAGTACATAGCCTCGGTCAGAGATTGCAAGTGCTTTATTGGCATTTTGTTCAATCAAGAGGACGGTTGTTCCTTGTTTCTGGATATCTTGAATGATATCAAAAATTTCTTGGATAAAGATTGGGGCAAGTCCCATTGATGGTTCATCTAAAAGAAGAAGTTTTGGTGTTGACATAAGAGCGCGTCCCATGGCAAGCATTTGTTGTTCCCCTCCTGAAAGAGTGGCTGCATCTTGGTTCTTCCGTTCTTCTAGACGTGGGAAGCGTGAGAAAACCTTCTTCAAGTTAGCTTGATTTTCTTCACGATTTTTCTTTAAGAAAGCTCCCATTTCAAGATTTTCCATAACAGTCAAGCCAGGGAAGACGTGGCGTCCTTCTGGTACTTGTGAAAGCCCACCTGCCACGATTTTCTGAGCTGGCATTTTTTGGATTTCTTGACCTAAAAATTCAATTTTTCCTGAACTTGGTCTAACTAGACCTGACAAGGTACGGAGAATGGTTGTTTTACCAGCACCATTGGCACCGATAAGGGAAACAACTTCTCCTTCATTAACTTCAAAGCTTACATCACGGACTGCCTGGATCATACCGTAATGTACAGAAAGATTTTCAACTTTTAACATAGACATTAGGCTTCACCTCCTAGATAAGCTTCGATAACGCGTTTATTGGTCTTAATTTCGTCTGGAGTTCCCTGAGCAATCAAACGACCATATTCAAGTACGTAGATACGTTCTGTTACTTCCATGACCAGATTCATATCGTGTTCAATCAGCATGATTGTAATTTTAAATTCATCTTTGATACGACGAATTAACTCAGTCAATTCCGCTGTTTCCTGCGGGTTCATACCTGCTGCTGGTTCATCTAAAAAGAGAATTTTAGGTTCCGTAGCAAGGGCACGAACAATTTCCAAACGACGTTGTTGTCCGTAGGCGAGATTTTTAGCAAGAGTCTCTGCATCACCATCTAAATCAAAGATTTTCAGCAATTCCAAAGCCTTAGCCTTTAATTCTTTTTCACTCTTGTAAAAAGCTGGTAAGCGTAAGAAACTAGCAAAAACATGTTGTTTGTGATGGTTGCCAAAAGCAATCAAAACATTATCCAAAACTGTTAAATCTTTAAAGAGACGGATATTTTGGAAAGTACGTCCAAGGCCTAAAGAGGCAATCTTATATGGTGCCTTTCCATTCAAAAGGTGACCATCTAAGGTTACCGTTCCCTCGCTTGGTTCATAAACACCCGTCAAGAGGTTGAAAAGGGTGGTTTTCCCAGCTCCATTTGGACCGATTAGTCCAACCAGTTCCCCTTCGTTCAATTCAAGAGTCACATCTCCAACAGCTGTTAGACCGCCAAAATGTTTGGTTAACTGTTTTACTTCAAGTAATGCCATTAGTTTTGTTCCTCCTTCTTAGATTTTTTAAAGAAACGTGATAGGCTCAATTCCCATGTTCCAAGAAGTCCACCTGGTCTGAAAATCATTACCAATACCAAGGCCAAAGCGTAAATAATCATACGCACGCTAGCAACATCTTGGAGAAGCATATTCAAAATTCCCAGAACAATAGCCGAAACAATCGCACCTGTAATTGAACCAAGTCCACCAAATACAACAATGATCAAAACGTTGATTGAGTTGATGAAAGTGTAATCTTTCGGTACAACAGATCCAATAAATCCTGCCTGAAGTGACCCTGCAATACTTGCAGTAATAGCACCAAAAACAAAAGCGATGATTTTAATTTTAGTCGTATTAACCCCAACTGACTCAGCAGCAATTTCATCCTCACGAACGGAGAGGGTTGAACGACCAATTGGACTACGCAAGAAGTTCAAGGTTGCAATGGTTGTAATCACGACAAAGAAGTAAACCATTTGCCAAGTTGTAAAGTTAGGAATCCCTAAGATACCTGCCGCACCATTTGTAAGGCTTCCACCATTGATGATAAAGATACGGATAATTTCAGATACACCGAGAGTTGCTACCGCAAGATAGTCCCCCTTCAAGCGCAAGGTTGGAATTCCGACAAGTAAGGCAACTGCTCCTGAAAGCAAAGCCCCTACAAGCATAGCTCCAAAGAAGGCACCGTAGGTTGGTGATTTAGAACCAATAATAGCTGCTGCGTAGGCACCAATCGCCATGAAACCAGCATGCCCAAGTGAAAATTGTCCTGAAAAACCAACGATTAAGTTAAGACCAACAGCCAGAATAATATTAATTCCAATTTGTTGTAAAATCTGTACATAAAATAGATTGAGTACTCCGACTGAAACCAGTACACTAATCAAGCCATAACCAGCTAACAAAAGGAGTAACCATAGAATATTAACTTTTAAATTTTCTTTCATCGTTTACACCTTCTCTTTCACATTCTTACCAAGGATACCAGCTGGGCGGACAATCAAGATCAACAACAAGATTCCATAAACAATGGCATCACGGAAGTCTGACATTCCAAAGGCTGTCGCAAAAGTTTCCAATAGACCAATCACAAAACCACCAAGAGCCGCACCAGGAATAATTCCAATACCACCAAGTACTGCGGCAACGAATGACTTAAGACCTGGAGTAACCCCCATCAAAGGCTCAAGAGAGTTATAATAAAGAGCAATCAGAACACCAGCCGCACCCGCAAGAGCAGAACCCAAAGCAAAGGTAAAGCTGATAGTACGGTTTACATTGATCCCCATCAATTGCGCCGCATCGCTATCTACAGATACTGCACGCATGGCTTTCCCCATCTTTGTCTTTTGAACAATAACTTGTAACAAAATCATCAAAATCAAGGAAATAGCCAAAATCATTAACTGCACGTTTGTTAGGCTAACTGGTCCCAAATCATAGCGAACTGTTTGAATCGCTTGAGGGAAGGCACGAGTATTGGCACCAACCAAATAGACCATACCATACTCCAGTAGGAAGGAAACCCCAATAGCTGTAATCAAAACAGCAATACGAGTAGAGTGGCGTAAAGGTCGGTAAGCAAGAAATTCAATCACGACACCAAGAACGGCTGTCGCTAGCATAGCTACAATAAGCGCTACAAAGAAATTCATTTGGAAAGAATTAATCAAGAAATAACCGATAAAGGCTCCCATCATATAAATATCACCGTGGGCGAAGTTGATGAGCTTGATAATTCCGTAAACCATGGTATACCCTAGGGCTAACAGCGCGTATACACTACCTAGAATCAAACCATTTACTAGTTGTTGGAGCATAAGATTCACTCTTTCTATATATAATTTTGAGGATTTTCCCTCATTTTTTGATAAGTTCTTATACTCAATGAAAATCAAAGAGCAAACTAGGAAACTAGCCGCAGGTTGCTCAAAGCACTGCTTTGAGGTTGTAGATAAGACTGACGAAGTCATTCACATATATAATCCAAGGCGACGTTGACGCAGTTTGAATTTGATTTTCAAAGAGTATTAAACATCGAAACAGGGAGTGAGTCCGAGGCTCATTCCCTATTTCAACATTTTTCTATTATGGTTTTACAACTTCTGCTGCTTCAACCTTACCATTGTTCATGGTCATCATGTAAGCAGTTTTAACTGTGTTGTGGTCTGCATCGAAACTTGTTTGACCAGTTACACCTTCAAAGTCTTTTGTTTTAGCAAGGTTGTCCTTAATCTCACCTGAGTTTTTAGCGCCTTTTGCTGCGTTTGCTACAAGGTGAACTGAATCATAAGCCAAGGCTGCAAATGTTGAAGGCTCTTCGTTGTACTTAGCACGGTAAGCATCAAGGAAGGCTTTTGCTTTAGCTGAAACTTCTACAGTAGTTGAGAAGCCTGAGATAAAGTAGATGTTTGATGCTTTTTCAGGAGTTGCTTGTTGTACAAACTCTTCACCGTTGAATCCATCACCACCAACGATTGGCTTGTCAATTCCCATACCACGCGCTTGGTTTACAATTTTACCAGCTTCAGTGTAGTAACCAGGAACAACAATGGCATCAAAGTCTTTCCCTTTCATTTTTGTAAGGGCTGCTTGGAAGTCTGTATCACCTGCTACGAAAGTTTCATCTGCAACGATTTCACCTTTGTAAGCTTCACGGAAGGCTTTGGCAATCCCTTTAGCATAGTCGCTGGCGTTGTCAGTGTATAGAACAACTTTCTTAGCGTTTAATTTATCAGAAACATAGTTTGAGATAATTTTTCCTTGGAAGCTATCTTGGAAAGTTCCGATAAAGAGGTAATCTTGACCTTTAGTCAATCCATCTTGAGTCGCACTTGGCGAAATCAATGGAACACCTGCTTTTGTAGCGTTCGCTACCGCAGCTGCAGTTGCACCAGATGTCGCAGGTCCTACGATTGCTGATACCTTAGATTGGGTTACAAGGTTAGTTGTTACTGAAGCAGCTTCTGCTGTTTCAGACTTGTTATCTTTATCAACTACTTCGATTTGTTTTCCGTCGATACCACCTGCTGCATTGATTTCATCAACAGCAAGTTGAGCACCTTTTTGTTCAGATGTCCCGTAGGCTGCTACGGCACCAGTTTCTTCAAAGTTAAATCCGATTTTGATTGTCTTTTCCTCTACTGAGTTACCAGTAGTGTTGACTGCTCCAGACTTCACTTCTCCACAGGCTGCAAGAAGTGCTACACTTGCAAGCGCCACAAACGATAGGGCAAATTTTTTCTTCATCTTTTTGTCTCCTTATTTCTTAAATAAATAGCATGTTAAGAATATACCGAATTATCAGAAAATTGTCAACACTTTTCTTGAACTTTTTCGATGATAACGTTTTCCTCTCGATAAAGATTGCCCACAAAGGGTGTTTCCAGCTCTTGAATATGACAAACTCTGACTTTTTTTATAAACTTTTCCTTGCTCAAGCGCCCGACCAATTGCTCCACTTCTTGAGTTGGAACATAGAGTTGTAAGTAACGATGTTTCTTGGAATGATAGGTAATATCTCCATAATCCTGCAGTTTTTTTGCATCACGATTATAGTAAAGATAGATAATCAAGCCAGAACGATTGACTTTTTCAAACATGATAAATCCTCTTTCTAAGAAATTTCTCCTTATTATACCAAAAAAAGCAAACCCAGTCGAGTTTGCCTTCTTTAATCATTAGTTCAATGAATTGTTGGCCATGATTTCATCAATGAAGCCATATTCAAGTGTTTCTTGGGCACTCATCCAGTTATCACGTTCTGCATCTGCATGGACTTTTTCAATTGACTGACCTGAATTTTCAGCCAAGATTTTTTCCAAGGTATTACGAGTTTTAAGCAAGTGTTCTGCAGCAATCGCCATATCGGTTTGTTGGGTACCACCACCTGTACCACCCATTGGTTGGTGAATCATATATTCAGCATTTGGAAGCATGAAACGTTTGCCTTTTGCCCCACTTGATGCGATGACTGTCCCCATAGATGCAGCCATTCCCATAACGATGGTTTGGACATCTGCCTTGATAAAGTTCATGGTATCAACGATTGCCAAACCAGCTGAAACGGAACCACCAGGTGTATTGACATAAAGGTAAATATCTTTTGTACTATCTTGGGCATCCAAGAAAAGCAACTGGGCAATAACAGAATTAGCCATATTATCTTCAACTGGACCTGTCAGCATAATAATGCGGTCTTTGAGAAGACGTGAGTAAATATCGTATGAACGTTCTCCACGGCTTGTTTGTTCAATAACTACAGGAATCATTCATTTCTCCTTTTGAGTTTTAATTTTGTTGGTCAAATGACTAAATATAAGACTATTATAATATTTTGGTCAAAAAAGGTCAAATTTTTGCTCTGTTTTCATCAAACAGAAACAAAAATTCAACCCCCTTTCACGACTGGAAATACTTTTCCAAATCATTCTTCTTTTCGATGTTATTTTGTACCGAACAAGCGGTCTCCAGCATCTCCAAGACCTGGAACGATATAACCGTGTTCGTTCAAGCAGTCATCCAAGGCTGCTGTAAAGATTTCTACATCTGGATGAGCTTCTTGAAGGGCTTTTACACCTTCTGGTGCAGATACAAGGCAGACAAATTTGATATTTGATGCGCCACGTTTTTTAAGCGAGTCAACAGCTAAGATTGCTGATCCACCTGTTGCCAACATTGGGTCTACGACAAAAATTTGACGTTGGTCAATATCTTCAGGCAATTTCACCAAATACTCAACTGGTTGAAGTGTTTCTTCATCACGGTACATACCGATGTGACCAACTTTAGCAGCTGGAACCAAGCTCAAGAGACCATCAACCATTCCGATACCTGCACGCAAGATTGGAACGATGGCCAATTTTTTACCTGCCAATTGTTTTTGAACTGTTTTTGTAATTGGTGTTTCGATTTCCACATCTTCTAGTGGAAGATCACGAAGTACTTCATACCCCATCAACATTGCAATCTCATCTACTAGCTCACGGAAAGCTTTTGTAGAAGTATCTGTACGACGCAAGATTGACAATTTGTGTTGAATCAGTGGATGATTAATAACTTCAATTTTTCCCATTTTTGGAATTCCTTCTTTCAATTTATTCTTCTTATTATACCAAAAAACGGTTTAAAAATCTTTCTAAACCATTTATTTTTGATAAATTTTACATTAGATCAGCCTCTTTAAGAGCTGCTTGCACTGTCTCCAGTGGTAAATAGGTCAATTCTGTCCCTTTTTCTTGATAAAGGTATTGGGCGTAGTCGTCCATTCTGTACTGGTTGATATAAACCACGCGCTTACAACCAACTTGAAGCAATTGTTTTGTACAGTTGAGACAAGGAAAATGGGTTACATAGGCTGTAAAGCCTTTAGGAACACCACGTTCTGCACCTTGAAGGATAGCATTGACCTCGGCGTGAAGGGTACGAACACAGTGGCCTTCAATGACCAGACATTCGTGATCAATACAATGCTCGGTTCCTGACACCGAACCATTGTAACCAGTGGAAATTACCTTATTATCCTTTACCAAAATTGCGCCCACTTTGGCACGTTTACAAGTGGAACGATTGGCAATTAGTAGGGCTTGGGCTGCAAAGTACTCATCCCAGGCTAGTCTTTTTTCAGTCATCTCTTTTCTCCTTTTTCTCTATTTTTTAAAAAATGGTAACCGTAAGTCCGCAATCTTTTCAGCTGGCACCTTCATGCCATCCTTGATCCATTTTAAGAGAACAGAGACGATGGCCGAGCTCCAGAAGGAATGAAGATAAGAGCTGACACCTTTTGATTTTCCATGGTATTTTTCTAGAAATTCCTGCATGGCTTGGACAAAGATTTTTTCCAAATGGTAATCTAAGGCCAATTGAATCACTCTTGCTTCTTTTCTTGCCTCCCGGAAAAGGTGAACCCAGACCAAATAGAGGTCTGTCTTTAAATCGTAATGATGTAGCTGTTCCATAATATTGTGGACACTCCGTTTAAAGACGCTCTCTAAAATTTCCTCTTTGGAATCATAATTGCGATAAAAGGCCGCACGCGAAACACCTGCACGTTTGACCAATTCAGAAATACTAATCTTGGTCAAGTCCTTTTTTTCCAAGAGTTGCAAGAGGGCTGTTTCGATGGCTTCTCTGGTTAATAAATTGGATTCTTGGTTTGATTTTCTGAGATTTTCAAGAGACTTTTCAGAGATTCTACGTTCAGACATAACATTTTCTTTCTACTTGTCACAACAGACGGATGAAGCTTTTGTTTCAAGGGTTTTCATGATATAATTGTAAAAAAAGACAGAACCTTTGTCAATGTATAACTGACAAAGATGGAGAATTTCTATGACTTGGAAGATTATTGCTGACTCTGGTTGTGATTATCGTCAGCTGGCAAGACCAGCTATCGATACAACCTTTGTGAATGTTCCCTTAACCATTCAAGTAGCTGATCAGGTCTTTGTTGATGATGCCAATCTTGACATTGACCAAATGATGGAAACCATGTATGCAACTGCAGAAGCTTCAAAATCAGCTTGTCCAAGCCCAGATGATTATTTGCGAGCATTTGAAGGAGCCAAAAACATTTTCCTAGTAACCATCACAGGTACTCTTTCTGGTAGTCACAATAGTGCTCAACTAGCTAAGAATATTTATCTGGAAGATCATCCTGACACTAAGATTCATGTAATTGATAGTTTGTCTGCTGGTGGGGAAGTTGACTTGCTCGTAGAAAAATTAAATGACTTGATTGACCAGGGCTTATCTTTTGAAGAAGTGGTTGAAGCTATCACTACCTATCAAGAAAAAACCAAGTTACTCTTTGTCCTAGCCAAAGTCGATAACTTGGTGAAGAACGGCCGTTTGAGCAAGCTTATCGGTACAGTCGTTGGCCTTCTCAATATTCGTATGGTCGGAGAAGCTAGTGAAACTGGAACCCTTGAATTGCTACAAAAAGCAAGAGGACCAAAGAAATCGATTCAGGCAGCCCATGAAGAGTTGATAAAAGCTGGATATGCTGGTGGTCGAATTGTCATGGCCCATCGCAATAATGAAAAATTCTGTCAACAACTGTCAGAGCGAATCCGTGAAACCTTCCCACATGCGGATATTAAGATTCTCCCAACCTCTGGTCTCTGCAGTTTTTATGCAGAAGATGGCGGTCTGCTAATGGGATATGAAATTGATTAATTACATTCTCGACAAGAGGTGACTTCATCTCTTGTTTTTTTGTGGTACAATAGAGCTATGAAACATTTTGATACTATTGTCATCGGTGGAGGTCCTGCTGGCATGATGGCTACGATTTCCAGTAGCTTTTATGGACAGAAAACCCTACTCATCGAAAAAAATCGGAAACTTGGAAAAAAACTAGCTGGGACTGGTGGGGGACGTTGCAATGTAACCAACAACGGAACTCTAGATGACCTGCTAGCTGGTATCCCTGGAAACGGACGCTTTCTATACAGTGTCTTCTCTCAGTTTGATAACCATGATATCATCAACTTTTTTACGGAAAATGGTGTTAAACTAAAGGTTGAAGACCACGGCCGTGTCTTTCCTGCTAGTGACAAGTCTCGTACCATTATCGAAGCTTTAGAAAAGAAAATCACTGGGCTAGGTGGTCAAGTTGCTACTCAAACCGAAATTGTTTCGGTTAAAAAGGTAGAAAATCAGTTTATCCTTAAGTCAGCTGACCAAATTTTCTCTTGTGATAAACTCATTGTCACAACTGGTGGTAAATCCTATCCTTCAACTGGTTCAACTGGTTTTGGTCACGAGATTGCCCGTCATTTTAAACATACCATTACTGAACTTGAGGCCGCTGAAAGTCCTTTGTTGACAGATTTCCCCCACAAGGCCTTACAGGGAATTTCATTGGATGATGTGACCCTAAGTTATGGCAAGCATGTCATCACTCACGATTTGCTCTTTACCCACTTTGGTTTGTCAGGTCCTGCTGCCCTACGTATGTCCAGCTTTGTCAAGGGTGGGGAGATTCTCTCACTGGATGTTTTGCCTCAACTTTCTGAGAAGGACTTAGCTGCATTTCTAGAAGAAAATCGGGAAAAATCTCTAAAAAATGCTTTAAAAACCTTGTTACCAGAACGTTTGGCAGAATTTTTTGTGCAAGGCTATCCAGAAAAAGTCAAACAACTGACTGAAAAGGAACGCGAACAACTGCTCCAGTCTATCAAAAACCTCAAAATCCCTGTAACTGGTAAAATGTCCCTTGCCAAATCCTTTGTTACCAAGGGTGGTGTCAGTCTTAAGGAAATCAATCCTAAAACTCTGGAAAGTAAGCTGGTCCCTGGACTCCACTTTGCAGGCGAAGTCATGGATATCAATGCCCACACGGGTGGCTTTAACATCACTTCTGCCCTCTGTACTGGCTGGGTGGCAGGCTCAAATCAAATATATAAATAATTGAATGACTAAAATACCAAATAAGAAGGGAAGTCCTTTGGAACATATTATTTTACTAAGAGGTGTTACTCCTAATGGAAAAAATGCTATCCCTAAAATGTCTTATCTAGTAGATATCTTAACAGAAGCCGGTTTTCAACAAGTTCGAACCTATATTCAAAGTGGTAATATCATTCTTGAAAGTAACTTAGCCTTAGAAAAAATACGAGAACAGGTTCATACTCTAATAAAGAAAAAGATTGGAGCCGATCTCAAAATAATCATTAAGAATAATGATATTTTTAAAAACATTGTCCAAGAAAACCCTTTTGGAGAACACTATCTTTATGACCGTATACACGTGATTTTTTATCAAGAATCTATTCAAAGCCTCCCTTTAGACAAATTGAAAATTGATTACGGTGAAGAAGAAATTTGTATCGGTAACCACTGTCTCTACCTCTATCTCCCTAGAACTGCAAAACAAAAAAAGCTCAATACTAACTATCTTGAAAAGCTTTTCAATGTAGATTTGACCATGCGAAAACTAAATGTGGTAGAAAAATTATTAAGCAAGTAGTACTTGAATTTAGAAAAAATCGGAAGATCACTCCTCCGATTTTATTTTGTCTGAGTTTGGACATAGTGGGCAATCACATCTGATGTGTACTGGGCTGTTCCAGGTCCAAATTTGTCAATGTTTTCCTTAAACTCTGGGTTATAGACGTAGCCCTTGCCGATATATCCGAATACCTCAATAGAGCAGTCAAATCCATAAGTACGGATGGCTTGCAAGAGTTTAGCGGCTTCTTCTTGATTTTCAGTTGCTGTTACAGGTAGACCAGCTTGAAGATTTTGTGCCAATGCTTGAAAAACTTGGTTGAAGGCAGCCGTAGCCTCGTCTTCGTGACCTTTCTGGCGCTCCAGCGCTTGGTCCATGACTTCTTGTCCATATTTCTCTACCGCCTCTTGGTGGTATTTTTGATGGTCTTGGTAGTTAAATCCAGCAAATTTCTCTTGAATGCTCATTTCTCTTTCTCCTTTTTGTTCTTGAATGGTTTTTTGCAAGGTTGAAATCAAGGTATCCAGATTTTCCCTTTCTCGAGTCAAATAGTCCAACTGCCTGGTCAAATGAGGCAATAAATCTGTCCTTTCTTCCTTTAATAGCTCTGCTATTTTTTCTAAAGAAAAACCTAGATATTTGTAGTAAAGAATAACCTGAAGGCGTTCCAAATCCTCCTGACTGTAGGTTCGATAGCCGTTTTCCGACTTTAAAGGAACCAAAAGTCCTATCTTATCGTAGTGGTGCAGGGTCTTGACAGAGACACCCGAAAGCTGCGCAGCTTCTTTTATATGGTACATGATTTCCTCCTTACATTGATAGTATAACCCCTCCCCTTAGGTCAGAGTCAAGCGTTTTTACGAAATTTTTTACTTTATCATAACATGAAAATGGTTTTCTTGACAGACCTTAGAAAACATGATAGGATAGTCAAGTCTATCAATCAAAAGAAACGCTCATCTTGAGTACTGATGAGGCTATTTGCCAAGGGCAGTAGCTTTTTCTTTTGTAATACTAATTTTAGGAGTTTAACTATGTCTGAAAAATCGCAATGGGGTTCTAAACTGGGCTTTATTCTAGCATCTGCTGGTTCAGCCATCGGACTTGGTGCCGTTTGGAAATTTCCCTACATGACTGCTGCTAACGGTGGAGGAGGCTTTTTACTGGTCTTTCTCATTTCCACTATTTTAATCGGTTTCCCACTTCTCCTTGCTGAATTTGCCCTTGGCCGAAGCGCTGGTGTCTCTGGGATTAAAACCTTTGGAAAACTCGGCAAGAATAGTAAGTACAACTTTATCGGTTGGATTGGTGCCTTTGCCCTCTTTATCCTCTTATCTTTCTACAGTGTTATTGGAGGATGGATTCTAGTCTATCTAGGTATTGAGTTTGGAAAATTGTTCCAACTTGGTGGAACGGGTGATTATGCTCAGTTATTTACTTCAATCATTTCAAATCCAGCCATTGCCCTAGGAGCTCAAGCAGCCTTTATCTTATTGAATATCTTTATTGTATCACGTGGTGTTCAAAAAGGGATTGAAAGAGCTTCTAAGGTTATGATGCCCCTGCTCTTTATCATCTTTGTCGTCATCATTGGTCGTTCTCTCAGTTTGCCAAATGCCATGGAAGGAGGTCTCTACTTCCTCAAACCAGATTTCTCTAAGCTGACCAGTGCTGGTCTCCTCTATGCTCTGGGACAATCTTTCTTTGCCCTCTCACTAGGAGTTACAGCCATGCTGACCTATGCTTCTTATTTGGATAAGCAAACCAATCTGGTTCAATCAGGGATTTCCATCGTAGCCATGAATATCTCGGTATCTATCATGGCAGGTCTAGCCATTTTCCCAGCCATGTCAGCCTTTAACATCCAGTCTGAAGGGGGACCAAGCTTGCTCTTTATTGTCTTGCCTCAACTCTTTGACAAGATGCCTTTTGGAACCATTTTCTACATCCTCTTCCTCTTGCTCTTCCTCTTTGCGACGGTCACTTCTTCTGTCGTTATGCTGGAAATCAATGTGGGCAATATCACCGATCAGGACAACAGTAAGCGTGCCAAATGGAGTGTGATTTTAGGAATCTTGACCTTTGTCTTTGGTATTCCTTCAGCTCTATCTTACGGTGTCATGGCGGATGTTCACATTTTTGGGAAGACCTTCTTTGATGCTATGGATTTCTTAGTTTCCAACCTCCTAATGCCATTCGGCGCCCTCTGCTTGTCTCTCTTTACAGGCTACATCTTTAAGAAGGCTCTTGCTATAGAGGAATTCCATCTTAATGAAACACCATGGAAACAAGGACTGTTCCAAGTCTGGCTCTTCCTTCTTCGTTTCGTCATTCCAATCATCATCATCGTGGTCTTTATCGCCCAATTTATGTAATTAAAAAGGACTTGAGTAATGAACTCAGGCCCTTTCTTTTTTTATGGATGGCTAACAATCAATTCCAAACCTTGCCCTTCCAAGGTCCAAGCTTCAACATCACTTGGTAGGATAAAGTGGCTACCTTTTTGGATTGGATAATTTTTCCCATCAACAGTTAGCTGACCTTGACCAGCTAAGACACTCAATAAGCTGTAGTCAGCTGTTTTTTCGAAGTCAACTTTTCCAGTAATTTCCCACTTGTAAACTGCAAAGAAATCATTGGATACAAGGAGAGTTGAGCATAAATCATCAGCTTTGACAGTTACAGGATGGCTATTTGCAGGCTCACCAATGTTCAATACATCAATGGATTTTTCAAGGTGAAGTTCACGCAAGTTACCATTATCATCCTTACGGTCAAAGTCATAGACACGGTAAGTTGTATCACTAGACTGTTGCGTTTCAAGAATCAAGATGCCCGCACCGATAGCGTGCATGGTTCCGCTTGGTACATAGAAGAAATCTCCAGCCTTAACTGGTACTTTTGTCAGCAAGTCCTCCCAGTTTTTATCCTCGATTTGCTGGCGAAGTTCTTCTTTTGACTTGGCATTGTGACCGTAGATAATCTCTGAACCTTCATCCGCTGCGATAATGTACCAGCATTCTGTTTTTCCGAGTTCGCCTTCATGCTCGAGTCCATAAGCATTATCTGGGTGAACTTGGACACTGAGCCAGTCGTTGGCATCAAGAATTTTGGTCAAGAGTGGAAATACTGGTTCTGGACGGTTGCCAAACAATTCACGGTGCTCCGCATACAAAGTAGCTAGGTCTGTTCCCTCAAAACGACCATTAGCAACTTTAGAGACACCATTTGGATGGGCTGAGATGGCCCAATATTCTCCGATTTTTTCACTTGGAATGTCGTAGCCAAACTCATCACGTAGCTTGGTTCCACCCCAGATTTTTTCTTGCATAACTGATTGTAAAAATAACGGTTCTGACATGTCGATCTCCTGTCTGATTTTTCTCCCCTCATTATAGCAAAAAAAGAGTTCCATTAGAACTCTTTTTCACATCTTATAAATTAGGGAGAAGATTTTATAAAAATAGTGAACAAATGTGCTCTACTCAATGCTTGCACCATTGCTGGCAATGACATCCTTGTACCAGTAGAAGGATTTCTTCTTGCTACGTTTGAGAGTCCCATTTCCTGCGTTATCTCGATCCACATAGATAAATCCATAGCGCTTGTTCATTTCGCCTGTTCCAGCTGAAACCAGATTGATACAGCCCCAAGTTGTATAACCAAGCAAGTCTACTCCATCTTGGTAAATGGCATCTCGCATAGTCTTTATATGAGCTTCTAAGTAAGCAATCCGATAGTCATCTGCTACATAATCATTCTCATCCGGTGTATCCATAGCACCTAGTCCATTTTCTACGATGAACATAGGCTTTTGGTAACGATCCCAGATGGCATTGAGGGTGATACGAAGGCCAAGTGGATCAATCTGCCACCCCCATTCTGAGGATCTAGATAGGGATTTTTGAGGGAGGCAAAGACATTTCCAGCAGTTAATTCTTTAACTTCTGGATCACCTGAGGCCACTCGACTTGCATAGTAAGAGAAGGAAACAAAGTCAACAGTGTGATTCTTCAACAAGTCCAAATCCTCTGCAGTCATTTCTATCTCAATTCCCTCACGCTCCCACTGCTTCTTGGCATAGTTTGGGTATTCCCCACGCGCTTGAACATCAATGAAGAAATAACTCTTGCGGTCTTCCTCCATGGCTGCCCAGTAGTCTCTCGGATGAGATGTGTTAGGATAGTATTGCCCTGCCGCCAACATACATCCCACCTTGTTTTCTGGGTCAATTTCGTGGGCAATCTTAATCGCCGTTGCTGAAGCCACCAACTCATGGTGAGCAGCCTGATATTTAACCTGTTCTTGATTTTCTCCTTCTTCAAAACAGAGACCAGCTCCCATAAAGGGGGCATGGAGAATCATGTTGATTTCGTTGAAGGTAAGCCAATATTTGACCAAACCCTTATAGCGGGTAAAGAGTGTGCGACAAAGTTTTTCATAGAAGTCTAACATCCGACGATTGCGCCATCCACCGTACTCTTCAATCAAGTGCATAGGACAGTCGAAATGAGTAATGGTTACCAGAGGTTGGATTCCATACTTGTGACATTCCTTAAATAAATCCTCATAAAAGGCTAGACCAGCTTCATTTGGCACTGTTTCGTCTCCCTTAGGAAAAATCCGAGTCCAAGCAATGGAAAGCCGATAAGTCTTGAAGCCCATTTCTGCAAAAAGAGCAATATCTTCCTTATAATGATGGTACATATCAATGGCTTCTTTAGCTGGGTAAAAATAGCCCTCCTCAAACGAAAACATCTTTTTCTGACCCGTGATAATAGCTTCACGATCCTTACCGATGGGAACAACATCAACGTTAGCCAAACCACGACCATCTAAATTATAAGCACCTTCACATTGATTAGCAGCCGTAGCCCCACCCCAGAGGAAGCCCTCTGGAAATTGTAGGATTTTTGTCATCACTTTACCTCATTTGATTTGATAGTTCTATTATACTAAAAAGAAAACAAAAAGTTTGGAACTATCTGGGTAATGATGTCCTGAGCGGGCTTTTACGTTTGAATAAAAAATAAGCAAGAGTTTGAGAGTTTTGCTATAAAAATGTAAACTATCACAGTCTTGTGATAAGAAAAAGACCGGATGGCTCCGATCTTTCAATAGTTCATATTCGCAATTTCTGTTGTAAAAATAGCTAAAGTTAACGTCAATGACTAAGCGTCCTATTTCATACGATAAAAATCAATCACTAGACCAGCAGGGCCACTCACTAGCAAGGATTCTGTTCCCCAATCGGTTACAGTTGGACCGTTTAAAACCTGAATACCAAGTTCTTTCAACCGTTGGTAGTTCTGGTCTACATTCTCAACCTCAATGTGAAGAATGATTCCTGACTCAAAGTTTTCCAAAGGAACCAAATGATTTTGGGACAACATCAGACAGTGACTGCCAATCGTAAACTGAGCAAAACTGTCATCAACATAATCGGACTTTTTATCCAAAATACGCTCCAAGTCAGCACAGACTTGGGGAACATCTGAAACGATAAGATCTAATTGATTTAAATTCATTTACTATCCTCCATAAAAAGACCGGATTTCTCCGATCTTTTTAAGTTCCACGAAGGAATTATTTAATTGCGCGTGATTGCAAACCTTCTTCTTCCAAGAAGAGACGGAATGGTACGAGTTCTTCTGCTTCGTATTTTTCCTTGAAGGCTTTGATAGCTTCTTCTGAGTGAAGTTTTGGATCCAATTCAAGTACTTCTACTGGAAGTGGACGGTGGTGAGTGATGCGAGCATCGATAACAACAGTTTTACCTTCTTTGTTCAATTTAACAGCTTCTGCAACAACTGCATCGATGTCTTCGATACGGTCAACTGTAAATCCAACAGCTCCTTGAGCTTCAGCGATTTTCGCATAGTCAGCATTAGGGAAGTCACAACCAAACAAGTGTTTGTTTGTGTCTTCGTATTTGTCCTTGATGAAGGCATATTTACCATTTGAGAAGACAACGTTGATAACTGGAAGGTCGTATTGAACGTTTGTGATAACGTCTGGGTAGCACATGTTGAATGCACCGTCACCCATGATGTTCCATACTTGGCGATCTGGATTGTCTTTCTTAGCAGCGATACCACCAGGAAGGGCAATACCCATTGTCGCAAAGAGTGGAGATGTACGCCACATGTTCTTAGGTGTCATGTGAAGGTGACGAGTAGATGTTTGAGTAGTGTCACCTACGTCGATTGAGTAGATAGCGTCTTGATCAGCATGTTTGTTGATTGCATTGTAAACTTGATACAATTGCAATTCACCCTCAGTTTTACCTTCGAGTTTGTCCATGTAATCACGCCAGTTTTGGTTGTTCTTAACGTTTGCACGCCACCATGGAGTAGATTCAACTGGGTTCACTTTGTCAAGGATAGCTTGTGCTGCTTGACCTGCGTCACCAAGGATTGAAGCGTCAAGGGCATGACGTTTACCAAGTTTGTAAGGGTCGATATCCACTTGGATGAATTTTTCAGTGTTTTTGAATGCTTCGTATACTTCAGCAAATGGGAAGTTTGAACCAAGGAAAAGAACTGTGTCTGCTTCAAAGACCACTTCGTTGGCTGGTTTCCAACCAACACGGTAAGCAGAACCTGTCAAACCTTCGTAGTTCCATTCGAAAGCTTCGAAGTTTTTACCAGTAGTGATGATTGGTGCTTTGATTTTACGTGACAATTCAGTGATTACTTCACCAGCTTTAACACCACCGTAACCAGCATAGATAACTGGACGTTCAGCATTGTTCAAGATTTCAACAGCTTTGTCGATTTCAACTTCGTTCAAAGCAGGAGCGATGAATGAACGTTCGTATGAACCTGATCCATAGTATGAGTTTTCGTCGATTTCTTGGAAACCAAAGTTTACAGGGATTTCAACGACAGCTGGACCTTTTTTAGAAACTGCAGCACGGCAAGCTTCGTCAATTACTTTTGGTAATTGCTCAGCGTAAGCTACACGTTTGTTGTATACAGCGATACCGTTGTACATTGGGTTTTGGTTCAATTCTTGGAAGGCATCCATGTTGAGTTCGTTAACTGGACGTGATCCAAGGATTGCTAGGAATGGAGTGTTATCCATAGCTGCATCGTAAACACCGTTAATCAAGTGAGTCGCACCTGGACCACCTGAACCAACTGCAACCCCGATTGAGCCGCCGAATTTAGCTTGCATAACCGCTGCAAGAGCACCTGTTTCTTCGTGGCGAACTTGCAAGAAGCGGATATCTTTGTCTTCAGCCAAAGCATCCATCAATGAGCTGAGTGTTCCTGATGGGATACCGTAGATTGTGTCTACGCCCCATGTTTTCAATACGTTGAGCATTGCTGCAGATGCAGTAATTTTCCCTTGAGTCATAATGATAACTCTCCTTCAAATATTTTTAAATCTACTAAAAAAGTTTCGTATACTTTTTTGAAAACGTTTCAGCAAATTTTTACTCTACTAATTTACCACATTTAGTTCGACTTTACTAAGAATCTGCTCACAAGTTCTCATTATCTATTACAGTACAGTTTGAAAACGTTTTTAGATTCTGTTTTATAATAATCAATGAAAATTAAAGAGCAAACTAGAAAACTAGCCGCAGGTTGCTCAAAGCACAGCTTTGAGGTTGCAGATAAAGTTGACGTGGTTTGAAGAAATTTTCGAAGAGTATAAAAAGCGAGCAAGCTCGCTTTTAATCTATTTTACTAAAGTTTAACAGAAGGGAACTGGTCAAAACAGATACTGAACTAAAGGCCATGGCTAGACCTGCCAGTTCTGGGTTGAGGGCCAGTCCAACACCTGAAAAGACTCCTGCTGCTATCGGAATTCCAACGACATTGTAGATAAAGGCCCAGAAAAGATTGAGCAGAATTCGATTAAAGGTTTTCTTACTCATGTCAAAGGCACGAACCACTCCTAAGAGGTTATTAGTTGTCAACACCAAATCTGCTGACTCGATGGCGATATCTGTTCCAGCTCCCATAGCAATTCCCACATCCGCTACGCTGAGGGCAGGAGCATCATTGATACCATCCCCAACAAAGGCTACTTTTCCTGACTGTTGCAGTTTATGTATTTCATGAGCTTTTTCTTCTGGCAAGACACCTGCAATGACCTCTTCAATTCCGATTTGATCTGCAATAGCACGCGCCACACCTGCATTGTCTCCTGTCAGCATGACTGTTTTAAGACCTCGTTTTTTCAACTGACTGATGGCTAGTTTGGCATTTTCCTTAGGGATATCTTGCAGAGCAAGCAAGCCTTTGATTTCATTGTCTACAGCCAAGAACACAACTGTCTTAGCTTCTTTTTCCAGTTCTTCTAGTTTTTCTTGATAAATGCTAGAAATATCCATGCCATCCAGCATTTTAGCATTTCCAAGCAGAACTTGTTTTCCATTGATTTGCCCTGAGACACCTTTTCCGTGCAAAGCTTGGAAATTTTCAACAGTTTGTAACTCAAGTCCAACTTCACTCGCTCGTTTCACAACGGCTTCAGCCAGTGGGTGTTGAGAAGCTTCTTCCAAGGAGGCTGCCAATCCAAGCACTTCTACTTCGTCGCCGATGATATCTGTTACCACAGGTTTCCCTTCCGTCAAAGTTCCAGTCTTATCAAAGACAAGAGTTTGGACTTTCTGGATTTCCTGTAGAACCATTCCATTTTTGAGGAGAACTCCCATCTTGGCACTGCGTCCTGTCCCTACCATAAGGGCTGTCGGTGTTGCGAGTCCCAAGGCACAAGGACAGGCGATAATCAAAACCGCCACTCCGTAGAGAAGAGAGGACACAAAGCTCGCTCCAAGCACGACTACACTATCTCTCAACAAGACAAACCAAACCCAAAAGGTCACAATCCCTAAAATGACAACTGCTGGAACAAAAATCCCTGAAACTTTATCAGTCAAGTCCTGAATCGGAGCACGACTTGTCTGAGCTTTCTTCACAAAATCCACAATCTGAGCCAAAACAGTCTCTGAACCAACTTTTTCTGCTCTAAAAACAAGTGTTCCACTATTATTGATGGTTGAACCAATGACGGTATCTCCAACTGTCTTGTCCACAGGCAGACTCTCACCTGTCACCATAGACTCATCAATACTAGAGATACCTTCTACTACGACACCATCAACAGCAATCTTTTCACCGGGACGCACTCGAATCAGGTCACCTACCTTGACTTGTTCCAAAGGAACTTGAACATAGCGATCCTCACGCAAGACTTCTGCTGTTTTAGCCTGCAAGTCCAGCAATTTCTCCACAGCTTGGGAAGTATTTTTCCGCATTTTCTCCTCAAAAACAGCTCCCAGAAGAACGAAGAAGAAGATAAATGCAGCACTTTCAAAGTAAACGGGGAGACCAGCGAAGAGGGCAACTAAGCTATAGAAATAGGCCACTAGGGTTCCCAGAGCAACCAAGGTATCCATGTTGGCATTGTGCTTTTTAAAACTAGCCCAAGCACTTTGGATATAAGGACCACCTGCTACTAGCATAATCGGTGTTGTGGCTAAAAAGGTTCCCCAACGCATAACTTGGTGACTAATTCCTCCTGTCGACATCCCAATCATGAGAATCACAAGAGGCACAGTAAAGATACTAGTAATCCAAAAACGCTGTAAAAGTGATAGAGATTTTCGAGTCTTCTCAACTACGGTATAACTCCCCTTTTGCATCTTCATGCCACAAGAAAATTCATGTTGACCTAATTCTTGAGGTGTAAATCGAATGACTTTCTCCTCATCTACGCCGATTGGTTCCAAGATGCCTTCTTCTTCAAATAGAATTTCCTTATAACAGTTTGAAGGTGTCACACGGTGAAAGGTGATCTCAGCAGGAACTCCTTTTTGCAGTTGAATGTGGGCTGGATGGTAGCCTTTGTCTGCCGTGATACGGATTTTTTGAACACCATTTTCAAGACTTGCTTTTACAATTTCAGTCATATCATTCTCCTATTCTACAATCATCTTGCCGTGCATCATATTCATGCCACAAGAGAAACCATACTCTCCAGCCTGCTCAGGCGTGATTTCCACTACATACTCTTCCCCCATTGGCAGGTCCGCATGAACACCAAAGTCTGGAAAAACAATTTGATCCAGACAGGGTGAAGGGTCTTTACGGTCAAAGACAATGCGGGCTGGCACTGATTTTTTGAGGATAATCAACTCAGGCGTATAGCCTCCCATGACTTCCACTCGAATCTCTTGGTAGCCCTTTTTTTGCTGGGCCTTTTGTCCAGATTTTTCAGGCTTTTTGAAAAACCAAAACAAGATAAACGCGATAAGGGCAATACAAATAATGGTTACAATAATATTCAACATGACGTCTCCTTTACATACAATTACATTTCACTTCTGTTACAGCGCTTGATTTCTTCTCAGAAATCACAGCTTCCAAGTCTTCCAAATCAGCCTGAGTAAAATCACATTCAGCAATCAAATCAGCCAACAAGTTCTTAATCCTACGAGAACAAACCTTGTCCTTGATATCTTGGACAAGTAAATCCCGACTTTGCTCCAAAGTTAAAAGGGCTGAATAGACAAAGAACTTGCCTTCTTTTTTCCTTGTCAGACACTCTTTCTCAACCAAACGAGCCAAAAGAGTTTGAATGGTTGACTTGGACCAGTCGAACCGCTCCGCCAGAACCCTGATCAAATCCGTACTGGTCTGCTTTCCTTGCATCCAAATAATCTTCATGACCTGCCATTCTGCATCTGAAATCTGCATAATCACACCTCCTAAAATCTACATTTGTCAATTACAGTTATTAGTATACTTCTAAAATCTACATTTGTCAACTATTAAATTAATCTTTTCTTTGAAAAATAGAATTTTAATCATTTGAAAAACAATTTTCAGTCAAATCTTACTATATAAACTATAAAAATATGCTATACTAAAGAAAAAAGAAAACAACCACTAGGGGTGCGTAAAGCTGAGATTAACAACTGTTAGACCCTTTGACTCAATCTAGGTCATGCTAGCTGATGGAAGTGGAAATGATAATGGGGACTAGCAGTCTTCTATTGCCTTTCTAAAACAGACCAGCTTATTCTTAAGAATACAAACTTCAGTTGGTTGGGAGGTTTTAGATGACTTATTTACCCGTTGCTTTGACCATTGCTGGTACTGACCCTAGCGGTGGTGCTGGTATTATGGCTGATTTAAAGTCGTTCCAAGCTAGAAATGTCTATGGAATGGCCGTTGTGACCAGTCTTGTCGCTCAAAATACCAGAGGCGTTCAGCTAATCGAGCACGTTTCTCCTCAAATGTTGAAAGCCCAATTGGACAGTGTCTTTTCAGATATCAAGCCTCAGGCTGTAAAAACTGGGATGTTGGCAACTACTGAAATTATGGAAATCATCCAGCCCTATCTTAAAAAGCTGGATTGTCCCTACGTCCTTGACCCTGTTATGGTCGCTACGAGTGGTGACACCCTGATTGATACTAGTGCCAGAACCTACCTAAAAACAAACCTGCTTCCCCTTGCAAGCATTATCACACCCAATCTTCCTGAGGCAGAAGAAATTGTTGGTTTTTCAATCCATGATCCCGAAGACATGCAGCGTGCTGGTCGCCTGATTTTAAAAGAATTTGGTCCTCAGTCTGTGGTCATCAAAGGTGGACATCTCGAAGGCGGTGCCAAGGATTTCCTCTTTACCAAGGATGAGCAATTTGTCTGGGAAAGCCCACGAATTCAAACCTGTCACACCCATGGTACTGGATGTACCTTTGCTGCAGTGATTACGGCTGAACTAGCCAAGGGGAAAACCCTCTATCAAGCAGTCGATAAAGCCAAGGCCTTTATCACGAAAGCCATCCAAGACGCCCCTCAACTCGGTCATGGTTCTGGCCCAGTCAACCATACAAGCTTTAAAGATTAAAAAAACTCTCTAGTTCCCACTTTAAGGGAATTAGAGAGTTTTTATACTTCTTCAAACTACGTCAGTTTTATCTGCAATCTCAAAGTTGTGTTTTGAGCAAGCTGCGACTAGCTTCCTAGTTTGCTCTTTGATTTTCATTGAGTATTCATTAGAAAATAATATCATCCAACTTTGTCAAAAAGTCTTGCGTTTTTGCCTCAATATCTTCTGCCTGCATCAAATCACGTACGACTGCTACTCCAGCTATGCCAGTGCCAACAAGCTGGTCAATGTTCTCTGACGTCAAGCCTCCGATAGCAACTACTGGAATGGCGACCCTTTGGCAAATTGTTTTCAAGGTTGAAATCAAGGTGATGGGTGCATTTTCCTTGGTGGTTGTCGGAAAAATGGCTCCTGTCCCCAAGTAATCTGCTCCCCCTTCTTCTGCCTCGAGGGCTCTTTTTACCGTTTTAGCTGTGACACCGACGATTTTTTCAGGTCCCAAGACTTGTCTGGCAACCGAAACGGGTAGTTCATCGTCTCCGATATGCAGACCTGCAGCATCAACTGCAAGACAGACATCCAAACGATCATCGATGATCAAGGGTATATTGTAGGCATCTGTTATTTCCTTGACTTCTTTTGCCAGTTGATAATATTGATTAGTTGTGAGAGTTTTTTCTCGTAATTGGACTAGGGTGACACCTGCACGGCAGGCCGTCTCAACCTTTTCAAGAAAACTTTCCAAGGAATCTTGGTAGCGATTGGTTACCAGATACAGTCTAAGTACCTCTCTATTCATAAACCTCTCCTTTGATGGCATCTAGCCAGTTTTCATCTCTTTTGAGGAGCGAAAGCTGATTGAGCACTTGGTAGCGAAATTCTTCCAATCCCATTCCTTGGACAACTATTCTCTCAGCAGAGATATTGAGATAAGAGACCGCTAAGCAGGAAGCTTCAAATCCAGTCTTTCCTTGGCTGAGAAAAACAGCTGTTAAAGCTCCAACCAAGTCTCCTGTCCCTGTTATCCAGTCTAATTCTGCACATCCATTTCCCAGTACAGCAACCTGATTCTCTGAAACGATGAGATCCTTGGGGCCTGTGACTAAGAATGATATACCTGGATAGGTCTGACACCAGTCTTTCAAGACTTGAAGTAAATCCTCAGTTTCTTGATCTTTAGCACTCGCATCGACCCCAACGCCGTGGTGTTTTAAGCCGACAAGACTTCGAATTTCCGACATGTTTCCTTTAAGGATCGTAGGTCTATAGTCTAAAAGGTCTTTAACTAAGCTCTTACGAATGGGCGACGCTGTTACGCCAACCGCATCTACTACCATCGGGAGAGAAGATTGGTTTGCATACGAAGCTGCCATACGGATTGCTTTTTCCTTCTCAGCAGACAAATGCCCCAAATTGATGAAAAGTGCCTGGCTTTGCTTAGTAAAATCAAGAACCTCACGGGGATCATCTGCCATAACTGGTTTGCATCCTAGAGCCAAAATCCCATTTGCTAGCATTTCACAGGAAATCTCATTGGTAATGCAGTGAATGAGGGAAGTCGTTCCCAGAGGAAAAGGATTTGATAATTCCAGCATCAGTCTATCCCTTCAGCAAAGAAATATCCCTGCACTTTTTTAAAGAATTCCTGCTTGATTAAAAATCGAAAGGCAATAAAGGAAATCGCTGTACCAATCAAGGTTGCTCCGAAAAATCGAGGCGTGTAGATAAACCAGCTAAGCTTAGCAGCTGATCCTGTAAAGAGTACCATAACAGGATAGGAAACAATAGAACCAATAACACCTGTTCCCAAAATTTCTCCCAAGGCAGAAAAGTAAAATTTTCGACCGTACTTATAAAAGAGTCCTGCAAGGAGGGCTCCAAAAGTCGCTCCTGTGAGAGCTAAAGGCGGAATTCCTTGAGTCGTCATACGAATAAAGGCTGTCACTGTAGCCATAGCCAAGGCATAAACAGGTCCCATCATGATTCCTGCTAGAATATTGACTACACTGGACATCGGTGCCATTCCCTCAATTCGAAAGATAGGCGTAAGGACTACATCAAGGGCAATCATCATGGATAAAATGGTTAATTTGTGAACCTGTAATTGGTGCTTTCTCATGTTTCTATTATTCCCCTTTTTCTAAAGACTGTAAATCGCTCTTCCATGTCTGATGTTGGTAAGCCATTTCCCAAAACTTGGCTTCCATATGAACACTAATGCGGAAGGCTTCTAGCATTTTTTTCTTGTCTGTCTCGTCACTTTCTCGATAGAGTTGATTGACCAATGCTCCCTCCTCTCTGATCTGCTGCTCCAACTCATCCGTAATATAGGTTTCAATCCATTGTTGGTAGAGAGGATTTGGTGATGGTTTAAGATTAAGTGATTTGCCTATATCATGGTATAACCAAGGACAAGGCAGCAAACTTGCAAAGGCAATGCTCAAATTTGGCTCTGCAAATTGCCGATAAATGTGAGAAATGTAATGATAGCAGGCGGGAGCGATTGGATGTTGCTCCATTTCCTGATCACTGATTTCCAATTCCTTGAAAAATTGTTGGCGGATAAATAACTCACCCTCCACTAGACTCTGAGCATTTTGTTTCAAGAGTCTTTTCATCTCTTGATTCGAAGTCTTATCAGCCAAAAGGTGATAGATTTCTGAGAAGGCCTTCAGATAGTAAGCATCCTGAATCAGGTAATAGCGGAAAATCGCAGGGTCTAAATCTCCCTCTTGTAATTGTAAAATAAAGGGATGATGAAAAGAAGTCTGCCAAGCTTCCTTGGATAATTCCATCGCAATATCTGTAAATTCCATAATAACTCCTTTATAAAAATAGACTGGTCTGAAGCAATAAAAAGAAAAGCAGGTAGATTAATGTTGTTTTTTTAGGAATATTAAAAGTCCTATAGCTATTCTTCAACTGTGCATGTTCGTCATATCCGTGCGCAGATAGAGCTCTCAGGTAAAGATGGCGCCATCTAAAGACCGTCATCAAAACCTTGCTGTAAATCAAGGGCGACCAAAAATGCAGTTCTTGACCACGTAATAGGCAAGCTTCTTTGAGAGACTTAATTTCTTGCTGAATGAGGGGGAAGGAATTGAATACCACAATCAAGGCATAGGCCCAAGAACGTGATAGCCCCTTTTGAGTCAAGTACAAGAGAAGCTCTTTTAGGGAAATAGAGGAAACAAAGACAAGGCCTATACAAACTGTCACAAAGGCCCTCGTTCCAAGCATAACTGCCTGCGAAGCATCTCCATGTAACTGAACTGCCCAGTAGTTGGCCAAAGATGGCAAAATGGCGAGTAGAATCATCCAAGCCAACATCTTAAATCGACGGTAATAGAGCATAAAGAGAATACAAAATGCAACTACCGAGAGATTAAGAGGAATCGAAGGAATGAAAGATGTTTCCAAGGATAAAATCAGCAAGAAGAGACCGATAATCGGTGTCTGGGTTGCTACTTTGACCATACTACTTCACCTCCCCTTGGGTATTGCTACTCTGAGATGTGAGTAGTTGGGTAATTGTCACTTCTTTCACATGACTGAGCCCCTGACTAGTCATCTCAATCCAATAATCAACCACAGAGATCAAAGGATCTAAACGATGGCTAATGATCAGAAAACTTCTTCCTTGATTTCTGTCCTCCACAATCCACTGACAAAAATAATGGCAAGCTCTATCATCCAAACCTGCAAAAGGTTCATCTAGTAAAATCACAGAAGCCTTGCTGGTCAAGATGGTCAAGAGCTGAAGAATCTTTTGCTGACCACCACTTAATTGATAGGGACTCTTATCAAGCACCCGCTCCAGATCAAAATACCGTAAAGCTTGGAGAATACGCTGATTTCTTTCAGAATCAGGTCCGTCTAATTGAAGTTCCTCTCGCAGACTAACTCTGATAAACTGTTTCTCAGCTTCCTGAACAACACCCGTCAGGTCATGATACAAACTCTTTTTCTTTTTTAGAACCGAACCCTTCCAAGTAATGCGCCCCTTATACTTTTGAAATTGAAGAATGGAGCGAAAGAGGGTTGATTTCCCGACACCATTGTCACCCAAGATACAGGAAATTCCTTGATAGAATGTAAAATCCGCAATTGAAAAGAGGGGACGCTTATCCAGCTCACAAGTCACACGCTCCATATGGAATAGTTTTGGGCTAGAAGCAACTTCCTTTGAAGCAACCTGTGTCATCTCAGAGGTAGGGATTTGAAACACTTCCCTTAGTTGTCCATCTCTTAGCTCCACCATACGGTCTATATAGGATTCATAGTCTGTTAAATCATGGTCACACAAAATAACTGTCTTACCATTAGAGGCCAATTCTTTTAGAATCTCCAAGATCTCTATCCTGCTCTTGCGGTCAATGGAAGCGAAGGGCTCATCCAAGAGATAGACCCTAGGATTCATAGCAAAGAGAACTGCCAGTGCAGCCTTTTGCTTTTCCCCACCTGATAAGTGATGAATGGGACGGTGCAAGATTGCCTTGCAGCGACATTGCTGGACTACCTCTGCTATTTTTGAATCAATTTCCTGAACGGGATGGCCGATATTCTCTAGGGTAAAAACCAGCTCCTCAAACAAGTTCTCCATGGTAAATTGATGATTGGGATTTTGAAATAGAATACCAACCGTCTGGACACGTTCGATGATAGAAAGCTGACTGACCTCGCTCCCATTTATCAGGACTTGACCGCTATAGGGAAGAGAACTGACTTGGGCAATCATTTGAAAGAGACTAGATTTTCCAGATCCACTACTCCCAACTAACAAGGTAAAGGCTTGCGCATGAAAAGTAAAATCAATCGGTTCTGAAAAAATTGGGGACTGAATCTCCCGTAATTCCAGCCCCATCTATGCTTTTCCTCCAGTTGCAAACTGATGATAGAGTTTGACAATAGCACGAACCAAGATAGTACAGAAGAAAAAGACGGAAATAAAACGTACCACTAGCAAGGAAAGTACAAAAGGCACTGAAAAGGCGTAGTAACCTAATTTAATGTATTCATAGACAAAGCTAACAAGCGTAATCCCAATACTATTGGCAGTTAGAGAGAGCCAACTTTCATAGCGATTCTTGGTTACGATAAAACCAAGTTCACTTCCCAAACCTTGAACCAAGCCAGACAAAAGGGCACCTAGACCGAATTGGCTACCATAAAGGACTTCAGCAAGCGCAGCTAGCACTTCACCAATCGTTGCACTTCCTACTCTTGGAACAAAGATGGCCGCAATAGGCGCAGCCATACACCAGAGACCAAAGAGGATTTCATTGGCAAAGGCCTGCAAGCCAAGAGGGGCTAAAATCAGAGTGAGGATATCAAACAGATAACCTGAACCCACAAAAACGCCACCAAAAAAGATAGACAAGAAAGCAAGTAAGATAACATCTTTTAATTGCCATTTTTTCAACATAAAAAACTCCTTTTTTTAAAGAAAAGTGGGGCATTCAAGGAGACCTACCTAAATGCTTTGTATCACCTTCATCCAGTTTCGTAAAAGAAAAAAACTCTAATTACAATCAAGAATTAGAGTTCAGCTTACAAGATTAGACCGTTCATTTCGACATACGAAAAAAACGTTTCACATTTCCCTTCGACAGTCTTAACTGTATCAGGTTCAATGGGTATCATCTCAGCCTAAAGCACCCCAAATGTCTTTATTATTTAATTATATAATTATTTTAACAAATGATTTATTCTAGTTCAAGAAATTGAACTGGAAATACAGCCTTGCACTCACAAAGATAGTAAGTCTTTCGTTTGCAAAAAACAAATGTCTTGTTTGATAGATTAGCCATTTGAGCTAAATCTGGGCATAGCTTTTTAGAAAAAAGAAAATCCTACTCCATCAGAATACAAGGAAAAATTGATAGCTATTGTTCACTCATTTCCCGAACAGTTTTTTCTATATTTTTTGAATACGATATTGCTGAAATGATTGAAACACCATCCATATTGGTCTTCATAATGTCTTTAATATGTTGCGTCTGTATCCCACCAATTGCAACTAAGGGCATTTGTGGCAATAGTTTTCTCATTAATTTAAGACCTTCATAACCTATAGCACCACCAGCATCATCCTTTGACTGGGTATCAAATACAGGACCAACACCAACATAATCTACATATTCAACTTTTGATTGTTGAAATTCTTCCTCGTTTTTTATAGAAAGACCAATTATTTTATCTGGCATCAATTTTCTAATTTCATCAACTCCAAGATCGTCTTGACCTACATGTACGCCATCAGCGTCAATTTCCATTGCCAAATCTATATCATCATTAACAATAAACGGCACATTGTATTTTTTACAAAGATCCTGTAGTTTAATTGCTAATTTCACTTTTTCTTTACCTTCCAGGGCTCCCTCACCTTTTTCACGGAATTGAAATAAGGTTATACCACCTTTTAAAGCTTCCTCAACGACTGTATATAAATCTTTTCCTTTGCAAGTAGTCGTTCCACAAATAAAATATAGTTTTAGTAATTCTTTATGAAACATCTTACTTCACTCTTTTGAATTCCTTTACATCTTCATCTGTAATCTCATATAAAGCATTTATAAATTCAACTTTAAATGTTCCAGGAAGATGTCCATTTGGACGTTTTTCTGCCATTTCTCCAGCGATATTGTAAACCAACATTGCTGTTTCTAGTGATTTCAATTCTTGACCTTTTTCAAGTCCGATAAAGCTTGCTACTACAGCACCTAATAAGCATCCTGTCCCAATAACTTTTGGCATCATGGCACTACCATTATGAATCGTTACCACTTCTCCATTTACCGCAATAGCATCCACTTCACCTGTTACTATTATAGGAATATTGAACTTCTCATTTGCTGCTAGAGCAATTTCGTCAATATTATCTACACCTGCACTATCTACTCCTTTAGATGCCACATTTATTCCTACTAAAGAGGCAATCTCGCCAGCATTTCCCCTAATCGCTGCGAGCTTGTAATTATTTATTAAATCTTCGGATACTTTTTTTCTATAAGATCCTGCTCCACAAGCTACAGGATCTAAAACTGCTGGGACATTATATTTCTCTGCAATTTTCAGAGCAGCTTGGTATAATTTCCAATTTTCATCTGTCAATGTTCCTATGTTTATTAATAAACCACCAGCATACTTTAACAAATCCTCTAAATCTGCAGGAAACTCACTCATGGCTGGTGATGCACCCAGTGCTACTAATCCATTTGCTGTGAAATTTTTTACTACATCATTGGTTATGCAAATGACCAAAGGTGTTTTTTCTTTTAATAATTTTAAACTTGTCATATTGAAATCCTTCCTTTTTCACTTTATACGATCTACTGATTTCGATTTATCTCTATCTTTCGTTAAGAAATTTTTCAGTTACATTGAATGATTTATGCTCAATGAAAATCAAAGAGCAAACTAGGAAGCTAGCCGCAGGCTGTACTTGAGTACGGCAAGGTGAAGCTGACGTGGTTTGAATTTGATTTTCGAAGAGAATTACCTCATCAAATTTGTAAATATCCTAAACTTTCTCTAGGCGTCATAGCCAATATCAAAAAAGGCTAATTCCAAACCAACCGCTTGATTCCAGCGTTCCTGAAGTTCTGTCAAATCTTCTCGATCTTTTCCGACACGATTGAGTTCATCAACCAGAAATTGAACCCACTCTGTAAAGAAAGAACCTCTGTGGAGATTGATCCATTCCGAATGAATATAGGATTCAGGTAGAGCCAAATCTTTAGAACCCCAGTCTAAATAGAGACCTTCTGCAATGACCAACATGACCAAAAGATGAGCATAGTCTGATGAAGCCACTGCCGAATACATAAGATCCTGAAAGGCTTTTGTTACAGGGTGCAAGTCCGCTTCTAGATAGTCATTCTCAGATACTTTTAACTCTTTGAAAGCCTTTTGGAAATAACCATCTTCGTCTGCTTCAAGAAAGCCTAGTTGCTTGGCAAAACGAAGCTTGGATTCAAGCTGGTCTGCGTGGGCTACACAGGCGCCCAGCATGGATAAGAAAGCATCAAAGAAGTGATAATCTTGAATTAGGTAGTCTTTTAAGACCTTATTCTCAATTGTCCCCGCAAAAAGTTCCTGAACAAAACGGTGATTGATTGCAGCCTGCCAATCCTTCTGACTGCTTTTTAATAATTCTCCGACAGTCAAACCTGGCTCAAATGCATAGTCTTGTGTTTCCATATTTATTTTTCCTCTCTTTACTCGTTCGTAATCAACAAAACACCAAGAAAATCCTAGTTTTACTTGACTTTTTTAAAGAAAATCAAGGGCTTCAAGAAGAGCTACCTAAACGCTTGGCCTCAAAGCTGTCAGCTATTAATGAACAAAAAACTCCAATTACATATAGGAACTGGAGTTTAGCTTACAAGATTAGACCGTTCATTTCGACATACGAAAAAACATTTCACATTTCCCTTCGCCAGTCTTAACTGTATCAGGTTCAATGGGTATCATCTCAGCCTAAAGCACCCCAAATGTCTTTATTATTTAATTACTGCACCAGTATAGCAAAAAATGAAAGCCCTAGCAAGATATTTGACTGAAAAATATATTTATATAGTTTTAAATAGCGATTTATTCTTCCTATAGACGAAGAAAAACCTCCACATTCAGTGGAGGCAAGCTGTTTTATTAATACAATTTTAAGTCACGAGGGTCAACTGGGAAGGTTGGGTTATATGGGTTGTGACGGAGTTTGAAATGTTTGACATCTTCAATGGTCTGAGTTCCAGACAATTGCATGACTGTCTTCAATTCTGCATTCAAGTGTTCAAAGACTTGACGTACACCGACACTACCACCGAGAGCCAAGCCATAGATAACAGGGCGACCAATAGCTACCAAGTCTGCTCCTGAGGCCAAGGCTTTAAAGACGTGTTGACCACGACGAACACCAGAGTCAAAGACGATTGGTACACGTTTGTCAACTGCTTCTGCTACTTCTTGAAGTGAGTCAAAGGCAGCTGGTCCACCGTCGATTTGGCGACCACCGTGGTTGGTTACCCAGATACCAGAAGCTCCCGCAGCAAGCGAACGTTCAACGTCCTCACGGCATTGTGGTCCTTTGACATACACAGGAAGTCCTGAGTATTCAGCGATAAATTCTACATCACGTGGAGACAAGCGTTGTTTAGCTGATTTGTAAACAAAGTCCATTGATTTTCCAGCACCTTCTGGCAGATATTCCTCAACAATCGGCATACCAACTGGGAAGACAAAACCATTACGCTTGTCCACCTCACGATTGCCTCCTACAGTCGCATCTGCCGTCAAGACAATCGCTTTATACCCTTCAGCCTTCACACGGTCCATGATATGGCGGTTAATTCCATCATCTTTACTAAAGTAAAATTGGAACCAGTGAGGTGTCCCTTGAAGGGCTTCTGTAATTTCTGGAAGATCTACAGTAGAGTAAGAGCTAGTTGTATAAAGCGAACCGAACTCATGCACACCACGCGCAGTCGCCACTTCACCCTGTTCGTTTGCCAATTTATGGGCCGCAACAGGCGCCATAATGATTGGTGAAGACAATTTTTCACCTGCAAATTCAATCTCTGTACTTGGATTTTCAACACCACAAAGCGTATGCGGAACGATGAGTTTGTGGTTAAAGGCGCGGATATTCTCTCTTAAAGTGAAAGTATCTTCTGCTCCACTAGCGATATAGCCAAATGCTGCTTTAGGAATAACTTGTTGCGCCATTGGCTCCAAATCATAGGTATTGATGAAATCTACAGGACCTTCTGCATTGCTTGTTTTGTATGACATAAAATGCCCTCCTTAATAAGTAAGCGTTTACTTTGTATATTACAAAGATATTTTAACTCTTTTTTCAAAATTTTTCAAATATTTTGTTTGGAAATTTCAGAAATTTTATTTCTATGATAAAAAATCCTTATAAGGTCAATAAAAAATAGATATTATCCAAAGAAGATTTTAAGTGCTACAATAACTGTATTATTTCTAGATGGGAGGTTCTAGTTTTGGATTGGTCCATTGTTGAACAATATCTACCACTATATCAAAAGGCATTTCTTCTGACCTTACATATTGCATTTTGGGGGATTCTGGGATCCTTTCTGCTCGGTTTAATCGTTAGTATCATCCGACATTATCGAATCCCTGTTTTGGCGCAAGTAGCGACAGCCTACATTGAATTGTCACGCAACACGCCCCTTTTGATTCAACTCTTCTTTCTCTATTTCGGACTTCCCCGAATAGGGATTGTGCTATCTTCGGAAGTCTGTGCCACTTTAGGACTGGTCTTTTTAGGTGGTTCCTACATGGCGGAATCCTTCCGAAGTGGACTAGAAGCTGTCAGTCAAACCCAGCATGAAATTGGTTTAGCCATCGGGCTTACTCCATTTCAGGTTTTTCGCTATGTGGTTCTGCCGCAAGCAACAGCAGTTGCCCTACCGTCTTTTAGTGCCAATGTCATTTTCCTCATCAAGGAAACCTCTGTTTTCTCAGCAGTGGCTTTGGCCGATCTCATGTACGTCGCCAAGGACTTGATTGGGCTCTACTATGAGACAGATATTGCGCTGGCTATGTTGGTAATTGCTTACCTGATCATGCTGCTACCTATCTCACTGGTCTTTAGCTGGATAGAAAGGAGGCTCCGCCATGCAGTATTCGGGAATCCAAGTACTCTTTCAGGGAAATAATCTCTTGAGAATCGTACAGGGACTGGGCGTTACGATTGGAATATCCATCCTGTCTGTCCTCTTATCCATGATGTTCGGAACAGTCATGGGAATCATCATGACCTCCCATTCTAAAATCGTACGATTTTTGACACGATTTTATCTGGAATTCATCCGTATCATGCCCCAGTTGGTGCTACTTTTTATCGTTTACTTTGGCCTGGCTCGAAACTTTAATATTAATATCTCAGGTGAAACTTCTGCTATTATCGTTTTTACCCTCTGGGGAACAGCTGAAATGGGAGACTTGGTACGTGGAGCTATCACTTCCCTCTCTAAGCATCAGTTTGAAAGTGGACAGGCGCTCGGCTTGACCAATGTTCAACTTTACTACCACATCATCATCCCACAGGTCTTGAGAAGATTGCTTCCACAAGCCATTAACCTTGTCACTCGGATGATCAAAACCACTTCCTTGGTTGTCTTGATTGGGGTAGTTGAAGTGACCAAGGTTGGACAGCAAATCATCGATAGCAATCGCCTGACCATCCCAACCGCTTCCTTCTGGATTTATGGAACCATTCTTGTCTTGTATTTCGCAGTCTGCTTTCCTATTTCCAAACTATCCACTCACCTAGAAAAACATTGGAGGAACTAAATGTCTGAAACTATCTTAGAAATCAAGGAACTAAAAAAATCCTTCGGAGACAATCCCATCCTCCAAGGTCTATCTCTACAAATCAATAAAGGGGAAGTTGTCGTCATCCTAGGGCCATCTGGTTGTGGGAAAAGTACCCTCCTTCGTTGCCTCAATGGCTTAGAAAGTATTCAAGGTGGAGATATCCTGCTGGATGGTCAGTCTATCGTTGAAAATAAAAAAGATTTTCACCTAGTTCGCCAAAAGATTGGCATGGTCTTTCAAAGTTATGAACTCTTCCCTCACTTGGATGTCCTTCAAAACCTCATCCTAGGCCCTATCAAGGCTCAAGGGAGAGACAAGAAAGAAGTCACTGAAGAAGCTTTGAAACTACTAGAACGAGTCGGTTTACTAGATAAACAACATAGCTTTGCTCGCCAGTTATCTGGTGGACAAAAGCAACGGGTTGCAATTGTCCGTGCCCTGCTCATGCATCCAGAAATTATCCTCTTTGACGAAGTGACTGCTTCGCTGGATCCAGAAATGGTGCGTGAGGTGCTGGAACTTATCAATGATTTGGCTCAAGAAGGCCGTACCATGATTCTGGTAACCCATGAAATGCAGTTTACCCAAGCAATTGCCGATCGCATCATCTTCCTTGACCAAGGGAAGATTGCTGAAGAAGGAACTGCTCAAGAATTCTTCACAAATCCACAAACCAAACGAGCACAAGAATTTTTAAACGTCTTTGACTTTAGCCAATTTGGCTCATATCTATAAAGGAGATTCTTATGAAACTATTCAAACCACTCTTAACTGTTTTGGCACTTGCCTTTGCCCTTATCTTTGTCACAGCTTGTAGCTCAGGTTCCTCATCTGGAAAAACGACGGCCAAGGCTCGCACAATCGATGAAATCAAAAAAAGCGGTGAACTGCGAATCGCCGTATTTGGAGATAAGAAACCTTTTGGTTACGTTGACAATGATGGTTCTTACAAAGGTTACGATATTGAGCTTGGGAACCAACTGGCTCAAGACCTTGGTGTCAAGGTTAAATACGTTTCAGTTGATGCTGCCAACCGTGCGGAATACTTGATTTCAAACAAGGTGGATATTACCCTTGCCAACTTTACAGTAACTGACGAACGTAAGAAACAAGTTGACTTTGCCCTTCCATATATGAAAGTTTCTCTGGGTGTCGTATCACCTAAGACTGGTCTCATTACAGACGTCAAACAACTTGAAGGTAAAACCTTAATTGTTACAAAAGGAACGACTGCTGAGACTTATTTTGAAAAGAATCATCCAGAAATCAAACTCCAAAAATACGACCAATACAGTGACTCTTACCAAGCCCTTCTTGACGGACGTGGAGATGCCTTCTCTACTGACAATACGGAAGTTCTAGCTTGGGCGCTTGAAAATAAAGGATTTGAAGTAGGAATTACTTCTCTTGGTAATCCAGATACCATTGCGGCAGCAGTTCAAAAAGGCAACCAAGAATTGCTAGACTTCATCAATAAAGATATTGAAAAATTAGGTAAGGAAAACTTCTTCCACAAGGCCTATGAAAAAACACTTCACCCAACCTATGGTGACGCTGCTAAAGTAGATGACCTGGTTGTTGAAGGTGGAAAAGTCGACTAATACTTAATGAAATCACAAAAAGAAATCAGGTAATCCTAGCGACTACCTGATTTTTCTATGCTCTAAACATTTTGCCAATTTTCTTGGTCTTCTTTAAAGCGTTTTAGGAGATCCAATCCTTCTGGTGTGATATATCCTTCTTCTTGGGCTAAGTGAATGAGTTCACTGTAGTTAGAAAGCGTCACCAGCTTAACACCCGCATCTGCAAAGTTTTTGTCTGCTTTTGGCAATTGGTAGCTGAAAATCGCTACAACACCGAGAACCTCTGCTCCTTCTCGCTTGGCTGCTGCCACGGCCTCGAGAACAGAACCACCTGTTGAAATCAGGTCTTCAACCACTACCATTTTTTGACCTTGAGCTACTCGGCCTTCGATTTGATTACCAGCACCGTGGTCTTTTGGTTTGCTACGGATGTAGGCAAAAGGAAGGTCCATCTTATCAGCAATAATAGCTCCGTGTGGAATCCCTGCTGTTGCAGTTCCTGCAATCACCTCAACCTCAGGAAAGGCTTCTTTAATAGCTTCCACAAAGCCATTTTCAATTAGGGTACGAGTTTCTGGATAGGCTAGTGTCACACGATTATCAGTATAAATCGGTGACTTAATACCAGATGCCCAAGTGAAAGGCTCCTCTGGTTTGAGGTAAACGGCTTGAATTTTCAAGAGGTGGCTAGCGATATCTTTAGCAAGTGTCATGGTATTCTCCTTTTATTTTTCTAATCTAGTTCTTTAATTCCAGTCCTGTGTCCATTCATCCTTGATAGCATAATAAGCTGCAACAGGAGCCTCAGCTTGGGTAATGGGACGTCCCACTACGATATAGTCACTACCGATTTGATAGGCATCAGCAGGTGTCATCACGCGTTTTTGATCACCAACAGCAGCTCCCTGTGGACGAATGCCCGGTGTCAGACAGATAAAATCTGGATTGGTAGCCTGCTTGATGACTTGCACTTCCTGAGCCGAGCAAACGACACCATCCAAACCCGCTTCAGCTGTCTTCTTAGCATAATGAATCACAGACTCTTGCAGGCTGGTTTGGATATTTTGAAACTCCTGCATCTGAGCTTCTGAGGTTGATGTGAGCTGAGTCACTGCAATCAATTTGGCTTGGTTTCCAAGACCTTCACGCGCAGCCTTCATCATCTCTACACCCCCAGCCGCATGAACATTGGTCATATCCACACCAAGCTGAGACAGGACCTTCATGGCTGATTTGACTGTATTGGGAATGTCATGAAGTTTGAGATCAAGAAAGACGCTATGTCCCAAGTTTTTTAAATAGGAAATAATCTCAGGTCCCGTTGCATAATAAAGCTCCATCCCTACCTTGAGATAAAGGCTTTCTTCCTCTGGAAAAAGAGCTAAGAATTCCTTGACTGCCTCAAAACTAGGAAAATCAAGAGCAATGACTGGACGATGTTCTCGCATAGGTTTCTCCTTTTACCTTTGCTAGTGAGAGAGTCTGGCCAACAGAAGACACGAAAAAAGGAACCTGCCAACAGCAAGGTTCCACGAAAAATGGGTAGTCTCCACCCTTTCATCGTCTAACCTTAGCTGCCTCTCTGGACTGCTTTAAAGGTTTTTTACTATTCTATTATTTCTACTAGCACTTGTCAAGTAAAAACTAGTCACTAAAGTACTATGAGAAAAAAGGTAAACCTAGCGACGCGGTGAACGCTGGGGCGTTTGATTTCGATTGCTTTCTTCCTCCAGCTTTTTCTTCTCTTCTTCCAATTTATTCTGCTGTTCTTCTAGCCTTTTCTTCTCTTCGTCTTTCTGTTTCTTCTCAGCTTCTTCGGCCTCTTTTTTAGCTTTTTCTTCTGCCTCCATAATTAATTTATCCGCTACAGTGTAACTGTAAATTCCAGCTTCCATGTCAATCACACTCGGTTCTGACAATTGAGGCTTAATCTTACTGTAGTAAGGTAATTTCTTGCTCATTTCAGACAGGGGAACCAAGACTTCATCTGTATCATACATGGTCAATCGAATTAAATCGGAAGTCACCTTGCTTGGGGCTAGCTCCACCTTTTGGATAGCAGCCTTGAGTTCTGGGCTAATTTGAGAAAGTTCTGAGACAAAAGCCTTGATTTGTTCACTATCATTAAAGAGAACTGACAAATAAGTTTCTGGTAGACTGACCAAGCTCACAGCACTGGTCTCAAGCTGACCACTGGAAAGAATAGGATAATGATTTTCACCAGAAACATAGTAGGCAACAATATCATATTCCTTGACCTTGATAGTAAACTTGGTTGGAAATTGATAGACAAGTTGAGCTGATTCAACCCAATAGTTAGACTTGATCTGCTCTTCATATTTTGCCTTGTCTAGCAGAAGGTTAATCGTATAATCCGAATCCTGAATGCCTGAAGCCTGTCGAATATCATCAGCTGTAGTTTGCACCGTTCCCTCAACACGGATATCCTTCATAGTCGCATAAGGACTGAGTAAGTAAACAGAGACAATCAATAAAAGCAGACTTGGAAATAAAATCGTTAAGGCTCGTAAGATATGGAGGCCAGGAATCTTTGCTTTGGCTGGTTTTTCTTTTGTAGCCTTTTTAGCAAGCTTTTTATCCTGTTCCTCGCCCTCTTTAGCCCCTGATTCTTCTATCTCTTCTTCCTCTTTATCTCCCTCTGAGGATGCTACTTTTTCTTCAGACTCTTCCATGGCTGATTCTGAGTCTTCTGGGTCAGCTTCACTCTCCTTGTCCTCTGACTTCTCAGATTCTTCTCCCATTCGAGCTTGTCTTTCCTTTTTCTTCTCCTCAGCTAGGGCCGCCTCTTCTTCAGCCTTCTTTTTTAGATATTCTTGGTTTCGTTTCTGCCATTCTGATAACTCTTTCAATTCTTCGAGGATTTCTTTGCCCTCATTTTTCTTATCTTTTGACATTTACTTTCCTTATGATAAATCGTTTTTCAATAGTTGATAAAAATCTGCTAGAGATTTCAATTCCTTAGAAGCCTTCATCTTAGCTTGGTAGTCTTCCTTGTGGCTTAGTAAGTGAGACAGCTTCTCTTCCAAACTATCCAAGGTCAAATCGCTTTCTTGAAGCTCTTCTGCATAGCCTTTCTTAACAAAGTAGGCTGCGTTTTCAATCTGGTCTCCACGACTAGCTTCACGACCAAGCGGCACAATAACATGTAATTTTGCCATGGCCAAGAGCTCAAAAATCGTATTGGCGCCACCTCTTGTCACAACAATATCAGCCAATTCCATCAAGGGTTGATAGAGATTGGTCACATAGTCAACACGAAAAAGATTTTGGCTCAACTCGTTCAGGCTAGAATCTCCAGTTAGATTGATAATATTGTAGCGCTCTGTCAGTTCTTTCTTATGGTCTGTCACCAATTGGTTAAAGACACGAGCGCCTGCTGAACCACCGACAAACAATACAGTTGGCAATTGGGGATTAAAGTGGGTTTGAATATCCACCAATTCATCGGGTTCTGGATTTTTTTGATCTGAAACCTTGGTCACTGCTCCCACATGCTCAACCTTAGACAAACTTGAAGCTTGTTCAAAGGTTGAATACATCTTAGTCGCAAATTTATAGGCGATTTTATTGGCCAAGCCCATAGACAGGTCAGATTCGTGAATAAAGACAGGCACTCCTGACACACGCGCTGCGATAACAGGCGGCACAGAGACAAAACCTCCCTTTGAAAAAAGGGCCTGTGGACGAAGTCGCAACATGATAAAGAGAGATTGGACAATCCCCCAGCCAACTTTAAAGACGTCCATCATATTTTGCCAAGAGAAATAGCGACGCAATTTTCCAGTCGCAATGGAATGAAAGGTGACATCCAAACCTGACTTGAGGATTTCTTGGTGTTCAATACCACGCTTGTCCCCGATATAGTGGACTTCCCAGCCATCTTCGATAAACTTGGGCATTAACAAAAGATTGAGGGTCACGTGTCCAACCGTCCCCCCACCTGTAAAGACAATTTTTTTCATACTTATTCCTTTAACTCCGCTACTGTGTCGATAAAGAGGTCGCCACGTACTTCAAAGTTAGCATACATATCCCAGCTAGCATTGGCAGGACTGAGAAGGACTACGTCTCCTTGAGTCGCAAGCTCGTAGGCCTTGCGGGTCGCATCTGCAATATCAGTCGCATTCACATAAGCTACACCAGCCTTATCCGCTGCCCGTTTGACACGTTCTGCAGACTGACCAAGGATGACCATCTTCTTGAGTCCAGTAATATCTGGAACCAATTCGTCAAACTCATTGCCACGATCCAAACCACCTGCAATCAAGACGACCTTGCTGTTGTCAAATCCTGACAAGGCTTTTTGAGTAGCCAAGATATTGGTTGATTTACTATCATTATAGAACTTAACACCTTTGATTTCATCCACAAATTGGAGACGGTGTTTGACACCACCAAAGGCTGAAAGAGTTTCTTTGATGGTTTGGTTATCAACACCACGAAGCTTGGCTACAGCAATCGTCGCAAGGGTATTTTCCACATTGTGACTACCTGGAACTCCGATTTCGCTAGCTGCCATGACAACTTCCCCACGGAAGTAGAGTTTACCATCTTCTAGATAAGCTCCAGCAAGCTTTTCCTGTGTTGAAAATGGAACAACAGTAGCCTGTGTTTGGGTAGCCAATTCTTTTGCCAAGTCTTGGTTAAAGTTTAAGACAAGGAAATCAGCTGCTGTCATCTTGTTCTGGATATTCCACTTAGCTGCTACATATTCCTCAAAAGAACCGTGGTAGTCGATATGAGTTGGCATGAGATTGGTAATAACAGCAATCTCAGGATGGAATTCTTGCACACCCATGAGTTGGAAGGAAGAAAGTTCCATGACAAGCGTGTCCTTGTCTGTCGCAGTTTGAGCAACCTGACTGGCAGGATAGCCGATATTTCCTGATAAAAGACCATGTTGCCCAGCAGCAGTCAAAACTTCCCCAATCATAGTCGTTGTGGTTGTTTTTCCATTTGAACCTGTGATACCGATAATGGGCGCTTCTGAAATCAAGTAAGCCAATTCCACCTCAGTCAAGACTGGAATTCCCTTGGCCAAAGCCTTTTCAATCATAGGATTGCTGTAGGGAATGCCTGGATTTTTCACCATAAGGGCAAACTCTTCATCCAAAAGTTCCAAAGGATGGCCACCTGTGATAACCTTGATCCCTTCTTCCAGCAAACTTTGCGCAGCTGGATTGTCTTCGAAAGGCTTCCCATCATTTACCGTCACAATGGCACCTAGCTTATCCAACAAACGAGCTGCAGATTCACCAGACTTGGCCAAACCTAAAACAAGGACTTTCTTATTTCTAAATTGATCTATTACTTTCATGTCTCAAACTCCATTTCTACTCCTACTATTTTACCATTTTTATGGAAATAATTCTAAATGAAAATGCTCAGATTAGGCATTCTAACAAGCAAAAAGAGAGCCGAAACTCTCTTTTATCTTCTTTTACTTTTATGGACCGACATGAGGGTAATATCTCGCAAGCTAAAGTATGCTAGGAAGAGCATGGCGATTGCGATAAAGAATTCTGTCGGTAGCTGAAAGATTTGCAGGACAGACAGCATCAGCAAAATCAAAAGTGCTACGAAAGCAAAGACGACAAGGACGATATTGACTGTCCCTTTAATGCTTTGTGGTGTCGCAAATACATAGAGTAGTAATAAGAGGATTCCTATGATTAAATAAACCATCTTTATCTCTTTCTAGCTCTTATTCAGCTGATTTTTTCTTCTTATTAGCTTTCTCACGCTCTGCCTTGTTAAGGATTTGTTTACGCAAACGGATAGACTCAGGCGTTACTTCCATGTACTCATCGTCGTTCAAGAACTCAAGAGATTCTTCAAGTGTCAAGATACGAGGCGTCTTGATTACAGCTGTTTGGTCCTTAGTAGCTGAACGAACGTTGGTCATTTGTTTTGCCTTAGTGATGTTAACTGTCAAGTCATTTTCACGAGAGTTTTCACCGATGATCATTCCTTCGTAAACTTCAGTACCTGGGTTGACAAAGATTGTACCACGTTCTTCGATAGACATGATTGAGTAAGTTGTAGCCTTACCAGCATCGATAGAAACAAGGGCACCACGGTGACGACCACCAATTTCACCTGGAATCAATGGCAAGTATTGGTCGAAGGTATGGTTCATAATACCGTAACCACGAGTCATTGACAAGAACTCAGTTGAGTACCCAATCAAACCACGCGCTGGAACAAGAAAGACCAAACGAGTTTGACCATTACCAGTTGAAATCATATCCAACATTTCACCTTTACGTTCAGAAAGGCTTTGGATAACAGATCCTTGGTATTCTTCTGGAGTATCGATTTGAACACGTTCAAATGGTTCACATTTAACACCGTCGATTTCTTTTACGATAACTTCTGGACGAGATACTTGAAGTTCATAACCTTCACGACGCATTGTTTCGATAAGGATTGACAAGTGCAATTCTCCACGACCTGAAACTGTCCATTTATCTGGTGAATCAGTTGGGTCAACACGAAGGGAAACGTCTGTTTGCAATTCGGCCTGCAAACGTTCTTCCACCTTACGAGAAGTTACCCATTTACCTTCTTTACCAGCAAATGGTGAGTTGTTAACCAAGAAAGTCATTTGAAGAGTTGGCTCATCGATATGTAGGATTGGAAGAGCTTCGATTGCGTCTGTCGGAGTAATGGTTTCCCCGACAAAGATGTCTTCCATACCTGAAACAGCAATCAAGTCACCAGCTTTAGCTTCTTGGATTTCACGACGTTCCAAACCAAAGAAACCGAAGAGTTTTGTAACACGGAAGTTTTTAGTTGTGCCATCAAGTTTAGAAAGGGTAACTTGGTCCCCAACCTTAACTGTACCACGGAAGACACGACCGATACCAATACGTCCAACGAAGTCATTGTAGTCCAAAAGTGATACTTGGAACTGCAAAGGCTCATCTGAGTTATCTACTGGAGCTGGGATGTGGTCAATAATCGTGTCAAAGATTGGTGCCATAGTCGCTTCTTGGTCAGCTGGATCATCTGACAACGAAGAAGTTCCGTTAATAGCTGAAGCATACACCACTGGGAAGTCAAGCTGGTCATCATCTGCACCAAGCTCGATGAAAAGTTCCAATACTTCGTCCACTACTTCTGCTGGGCGAGCTGATGGTTTGTCGATTTTGTTAACAACCACGATTGGCACAAGGTCTTGTTCCAAGGCTTTTTTCAATACGAAACGAGTCTGTGGCATTGTTCCTTCGTAGGCATCTACGACCAAGACAACACCGTCAACCATTTTCATGATACGCTCAACTTCTCCACCGAAGTCCGCGTGTCCTGGTGTGTCCATGATGTTAATACGAGTTCCGTTATAGGCAACGGCAGTATTTTTAGCAAGGATGGTGATTCCACGCTCTTTTTCAATATCGTTTGAGTCCATAGCACGCTCTGCCAATTCAGTACGTGCATCAAGTGTTTCTGATTGTTTCAATAATTCGTCAACGAGGGTTGTTTTCCCGTGGTCAACGTGGGCGATAATCGCAATGTTACGGATATCTTCTCTTAATTTTGTCATGATTTCCTCTATAATATTCAAAATTTATTTTCTAACTGAACGATTATACCATAATTTCAAGTAAATAACATAATTCAAGCAAGTGTAAATGTTTTCACTCTGCTTTTCTTTTCACGTCAAGCCTTTTCAAAGCAAGCGACTTATGATAAGATAGGCACAGTATGCGTTTAGATAATTTATTAGCCCAAGAAAAAATCAGTCGAAAGACTATGAAGCAAGCACTCTTCAAAGGGGAAATTCTCGTCGATGGTTGCCCAGCCCGCTCCCTAGCTCAGAATATCGATACAGGACTACAAAAACTCCTTTTTCAAGGCCGAATCATTCAAGGCTATGAGCACACCTATCTTATGCTTCATAAGCCTGCTGGTGTCGTGACAGCCAACAAAGACAAGGAACTTCCAACTGTCATGGACCTGCTTCCATCTGACATCCAGTCTGACAAGCTCTATGCTGTTGGCCGACTGGACCGAGATACGACTGGGCTCCTCCTCTTGACCGACAACGGCCCTTTGGGCTTTCAACTCCTCCATCCCCAATATCATGTCGATAAGACCTACCAAGTTGAGGTTAATGGACTCCTGACACCTGACCATATTCAAGCCTTTCAAAAGGGAATTGTCTTTTTAGATGGCACTATCTGTAAACCTGCAAGGCTAGAAATTCTATCTGCAAGTCCTTCTCTCAGTCAAGCCTCTATCAGCATTTCAGAAGGAAAATTTCATCAAGTTAAGAAAATGTTCCTCTCGGTTGGTGTCAAAGTGACCTCCCTTAAACGTACCCATTTTGGCCCTTGGAGTTTGGATGATCATCTTCAAGAGGGAGACTACCGCCCCCTTAACTCAGAAGAGTTGGCAAGCATTCGTGAATTTCTCAGAAAAAGTGGTTAAAAAATGAGCTCGGAAAATATCCAAGCTCGTTTTCTTATTTCTCAACTTTGACTTTACCTTTCCAAGAATCCAAACCATAAGAAAGGATATAAATCTCAGAAAAGCCTTGTTTTTTCAAGTAAAGGGCTGCATTTGTGACCCGTTGCGCACGTTGGTTTTCGTAAAGAAGGATAGATTTATCTTTACGAAGGGCTGCAAGACTAGTTTTCAACTGACTTGAAGGAATATTGCGAGCTCCAAGGATATGCTTTCTGTGGAATTCTGCTGGGTCGCGCAAATCAATCAATTGACCCGTACGAATCAAGGCTTCAAACTCTTCATTGTCTACAATTTTAGCCGCACGACGAATACGAAGATAGTTAAAGCCCATCCACGCCAACATTGCTAGTATAAGTGCCCACAAAATCCAAGTAACCATTAGTTCTTTTCTCCATTTTTCTCAATATAATCCAATTCTACCTTGTGCTCTCTGCGAAGAACTGCTTCTGCCTCTAGATAGTCTAATTTATCCATCAACCCTGCATCGTAAATCCGAGAGAGTTCCAACTTCATCAGTTCAATATCATATAAGCGTTTTCCCATGTAAACAATAATACCAAATCGTTTGAGGAATTGCTGCACATCATAGAATGTTTTCATAAGACCCATTCTAGCAAAATTTTGTGTTTTTTTCAAGAAGAGACTCACACAATGCCCCTGATTTTCCTATCTTCTTTGGCGATTCTGACGCAAGTGTGGTACAATAAAAACATGAGAATTCAACAATTACACTATATTATCAAAATCGTCGAAACTGGCTCCATGAATGAAGCAGCCAAGCAACTCTTTATCACTCAGCCTAGTCTTTCCAATGCTGTGAGAGATTTGGAAAATGAAATGGGCATTGAGATCTTTATCCGCAATCCCAAGGGAATCACCTTGACCCGTGATGGGATGGAGTTTCTCTCTTACGCCCGTCAGGTTGTCGAGCAGACCCAGCTTCTAGAGGAACGCTATAAAAACCCTGTCGCCCACCGCGAACTCTTTAGCGTTTCGTCTCAACACTATGCCTTTGTGGTCAATGCCTTTGTCTCTCTGCTCAAGAAAAGCGATATGGAGAAATACGAGCTCTTCCTTCGTGAAACTCGTACTTGGGAGATTATCGACGACGTCAAGAACTTCCGTAGTGAGGTCGGTGTCCTCTTCTTAAACAGCTACAACCGTGATGTTTTAACCAAAATGCTGGATGACAACCACCTGCTGGCTCACCATCTCTTTACCGCCCAGCCCCATATCTTTGTCAGCAAGACCAATCCTCTGGCAAAGAAAGACAAGGTAAAACTGTCTGACTTGGAAAATTTCCCTTACCTTAGTTATGACCAAGGGACACACAACTCCTTCTACTTTTCAGAGGAAATTCTTTCTCAAGAACACCACAAAAAATCTATCGTGGTCAGTGACCGTGCTACCCTCTTTAATCTCTTGATTGGTTTAGATGGTTACACCATTGCGACAGGGATTTTGAACAGCAACCTCAACGGAGACAATATCGTTTCTATCCCACTGGATATTGATGACCCAATTGAGCTGGTCTATATCCAGCATGAGAAAACCAGCCTATCTAAGATGGGCGAACGCTTTATTGACTATCTACTAGAAGAAGTCCAATTTGATAGTTGAGAAAGGATAAGAACCAATATGTAGGCTAGCAATAACCTACACATTGGTTCTTTTTATTTATAATTAAAGATTCCCCCTGCCAACTTATCAGCTAGCTTGGGAAAGAGAGTATAAAACTTATGGGCTAGGTTCAACAAAATCGGGAGATTGAGTTCTCGTTTGTTTTTCCCTATAATCTTAACAATCTTTTTAGCCACTACATCTGCTTCTAGTAGGAAACGGTCAACCGATTTGAGATAGGTTCCATCTGGGTCCGCTTGGTCAAAAAATCCTGTACGGATAGGTCCTGGATTGACTGTTGTCACATAGACTCCATATGGCATAAGTTCGAGGCGCAGAGCATTTGAAAAACCAATGGCTGCAAACTTAGTGGCTGAGTAGAGACTAGACTTGCCAGTAGCAATCAAACCTGCCATGCTAACAATATTGATAATATGGCCTTTTCGACTTTCCTTCATTCGAGCCGCAAGGCGACGAGACAGATTCATTAGGGCAAAGGTATTGACCTCAAACATCTGGTGAATATCTTGGTCAGAAATCTGGTCAAATTCTTCAAAAATCCCGTAACCAGCATTGTTAATTAAGACATCAATCTTGCCATAGCGGAGATAGAGGTCTGTTACCAGAGTTTCTAAGGCTGAGTCATCGGTAATATCGATTTCAATCAATTCTGCATGGGGATGGTTTCCGTAGAGTTGGACTAATTTTTCCTTATTTCTACCAAGCAAGATGAGTTGGTCATTTGGCAAGAGTTTGACCATTTCTTGGGCTAGACCACCGCTAGCTCCTGTAATAAGAATAGTAGGCATACTTATCCTTTCCCAATCTTTTAGATTTCCACTTCTTCCAAGTCTTTGACCACATGGACATTTTCAAAAACACTAGCAGCGTCTTTTTTGAGCTTGCTGATATCCTTTGAGAGGAAACGGGCACTGATATGGTTGAGCAAGAGGCGTTTAGCACCTGCTTCTACTGCGACCTGCGCTGCCTGCATGTTGGTTGAGTGACCATGGTTACGAGCAATCTTTTCATCACCCTTGCCATAAGTAGATTCATGGACAAGGACATCAGCATTGACAGCTAGACGCACACTGGCATCCGTTTTTCGAGTGTCTCCTAAAATAGTGATAATTTTACCTGGACGGGGAGCTGAGATATAGTCTGTTGCCTTGATTTCAGTACCGTCTTCAAGAACAACGTCCTGACCGTTTTTGATTTTCCCAAAAAGCGGGCCAAATGGGACACCAGCAGACTTGAGTTTTTCAGCATCTAGCGTTCCTTCTAGGTCCTTTTGCATGACACGATAACCAACACAAAAAATAGTGTGGTCCAACTCTTCCGCATACACCGTGAATTTATCTGTTTCAAGAATTTTCCCTAGAGAATCTTGGTCAAATTCATGGAAATGAATCTTATAGGGCAGGCGTGAACCTGACACTCGTAGACTGGTCAATACAAAAGATTTGATGCCTTGAGGTCCATAGATTTCCAAATCTGTCTGCTCTTCATTGGCCTGAAAGGCACGACTAGAAAGGAAACCAGGCAAGCCAAAAATGTGGTCGCCATGCAGATGGGTGATAAAGATTTTGCTGACCTTACGTGGTCGAATCGTGGTCTCTAGAATGCGATTTTGCGTTCCTTCTCCACAGTCAAAGAGCCAAACTTCGTTAATCTCATCCAAAAGTTTCAGAGCGAGACTTGAAACATTGCGGGCTTTAGAGGGCTGACCAGCCCCCGTTCCTAAAAATTGAATATCCATTCGATACTTTCTAATTAATCAATATATAACATAGCTGTGCGGTTTTCCGATCGGAAATAGCGCTTGCCAGAAAAAGCTGTGGCTTCTTGCAGTAAATCCTCTTGGCTGTAGCCTTTAAGACGTTTGTGACCATCAGCCAAGCTTTCCAAATCAGTCAAAGCTGTCAGACTTTCCACGCTAACAACTTCCTCATCTACAACAGCCTTCATGTAAATCTTACCAGACTCTTCAAAGACCAGTTGATGGGGGAAAATTTGCGCAATTTCAAAAAGCAAGTCATCCGAAATTTTCTCTTCATTTTCAGAGAAAATCCGACCCAGTCCCTCACTCTCATAACAAAAACCAAAGGATTTACCAGACAGATTAAGACGAATAAAAGGTTTGTTTTCGAGAGTGAAACTTGGCTCAACATTGTAGAAATTCAGTTCCTGACTGAGTTCCGCAAAATAATCCGTCGCTGCTTCAGGACTCTTTTTCTGGTAGAGTTCTGCAAAGTAGGCATTGACCACGCTAGGTGGAGGAGTGATCAGTGCCAACTGCTCTTGCTCTGTTTTACCAGCTAGAAGTTGATCCAGATAGACCTTATCCAGACTTGTATAACCTCCATACTTTAGAGCTAAAGTTTTAATATCAGTCATAAAATTCTTCTAACCTCCATTTGTTTTTCTCAGAAATATAGCCTCTAATGACTTCTCCGTCCTCCTGATAATCACGTTCTTCCAAAATCGCAACACTTTCTAAATCATGAATCTTGTAGGACTTAGAAAAAGGCACGCGCAGAGTAAAAGATTCAAAAATATCCTTGATTTTCTCTAAAAATAGTGCCTGCAAATTCTCACGACTATCCTCAGCCTTGGCAGAAATGAGGGCATAAGGCGTTTGGGTCGGCGTAAAATCCTCCACCAAATCCGCTTTATTATAAAGGGTCAGGCGAGGAATATCCTCCATGTCCAAGTCTTTCATGATGGAAAGAACTGTTTTCTCATGTTCCTCGTGGTAAGGATTGCTGGCATCAATGACATGAACCAGAAGGTCCACATTCTTGCTTTCTTCCAAGGTTGATTTGAAACTAGACACCAACTCTGTCGGCAAATCTTGGATGAAGCCCACGGTATCTGTCAAAGTTACCTGAAGATTGCCCCCTAGATGAATACTCTTAGTCGTCGCATCCAGAGTCGCAAAGAGCTCGTCAGCCTCATACTGGGTCTTACTGGTCAAAGTGTTCATGATAGTTGATTTCCCAGCATTGGTGTAACCAATCAAACCAATCTTAAAGGTGCTAGACTCCAGACGTTTTTCTCTGACAGTCGCCCGATTCTTCTCAACCACCTTGAGCTGACGCTCTATATCTGTGATTTGATTGCGAACACTACGACGGTTCAGCTCCAGCTGGCTTTCACCAGGTCCACGGGAACCAATTCCCCCTGCCTGACGACTGAGCATAATACCTTGACCGACTAGACGAGGTAGGAGGTACTTGAGCTGAGCTAGGTGGACTTGAAGTTTGCCTTCATGGCTTCGAGCCCGCATGGCAAAGATATCCAAAATCAACTGCATACGGTCAATGACCTTGACACCCAAAACTTCCTCTATATTGACATTTTGCCGTGGAGTCAGACGGTTGTTAACGATGACAGTAGTAATCTCTTCTGCATCCACCATGAGCGCAATTTCTTCCAACTTACCAGAGCCGACAAAGGTCTTGGAGTCATACTTTTCACGTTTTTGTCTGTAGCTATCTACAACAACTGCCCCAGCTGTCTTAGCCAGACTGGCCAACTCTTCCATGGAGACGTCAAAATTATCCATGCCTTGTAGCTCAACACCAATTAGCAGGACTCGCTCCTCTTTTTTCTCCGTATCAATCATCTAAAAACTCCTCTATCTGGCTTAAAATGCGATCTTTTACACCAGACTCTCCGATCTGATAAAAGGTGACCTGCATGCGATTACGGAACCAGGTCAGCTGACGCTTGGCAAAACGACGGGTAGCCTGTTTGAGACTCTCACTGGCTTCTTCCAAGGTCTGCTCTCCGCGAAAATAGGGGAAGAGTTCCTTGTAACCAATTCCTTTAGCAGCCTGCACATCTGGATAATGGTCAAAGAGCCACTTAGCCTCATCCAAAAGCCCAGCCTCAAACATCAGGTCCACTCTGTTATTGATACGCTCATATAATTGACTGCGCTCATCATCCAAGCAGATAATCAATGGTTCATACAAGGTCTCTTGATTTTCCAAATTCTGACCAAAATGGGCAATTTCCAAGGCACGCATCGCACGACGACGATTAAACTGGGGAATTTCAAGACCTGCTTGGTCCACAAGATGAGCTAATTCCTCATCTGTATAAGGCTCTAAACTAGCTCGATAGTCCAAAATCTCCTCATGGGGGGTCTCTCCACCCAGATGGTAGCCTTCTAACAAGCTCTGGATATAAAGCCCAGTTCCACCAGCGATAATGGCTAGCTTACCACGGCTGTGAATATCTTCAATAGCCATCTTAGCTTCTGAAACAAAATCAAAAGCCGAGTAAGACTCGGTTACCTCTCTAACATCGATTAAATGATGGGGAACAGCTGCCTGCTCTTCTGGACTAGCCTTAGCCGTCCCAATATCAAGTCCTCGATAGACTTGCTGGCTATCTCCACTAACCACTTCGCCATTAAAACGCTTGGCCACTTCAATGGCAAGGGCTGTTTTTCCAACAGCAGTCGGTCCAACAATCACAATTATTTTTGTTTTCATCTTTTTTCCTTGAAAAATTCCCATTTTTTCGTTACTATTATTATAACACAAAAAGGTCAGTCAGAAAAATGTGACCTCTTGAGGAGGCTGGCTGATTGAGAATATAAAGGAGGAAGACTCATGGCTAAAGGATTCGCTAAAGGTCTTGTAACAGGTGTCGCAGGAACTGTCGCTGCACTTGCAGGTGCAGTATACGCATTTAAAAAGAAAGTAATCGAACCAGAAGAGCAAAAAGCAGCTTTCATCGAAGAAAACCGTAAAAAAGCAGCTCGTCGTCGCGTATCACGTTAAGCAACAAAAGAAGTTGGGATTTATTTCTCAACTTCTTTTTCCTATTCTTTTAAATAGCTAAGTCAAACTTCAACTGCGGCTTAACAGGGTCATAATCCACCAACTCAAAATCTTCTGCTTTAATATCAAAGAAATTGGTCCCATCTGGAACATTCAAGACCAAACGTGGTTGACAGTTTGAAGGCTCACGACGAAGCAATTCCTGAGCTTGTTCAAATTGATTGTCATAGATATGGAGGTTGTTGATGAAGTAGAAGAACTTCCCAACCTTCCAGCCAAAATGCTTGGCAATCATCATTTGAAGAGCCACATACTGCATAGCATTGATGTGGTGGGCCACCAGCATATCATTCGAGCGCTGGGTCAAAGTCGCATCCAGATAGATTTCCCCATCTACACGACGGACATCAAACATGGTCTGAAAGGCGCATGGAAGAAGGCCGTCTGTCTCCTCAAAAGCTTGGTAATCCCAAAGGGAGATGATATTGCGACGGTTCCAAGGGTTAACTTCCAACTGTTTGAGAAGCTTGTTGATGATGTCGTGTTTCTTAACAACAGCCCCATAGCGCTCACCAATGGTTCCTGTATCTCCCACTTCCCAGTCATTCCAATAATGAACATTGTACTTGTCATTAAGCACTTCTAGGCTGTTGGACTGGTCTTGGTAAATCCAGAGCAATTCCTTGATGGCGGATTTGATGGCAATGGGACGCAAGGTCGTGATGGGGAATTCCCCTTTTGCCAAGTCATACTCGGCAAAAGCACCCGTTACATACTTAGAGTTAGCCACTGTTCCATCCTTGTACTTAGGACGAGCTTGCTCGGAAAACACACCCTCATTCAAGATTCGCTCGATATTTTCTTTAAAAATCGTGTCTGCTTTTGTCATTTACTCTCACCTCAATTATTGTCTTAACTAGTATAGCATAAAAAAAGAAAGGAGGAAAATCACTCGCTTACAGAAAGCAATTTTCTCCTTTTTATGTTTATTTATTGCAAGACAAGTGATGCAGCACCAATCACTCCAGCATCATTTCCTAGAGTTGCAAGAGCCAATTTAGTTGTTGTGCGTACTTGTGGGAAGGTATTTTCGTCGTAAACCTTTTGAACACCTTGTAGAAGGAATTCTCCTGCAGCTGACACACCGCCACCGATAACAATTGTTGATGGGTTTAGGATCGAGCCAATGTTGGCACATGCAATACCCAAGTAACGTGAGAAGTTACGGTAAACGATCAAGGCAAGATCGTCTCCTTCTTTTGCAAGGTCAAAGACAGTCTTAGCAGTTACTTCTTCTCCATTATCAATCAAGCGTTTCAAGGCTGCATCGCCTTCGTATTCATCGGCATAACGACGAGTCAAGTTGACAATACCTGTTGCTGAAGCAACTGTCTCAAGGCAACCTTTCTTACCGCAAGTACATGCGATTGGTTGGTCAAAATCAACAGTGATGTGGCCAAGCTCACCTGCTGCACCAGCCACACCGTGAAGCAATTTGCCTTCTGCGACGATACCACCACCAACACCTGTACCAAGTGTCATAAAGACAACGTCTGGTTGGTTATCACCAGCCCCCATCCAGCGCTCACCAAGAGCTGCCACGTTAGCATCATTATCGATGAAGAATGGAATGCCCAAGGCTTTTTCCATTTTTTCTTTGATTGGTTGAAGGGTTTTCCAGTTTAGGTTGTAGGCACCAATAACTGTTCCTTTTTCACGGTCAACCACACCTGGTGATCCCATTCCAATACCTTGGAAGTCTGCTGCTGCCAATCCAAGCAAGTCCAAACGATGTTGAATAGACTCAATCATATCATCAACGATATGACTTCCCTCATCCAAAATATTAGTCTTGATAGACCATTTTTCTTGGATTTCTCCTGCTGTTGTCAAGATTGCAAATTTGATAGAAGTTCCACCAAGGTCAATCCCAATAATCTTTTGACTCATCATATTCTCCTTTTTCATTATGAATTAATTGAAAATGCTTACAGTATTAGTATAACAAAAACTAATCGTTTATGCAAAGGTTTGCATTAACTTTCTAGATTTTATTCCAACTTATGGTTTCCAGAGACCTGAGGCATCTACATAGTAGCGACCTCCATCAACTCGCTCATTTTTAGCCATTTTGCCATCTGATTTCAAATAGTAGTTTCCTTGCCATGCATTGCGAGCATAAGAACCATCTGATTTCAAGTAATACCAGGCTTGATAAGAAGAGTCATAAACCCACTCACCTTGTGCCATTTTACCGTGTGACTTAAGGTAGTAAGCTCCTTGCCATGCATTCTTTGCATAAGAACCATCTGATTTCAAATAATACCAAGCTTGATAAGAAGAGTCATAAATCCATTCGCTCTGTGCCATTTTACCATCGGCTTTAAGGTAATAGCTTCCCTGCCAAGCATTTTTCACTAGATTTCCATTTCCATTAAAATAGTACCAAGCACCGTTCTGCTTAACCCAACCACTTGCTGTGGATGAATTTGTATCAGTTTGAGTTGTAGCCGCTTGTTTTGCTTTAAAAGCACCCTTAGGAGCACTTTTCAATTCGCAAGCCACACCATCATGATCACGGTCTAACTTGGCAGAATATCCTGGTTCTCCCTCGTGAATATCCGAGTATCCATTCGCCCAAGCTTCCTTACAACTAGAAAAATGAACGTTTTCTTCTGCTAACACAGGTTGTGAAAACAAGGCTAAAGCTGGCAGGGTAGCCAGACTCATTTTTAAAAATAGACGTTTGTTCATTTCTTTCTCCCATAATTATGATATCGTTTTCAATATTATTTTATCAAACTTATTTCAGCAATTCAAGAGTCTTTGTAAGCCTATCCTTCGTTTTATTCCGAACTTCTTTCCAACTCTCTGCTGACTGCCCTAACCCGTGTAAAAATATCAGTTTCACCTAGTTTTCCTCAAGTCTTAATTCATACAAACCTCTCACTGCATTACAGCCGTAAATAGCTTCCGCTCGGGCTAAGTCTTTTAAAGTCAAGACTTTCTCTTCTACCTGTCCTGTTTCCAGCAAGTGCTGACGATAAATTCCTGGTAAGATACCAAGTCTGATAGGCGGTGTGTAGAGTTTACCAGAGATTTTCAAAACCAAATTTCCGATAGAGGTTTCAAGCAGTTCTCCTGACTTATTGTGGTAAATCTTCTCTTGTTCCCCTAGGTTCAAATGCGGTCTGTGAGTGGTTTTGAAGTAGGTAAAGGCTTGCTGCAAATTGGCTTCCTGAAGGCAGAGTTGGACCTGACAAAAGCTTGTACTAAGGGGTGTTAATACTTGGCGATCGACTTCTATCTCTCCAGACTTGCTGAGAGAAATTCGCAAGCGGTAATCTTGATTAGCATCACAAGCCTGACACTCTTCCTCTATCTTTTGTCTTAAGTCTTCTGCATCAAAAGGAAAGGCAAAATATCGACTAGCTTTTCTCAGCCTTTCTATATGTTGATTCTCAAACAACAAGTTCTTCTGGCTGATTTTCCCTGTAGTAATCAGTTTGAAACGAGCTTGTTTACGATAAAGAACGGCTGCCTTTTGATGAACCTCGCGGTATTCAGATTCCCAAGTGCTATCCCATGTAATGCCTCCGCCAACTCCATAGATGGCTTTCCCTTGATACAGTTGAATGGTCCGAATGGCGACATTGAAAATCCGTCGTCCATTTGGAAGCAAGAGACCAATGGTTCCACAGTAGACTCCACGCGGTTGTGGTTCCAAGTCCTTAATGATTTCCATAGTCGCAATTTTCGGTGCGCCCGTTATGGAACCACAAGGAAAGAGAGAGCGAAAAATGGTAACCAAATCCACATCCTCTCGCAACTGACTCTTGATGGTCGAAGTCATCTGCCAGACAGTCGAATATTGCTCCACTTGACACAAACGCTCCACATGCTCACTTCCCACTTCAGAAATACGGTTCATATCGTTGCGCAAGAGGTCCACAATCATCATATTTTCAGAGCGATTTTTGGGATCCTGCTCTAACCAACTGGCCTGCTCCAAGTCTTCTTGGTCAGTCATGCCACGCTGAGTCGTTCCCTTCATTGGTCGCGTTGTCAACTCACGGTCATTTTGCTCAAAAAAGAGTTCTGGACTCATGGAAATCACTGCCATCTCGTCATGTTCAACATAGGCATTGTAGCCCGCCTCCTGCTCTACCACCATGCGATTGTAGATGGCAAAAGGATTAGCGCTTAAATCTTGCTTGAGTTGGACGGTATAGTTGACCTGATAGGTGTCTCCCTGCCGCAAATGATGGTGAATCTGAGCAATAGCCTTTTCATAGTTTGCTGCAGACGTTACTTCCTGCCAATCAGACGGCAAATTAACCTCGTCATAAATCAGAGGAATAAGGGATGTTTCCACCCTATCATGAACAGTAAAGTAAAGCAAATACTCGTCCAATAAAGGAGCCTTGTGAACTGCTAATTTCTCCTCAAAAGCAGGTGCAGCCTCGTAGCTGACATAGCCCACCACATAGTAGCCCTGCTCTTGGTAGCTTTCCACTTGTGCCAATAAGGCTGTTACTTCTGCTACATTTCTCGTTTTCAACTCTTTAATGGGCTGGGTAAAGATGTATCTCTCCCCCAAAGCCCTAAAATCAATCACTGTTTTTCTATGCATACCTTAAGTATAGCACAAAATAAGAAAACCCTCATCCGCAAAGCAGATGAGAGAGTTCAATTATTTAAAGATTGAAGTTTTAAAGCTGTTTGTTTGTTGAAGAAGTTTCTTGAAGAGCTTCTCTTTAAGTGATACGGTATTATCAAATTTAACTGAGCCATTATTAAGAGTTGCTTTATCTTTATCAACAGCTGCAGCAAATGCTTGTTTTAATTCATCGTAACTATTATAAGTTGTTCCATCGATTTCAACAGCATTAAATCCTGCTTTAGCCTTATCAACAACTTCTTTGAAGTATGCTTTCTTCCAATCTTCTAGAGTATTAAATTTACCATCAGAAACTTTCTTAATGATAAAGTCATCACCTAGAGTAGCATGACCAGCTTTTTTAGACTCATTTTTCAACATGTTAGAAGCATAATTTAGGAAGCCTTTCTCATATCCAAAGTAACCCCACATACGGAAGGTGTTATGTTTGAATGACATTGCTCCTGGAGCTCCTTCACTTGTATTACCACCATAGATACCAGCAGTGATAGGCACCGTTACATAGGCAGAGCCAAATCCAGTTGGGTCATAAGTACCATTACCAGGACCGTGCTTGGTCATGAAATTCTTGTCTACTAGATCGTTAACAGAAGTTAAGTTATATTCTTTTTCTTCTGCATTCAAATCACGAACCTCATCATACTGGTTCTTCGTATTAGCGTTACGTAATTTTTTATCCACTTTCTTGAACCAAGCACTATTTAAGGCTTTATCCTGTTTATCAAGAACGGCTTCACCTTCAAGGTAGTCAAGAAGCATGAGCGTATCATTGAAACCTTTCATGTAATGATCGATTTCAGCGCGAGAAGTGAGGTCGTTTGGATTAGTGTTATACCATTGATTTCCATCATTTGGACGTTCGTAGGCCATGTTCAATCCTAGTGCTTTAAAGTCACCGTTTGGACTTGTTTCAGCAGGTGATTGTAACATACCTTGTGCGAATGCCTCTAAATCAGTTCCTTCACGGTGTCTTGAACCACCTAAGTAAACCATACGGTCGTTTACGTGAGTCGTTTCGTGAGTAAATGCAGAGATACCAAAGTCACTAATCATATTGGTAACCATGAAGAAAACTGAATCATCTTTATAAGGATTACCGTAGATACGAGCTACAGCTCCCATACGCCAGTCAGTAGCATGGTAACGACCTGTTGGTCCGTACAATTCACGAACTGGAGCGACATCTTTACCGCTGTTAGTGTGACCGTATTTGTCAGTACCTTCTGGATAGTTTTGGTTATCTAGTACTGGTGTTGGTACCATGTTGTTGCTCTTAAGCAGTTGGTTACGAACTTTATCTAATGATAAACGAGACCAGAAGTCTAGATAATTTTGTTGAGCTTTTGCTACTTTATCGATTTCTTTCTTGAATGCTTCACGCTCTGCTGCTGTGTTCTTACCATATTTCTCAAATGAACTGTAAGCCATAGTGTTATATGTTGAGATTAAGAACATGTGAGCATCTTTTAAGTTAAGAAGTGGCAGAATCATCTTACCGTGAACATCATTATTTAATCCTTCGTATGCTCTGTGTTTCTTATCGGCAAATTCAGGAGTTGTTGTTTTTGGTTCAACGACATATACATTATCTTTAGTTGCTTTTATGAACCAATCGTTTAAGTCAGTATCACTTGTGAATAGACGCATGTTATAGTCTAAGAAACTGTTTAACTCACCTATACCGATAGTTCCACCGATAGTTTCGCGATAAGCTTCTAAAGTTCTATCACCTTTAATGTTACTTTCTTTAGAACCAATCTTAATCAAGAAGTCTAACACATTAACATTCTTACCGTAGAAATCAGGTTTGAATAGCATTAATTCTTTAATGTTAAAATCATCGAATTTAACGCCGTAGTAACGGTTGAGGTAAGACAAACCAAGAAGAACTGCTGCTTTGTTGTCATCGATTTTCTTAATCAAGGCACGTTTAGCGGCTTCATCTGTGTTAAGCTGGTGATCTTCATTTTCTACTAACTTCGTAACGAATTTAGTAAGATTATCTTTCACATACTTGAAGCTTTCTTCTAGGTACAAGTCCTTAATTGCATTGACTTTGTTACCACCAGTTCTACCCAAGTGTTGATAAATCGGGTCAGATTGCAATTCAACAGGGCTTAATTTGCTTTCGATAGCGCTGATTAAATCTGCACGATCTTTAACCACCATATTTGGTGTATAAACAACTTCACCAAGCTCAGCGACACTGTATTCTTTCACTTGTTTAACTTTAGATTCTTTCGGTGAAATTGTAAAGATGTCTTTTGTCTTATCTGCGTAGTGGACAAAAATATGGTCCGCATCTGTAAGGTCTGTGACAAAGGCATTGCCTTTCATCGCCGTAACAGACAAGACTTCTTTAGTCATTAATGGACTATTAGCTGCAAGCTTGTTCCCTTGGTTGACGATCCATTCTTTGTTATAGAATGGTTGAAGTTTTTCGATGTTACGGTAAGCAAGCTCACGAGATGCATCGTAGTCTTGAGTATCTTTGTAAGTGTCAGATTTTGGTTTTACATTATTTAGTGTGTCTGAAACAAGAGGATTGATAACATAATCATTAGCTGTAATTCCTAAAGTTGCAATTTTCTGGTCAGCTTCTTCTTGAGAAACTTCTTTAATTCGGTTAGAAACAGAGAATTTAAATGAACGCTTACCTGTACTTACATCTTTCACGATGAAGTTACGTTCTAATGCGTTATTTGAGAAATATCCACCATCTTCGTCAATATCTTTAGATCCATAGAACACTTCACCATTTTCAACTTTCATCATAGATACAGAGTCAGCAACTTTACCCCATGCCCAGTTTTTACTGATGAATCCACCTGTTTCAACAGGATCTTTTACTTTAATAGTTCCTTTTGTAACAGCATTACGTACAGCTCCGTATTTTCCGATTCCGTTAGGGTCGCCACTGTTGTCCGTTCTAGCAACAAGACCACCGATACGAGCTTTATTAGCTACCATATTAGCTTCTACATAAGCTTTATCTATATTACCTTTCCAAAGTTCTCCGGCAATTCCACCGAAATCCCAACCTCTGTTACCAACACCAGTAAGATTACCGATGAATGCAACATTTGTTAATTGAGCTCCAGTATCGCCTTTATTAATAATACCAGCAATTCCATCTCTACCGAGGATACTACCAGTTACTTTAATGTTTTCAACCGTAGCATTTTTGACAGTTCTAGCAAGAGCAGAAATATTGTCAATCCAAGGCATATTAATATCAACATTAGCCAAGTTAACATCTTTAACTGAACCACCTTCAATACCACCAAATAATTGACGAGACATATTGTGGATTGAATAACGTTGCCCGTCAACACTTGATAACTTACCTTTAAATGTACCAGGAACATACTCTTTATTTGGAGTTGGTACATTGGCTGCATTTAGATCTGCACCAAGTTTAAACTCACCGCTAGGATTAGCTTTCATATCTTTTACAAGCTCGTTGAAGTTGTAGTAAACATTACCTTCTTTGGCTTTTTGTTTTTCAAAGTAATGAACATACTCTTCGCTAAGTGTGTTTTCAGCATTACGTTGAATCAAATCAGGTGCTTTGGCAGTGACTTTGTATAAAGTTTTTCCGTCTTTTTCTACTTCTTCAATCTTGTCAACTGCAAGTCTTGTAACTTTGTTGTCGTGAGTTGTCACTCGTAGGTAAAGCGGAGCAACATCAGCTGGTTTTTCTGTCAGCAAACTAGTATCTGTTTCGTTACCGTCAGCGTCCACACTCATCAAGCTTGTTTCTTTGATGTTTTTTATTTCGACTTTTTTGAGGTCAATTCTTAGAGGTTCTTCTTTCAGAACTTCTTCCTCATCACCCTCACCACGGTCATAAACCATCTTAGTTTCAAGTTTATAATCCTTGTAGTACTGCAAATCTGTCAGGCTAGCTGTCAAGTTGTCAGGTGAAACACTCAAGGTTTTCACAATCTCATCACCTTTTTTCAGAGTTAGGGTGATAGATTTAATGGCCGCCTTACTTGGATTTTCTAGACTGTATTTAACATCTGAAGTACGCTTCAAATCTTTAGGTTCAACTGCTGTGATGGTCAATACTGGTTTTTCAAAACTCTTTGTACCACGTTTCAAAATTTTGTCTTGAGGTGCCTCAATGATTTCCTCTGTAACTTTTGGAGCGTCCTCTGTTTTAACTCCTTTGATGGTATTAAAGGTCTTGGTGATTTTTTTCTGACCTTCTTTCCCTTCTTGAGCTACAACTTCTAAGCCTTTTTTCAGTTGGTCATCTTCTTTAATAACTTCCTTAAATGGAATCTTTTCCAGACTTTCTTCTACAAGAGTTCCTTCAATTGGTTTTGTCCCACGACTTACCTGTTGGTCAACAGGTTCCTTGGTGACTTCTGTGCTAGTTGAAAGAACTTGATCAGTTTTAACACCTTCTATTGTTTTATAAGTTGTTTTAGTAACTTGACTTCCTTTTTCACCATTTCTTACGACAGTTTCTTCGTCCGTATACTTGGTTGGATCCTCAATCGTTTCAGTTTTGTAGTCTAAGTCTGTAGTTGATGTTTCAACAAGGGTTCCCTCAGTTACTTTATACTCAGGTAACTGTTCTTGTACAAGAGCTTGTCCTTCTTTACCTGCCTCTTGAGTTCCTTTAGACTCTACTGTAGCCTCTGGTAATTCGGGTTGGGTTAAGGACTGGCCTGCTTTGCCTTCCTCTTGTGTACCTTTGACCTCTACCGTAGCTTCTGGTAATGCAGGTTGGGTTAAAGATTGACCTTCCTTACCTGTTTCTTGAGTACCTTTGGCCTCTACCCTAGCTTCTGGCAATTCTGGTTGCGTTAAGGACTGACCTTCCTTGTCTGCCTCTTGGGTTCCTTTTACTGCGACTGTAGCTTCTGGCAATTCTGGTTGCGTTAAGGATTGGCCTTCCTTGCCTTCCTCTTGAGTGCCTTTGGCCTCTACCCTAGCTTCTGGCAATTCTGGTTGCGTTAAGGACTGACCTTCCTTGCCTGCCTCTTGGGTTCCTTTTACTGCGACTGTAGCTTCTGGCAATTCTGGTTGCGTTAAGGACTGACCTTCCTTGCCTGCCTCTTGGGTTCCTTTTACTGCGACTGTAGCTTCTGGCAATTCTGGTTGCGTTAAGGACTGACCTTCCTTACCTGCCTCTTGGGTACCTTTAGCCTCTACCCTAGCTTCTGGCAATTCTGGTTGCGTTAAGGATTGACCTTCCTTACCTGCCTCTTGGGTGCCTTTAGCCTCTACCCTAGCTTCTGGCAATTCTGGTTGCGTTAAGGACTGACCTTCCTTGCCTGTTTCTTGAGTGCCTTTGGCATCTACTGGAGCTTCTGGTAAGGCCGGTTGGATTAAAGAGTGACCTGCTTTTCCTTCTTCTTGGGTTCCTTTGGCATCTACTGGAGCTTCTGGTAAGGCCGGTTGCGTTAAGGCTTGGCCTGCTTTGCCTTCCTCTTGGGTTCCTTTTGCTTCGATTGGAGCCTCTGGTAAGCTTGGTTGCGTTAAAGATTGACCTTCCTTACCTTCCTCTTGCGTCCCTTTAGCTACTTGATGAGTTGGTTCAGCTTGTGGGTTTGGAGTAGGTTGCACCTCTTTCTTCGTTCCGACTGCAATAACCTGCGAAACAGGTTTTTGAACCACTTGGTCTTCGATGACTTCTCTAACTTCCTGACCATTAACCATCGATACTTTGGTTACAAGGCGACGCTTACCATTTACTCCAGCTGTGACGATACGAGTCTGTCCTTCTGCTAGATTCGCATCTAGGCTTGTGATCGTTTCAAACGGAATCTCCACCAAGCTCTCTTCCTGTCTAGTCTGAGGCTTCTCAGATGAAGCTGGTTTTGATGGATGGAGTTCTGCTTCCTTAAAGTAGCCAATGTATTCATAGCCATCAATATGGATAATCCCTTCAGCCAAACCTTCATGTGTAGAGGCTGAAATAGTTTGGTTATAAGAAAGTAATTCTTTATTTTCAAATGCAAATGTCCCGTAAGGTACAAAGGTGCTAGCTCCTAAAGAACCAATCAAAAGAACACCTAGAACCTCTTTGCGACCTTTTTTGGACACCAAAAAGACTGCTAGCGAGGCTGTTGCCAAACCAAGACCTGCCAAAGCTAGTTCCTTACTTCCTGTATAGGGAAGTTGTTGACTGGTAGTCGCCTTCTTACGATAAACTACATAAAGAATATCATCATCTTGAAATTCTGTAGGAACTTCATGGTGAATCAGGGCTTTTTCAGACTCGGTCAATTCCTGCTCCGCCAAATAACGGTAATGAACGCTATGAGCACCGCCAACTTCATTGGCTTGCACCTTATCCACTAAAAGGGGACTAGCACCAAAAAGGAAGGCCCCGATGGCTACAGGACCTACCCCAACAGTTAGTTTACGAATCGAATATTTGGTAATCTTTTCTAGTTGTTGTTTTGTTTTTCTCATTTTCACGACTTTCTAATAGAATCTTGCGGATAGTGCGCACGCGCACCTCCAATTAATTTTGGACGACTAGCCAACGCCGTTACGTGGGCATGACCAATCTCTCTCAAAAGAGGGCGAATCGGAACCTGAACATGCTTAACATGCATGCCAATTGCAGTGTCTCCGATATCCAATCCAGCATGAGCCTTGATAAATTCAACCTCAACTGGATCCTTCATAAACTTGAAGGCTGCCAACTGACCCGAACCTCCTGCATGAAGGGTAGGAAGGACACTGACGATTTCCAGACCAAACTGCTCTGCAACCTGACGTTCAACAACGAGAGCCCTATTGACATGTTCACAGCCTTGAACGGCTAGATGAATTCCTTTTTCCTCTAGGATATCTAGGATGGTCTTCACAATGATTTCGCCAATTTCTTGGCTGGATTCCTTGCCAATCTGACCACCTATCACCTCACTAGAAGAAAGGCCCAAAACAAAGATTGATCCCTGCTTCAAATTGGTCTTTTCTAATACATCTTTTACAATCTGGCTTGTTTCTCTTTGAATGTCTTTTTCCTTCATATTTGATACCTCTTTTGTCACTATCTATCATATCGTTTTTTCTGGTTTTTAGCAAGATGGACAACCTAGAAAGCTTGCCCAATTACGCATAAAACTCCCAGAATGAACTGGGAGTTAGCTAGTTTCTATTCTATTTATGTATATTTCAACCGTCGTCCCTTTTTTGGGGACAGAATCGATCTTCATTTGGTAATCTTCTCCAAAATGAAGTTTGAGCCGTTGGTCAACATTTTGAAGACCAACTCCTCCACGTTTAAGTTGACTTTGACTACTATCGCCCGCAGCTTGGAAACCAACGCCATCATCCTCAATGCGGATGATCAATCCTGAATCCTGTTTCTGGACAGTAATTTTAATATGACCCTGACCGTCTTTCTCCTTGATGCCATGGTAAAGAGCATTTTCTACAAGGGGTTGTAGGACCAGCTTGGGCAATACTAGATTATCAAAGGCAGGATTCTCCTCAATCTCATATTCCAGCTTATCTCCGTAACGTTGTTTCTGGATAAAGAGATATTGACGGACATGATTGATTTCGTCAGACAGGGAAATCAAGTCCTTACCTTGATTGAGCGCCAAGCGGAAATAGGTTGCCAAGGACTTGGTCACCTGCACCACTCGCTGACTGTCCTGAAATTCAGCCATCCAGATGATGGTATCCAAGGTATTATAGAGGAAATGGGGGTTAATCTGGCTCGACAGTGCTTGAAGTTGGTACTGACGGGTCGCTTCTTCCTGCCTGCGAATATCTGCCATGAGCTGATCAACCTGATCCAACATGGCATTGAACTGGCGAGTCACCTCTCTCAGTTCATAGGCACCAGCTTCCTTGGCACGAAGATTCTGATTACCAAAAGCAATTTCCAGCATGGTTTCTCTCAAATCCTTCAAAGGGGCAATCCAGCGTTTGAGACTGAACCAAACCAAGCAGAGACAGGCAAGAAGAGATGTGACACTGGCTCCAAGCAAGGTCCACATGAGTTGACTCCGAACCTGGTCTAACTTTTCCAATGATGACACGCCAAGCACCGTCCAATCAGTTCCTGCAATCTTTTCCTGACTGACGTAGGATTGATGGTCTAGCGTATAGCCCTGCCCCGTTTCAATATAGGGTTTCATGGCCTCCATTTCGCTAACTGAGCTATAGACTGTATGTTTAGGATGATAGACAAATTCATGGTTTTCATTGATGATAAAGGCAAAGCCCTGCTGACCTAACTGGAGTTGATTGAGATAGGCTTCCAAAGTTTCATAAGAAATATCCAAACGAAGCACACCCAGATTGGCTCCCTTTGCATCAAGAAGTTCCTGAGTAACAGAAATGACCCACTGACTGTCCGATTTACGAGCTGGGGTCAAAACTGGCTTAGCCCCCTGATGAATGGCCTTTTGGTACCAATCCTCAGCCATCATATCAGAGGAAGTTTTCATCTGTACAGTGTCATCAGTAGAAATGACCTGACCAGATTTGGTTACCAGTACCACCGTTTTCAAGTCCTTATCTGCCTTTAAGATGGTCAAAAACAGATTTTGGATTCCCTCAATCTTGTCTTGACTAGGATTCTCAGCATAGGCTAGGACATCCGTCTGCTGGGTCAAACTGGTCGAGGTGGTTTCTAATTTTTTGATATAAGACTGGATAAAGTGGCTAGTTTGGCTGATAGTCGTTTGACTATCGCCTTCAATGGTTGCCTCAATGGCTGATGAACTAGATCGATAATAGAAAGTCCCAACCAGAGCGAGGAGAATGAGAAAAACTAGAAAGATGGAAATAACCATTCTGACTAGGAGAGAAGAACGATTCATCAACCTTCTCCCTTCTTAAACTGACGAGGTGTCACACCCGCAATCTGTTTAAAGCGTTGGGTAAAGTAATTCATATCTTCAAAGCCAACCTTTTCTGCTATCTCGTAAATCTTCAGGTCTGTAGTTAAAAGCAAGAGCTTGGCTTGTTTGACACGTTCTCTCACCAGATAATCCTGAAAAGGCAGGCCCAACTCTTTCTTAATCAAAGAACTCAGATAAGTCGGACTAAAGCCCAAGTCACTGGCTAAAGACTTTAAACTAAATTGGCTATCAGCTAGATGAGACTGGATTTTCTGGGCTATGTTTCCTTCAAACTTATCAGTTAGTAAATCTTGTAACTGTTCTTCTTTCTCTTCCTTGTCCAATTTTTGCTTGATTTTCCCCAACATTTCCTCAATATCCTTACGAGAAAAGGGTTTGAGCAGGTAGTCATCCACACCGAGTTTGACAGCAGAAAGGGCATAATCAAAATCATCGTAACCTGTCAAAAAAACTAGATGAACCTGAGGATAGGTTTCTCGGACCAGACTGGCCAACTGGATGCCATTTAGCTGGGGCATGTTGATATCGGTTAAAACAATGTCTGGCACCTGCTTTTGAATCAGCTCCCAAGCCTGCCTTCCATTTTCAGCCTGACCGATGATTTCCATATCGTAGGCTGCTACATTGACCAGCTTGGTCAAGCCTTGTCTTACCAGATATTCATCTTCTACGATTAAGATTGTGTAGGTCATGCTCTGCTCCTTTGTCACTTACTAGTATCAGTATAGCAAAATTCTCCTCTAACTGCTTAGGAAAGGTTACTTAATCGACATAATCTAGTAAATAAGCATAGCCTTTTTCTTCCATTTGGTCTTTAGGAATAAAGCGGATGGAAAGACTATTGATACAGTAGCGCAAGCCCCCCTTGTCCTGTGGTCCATCCGTAAAGACATGGCCAAGGTGAGAATCTCCAACTCGGCTCCGCACTTCCATGCGCGTCATATTGTAGGACTTATCTTCCTTGTAGGTGGCAACATCTGGGCTGATGGGCTGGGTGAAACTAGGCCAACCACAACCAGACTCAAACTTGTCCTTTGATGAAAAGAGGGGTTCGCCAGTTGCTACATCCACATAGATACCAGATTCAAATTTATCCCAGTAGCGATTTGAAAAAGCTCGTTCTGTTTGATTTTTCTGGGTAACTGCATACTCCTCAGGTGACAGGGTCTTTTTCAATTCTTCATCACTTGGTTTGGGATATTTGCTGGCATCAATGACGGGATAGGCCGCCTGATTGACATTGATATGACAGTAGCCATTTGGATTTTTCTTGAGGTAGTCTTGGTGGTAATCCTCTGCCACTACAAAATTCTTCAAAGCCTCCTTTTCAACTGCTAGAGGTTGATTGTATTTCTTAGCCACCTCATCAAAGACTTGGTTAATCACCTCTAAATCCTTGTCATCTGTGTAATAAACGCCGGTACGATACTGGGTCCCCACATCATTTCCTTGTTTATTTTTGCTGGTTGGATTGATAATGCGGAAATAGTGAAGCAGGATTTCCTTGAGGGAAATTTGCTTGGCATCATAGGTGACATGAACAGTCTCCGCATGACCTGTTTGGTTAATCAATTCGTACTTGGTTGTTTCCCCTCTACCATTTGCATAGCCTGATACGGCATCTGTTACTCCAGGCACGCGTGAGAAATACTCCTCAACTCCCCAGAAACATCCCCCAGCTAGATAAATTTCGTGCAAGTCTGCATCTTTACTAATTTCTGTTTTTTTCACTGTTTTTCCTCCTTGGCTAACTGACGCTTTCTCAATTTGCGAGCTATCTGTCTGCCCTGCATTTCGCATCAATAGAAAATAGAAACCGGTTATGGCTAGGAAAAAGATTCCTGCCAAGACAAACAATTTTACTTTATCATTCATGACCTTTCTCTACCCCATTTCTTTCAATGTTTTTAAAATCATATCCTTATCCATAAAACCAGGTTGCGTTTTGACCAGCTTGCCTTCCTTGTCTATAAAGGCTTGAGTTGGGTAAGAACGGACACCATAACTTTCCAAGAGTTTACCTGATGGATCAATTAGGACTGGGAAATTTTTATAATCCAAGCCCTTGTACCAGTTCTTAAATTCTGCTTCAGCTTGTTCCCCCTTGTGTTCAGGAGACACTACTGTCAAAACTACATAGTCATCACCAGCATCCTTAGCAATTTCATCTGTATCTGGAAGACTGGCTAGACAGATGGAACACCAAGAAGCCCAGAATTTGAGATAGACTTTCTTACCCTTGTAATCAGATAAACGGTAAGTCTTGCCATCTACTCCCGTTAGTTCAAAATCAGCAACTGCCTGACCTTTAGTCGCAGTTTGCGAACTAACTTGTTCTGTTTTTGTTTGCTCCTTCATAGTAGATTCGTCTGACATATTTTTAGCCGAACAGGCTGCCAAACAACAGATTGAGCCTACTCCAAGTAGACATGTTTGCCATTTTTTCATTTCTTCTTCCTCTCTATTCAAATAATGTAGTCAAAATGGAAGCATTTCCCAAAAGCACTAAGATTCCCATCACAATAATGAGGAAACCACCCACTTTTTTGAGGGTTCCTAGATAAGGATGGAGTTTTCGAAAATGTTTCAAAACATAGCTGGAGGCTAGAGCTAGAACCAAAAATGGTAGCGCCAAACCCAGCGTGTAAATCAACATGAGACCAGCTCCCTGCCAAGCACCTGAACCACCTGAAGCCGCCAAGGCTAAAACAGAGCCAAGAACCGGCCCCACACAAGGCGTCCAAGCAAAACTAAAGGTCAAGCCCAGTAAAAATGCCTGACTATAGCCCTTACCCTTTTGCCCCTGTCTCTTTAATTTTATCCTTCTTTCCTTGTATAGTCCCTGAAAATGTAAGACTTCCATCTGGTGTAAGCCCAAGAGAATGATAACCGCACCCGTCACATACTGAAACCAAGAGGCATACAAAAGGTCTCCTAAAAAACCAGCACCATATCCCAGTAAGATAAAGATAAAAGAAATACCCGCTATAAAGGCCAGAGTTCGCAATAAACTGACAACTGAGATTGAAAATTTGCCACTAGAAGCCTGAGAACTATCTTTGTCATCCAGTAAGACCCCTGCATAAACCGGTAACAAGGGTAAGATACAAGGAGAAAAGAAGGAAAGAATTCCAGCAAGAAAAACACTGATAAAAAAGATTATATTATCCATTGCCTTCCTCCATTCTTTGATTTGATAGGACTATTATAGCCCCAAAACTCCAGAAAAAACAGGGACAATGATAGGGAAAAATAGGAATTTAATCAGGTAATACTTCAAAGAAATCAAAAAAACATGAGTAAAAGGGTAAGCTATCTTACGTTTTCGAGCCAACATCTAGTAAACTAAAAAACAGATTCTTCCATCTATCGCGGAAAAATCTGTCATTGATTTATTGATTTACAAAAACTCCAACCACGCTTTGCGAACCTCGTCTTTGCTGGTTTCTCTGTATTTTTTAGTTCCAAGAATGCCATTATTGTGAAGTTCTTACAATAGTGCCTCAAACTCAGCGACGGTCATGCCTAATTGCGCACTCGCAACCTCTGCTGTTAAAAGATGCTGGCGAACAAGATTTACTAACCCTTTTTTTAGTCCCTGTTCAATACCTTCTGCCCTAGCTGTTTCCAAGGCATAGTCCTGCGCTAACAAGGCTTGTTCTTCGCGTCTGCGTTGTTCACTAAACATTTTCCTGTCCTCCTCGGACCAGCTCTTATAGTCCAGCAGTTGGTCTGCCTGGCTGATGGCTCGCTCGGGTTCTTGGGTAAAGGGCTTGTTACCGAAAAACTCCAACCACGGCTTGCGAACCTCGTCTTTGCTGGTTTCTCTGTATTTTTTTAATTCCAAGAATGCCATCTTGACTAGATGGTTTTCCTGACCATTGTTGGTAATGGTTAAAACTTCACCTGTCGTGTCCTCTCGCATACTGAAGCTATGAAAAGCCAAATCATCTGAGAAATAATTACTATCTACAATAGCTATTGCGTAAACAGGTGCAATATGTTTGTAACTCTGGTGTGTATCACCTTCACGTTGGCGAATTTTTTCAAGATTTTGATTAACCTGACTGCACAGGTAAGCCCACAAACGATTAATGAAAAAATTCTGATGATGAACTTGGATTTCGATAATAACCTGCGTGCCATTATCCAACTCCGCTAAGACGTCTATACTGGTATAGAAATCCTGCGCCGAGTATGGCAGGGAAGGTAAGACATGAATGTTACTTCCCTCCAAAATAGTCACATTTTTTGCTGGTAAGTCCAGCATATCGCGAATAAATTGACAAGTGATTTCTGGATTGCTAAAGATTTTTTTAGCTACCAAATCATTAGTTGGGCTGATGCCCGGATGTCTGAGAATCATCCTTTTCCTCCTTTTATTATACCACAGTTTTATATTCAATGAAAATCAAAGAGCAAACTAGGAAACTAGCCGCAGGCTGTACTTGAGTACGGCAAGGCGACGTTGACGTTGTTTGAATTTGATTTTCGAAGAGTATTAAATCTAGTTTTACTAGATTCACTGACTCTATCTATTTATTCGGAAAAGAAAGGATAAATGAAAAAAATAAGAACAGCGGATAAGCAATAAATTTTAAGCTTAACAGTCTTCCCTACTTACCTGGTAATAAATAAGATCAGCAAGATAGCCTTTTCTCTCTACACCATTGGTAATAGTCTTGAGATAGGACATTCCAGCCTTCTCCATGACACGACCTGAAGCTGGATTGAGACTGGCATATCGTGCTCTAACTTTTTGAAAGCCTGCTTGAGTAAAACAAAAATCTAAGACAGTTTTTAAGGCCTCTGTCATCATACCATGACCCCAGTATTTCTTACCTAGCACATAGCCAATTTCACAAGAAGAATCGTTCTCATCCATTTCAACGATGCTGATATCCCCTATCACCTGCTCAGGATTTTCTTTGAGACAAATAGCCCATTTGTAATAGTTGAGATTTGTATAGGAGGCAACCCAGTTACGAATCGAATTTCGAGTCACCTCGACATCAGAATGGGGATTCCAAGTGACATAGGTCAGATTCTCAGCGGATGAAGCCCAATTCTGAAACACAGCTTCTGCATCACTCTCCACAAATCGTCTCAAAATCAAACGGTCTGTCTGCAAAATTTGCGTACCGATTGCTTTCATTATGTCGCCTCACTTTCTGATAGATGATTCGATGTCCAATCTCCATTGAAACTTGTTTTGCTTTTGAATCTCAAGACAATAAGCTAAAAAGGTCCCCTGGACCTTCCTAGCTTTCTTATTTCTAGGCTCAGGGTAAAAACCTCCACTGGAGGTTTTTACTCCCAAAAGTCATCAAATACGGTGATTGGTAGGTGGCGTTTATGTTGGCCTTTGTGCCACCAGTTTTCGATTCTTGTTTGAGCTTCTGGGCTGATTGTTTTTCCTTCTAGGTAATCATCAATCTCTTCATAAGTGACTCCAAGTGCAACTTCGTCAGCTAGGCCTGGTTTGTCTTCTTCTAGGTCTGCCGTTGGGATTTTTTCATAAAGGGCTGAATCTGCACCAAGTTCCTGCAAGAGTTGTCTTCCTTGACGCTTATTGAGGCGGTAAAGAGGGAGAATATCAGCACCCCCGTCACCAAACTTGGTAAAGAAACCTGTGATATTTTCCGCAGCATGGTCTGTTCCAATGACCGCTCCGCTATGGGAACCAGCAAGGGCATACTGAGCAATCATACGGCAACGAGCCTTAATATTGCCTTTGTTAAAGTCTGAAACAGAGCTTCCTGTCGCTTCAACTGCAGCTGTCATAGCATCTGCAGACTCCTTGATATTCACCACTAAACTGACATCTGGCTGGATGAAGGCTAGGGCTTTTTGAGCGTCTGCTTCATCAGCTTGTACTCCATAAGGCAGGCGGACAGCGATAAATTTGTAGCTATCATCGCCCGTCTCTGCTCGTAGTTCTTCCATAGCTAATTGAGCCAATCGACCTGCTAAGGTTGAATCTTGTCCCCCAGAAATCCCTAGTACAAATGTCTTTAGGAAGGAATGCTTTTTCAAGTATCTTTTTAAGAAATCAATGGAACGACGGATTTCTTCCTGGGCATCAATCACTGGTTTGACACCCAGTTGCTGAATAATAGTCTCTTGCAAACTCATTCTTCTTCTCCTTCACCAAGAGCTTCCTTACGCATTTTGTCTATCAAGTCCATCTTGTCTTGCCATACATCACGCGCCAAATCCACTGGATAGTGCTGCGGATTGAGCACACGCTTGTACTCATCCCAAAGCTTGTCAAATTCCTTACGAGCATAATCCTGAATCTCAGTCAAGCTAGGCAGGTTGTAAATCAATTTTCCGTCTTTGAAGATATCCACCAAGAGAGGAACAGCATCAAAATTACGAACGGTCTTCTTGATGTAGGTATAGGTCGGATGGAACATCTTGATTTCTGTCATGCTGGCAACATCTACGCCGTCATAAGTGATATAGTCTCCTTCTGACTTGCCTTTTTCACGACTGGTAATGCGCCACACCTGCTTCTTACCTGGCGTCGACACTTTTTCTGCATTATTAGACAGCTTGATGGTATTACGCATATTACCATTTTCATCTTCGATCGCAACAATCTTATAAACCGCCCCAAGAGCTGGTTGGTCATATGCTGTAATCAGCTTAGTACCTACTCCCCAAACATCAATCTTAGCGTGTTGCATTTTGAGGTTAAGGATGGTATTTTCATCAAGGTCATTTGATGCATAAATCTTAGCATCAGTAAATCCTGCCTCGTCCAGTTGTTGACGAACTTTTTTAGAAATATAGGCAATGTCTCCAGAGTCAATGCGGACACCAAGGAAATTAATCTTGTCACCAAGTTCACGCGCAACCTGAATAGCAGCTGGCACACCGATACGAAGGGTATCATAGGTATCCACAAGAAAGACACAATTTTTGTGGGTCGCAGCATAAGCCTTGAAAGCCTCATAATCGTTACCATAAACCTGTACCAAGGCATGGGCATGGGTCCCCAAGACAGGAATGTCAAAGAGTTTACCCGCACGCACGTTGCTAGTTCCATTAGCGCCACCAATCACCGCTGCGCGTGTTCCCCAGATAGCAGCATCCATTTCTTGTGCACGACGAGTCCCAAATTCCATCAGTGGTTCATCCGCAATGACCGAGCGAATACGAGCTGCCTTAGTCGCCACCAAGGTCTGGTAGTTGACAATATTCAAAAGAGCCGTTTCAACCAATTGACATTGGGCTAGAGGGCCTTCCACCTGTACAATCGGTTCATTGGCAAAGACCAAGTCCCCTTCTTGAGCAGAACGAACGGTCAACTCCAACTTGAAATTTCGAAGGTAATCCAAGAATTCCCCATGATAGCCAAGCGACTCTAAGTAGTCGATATCACTATCTGAAAAGCGCAAATCTTCAAGATACTTCACAATCCTTTCCAAACCAGCAAAAACCGCATAGCCATTATTGAACGGTTGCTGACGGAAATAGACCTCAAAAACCGCCTTTTTATTGTGAATCCCTTGGTCAAAGTAAACCTGCATCATGTTAATCTGGTACAAGTCCGTGTGCAATGTTAAACTATCATCTGGATACATACTTTTCCTACTTCCTTAGCTAGAAACCCATGAAAATTTTCAAGAACTTTCACATATTCCAATAAATTAGTACTATTATATCACATTTTAGCTGTATTGAGAAAAGAGCAACAAGCTATTCTCCACTCTCCAGTTCATCCATGTCTTGCTCAAATTTTTTCTGAGCCCATTCGCCATAGCTCTTAAGACCAAGATTGCCAATAAAGACCCAGGGAAGGTAAATGACATAAGTAATTGCCCAAGCAGATAGGTATTTAACGTTCAAAGGATTGTGCTGATAAATTTCTATGTTAAATTGATAATTCTGCAACATCAAAAGAGTCGTAATAGCGAGAGTTACCAGCAAACACCCTAAAATTGTAAAATGAAAACGACTATAGTAGTTCACACCCAAATCTCGAGCACGGCCGAAAAAGTAAAAAGTTCCAATAATGATAATGATGAGAATCATTCTCGGATTAAAAAGACTTGGTGCTAATACTGCAATCATATAAGATAAAAGCAAGAAAGCTATAGAGATATAGAAACTTTCAGCCCCCGCTTTATTCATCAGTTGTTCTTCTCTTTCGTCTAGTAATTGATAATAAAAAAATCTATTTTTCATCTTCTTCCTCCCAAACTTGCTGATTTCTGCGATTCAAGTATAGGATAACTCGGTCCATAGAATAACTCCCAACGAGATAGATGATAACTGCTAGAACCACTTTTAGGGAGTACTTCCAAGTCAATAGATTGACCAGTTCCTCGCGATTTCCTACGATATCAATCAATAAAATCACTATAGAAAATCCCAAAGCAGATAAAATTCTTTCTTTTCCAGTATTCTCAACAATATCTCGAATATCAATTCCTACATACATGCGGCGAATAATGGCATACAAACCGACTCCAATCAATAAAAGTAATTCTGGTAAATAGGATAGAAGCGTTAAATTAAAAATATAAACTTTGGCAAAAATTTCCAGTGCCAAAAATAGGTACATACCCAAGAGAATTTCTCCTGAAATATTTCCATCCAATTTTTCCGTACGTTCATCTTTGATAACAAGTTTTTTTCTATTTTTCATCTTCTTCCTCCCAAAATAGTTGGTCTAACGTTTTGCCTAAGCATCTGCATATGGACTGACAGAGCGAGAGACTAGGATTATATTTCCCTGCTTCTATCAAGCCGATAGTCTGCCTCGTAACACCCACAGCTTCTGCCAAATCACCTTGTGTCATATCAAGCTCCACACGAGCTAGTTTTAACTTTAAATTTTTAGCCACTAGCATCCTCCTTCTATTTTTTAAAAAGTTGCGCTTCTTTTCAAAAATATTCTACCATATATCTAACTTAATGCAATATATAAATGTCATTTTGTAATATTTTATTAACAAAAAACTCTCTATCATCTTACATGATAAAGAGTATTCGTTCTTTTTTCTACTTAGCTTAGCTCCTCTTCAAAGTAAAGAAGTCTAGGTCACAAATCCTTTTGATAATAATATCTTTGCCCAATGTAGGGATAGTCTTGTAAGGTAAAGACTTCCTTGTAGCCATGCCTTTTATAAAAATCTGGAGCTTGAAACTGATAGGTATTGACAAAAGCAAAACGACAGTTTCGATTCTTAGCTTCAGTTTCTGCTTGCTGCAATAGTTTTGAACCGATTCCTTGCCCTCGCAGTTCCTCTTTTACAAATAAATACTCGATTTCTAGCCAATTTCCAAAAGTCTCGGCTATCAAACCTGCCAGAAGATTACCCTTTTCATCTTCGACATAAAGATTAAGTGGCTCACTTTCAGCCTCTTCTCTTTTTGAACGGTTATAAGCACGAATCAGATTCCCTATTTCTTGTGATTTATGAGATTCCTTATTATCCAATCTAAAGTACATCTAAACCTCCTTAAACACTGTTACAGCTTGATTATAGTCCTATTTCAATAGACTGTCAAACTAACAAAAACTCACCAACCTGAGTTGATGAATTTAAAATCTATTTTCTAAATTTCCACTGGCTATAAATCCCAAAACCGATAATCCAGATAGCTGATCCGATTGCTCCGACAAATGTAGACTCTTGTAAAAAGAGGGTTACAAAGACAAAGGCAAAGAAGAGCATGGTTAGAGGATTTAGGAAACGATAGTGGGGCATGAGATAGCCATCTGCCATAAAGTCTGGTGACTTGCGGTATTTAAGGTGGGCCACCATGATTAAGATATAAATGGCAATATAGACACCAGACGACGATGCCGTAATCAAGGCAAAGGCATCCGAAACACCTGGCAAGACATTGATAAAGGCTGCTAGGGCAATCAGAACCGCTGAAGCGATGATAGCATTTTGTGGCACATTGTGTCTAGAGAGAGTATCTGCCTTAATTGCTTTTAGGAAGCGATTTGGCGAATCATGGGCAATCTGGTACAAATGACGTCCTGTTGAATAAAGGGTTGAGTTAAGAGCAGATGCTGCTGAGGTCAAAACAACGAAGTTAATCAAGGCTGCTGCCCATTTGATACCTGCCAATTCAAATACTGTAACAAAAGGAGAATCAGCCGATGCAAGTTCACGCCATGGAATGATAGCCATGATGGCTAAGAGGGCACCACCATAGAAAAAGACGATTCGCAAAGGAATTTCCTTAACGGCTTTTGGCAAAACTTGACGTGGATTTTTTGTTTCTGAAGTTGTTACGCCGATAAACTCAATCATGAGGTAGGCAAAGAAAACCATCTGGAAGGCCATGACAAAGTTGACTCCACCATTTGGGAAGAGGGAGAAATTGTCAGCAATATTAGCTAAACTTGCTACTCCATGAGGCGTCTTAAAGCCTGTCAAGACCATAAAGACTCCTGTGGCGATCATGGCTAAAATAGCCACAATCTTGACCATAGCAAACCAAAATTCAACTTCCCCAAAGAGCTTCACCGCAATCAAATTGACCAAGGCTAGAATGGTCAAAAATCCAATCTCAATCATCCAACTTGGCCAGCTAGGGAACCAGAACTGAACATAGTGAGCGATAGCTGTGATTTCCGCCATACCGATAAAGACAACGGATAGCCAGTAAGACCAGACTGAAAAATATCCCCAGCCCTTACCCAAATGGCGTGTGATAAAGTTGATAAAGGTGTGTTGCTCAGGGTCTTGGTAGAGCATTTCCCCAACCGCACGCATCATGAGGAACATAAAAGCCCCAGTAATCATATAAATCAGTACAATGGAAGGACCTGTTAGGCTGATAGAGCGACCTGCTCCCAAAAAGAGCCCTGTTCCGATTGTTCCAGCAATGGCCATAACCTGCACGTGACGATTAGTCAGACCACGCTCCATCTTATTTTTTTTCTTCTTTGAACTCATAACGTCTCCAATTCAATTTAAAATGGAAAAAGGAGTGAGTGAAGCGCACTGCCTCCCCACTCCTTCTTTTCTGTTTTTAGGCTGTTTTTTCAACCTTCAAGATTTTTACATCATAGCTACCAACAGGTGTTTCAATGGTTGCTGTGTCACCTGTTTTCTTGCCAATCAAGGCTTGTCCAATTGGGCTTTCATTTGAAACCTTACCTGCAAAGGCATCCGCACCAGCTGAACCTACGATAATATAAACTTCTTCTTCGTCCTCACCAATTTCTTGGATAGTAACTGTTTTACCAATCGCTACTTCATCTTGAGCAACTGAGTCACTATTGACGATTTCAGCATAACGGATTTTTGTTTCCAAGCTAGAGATTTGTCCTTCGACAAAGGCTTGTTCATCCTTAGCTGCTTCGTATTCACTGTTTTCAGAAAGGTCACCGTATGAACGGGCAATCTTAATGCGTTCTACCACTTCTGGACGGCGGACCAATTTCAATTCTTCTAATTCTTTTTCAAGTTTTTCCTTTTCCGCAAGGGTCATAGGATATGTTTTTTCTGCCATTTTTCTCAACTTTCTTCTAATGATATTCTCTAAAGAAAATTATGTGAATCATCACATAATTTTAGTTTGTTTGGTTTAATTTACTGTTGACATGTTCAGCGACATTACGATCATGCTCCTCCTGAGTAGCAGCATAATAGACCTTGCCATCTGTAACATTAGCTACAAAGTATAGGTTATCACTCTTAGTTTGATTAATACTTGCCTCAATGGCATCCAAACTTGGACTATCTACTGGACCTGGCATTAAACCAGCTTTCGTATAAACATTATACGGTGAATTAATTGTCGTATCAATTCCAGCATCATCAGCAAGACTAATCTTCTGACCAAGTTTTCCTTGGGCATACAAGATGGCAATATTGCTTTGAAGTGGCATACCAAGATTCAAGCGATTGTAGAATACACCTGCAATCAACTTACGATCTTCAGTCTTAGCACCTTCTTTTTCGACTAGTGAAGCTATCGTTAACAATTCATTAACTGTCAAATTTTTAGACTTGATCGCACTATAATGAGGTGCCAAAGTCTTATCCATAGTTGCCAGCATCTCATCAATCAAGCTTTCAATCGTTGTACTTTCTTTGATAGAGTAGGTCGCTGGGAAGAGGAAACCTTCTAAACGATAACGAACGCCACTTTCTTTCGTTGGCAAGCTTTCAAGTAGACTAGGATATTTGGCAACTTCTTGGCTGATAAAGCTATCATCTTGAACTTTTGCTAGGAAAGCATCCGCGGTCAAAGGCTCTTTGAAGTCACCTTGCAATTGACCTACCGCTTGTGCCATTTGATCAATCGTATAACCTTCTGGAATTGTCAACGTCGCAAGCGCAGGTTCTTGAGCTTCAGCTGTTCCACCCTTTTGTAATTCATGGATGATATCTTCTGTACTCATACTCTTTTGCAAACTGTAATAGCCAGACTTCAAATCTGAATAATTTTTATATTTCGCATAGAAAGCAAAAATCACTCCGTGTTTAATCAAACCAGACTTTTCAAGAGTTGAACCAATTGTTTGAACATTAGCTCCTTCTGGGATTTGCACTGTCACATATTGTTTAGATGAAGCATCCACAGGCTGTAAAGATGACTGAACATACTGATAACCAAAGTAACCACCTGCTGAAATCAAACCTAGGAAAATCAGCAGAGAAATGAAGAAAGCTTTGAATCCTGATTTTTTCTTCTTAGTAGGCTGAACTGTCTCTCGACGGCTACGACGTGGAGTTGCAGACATTTCTTCTACAGCTTTCTTTTCCACTACTGGTTTTGAAATAGGAACTTCTCTTTTTACCTCTCTCTGACCTTCTGTCTTATAAGAAACAGCTACCCTTGTTGGGATTTCATTAAATTCCTTCTCTACGTTTCTAGGACTAACAGGTCCTGGAGTTGGTCTTGATACTCCTTCCGCTGATGGAGTAGAAGGTCCTTCTTGACTCGGGTGACTAGGAGTAAGTGAAGCTTGTCTTGCAGCCTCTTCTGCTGGAGAAGAAGGAACATCTTGACTTGGATGGCTTGGAACAGTAAGAGTTTCTCTTTTTATCTCATCTGATGGAGAAGCTGGTAAATCTTGGCTGGGGTGAGTCGGCACGGTAGGAGCGTTTCTCATAATATCCTCTACAGCTGATAGAGAATCTTCCATCAAATCTTCTATTGACTGATCATTTTTAGAAGAAAGTTGGGGTTTTATTGAAGCTAAATTAACTTCTTCCTGATCTTCTTCATGTTTTTTAACTCGTTCTAAATCACGTAAAATCTGCTCTTTAAAGCTTAATTTTTCGTCTTCTCTTGATTTTTCACTCAAAAGTTTTTCCTCCTCGTTGACAATCCATAATATTATATCTTAAAAACGAAAGAAAAGCAACCTAGCATGCTTTTCTAGCTTATTTTTTAGCTTTCCAGACCATATCATACCAGGTTTCCCCTGCAAAGGTTGACTGGGACAAGCCTTCGTTGACAAATCCATGCTTTTCGTAGTAAGCGATGAGATAGTCATGACAGGTTAGGTTAATACCTTCTCTTTCGTGTTCAAGAGCCAACTCTTTCAAGGCTGTTAGTAATTTCTTACCAAGTCCAAGTCCCTGTGCCTCCTTGGCAATAGACAGACAGGTCACAGAGATATAGCCACCAGGCTCATGACTATGATCTTCTATCTCTTCTGTAAAAGAGTGATCTTGCAGATGGCGTTGGAGGCCAACTGGTCCTTCTATATACCCAATAATCTTACCCTCTTTTTCTGCAACCAGAAACGAGGTCTGAATTTCTCGCAAATGCGCCTCAAAAACAGAGCGAGGAATGGCTTCTTCAATCGAGAAATTTTCTAGTTCAATCTCAACGATACGATCCAAATCTTCTAATCTTGCTTTCCTAATTTCCATTGTGCCTCCTAAAAAAAGAGATTAAACCAAATCATACTAAACCCCTGGTTAGTTGCATAAAGCGAGGTTTCTTCATCAATAAAACCGTTCATTTCAAAATAGGAAAGCAACTCTTCCGGACTCTTCAAACGAATAGCTTTGTAATCCAGCTCAACTGCCACATCTTTCAAAGCCGCAAGAAGAAGCGTTCCCAATCCCTGTCTCTGATGGTCAGCCTTGATGACTAAAGAACGAATTTCTAGACATTGCGGATTGTGGGGATGAGGACTTCCTAGAACATAGCCCAGAAGTTGATTTTCATCCCCAGCTAGAAGAAAGGTATCCGCAGACTTACGGATACTTTCTTCTAAGATATGGGAAGGTTGCTGCTTTTCAGCTGGAAAAGACGAGGCCTGAAGTGCCTCTATCTCAGTCAAATCAGACTTACTTACCTGAACAATCTTAATTGGAATCTCCATGAGAACATCCTATTGAACATTACTTGTCAAGTTAGACAAGAGACGCTCAAATGAATATTCATAGGTTTGGATATCTCCTGCACCCATAAAGACATAAACAGCATTGTCGTGGTCTAGGAGTGGAGAAACATTTTCAACAGTGATCACTTGGTGTTTCTTGTTGATTTTATTAGCTAGGTCTTCTACCTTAACGTCACCATGGTCTACTTCACGCGCAGATCCATAAATTTGCGCTAGGTAAACCGCATCTGCTTGGTTCAAAGCGTGGGCAAAGTCATCCAACAAGGCAATGGTTCTTGTAAAAGTATGAGGTTGGAAGACTGCTACAATTTCCTTACTTGGGTATTTCTGACGAGCCGCATCCAAGGTCGCAATAATTTCTGTTGGATGGTGGGCAAAGTCATCGATAATAACTGTATCATTGACAATTTTCTCAGTGAAACGACGTTTAACACCGGCAAATGTTTTCAAGTGTTCACGCACCAAGTTCAAATCAAATCCTGCTGTGTAAAGAAGACCAATAACGGCAGTCGCATTCATGATATTGTGACGACCAAAGGTTGGGATATGGAATTGACCCAATTCTTGTCCACGGAAGTGAACTGTGAAGGTTGAACCAGTTGTTGAACGAAGAAGATCGCTAGCTACAAAATCATTGCCTTCAGCTTCAAAACCATAATAATAAATCGGAGCATTGGCTGTAATTTTACGCAATTCTGCATCTTCACCATAGACAAAAAGACCCTTGGTAATTTGTTTGGCATAGTCATTAAAGGCATTGAAAACATCCTCTAGACTTGTGAAATAGTCTGGATGGTCAAAGTCAATGTTGGTGATAATAGAGTATTCTGGATGGTAAGGCATGAAGTGACGCTCATATTCGTCAGATTCAAAGACAAAATATTTGGCATTGACCGAACCACGACCTGTTCCATCTCCAATCAAGAAGCTGGTGTCTGTGATGTGAGACAAGACGTGAGATAACATACCTGTCGTTGAAGTTTTTCCATGTGCTCCTGCTACCCCCATACTAACAAAGTCACGCATAAAGCTACCAAGGAACTCATGATAACGTTTGTAACTGATGCCATTTTGGTCTGCATAGGCAATTTCGACGTTGTTATCTGGACGGAAGGCATTTCCAGCGATAATTTCCATATCACCGTCTAGATTCTTTTCATCAAAAGGAAGAATGGTAATTCCTGCCTGCTCAAGACCACGTTGAGTAAAGTAGTACTTTTCAACATCTGATCCCTGTACCTTATGACCCATTTGGTGCAACATCAAGGCCAAGGCACTCATCCCTGATCCCTTAATTCCGATAAAATGATATGTCTTTGACATGTTTCCTCCCCTATTCTGTAATTCTGGTCAGATTCAACTCTTGGGCAACCCGACGTTCTTGTTCTGTTTGTTTACTTTTTTTATTGTAGATTTGGCTCTTCTTTAGAAAATCATAGTTGTTTTTCTTTGGGCCTGAAGTTTCTTTTGTCTCAGCTTGAGTCGAAATATTGCTAACTTCTTCTGCCAAGATGTAATGAGACTGGGTCATTTTTTGACTATATTTGACAAATTCACCAGGATTTTCCTTTTGGAAAGGCGCGGTAGGTTGGTTGCCCTTTCTAACTAGACTTGACTGAGAATGGCGTCTTGTAGGAGTGATGTCCTTAGTCAGATAACTTGCCGAGCGTTTCTTTTTCAAATCCGCACGCGCTTCTTCACGCGCCACCTCCGCATAGCTCTTTCCTTCTTTTTTTACCCCTAAAGGAGCCTTTTTAGTTTTCTCTACTTGCTTTTCAATCGGTTTGACTGGTGTTTCTTCAGCAATAGGAGCCCATTCTAAATAATTTTTATCTCGATACTCACCCTTGATATTACTGATCAGATCAGACTCATCATAGAGATTCATGACTGGCATTTCAGTCAACATGACCTCGTCATCTGACACCAATGGAAATCGTTCTTGTTTCATTTTCTATTTCCTTTCAACACTTCATTATAGCGTATTGTCTTGATTTTTCAAGTGCTGACTTCAGAAATTCCCAAAATTTCTCTAATTTCTGCTAGGGTCAGACTGCCACGTGACTCTGTTCCGTCCAATACTTGTGACACCAAATGTTTCTTTTGTTCTTGTAGTTCCTGGATTTTTTCTTCAATGGTTCCCTTGGTTACCAAGCGATAGACCTCAACCATTTCCTCTTGTCCCATCCGATGGGCACGGCCAATAGCCTGCGCTTCCACCGCAGGATTCCACCAAAGGTCAACCAAAATAACCGTATCAGCACCTGTCAGATTCAGACCGACACCACCAGCCTTGAGGGAAATCAGAAAGGCATCTCTTTCCCCTTGGTTAAAGGCCTTGGTCATATCTTGTCTTTCCTTGGCTGGGGTCGAACCTGTAATTTTAAAGGAAGTCAAGCCCAAGTCTGGCAGTTCTTGTTCAATTTTTTCCAACATTCCCTTGAACTGAGAGAAAATCAAGACACGGTGTCCACCGTCTGCCACCTGTACCAGCAGGTCTCGGAGACTATCCAGTTTGCCACTGGCTCCCTGATAATCTTCCATAAAGAGGGCAGGAGTGTCACAGATTTGGCGCAAGCGCATCAGACCAGACAAAATTTCCACTCGACTACGCTGAAATTCCTGATCTGACACCTGAGCCAAACGGTCTCGCATCTGTTGCAACTGGGCTAGGTAGATAGCCTTTTGCTGGTCTTCCAGTTCATTTTTATAAACCACTTCAATCAAGTCTGGCAATTCAGTCAGAACTTCTTCTTTCTTGCGCCGCATCACGAAAGGTTTGATAAACTGAGCCACGCGCTCAGCTGGCAATTTCATAAATTCTTTCTTGCTTGGCAAAAGTCCTGGCATGACGATTTGGAAAATAGACCACAGCTCACCTAGATGGTTTTCAATTGGAGTCCCTGACAAGGCAAAGATCGACGGCACTACAAACTGTCTCAAGGTCTGGGCAATCTTGGTCTGGGCATTTTTCATAACCTGAGCCTCATCTAAGAAAAGGAAGTCAAAGGCCATCCCCTGATAAAGCTCACTGTCCTGACGGAAAGTAGCATAACTCGTCACATAGATTTGATGGCTCTCAGCAAGAATCTCTTCACGACTAGCTTTCAAACCATGAACAACAGCTACATCCAACTGTGGAGCAAATTTCTGAAACTCATCTGCCCAGTTGTAAATCAAACCTGACGGTGCTAAAATCAAAACCCGACTTTCTTTTGTCACTTGACTGGTCAAAAAAGCAATGGTCTGAAGGGTTTTACCAAGTCCCATATCATCAGCCAAAATCCCACCAAAACCATAATGATGGAGCATCTGCAGCCAGCCGATTCCCTTTTCCTGATAATCACGCAGGTCAGCCTTAACCTGAGTTGCCTGTCGAGGAAAATCTTCTGGATGCGTCAAATCGTGGGCCAGATTCTGGAATTCTTGTGAAAAAGAAACACGGTCACGCCCTTCAAAAAGATGAGCTAAACTATAAGCCAAAGATTTTCGAGCCTGCAAGGACCCATCTTTTAATTCAAATTGCCCCAGTTCCTGTAGATTTTGGCGAATTTTCTTGGTTTCTTCATCAAAAAAGTAAACTTGATTGGACGAATCAATATAAAAATCCTTGTTGGCAACCAAGGCCTGCATGGCTTGGTCAATTTCCTCTTGGGCAATATCTTGAAAATCAAACTGGATTTCCAAGAGACCTCCCTTGGAAGCAATCTGCACTTGGGGACTCGCTAGACTATAAAGTTCTTCGAGCTTATCTGATAGGTCAACATTCCCGAGTTTTTCAAAGGTTGGAATGATTTCGTAGAAGAAATGATAGATATACTCCGCTTTTAGGGCCTGTCGCCAAGATTGAAAATCTGCTTCAAAGCCAGCTACCAAACAGGCTTGGAAAACTCTTTCTTCTAATTCAGCATCACTCGAAAATGGCAATTCTTCTAGCTCTTGTCGGCTAGATACCTGTCTATCCCCATAATCAAACTGAATTTCTAAACGAATCCGATTATCCTCTTCCCTGTCAAAGTAAAAAGAGGGTGCAAAGGATTTAATTTGTAAACGTTCTGGAGCTGAAACGGTCCCCATCTGGCTAAAAAGAGTTAAACAAGAAGCCAACTTATCGCGGTCACTGCTATCAAATTGCAGGTATTTCTTTCCATGCTGATCCAAGGGCAACGCTTTAATTTCCTTGAGAAGACGCATCTGCTGGTCTGTTAGAAAATAAACCTGTCCTTTATGGAAAAGCACAGCTCCCTGATAAAAGACATTGACCCTTGGACTCTCACTGATTTCCATTTCAAAATAATCCGAGTATGCTGTTACTGTAAAGGCAAATAGATTAGCATTCGCATGCAAATCCTGAAAGAGCAGGGTTTGGTAACTATCCACTTGATGGTCAAATTGAAAATGGGGCAAGGCCATCAGTAAATTCACACCCTGCTCAAAAAAGGTCAGAGGAAAAAAGAGGTGCCGACCTTGGTTTTGGAAAAAGAGATCTGAAGCCTGTCCTTCCTCCATTAGTCCGCGCAAGAAAGTCAGAAGCTCTTGACTTGCCTCATCAAAGGATTCCCAAGACAGAGACTCCTCATAGGTTTTCCCAATCATATAAGGTTTTCTCTTCTCAACAACTTTTAAAAAGAGTGGGATATCCCGAATGACATAGTATTTTTGACTATTGGTTTGCCCGATTCTCAGGGTCCACAAGATATGATTGCTCCCTGCTTCCACTTGTCCTACAGCCGACAATTCATAGGCGCGTTCTGCTTTTGGAGACAAGATTCGGTCCAAAAAATTACCACCCAAGGTCACCTTGGTTTCAACGGCCTCTTTTTCTTCATGACCTTCTTCCAGACTCTGCAAGATTTCTTGACCACGCTCATCATTTTTCAGAAAATGCTCCAGAGCTGCCAAATGCACGCAGTAGCCCCTCTTTTGGAAAAAATCGCAGGCACAAAAAACCAAATCATCCTCTAAACTATAGCGCAGTTCTTCTTCTGCAACGCGAGCGTAGAGCCGATTGTTCTTTTCCTTGATAATGTCAACCTTACCAGTTTCATAAAGGGCAACGCCTTCGATACGGACTTTCCCTGGAATCAATTTAGCCATATTTTTACCTTTACCTTATCTTTTTATTATACCATATTTTCCCCTATGAAAATAGCCTTCTAGGAAGACTTTTCTCCTAGAAGGCTGGATTTTTAAAGTTTGGCAAAAGTCGTCACAATTCGCTGACACACTTCTTGCAGCAGAGATTTAGGCATAGCTACATTGAGGCGGGCATGGAGACTTCCTTCCTCCCCAAAATCCAAACCACGGTTGAGGATAACCTTGGCTTCATTTCTCAACAGCTCTTGCAATGTTTCATCAGTCAGATCATAGGCTGAAAAATCAAGCCAAATCAAGTAGGTTCCTTGCGGCTTCATGACCTTAATTTTAGTCTCTTTTCCAAATAAATCCACTACATAATTTATGTGGTTTTCAAAGACTTGCTTGAGTTCCTCTAACCAATCCTTCCCATAGCGATAAGCAGCTTCTGTCGCCAAATAGCCCAAACCTGAAATTTCATGCTGGTTATTGGCCAACTGGCGTTTCTGGTAGGCCAGTCTCAACTTAGGATTTTCAATAACGGCATAGGAATTTTTTGTCCCAGCAATATTAAAAGTTTTAGTGGCACTGCTCAAGACGATTGCAAATTCTTTAAAGGCAGGATTGATGGTATTGAAAGACTGATGTTTGTGACCAAAGAGGGTCAAATCTTGGTGAATCTCATCCGAAACCAATAAAACACCGTGTTTTTGGCAGAGTTGGCCAATCTTATCCAACACTTCTTTTTCCCAAACACGTCCACCAGGATTGTGAGGGTTGCAAAGAATATAGAGTTTGACATCCTCTTCCACCAAATCCTTCTCAAGTTGGTCAAAGTCGATCTCAAACAGACCATCCTTTTCCACCAAAGAATTGGTAATCAATCTGCGATTATTCAACTTGACACTGCGAGCAAATGGTGGGTAGACAGGTGTGTTAATCAGAACCGCCTCGCCTTCTTTTGTAAAGGCTTGAATAGCTGTTGAGATGGCTGGAACTACACCCTCGATAAAGACAAGATCCTCTTTGTCAAAGTGGTAACCGTGCTGTGTGGCTTCCCACTTTTGAACTTCCTTAATTAACTCTTCACTGGCATAAGTATAACCATAAACCAGTTGATCAGCGTAAGTTTGCACGGCTTGGCGGATTTCAGGCAAGACCACAAAGTCCATATCCGCTATCCAAGCTGGTAAGACTTCGCTATCCGTTTCTGCCTCTTTCCATTTATAGGTATGGTGTCCTAAACGATTGGGCAGGCTTGTAAAATCATATTTTCCCATCTTCGTCTTATCCTTCCAAGGCTTGGCGCAAATCTGCAATCAAATCCCTAGCATCTTCAATTCCAATTGACAAGCGCAAGAGGTCGTCTGTCAAACCATAAGAATGGCGCACTTCTGCTGGAATATCAGCATGAGTTTGTGTCGTTGGGTAAGTAATGAGACTTTCCACCCCACCCAAACTTTCCGCAAAAGAGAAGACCTTGAGGCTGTTCAAAATATGAGGAATGCGTTTTTCATCTGCTACTTTAAAGGAAATCATCCCTCCACGCCCAGTGTAGAGAACTTCCTTAACCGCTGGAGAATCCTTCAAAAAGGCAACCACTTCTTGAGCGTTAGCTGTTGAGCGCTCCATACGAAGAGACAAGGTCTTGAGACCACGAATCAATTGATAACTGTCAAATGGAGACAAAACTGCCCCTGTCGTATTGAGATTGTAAAAGAGCTTCTCGTATAGTTCTAAACTATTGGTCACAACCACTCCAGCCAAGACATCATTGTGACCTGCTAGATACTTGGTTGCTGAATGAAGAACGATATCCGCTCCATCTTCAATTGGACGTTGGTAGATAGGGCTGTAGAAGGTATTGTCTACCACCACTTTGGCACCCTTAGCATGAGCCAATTTTGCCAGTTTTTCGATGTCAAATTCCAACATTAAAGGATTGGTTGGCGTTTCGATATAGAGAACGTCAACATCCTTTTCCAACTCAGCAATCAATTCTTCTTCTATATTGGCATAGGTAAAATGGAAACGGCCTTCCTGTTCCACTTGATTAAACCAGCGGAAAGAACCACCATAAAGGTCACGGACAGCCAAGACTTTACTTCCTACTGGAAAGACGCTAAAGGCCAGTACAATAGCTGACATCCCTGAGCTAGTAGCTAGGGCATAATCTGCTGACTCAATAGCTGCCAAGACTTCCTCAGCCTTACTACGAGTTGGGTTTTTAGTACGCGTATAGTCAAACCCAGTAGATCGACCAAACTCTGGATGCTGATAGGTCGTTGAAAAATGAAGCGGTGTCACCAATGCACCTGTCGCTTCATCTGACTTAATACCCGCCTGGGCCAAAATTGTGTTAATGTGTAATTCCTTGCTCATACAATTCCTCCAAATCTATAGTAACTATTGTACCACTTATTTTCATCAACTCATTTTCTTCTTTTCAAGAGCTAGTTATAGTTTCAAACTATATAAAAAACGACAGTTTCCTTCGAAACCATCGTTTTTCTTGAAAAATTCTTATTTGACATGTTTTGCCAATTCTTCTTGGGCTTTTTTATTAGATTCTTCTTTTTCTTTCAACCATTTTTCTTTGGCTTTTTCATATTCATCTTTTGTGACTGTTTTATCTTGTACTTTGAGGTATTTATATGATTCGATACCTTTATTACCAGCTAATGAATATGGTTCTGAGAAAGGAACTGTTTTTCTCAATACTGGTGTTCCACCCTTAGAAACATTCGGGATCGCTAAAGCGCTATCTACCAACCATGCTTGGATCTCAGCATACTTTTCATAGCGTTTTGCAAGATCTTGCTCCTTATTGGCTTCTTCCAGCATTTGAGTGTAGATATCCAGTCCAACAGCTTTAGCCTTATCATTAGATTCACCAGGCTCTATACCCAGATTTTGCAACACTCCACCGCTCTTCACATTGAAAATATCAAGATAAGTTGATGGATCTTGATAGTCAGATCCCCAACCACCATTGTAAAGATCATAATCTTTCTGAGCAGCAGTCTGAGCCAGATAGCTTGTACTATCATAGTCTTCAGTGGAGAGTTGTTGAATATCAATTACAACATTATCTGCACCTAAGGCTGCTTCAATAGATTGTTTCATAGAATTTGCCTCTTGGACACCCTTTTTAGCAGCTTGGTCAACTGTCATGTCCAAGTGGATAGGGAATTGAACTCCTTTAGCTTGGAGTTCTTTCTTAGCCTCTGCAAATTTAGCCTTGGCTTTTTCAGCATTGTAGTATGGATCTTGGGCATCCGCAAAGTTGATTCCTTGCCATTCCTTACCATAATTCACCATCTTAGAGGCTACTACTTCACCAAAGTCTTTTCCGTTAATACTTACAAATGTTGGTGGGACTACTAGGTTACGCAAAATCTTAGTTGCACCATCTTCTCCTTGAGATTGAGCGCCATAAGCTGTACGATCATAGGCAAAATTAATAGCTTGACGGAAGTTTTTATTAAGAACCGCTTCCTGAGTCGATTTCTTTTCAGCATCACTTGTTTTTGAAGTAAATTGATAAGATTTTCTATCAAGGTTAAAGTTTAAGAAGTAAGAAGTAGCATCTTGTAAACTATAAATGATATTGTCCTTATTCTTTTCTTTAATTCCTTCAAAACTTGAACTATTTGGATAAAGACGAGCGTAGCTATAAGCACCTTCCACAAAGTTACGAGCCAGTGCATCTTGGTCACTACCATCATAATAGGCCAATTTCACATCATCTACAAAGACATTTTTAGCATCCCAGTAGTTAGGATTTTTCTTGAATTCGATGACAGATTTTGAAACAAAGGATTTCATCAAGAAAGGTCCATTGTACAAAATACTTGAAGGATCAACTGTTCCAAAATCATCTCCTTTTGATTTCAAGAACTCCGCATTAACAGGGAATAGAATCGTTGAAGTTGTTTTTGAGTTCCAGTAAGGTTCTGGTCGAGTCAAAGTATATTGAACTGTCTGGTCATCAAGAGCCTTAACTCCAACAGTTGAAAAGTCGCTTGTTTTACCAGTGATATAGTCATCTAAACCAGCAACGGATTCTTGCACTAAGTACAAGGCTTCTGATTTTTTATCAGCCGCATATTTCAAACCTGTCACAAAATCTTGGGCAGTTACAGGAGCATATTCTTCCCCATCTGCAGTATACCATTTAGCATCTTTACGCAGTTTATAGGTATAGGTCAAACCATCCTTGGATACACTCCAATCCTCTGCCAAGGATGGGATATAGTTCCCATACTGGTCATTTTCCATGAGCCCATCTACCAGATTAACCACGATATCATTGGTAGTGGCACGGTTTTCTGCTAGATAGTTCAAACTAGACGGATCACTGGTATAAACATAGCTATATGTTTTTGACCCTGTACTTGAATTTCCACACGCACTTAATAAAATACCTGCACTTAAAACGATACCTGCAAGTGTTGCATACTTGGCCTTAGACTTTTTCATCTCTAGAACCTCCTGATTTAAATATTTGTCTTATTATACAACTCATGTTTTATTTAGTCAATAGTTTTTTAAGTAAAATTTAAGAAAAATAAAATTACCATCTACAAAATTTAGTTATTATTCTATAAATTAATAAAAAAGGGATAATTTGAACATTTCATGATAGAAACGTTCAAATTATCCCTTTTATTTATAAATATTTTTTAAGTTAACTTTAATTTGATTCGTAAGCGATCTGCTTGGGTTTTTCCAATCACCTTATCCAACAAATGGGTACGAAGACTCATGACTCCGTAAACTCCTCCACCCATGGCACCGACAAGGGCTACATAAAGAAAACTCCACAAACGTCCACTTGGTTGGAAGACAAATCCTAAAATCCACTGCAATATCCCAACTACTAGGAACATGAAAAGAGTTAACAAACTGATTAAAATGGTTCGTTTCAAAATCACCTTGCGCTTAACACCAGTTACCTTGCAAATGTCCCGATACATCAAAATATTAGGAATGATTAGACCAATTGTTGTAGAAATCAAAGGCCCGTAACTGTGAAAGAGAGCGATGGTAGGTATTTGCAAGACTAGCTTGGCAATAGAACCATAGATAAAATAGAGAACTGCCTTGCGGTTGCGGAACATGGCTTGAAGCATTGGAGACAAGACCATGTACAAGCCTAAAATAGTAGACTGCAAAACTGCAAATACAAACAATCCCATAGCCAAACTATCTGGCTTGCCATAGAAGACAGTATAGAGAGGTTCTCCTACCATGACCACTCCAACCGTTGCTGGTAGCAAGAATAGGAAAAGCATGGTAATGCTGTCCTGAACTAGACGAGAAGCTGCCTTCAAGTCTCCCTTGACATAGTTTTCAGTCAAAAGTGGCAAACCGACACTCCCAATCGAAACCCCAACAGAAATCAAAATCATAGTGATTTTATTAGGATTGGCTGAGAAATAAGAAAACATGACAACCAAATCTTCATTACTATAGTTGCTAAACCAGCTCATACTATTGATAAAGGTCATCTGGTCCAAAATCTGGAAAAGCTGGATAGCAGACCCTGTAAGGATAAAAGGAATGGCTTCCTTAATGGTGTCGACCAAAAGACGCTTGCTGTTTATCTTGTCTCCTGTTTCAAGAACTCTTTTAAGTAAACCTTCTTTGGCAAGGAAATAGATCAAAACTGCAAAACTAGCTACCATGCCGACAAAGGCAGCAAAGGTGGATTGGGTAACCGCTGCTAGATAATCTCCTGAGCCAATTTTCATAATGATAAAGGTAGCTAAGAGCATCCAGATAACACGAATGACCTGCTCAGCGATTTGGCTCATAGCATAAGGTTTCAGGTTATTCATCCCTTGGAAGAAACCTCGGATCACACTCATAGATGGGAAAATCAATACTGCCCAAGCCAAGCTCTGCATGATTGGGATTAAGTCTTTGCCCACGCCAGATAAGTCTGCTAGCCAAGGAGCAAAGACATACAAGACTAAGGCAAAAACCAGACCTAGCCCAGTCATAAAGCCCAAAAAGCTCCGAATCAGGGCAAAGCTATGCTCTTCTTCTCGCATGGTATTGTACTTGGCCACTTGCTTGGCCACCGCAACTGGAATACCCGCTGTTGAAACCAGCAAGAACCAGGCATAGATATTGTAGCCCATAGTAAAGAGACCATTTGCTGTAGCCGCATAAGATCCCATCCAGATATACCAAGGGATAATATAAATGGCACCGAGTAGACGACTGATAAAGTTACTAGCCGTTAGCCAAGCAGTCCCCCGTAACATCTGGGCCTGCTGGTGATTGTTTTCGTTAGACATAGATTCCTCATTTAATTTTAATCACTAGGAAAAATTCCTCATCTTCCATTATAAACTTTTCCTTGTCACTTGTAAATTTACGACTTTCGGTTTACAATAGAAAGTATGATTAAGATTGAAACCGTATTAGATATTTTAAAGAAAGATGATCTCTTCCGTGAGATTATCGACCAAGGACATTATCACTACAACTACAGCCATGTCATATTTGACACCATCTGCTATGACAGCCGCAAGGCTAAAGAAAAGAGCCTCTTTTTCGTTAAAGGTGCTGCCTTTAAGAAGGAATTTCTGATTTCCGCCATCTCTCAAGGCCTCGGTTGGTATGTGGCTGAAAAAGACTATGAGGTTGGTATTCCTGCCATCATCGTCAGTGATATCAAGAAAGCCATGAGTTTGGTAGCTATGGAATTTTATGGCAATCCACAGAAAAAACTCAAACTCCTTGCCTTTACTGGTACTAAGGGTAAAACAACAGCAGCCTACTTCGCCTATAACATTTTATCTCAAGGGCATCGACCTGCTATGCTCTCGACCATGAATACAACTCTAGATGGCAAGACTTTCTTTAAGTCTGCATTAACAACCCCTGAGAGTATTGACCTCTTTGATATGATGAATCAAGCTGTGCAAAATGGCCGTACTCACCTCATCATGGAAGTATCCAGTCAGGCCTATCTGGTCAAACGTGTCTATGGTCTAACCTTTGATGTGGGAGTTTTCCTCAATATCAGCCCCGACCATATCGGCCCGATTGAACACCCTAGCTTTGAAGACTACTTCTACCACAAGCGTCTCTTGATGAAAAATAGCCGAGCAGTCATCATTAACAGTGACATGGACCACTTCTCTGTACTAAAAGAACAAGTCGCAGATCAAGACCATGATTTCTACGGTAGCCAGTCTGATAACCAAATCAAGAATTCCAAAGCCTTTAGCTTTTCAGCTACGGGTAAACTCGCTGGAGATTATGATATTCAACTCATTGGCCACTTTAACCAAGAAAATGCCGTTGCTGCTGGACTTGCTTGCCTCCGTCTCGGAGCTAGTCTTGAGGACATCAAAAAAGGAATCGCTACAACCCGAGTTCCTGGTCGTATGGAAGTCCTCACTCAGAAAAATGGAGCTAAGGTCTTCATCGACTACGCCCACAATGGTGATAGTCTGAAAAAACTCATCAATGTGGTTGAAACTCATCAAACTGGAAAAATTGCTCTGGTTCTGGGTTCGACAGGAAACAAGGGAGAAAGCCGTCGTAAGGACTTTGGCCTCCTCCTTAATCAACACCCTGAGATTCAAGTCTTTCTGACTGCTGATGACCCCAACTATGAAGACCCAATGGCCATTGCGGATGAAATTAGTAGCTACATCAATCATCCTGTTGAAAAGATTGCGGATCGCCAAGAAGCCATCAAGGCGGCAATGGCTATCACAAATCACGAATTAGACGCTGTGATTATTGCAGGTAAGGGAGCTGATTGCTACCAAATCGTTCAAGGCAAGAAAGAAGCCTATCCAGGAGATGCAGCCGTCGCAGAAAATTATTTATAAGATAGAAAAATCAAGGGAAATGAAACCCTTGATTTTTTCTATCTTTATTTAAAAGCGTTTTTCAAACCTTCAACGGCACCTTCTACAGCACCTTTAGCATCTTCAACTACTTCTTTTGCCTTAGCAACTGTCTTTTCTACAGCGCCTTCTGCTTCAGTCTTGCTATCCCCAGTAACTTTACCAAATCCTTCTTTGATAGCGCCTGTTGCTTGTTCCAATTTGTTTTCAAGTGACATATGATTGTCTCCTTTTGCTTTATTCCGATAAGTGTTATCGTTGCTTTAAGTATATACTTATTATGTCATCAAGTCAAACAAACTGCTCAGAGCAGAATTCTATGCTAGATAAAAACTTAGACTCTCCTTGTCAAAATCGACGACTAACTCATACTTTCCATCTTCCTTTTGCACAATATAGCCTAAGATAACTAAACTATCCACAAAGATATCACGGCGTTTCTGCATCAGTTGGTCTTTTTTGAGAAATTTTAGCAAAAAAGTCGTCATATATTTGAGAGCATACTCAGGATTAACATCTCCTAAAACGGCATAGAGTTCCTGCTGTTTTTCTGTCAAAGGATACTGATGTTTGACCTTGTAGAAATAATTGGAAAGGGTCATTTTAGTTCGCGCAAAGTCCGTCTTTTCAACTAAAATAGCTGCATTGGTTTGATTGCGCAATTCCGTCTCAAAACGCTGCTCCAACAAGGCTTGATAGATCGGGCTATCTTCGCTGACAAAAATCTCTTGATCCAGTTCGAGACTATTGAGTGATTCAAGCATAGGAAGATTGAGATAATAGCGCTTATTTTCCCTTAGAATCAAGCCAGCCTTTATATACTCTTCCATGAGTTTATCAACTGCAACATCTGGAAATTGAGCCTTAATTTCTCGCAAAATAACATCCTCATGCTGGTCCAGATAGCGGATCAATTCTCTAAAAAATGGCTGTCTCGTCAAACGAGATGGATTAAAAATCTGAATCATGAAGATTCCTTTCTTTACATTCTAACAGAGGCGATGCTGCCAACTGACTAGGACTGGTCCCAGCTTGGTTCAGAGGAACAGGAAGACCTATTTCTCTGTAATATTCCCTCCAAAAATCACTAATGACCTGCTCCCCATCTCCAAATTTCATAGGAATCGCTTCAAAAATGGGGAGGATTTCTACCATATACTGAGAACAATAAAAACCAATTCCATCTGGATAGAAAGAAGCATTGTAGGGTGCTCCCAGATGTTTGCAAGCTTTTTCCTTCACAGACTGGATATCTAATTCTGGATAGACATAAATGTCGTACAAATGATTAGACTCAAAGAAGTCTGCCGGTTCTTGACAAACCACACCAGCATGTTCACTAGCATGGTAAATCATCCCATCCAAATAAATGGCAACATGATTATAGTTACCTGTGGAAGTCTGAATTGCCTGTCCCATGTCCGACCCATCTCTCACAAAAATCAAATCTCCATTTTCTAACATGCTTCACTCCTAGAAAAAAAGGAGCCGAAACTCCTTTCGATATAATTCAAACTCTTAAGCATTGAAGCTTTCAGTCAATTGAGGTACCACTTGTTTCTTACGTGAAACAGCACCAGCAAGGAAGGCATGATTGTTTTCAAGTTTGAAGTTGAAGGCTGCTTCAACCTTATCCATATTGGCACCAAGAGCCAAGATTTCTGAGTTTGAGTTGACGATATCTGTAATCATCAAGACAAAGTCAGAATAACCATTTGCTGCGTTAGCAGCTTGCATTGCAGCTTCGATTTCTGCTTGACGCTCCAAAACTTCAGCGATATCAACTGTGTTTACTTGAGCAACACGGACATTATTTCCGTTCAATTCAAAAGTTTTAGCATCGATGTCAATCAATTCTTCAGCAGATTTGCTAGCCAAGTTGGTACCAGCTTTCAACATAGCCAAACCATATTCTTCCAAGTTCACACCAGCCAATTCAGCCAATTCAGGAGCAATCACTTTATCCGTTGGGTGTGTTGTTGGTGATTTCAAAAGAAGGGTATCTGAAATCAGACCTGAAAGCATCAAACCTGCAATCTCTTTAGGCACAGCTACACCATGTTCTTTGAACATACGGTAAACGATTGAAGACGCTGATCCAACTGGCTCCAAACGCATGTAAAGTGGGCTTGCAGTTTCAAAGTTAGCCACGCGGTGGTGGTCTACAACACCATAAACTTCTACTTCAGCGATATCTGATACAGATTGTTGGAATTCATTGTGGTCAGTCAGGATAACTTGCTCTGCGCCTTCTGCTTTAGCAGAAGTGATAACACGCGGTGCTTCCACACCAAAATAGTTCAAGACAAAGGCTGTTTCTTCATTTGGAGTTCCAAGGGCAACAGCTTCCGTATCCAAACCGTAAGCTTCTTTTGCAAGGTAGGCAAAGGCTACAGATGACCCGATGGCATCTGAGTCTGGATTTTGGTGACCAAATACTAGAATCTTAGACATGATAATACCTCATTTTGTTTATTCTCTTTATTGTAGCATTTTTTTCGCTTTTTGACAAAAGTAAGAGGAGTCAAAGGACTCCCCGCTACTCTTCAAAATAACTGAGCAAATTTCTATCTTGATTTTCAGATAAAAATTGCTCCTTCTGTAACCTCTTCTTACGCTTTAGAAGGGCTTCAGCCGACATGGCTTCTGCCTTACTGGCAAAACCTTGAGCATAGATGAGTTTGACTGGCAAGCGTGCTCGTGTGTATTTGGCTCCCTTCCCACTATTGTGGACAGCGAGGCGTCTTCTCACATCAGTCGTATAGCCTGTATAGTAAGATCCATCACGACACTCCAGCACGTACATATAAGCCTTATGATCCATAATAAATCTCTTCGAGTTCCGGCGTATAAGAGCCATCATCATTGTGGACAATGAGAGGTGGCAAGACCTTAAAACCGCTTGTTGAGCCATCCTTGATAGCCTCAATCAAAAGCATATTGGCTTCCTTTTCTCTTTTTGGATAAACAAACTGCAGGCGCTTAGGGGCTAGATTATGCCGTTGTAAGGTATCCAAAATATCCAGAAGTCGATCAGGACGATGAACCATGGCCAACCGTCCATTAGACTTGAGAATACTCTGGGCACTACGACAGATTTCCTGCAAATTGGTCGTGATTTCATGGCGCGCCAAGAGATAATGTTCGCTCTCGTTCAGGTTTGAATGAGGATCCACCTTGAAATAAGGCGGATTACACAAAATCATATCCACCTTACTTCCCTGTATACGAGAAGGCATATTTTTCAAATCATCACAGATGACCTCCATCTGCTCTTCCAAACCATTCAAACGGACAGAGCGTTCAGCCATATCCGCCAAACGCTCCTGAATCTCAACAGCCAAAATCTGTGCCTGAGTACGGGTGCTGGCAAAAAGCCCCACTGCTCCATTCCCAGCGCAGAAATCCACTATCAAGCCCTTTTTAGGAAAACGTGGAAATCGTGACAAGAGAACACTATCCACCGAATAGCTAAAAACCTCTCTATTTTGAATGATTTTAATATCTGTCGAAAAGAGCTGGTTAATGCGCTCTCCTGATTTTAATAATTGTTCTTCTTCCATGGTTCTATTATAGCAAATTTATATTAACATTACAAATAATATAGATTTCTAACTAATTCTTCTGCTTCTTCAAATGTTGAAGGGCTTCCTTGGTCCAAATTGGCATCATTCTTTTGAGAGGCGCAAAGCCGTAGTTAAAGCGGTCGCTTGAAAAGCGTCTCCGTCTCGGAAACTGGTGCTTTTCTTCCTCCAAAGTGCGGATAGAAAGACTAGCTTTCCCTGTAAATTCATCTAAATCCACTACCTGAACCTGAACCTCTTCATCGACTTTCAAGGCTTCATGGATATTTTCAATAAAGCCTGTCCGAATCTCTGAAATGTGAATCAGCCCCGTATCACCCGTCTCTAGCTCAACAAAGGCACCGTAGGGCTGAATCCCTGTAATACGGCCCTTTAGCTTATCACCGATTTTCATCTTAGTCCTCGATTTCAATTGTTTCAATCACAACATCTTCAACTGGCTTGTCCATAGCCCCTGTCTCAACAGCAGCAATGGTATCCAAGACAGCGTAAGAAGCTTCATCAGCTAGCTGACCAAAAACAGTATGACGACGGTCTAGGTGAGGTGTCCCACCTTGGTTGGCATAGATTTCTGCGATCGGTTCTGGCCAACCTCCACGAGCAATTTCTTTCTTAGAATAAGGCAAATGTTGATTTTGCACGATAAAGAACTGGCTGCCGTTGGTATTTGGACCAGCATTGGCCATGGAAAGAGCACCACGGATATTGTAAAGTTCTTCTGAGAATTCATCCTCAAATGATTCGCCGTAGATTGACTCGCCACCCATACCAGTTCCAGTTGGATCTCCACCTTGGATCATAAAGTCCTTGATAATACGATGGAAAATGACACCATCATAGTAGCCATCTTTTGAAAGAGCTACAAAGTTAGCTACTGTTTTAGGAGCATGTTCAGGGAAGAGCTTAATACGCAAGTCTCCATGATTAGTCTTAATAGTCGCAAGAGGACCTTCTACTGTTTCAATGTCTACTTGTGGGAAATGCAATTCTTTTTCTACCATACCAAATCCTTCTAAGGCATCAAAAATGCCATCTTCTTCTAATGTTTTTGTAATATAATCTGCTTTTTCTTTGATGTTATCATGAGAAATTCCCATTGCAACGCTGATTCCAGCATAATCAAAGAGTTCCAAGTCGTTGAGTCCATCTCCAAAAACCATGACGTTCTCTGGTTTCAAGCCAAGGTGTTCTACAACCATTTCCACACCCATCGCTTTGGAGCCTGAAATCGGAACAATATCAGACGAATGTTGGTGCCAACGAATCATGCGAAGTTTGTCTGAGAGACTATCAGGCAAGTGCAAGTCATCTCCCTTATCTTCAAAAGTCCACATTTGATAGATATCTTCTTTTTCATGGAAATCGGGATCTACATCCAAATCAGAATAAATTGGATTGATCGCTTCACTAATCATATCGGTGCGAGTCGACAACTTGGCATCATGACTCCCAACCAAGCCATACTCAATTCCCTCTTGCTTAGCCCAAGAGATATACTCCTCAACATCTGACTTCTCAATCTGATGCTGATAAATGACATGACCTTTTTTATCTTCGATATAAGCCCCATTTAAGGTCACAAAAAAGTCAGGCTTGAGATCACGAATCTCTGGCACGACACCAAAAATCCCTCGTCCAGAAGCAATACCTGTCAAAATTCCTTTCTCACGTAATTGCTTAAAAACAGTTGGGATTGAAGCTGGAATAAAACCTGTCTTGGAATTTCTCAATGTATCATCAATATCAAAAAAGACAATCTTAATCTTTTTTGCCTTGTATCTTAATTTCGCATCCATATCACTACCTCTTTCAATCTAACTCTTTCCATTATACCATAAAGTAGCTAAATCCCACATCCCCAATAAAATCCTTGTCTCTTATCCGAATTCCTTTACTAGATACAAAACCAAATCATCATTATTTTGGCTAGTTGCATTCATTTCCAAGGGTTGATTTCTATACCAGACACCTGTCCCATCTGGAATGTAGCCCCGTCTGATATACAATCTCTGGGCAGGGCCATAGCCTAAGTGCAAACCTACACCAAGAGTAACCTTACTCGAAACAACCTTGACTCGTTTTTCTGCTTCTTCTAGCAGTTGATTCCCAATCCCTTGATTTCGAAAAGGCTCAAACACATTAAAATCTGATAATTCTGGATAGACTTCTGCAAAAGGACCATGTTTAGCAGAGGGCAAAATGGTAACGTAGCCCGCTACAGCACCATCAATCTCTGCAACTAAGACTTCTCTCTCCCCACTTTCCTGTTCCAGAAAATATCTAGCCAAAATTTCCTCTCTACCAGGCCAACCTTGATTCATAAATCCATGAGATAAGGATTCAATATCAGACTTAATCATATTTCTAATCGTACAATTCATCTTTGACTTACCCACCTTTACTCTTTTTATTACCATTATAGCACGCCAAGGTCAGAAAAAAACTATCTCGTGAAAAAAGACCCACCCGGGTCTTAATTCGCTTTCTTGTTTCCAAGCTCATGAAAAAGAGGTCCACCCGGACCTCTTTTTTAATCTTCGTTTACGAAAGGCATCAAAGCCATTACGCGAGCGCGTTTGATAGCTGTTGTTACTTTACGTTGGTTTTTAGCTGAAGTTCCTGTTACACGACGTGGAAGGATTTTCCCACGTTCTGAAACGAAACGGCTAAGAAGCTCAGTATCTTTGTAATCAACATATTCAATTTTGTTTGCTGCGATGTAATCAACTTTTTTACGGCGTTTGAATCCGCCACGACGTTGTTGAGCCATGTTTTTTCTCCTTTATAATTTTAGTTGTCCATTAGAATGGTAAATCATCATCTGAAATATCCAATGGATTTGTTGCTCCAAATGGATTTTCATCACGTGAAAAGTCTGGTACTGAATTTGTAGGCGCTGAATAGTTTGAACTTGGTGCAGAATAAGCTCCACCTGTATGACCTTCACGCACACTACGGCTTTCCAACATTTGGAAATTCTCAGCCACGACCTCTGTCACGTAGACACGTTGTCCTTGCTGGTTATCGTAACTACGAGTCTGGATACGACCTGTCACCCCGATAAGTGAGCCTTTTTTAGCCCAGTTAGCAAGGTTTTCAGCCTGTTGGCGCCACATAACGACATTGATAAAATCAGCCTCACGTTCGCCATTTTGACTCTTAAATGTACGGTTTACTGCAAGAGTAAAAGTCGCAACTGCTACATTTGATGGGGTATAACGTAACTCAGCGTCACGTGTCATACGCCCTACAAGTACAACATTGTTAATCATAGTTTACCTTCTTACGCGTCAGTTTTGACGATCATGTGACGAAGAATGTCAGCGTTGATTTTTGAAAGACGGTCAAACTCTTTAAGAGCAGCGTCGTCGTTTGCTTCAACGTTAACGATGTGGTAAAGTCCTTCACGGAAATCTTTGATTTCGTATGCAAGACGACGTTTTTCCCAAGTTTTTGATTCAACAACAGTTGCACCGTTGTCAGTCAAAATAGAGTCAAAACGTGCTACCAAAGCGTTTTTAGCTTCTTCTTCAATGTTTGGACGAATGATATAAAGAATTTCGTATTTAGCCATTGATATGTTCCTCCTTTTGGTCTAATGACCCCCAGACTTTGCAAGGGGTAAGTGAGGTTCGCTCACAATAAACTATTATACTAGAAAACAATTTTTTACGCAAGTAAAAACACTGAAATGCGAAAAAACGCCACATGGGCGTTTTCCTGTTCTTATGGTTTAATACGGTGCAACATACGTGGGAATGGAATAGCTTCACGGATGTGCTTTGTTCCTGCTGCGAAGGTTACCATACGTTCGATACCGATACCAAATCCTCCGTGTGGAACTGTACCGTATTTACGAAGGTCAAGGTAGAATTCATATTCTGTACGATCCATACCAAGTTCATCCATCTTAGCTACAAGAGCATCGTAGTCTTCCTCACGCATAGAACCACCGATGATTTCTCCATAGCCTTCTGGAGCAAGCAAGTCTGCACAAAGCACGCGCTCTGGATTTCCAGGAACTGGTTTCATGTAAAATGCCTTGATGGCTGCTGGATAGTTCATGACAAAAGTTGGCACACCAAAGTGGTTTGAAATCCACGTTTCGTGTGGTGAACCAAAGTCATCTCCATGCTCAAGATGTTCGTAGTCAGCGTCTTCATCATTTTCATGTTCTTGCAAGAGGTCAATGGCTTGATCGTAAGTGATACGTTTGAATGGCTCTGCAATGTAGCGTTTCAAGAGTTCTGTATCACGTTCTAAGGTTTCCAAGGCTTGAGACGCACGGTCAAGAACACCTTGAAGAAGAGCTTTAACATAAGCTTCTTGCAAGTCAAGTGACTCATCATGTGTCAAGTATGAGTACTCTGCATCCATCATCCAGAACTCAGTCAAGTGACGGCGCGTTTTTGATTTTTCAGCACGGAATACTGGACCAAAGTCAAAGACACGACCAAGAGCCATAGCACCTGCTTCTAGGTAAAGCTGACCTGATTGGCTCAAGTAGGCTGGAGTTCCGAAGTAGTCCGTTTCAAAGAGTTCAGTTGAATCTTCAGCCGCATTCCCTGACAAAATTGGGCTATCAAATTTCATGAAGCCGTTCTTGTCAAAGAACTCATAAGTTGCATAGATGATTGCGTTACGGATTTGCATCACAGCTACTTGCTTACGAGAACGAAGCCACAAGTGACGGTTGTCCATCAAGAAGTCTGTTCCGTGTTCTTTTGGTGTGATTGGGTAGTCTTGAGATTCACCAATCACTTCGATGTCTGTGATATCTAACTCATAGCCAAACTTAGATCGCTCATCTTCTTTGACAATACCTGTCACATAAACAGAAGTTTCTTGGCTCAAGCGTTTGATGACATCAAACTTTTCAGCTCCTACTTCTTCACCAAATTTTTCGATAAAGTTTGGTTTAAAGGCCACACCTTGGAAGAAGGCTGTTCCGTCACGCAATTGCAAGAAGGCGATTTTCCCTTTTCCTGATTTGTTGGCAACCCAAGCGCCAATCGTCACTTCCTGACCAATATAGTCTTTTACATCAATAATCGTTACACGTTTTGTCATTATTTTTCCTTTTCTTTTATTTTTCCATAAATACTTTCAAGCGTTTAACTGCTTCTTTAAGCGTGTCTAGGTCTGTCGCATAGCTGAGGCGCACATTTTCTGGCGCTCCGAATCCTGCTCCTGTTACCAAGGCCACTTCAGCTTCTTCAAGGATAGCAGTTGTAAAGTCTGTCACATCCGTATAGCCTTTCATCTCCATGGCCTTTTTGACATTTGGAAAGAGATAGAAGGCTCCTTGTGACTTAACGACTTCAAAACCAGGAACCTCACATAATAGCGGATAAATGGTATTGAGACGCTCCTCAAAAGCCTGACGCATGCTTTCTACAGTATCTTGCTCACCTGATAGAGCCTCAACTGCTGCATACTGGGCTACTGCTGAAGGGTTGGAGGTTGTTTGACCTGCAATCTTGGACATGGCAGCGATAATGTCTGCTTCTCCGACGGCATAGCCAATCCGCCAACCTGTCATAGCATAGGTTTTAGACACACCATTGATGACCACTGTTTGCTTGCGAATCGCTTCCGATAGGCTAGAAATGGGTGTAAACTCATGACCATTATAGACCAAGCGCCCATAGATATCATCTGCTAGGATGAGAATATCCTTTTCTACAGCCCAGTTTCCGATTGCCAAAAGTTCCTCACGGGTATAAATCATACCTGTCGGATTGGATGGTGAATTCAGCACCAAAACCTTGGTCTTGTCTGTTCGAGCTGCTTCTAACTGCTCTACAGTTACCTTAAAGTCATTGTCCTCTTTAGCAGGAACAAAAACTGGAATACCCTCTGCCATCTTGACCTGGTCTCCATAGCTGACCCAGTAGGGTGTTGGGATGATAACTTCATCACCTGGATTGACCACAGCCATAAAGAAGGTATAGAGAGAATATTTAGCTCCAGCAGCGACTGTCACTTGATTCGGCGCTACAGAATAGCCGTAAAAGCGCTCAAAATAGGCATTGACCGCCGCTTTGAGCTCTGGCAGACCTGAGGTTACTGTATAAAAAGAAGCACGCCCATCTTGAATCGATGCAATGGCGGCATCTTGAATATTTTTTGGAGTAGTGAAATCTGGCTCACCCAAGGTTAGAGATAGGATATCCCTTCCCTCAGCCTTCAGTGCTTTGGCACGGGCTCCAGCAGCCAAGGTCACACTTTCTTCCATTTCTAAAACACGGTTGGATAGTTTCATAGGCCCTCCTTATTGACCAATGCTCCTGTTTCAAAATCTACTAGATAAAAATCAGAGCCTGACTTGACTTCCCAGATTGGCTTGTCTTGATAACGGCCAAAGGTAATCTTGTCAATCTCACCAGCTCCTCTTTCCTTAGAAAGAGCTTCTGCTTTTTCTTGTGAAATACCCTGATTTAGCTGATAAACGTAAATCTTATGGTCATCTTTTCCAATCAGGACAGCAAGCGATTCTTGCTGTTTATTACGACCAAGAACACTATAATAAGATTCCAAGCCATTGTATAAGTCAACCTGATCAGTCTGCTCTAATCCTGCATACTGCTGAGCTAATTTTTCTCCTTCACTTTTAGCTGTTTGATAGGGTCTCATGCCAAGAGAAACCAGGTACAGAAATGAAGCACTGATAACCACAAACAAAATCGTCATCCCTAGACCATACTGCCACAGTAGATTATTTTTTGCTTTATTTTGTCTTTTTTTCACTCGTCTATTTTACCATCTATTGGGCTTTATTACAAGTGAATGCAAGAACAATCACATTTTATTTCTCCCTTCAAGCAAAATAGATTTTTCTTAGTTAAAACCGAGCAAGAAAAGTAATGACAGCTCCAAAATCAACCTATTAAAAAACCTGAGCTTGACACTCAAGTTTTCGTAATTTTTTTTGATCTATGGAATCACTTTATCATCCATTCTTTTAGCCATTTTTCCTAAAAATATAGCCAGTAGAAGGCTAATCAAAACTAAAAAGAAGCCTAGATAAAGAAATGTTACTACAAAGCCTAAATGGTCAATCAACCAGCCTGTCAGTGGAAAGAACACAATCATACTCAAGCTAAACATCATAGAGTAGACACTCAGCATGGTTGCCCTTACTTCACTTGGGAGCCGCTCTTGCAAATCATTGTCAAAAATCGGCTGAAAAAGAGCATATAGAGCATTGCTAATCAAATAAATCAAAATATAGATTAGAGGTGTTCCAAAATAGGACAACATATAGGTAACTCCAGTCAGCAGGACGAGGACAGGGAAAAGCTTCAAGGCGGCATAGTTCTTTCCAATCCTACTCGCTAGATAGACTGCAAGGATATTCAAGAGACTACCAAGTAGCATAACTGCTGAAATTTGCCAACTACTTAAATCTGGTAACTGATTTTGATAGTAAAAATAAAACATGCACATGAGTGTTCCGACAATCTGAGATAAAATCATCCAGTTGAAGAGCATGGGATTTCGCTCCAACTCTTCCTTAACGGTCCAAATAATCTGTTTCATGGTCACACTATCAGATTTTTCTAGCTTGACAGTGGGCTCTTTCAGCATCCAAATCAGGAAAAGAACTATAATAGAAGCGGCAATCATGACATAGTAGGTCAGATGCAATTGACCATGGACAAAAAATCCCGCCAACACTGTCCCCAAAGACCGAGTTCCTTCTGCTACTCCTGACATAAAACTTGAAATAGATAAGTAACGCTCCTTTAGTCCAGCCTCTACAGCCGAGTCATAGACCATTGCTGCGCTTGTGCCTGAATCAAAATTATAAGACAAGGCACTTACCGCCATCGCTAAGGCATAAATCCAAAAATTTCCCTGCCCAGCCAACATAAGAATAGAAGACACAATCCCTGCTATACGACTTAAATAAAGGTTGGTCTTATAGGAATAGCGGTCAGCTAACATTCCAGATGGAATTTCACAGATAAGACTGGTCGTATGAAAGATACTTTCCAGAAGTCCAATCTGCCAAAGAGACATGCCGTTTTGACTGAGAAAGAGAATCCAAAAACTGGTAATCCCTAAAAATGCAAAAAACTCAACTCCGGCCATCAGACCAATATTTTTCCGATAATTTCTTATTAACATCTTTTCTCCTTAACAAGTGTATTATTATTTCTTTTGTCCGTCACTTGTTAACCTATGCCTTACATGATCTCCACTCCTTTTAGAAGCATTCTTCAATGCCATTATTTTCGTTTAATTGTTTATGAAATGATACCGGAAAAACTGGTCTGTAGTTTCTATTGCGCGTTTTCTTGTTTATTTTAGCACTTATGTCATCATATTACAAGAGAACATAGGAGTACTCTTCGAAAATCAAATTCAAACAACGTCAGCTTTATCTACAACCTCAAAGCTGTGCTTTTAGCAACCTGCGGCTAGCTTCCTAGTTTGCTCTTTGATTTTCATTGAGTATAAGTAACCAATTCTATTTCTCCCTTCAAACAAAACCGATTTTGAAAGTGATACAATTCTTACTTTCCAGTCTCAAGTGACTAGAGTTTCATCAATTTTATAATTTTCAAATAAACTCTGAGCAAATTTCTTGCAAGTCCTTTTGTTTTGTTGTAATATATTTTATAACAACGAGAGAGTTCTCGGAAATTTAAGAAAAAGGAGACACATCATGTCTAAAAAAGTATTATTTATCATCGGATCACTACGTCAAGGCTCTTTCAACCACCAAATGGCGCTCGAAGCTGAGAAAGCACTTGCTGGTAAAGCAGAAGTTAGCTACCTTGATTATTCAGCCTTTCCTCTCTTCAGCCAAGATTTGGAAGTTCCAACTCACCCAGCTGTAGCTGCTGCTCGTGAAGCAGTTCTCGCTGCGGATGCTATCTGGATCTTCTCTCCAGTCTACAACTTCTCTATCCCTGGAACAGTGAAGAACTTGCTTGACTGGCTATCTCGTGCCCTTGACTTGTCTGATACACGCGGTGCTTCTGCCCTTCAAGACAAATTTGTCACAGTATCATCTGTAGCCAATGCAGGTCACGATCAACTTTTCGCTATCTACAAGGACCTTTTGCCATTTATCCGTACACAAGTCGTTGGTAATTTCACTGCTGCACGTGTTAATGACTCTGCCTGGGCAGACGGAAAATTGGTTCTCGAAGAAACAGTCCTAAACTCACTTGAAAAACAAGCAGAAGACTTGGTCGTAGCAATTCAGTAAAAAATAGAGAATTTTAAGAAGTCTAAATCAATTATAGCCACCTCATAAGGTGGCATTTTTAGACTCAATCAAAATTTTCCGACAAACATCAGCCATCCAAAAAAACCTTGAGCGTTACCACTCAAGGTTTTTAGCAGTCTTTTCCATCATAGGAAAACCATTCTAAGAATATTCTTTCATTCGAGATCTATCACTTATCATCTTCTTTCGAGAAACTAATGACTGCTTGTTGCTGATTAATCTTCTTTTCTTCGACCTACATATAGGCTCAATAGAATACCGCTACCTAGAAGAACAGAGATATAATCAGATTGGCTTCCAGTTTCAGGTAATTTGTCACCATGATTTTCTTTACCTGTAGTTGGTGCTACTGGGTTAGAAGTTAATGGTGTTACCGGTTGAACTGGTACATTTGGATTTGGTTGTGTTGGAACTTCAGAAATGTTTGAAGTTGGTTTGTCATTGACTTCTGGCATACCAGGTACTCCGCCATTAAATTCTGGAATTTCATGAACTGGAGGTGTTGGCATTCCTGGAACTTCTGGATTAGGAAGTTCATTGACTTCAGGCATACCTGGCACACCACCATTAAACTCTGGAATTTCATGGACTGGTGGTGTTGGCATTCCTGGAACTTCTGCTTCAGGAAGTTCATTCACTTCTGGCATTCCTGGTACTCCACCGTTAAATTCTGGTACTTCGTGCACTGGTGGCGTTGGAATTTCTGGAAGTTCTAATTCTGGTTTTTCATAAACCGGAGGATCAAGTGGTGTTACCCCTCCTGTATATTCCGGTAATTCATTAACTGGTGGAACTGGTTTGTCATTTGATGGTGTTACTGGTTTATCTTTGCAACCACATTTACCATCTTTTCCGTCTTTAACAACTGTTTTTGTCACAGTTCCGTCAGAATTGATGATTGTGATTGTATGACTACCATTTCCATTATCTTCAACAGAAACTTTTGGTGATTTACCATCTTTACCGTCTTTAATCACCATTTCTGTCTTACTTCCATCTGGATTAATGATTGTAACAACGTGAGTTCCATCGTTATTATTTTTAACAGTTACAGTGGGTGAAACGCCATCTTTACCGTCTTTACCATCTTTGATAATAGATTTGTATTCACGGCCATCAGAATCAACAATTGTCAATGTGTGAGTTCCGTCTCCGTTATCAACGATGTTCGCTTTTGGTGATTTACCATCAAAGATTGTAGTTGTCGTTTCTTTACCATCAGCACCTGTCACCTTAATAGTGTGCGAACCGTTGTTGTTATCAATCACTTCAAGTTTTGGTGATTTACCATCACGAACTATAGTTGTTGTAGTTGTACCGTCTGAGTTCACAACTGTGATAGTGTGAGTACCATCTCCGTTATCCACAACCTTAGCAGTTGGTGATTTACCGTCACGAACTGTTGTTTCAGAAACAGTACCATTACCGTTTTCTACATGAATTGTGTAAGTACCATCATGGTTGTCAGTAACAGTCGCTACTGGTGATTTACCATCTTTAATGATTGTTTCAGTAGTAGTTCCATCACCATTTAGAACTGAAATCTTATGAGTTCCATTTTGTTCGTCAGTAATAGTAACTTTTGGTGATTTACCATCACGAACTGTGGTTTCAGTTGTCACACCTTCTGGATTTGTAATAACGATCGTATGACTTCCGTCTCCATTGTCACGAACAGATGCGGTTGGAGTACGTCCGTCAACACCGTCACGTCCATTTTTCACAACAAACTCATTCTTAGTTCCGTCTGGGTTAGTGATTGTTACTGTGTGGCTTCCATCTGGATTTTCTGTTGTAGTTGCTGTTGCAGCTTTACCGTCTTTACCATCTTTGATGATAGCGTTGGTAACATTACCGTCTCCATCCGTAACTTTAACAGTATGAGTTCCATCTCCGTTATCCGTTACTTCAACTTTTGGAGTCTTACCGTCTTTACCGTTTTTAACAACTGTTTCTTTAGTTGTTCCATCTGGATTTGTTACAGTGATTGTGTGGCTTCCATCTGGGTTTTCTGTAGTTGTGATAGTTGCAGTTTTACCGTCTTTACCATCTTTAACTTTAGTTGTTGATTCAGAACCATCAGGGTTTCTAACAGTAATAGAGTGTGTTCCATCTCCATTGTCCGTTACATTTACAACTGGTGATTTACCGTCTGCTCCGTTTTCACCTTTGTCGCCTTTTTCACCTTTAAGTCCATCAAGAACTGTTGCAAGTGGTTTTGTAGGATCTAATGGTTGTCCTGGATTTGCTGGATCTTCTACATAAATCTTAGTCTCGTTACCTTCTTTTTTAGCAACTAAAGATTTTCCATCTTTACCATCTTTACCGTCTTTAATATTAACAGTTACTGGATCTTTCCCTGGAACAGTAATTGTTACATCTGTGCTCTTGCCATCTGCACCTGGTTTTGTAGTGATTTCTGGAGTTTTACCATCTTCACCTTTATCACCTTTAGGTCCTTTGATGTTGCCTGCTGGTTCCCATGCATTGTTCTTCTTAACGAAGACATCGCCTGTTTCAGTATTAACGAAGCTATCTCCATCTTTGCCGTCTGTAGCTTTTGGATCTACTTTTCCGTTTAATACTTCTTTACCATCACGACCAGATGCTCCATCTTTGATCATTTCTGACCCTAGAAGTTCATCAGTTCCTGGAGTATATTTGCCGTCTCCATTTTCATCTGTGTAGAATGTTACGATTGTGTGAGATGGATTTCCATTTTGTCCTTCAACACGTAATAAGTCAACTTTTGGAGTTTTCCCATTTAGACCATTTTCTCCATTTTTAACATTTACTGTCACTGGATTTTTCCCTGGTACAGTGAATGTAATATCAGAACTGTTTCCATCTTTACCAGGTGTAACTGTTACTTCTGGAGTTTTTCCGTCTTCACCTTTTGGACCTTTGATGTTGCCTGCTGGTTCCCATGCATTGTTCTTCTTAACGAAGACATCGCCTGTTTCAGTATTAACGAAGCTATCTCCATCTTTGCCGTCTGTAGCTTTTGGATCTACTTTTCCGTTTAATACTTCTTTACCGTCACGACCAGATGCTCCATCCGCACCTTTTGCTCCATCTTGTCCATCTTTAACTACTGTTGTTTGAACAAGTGTGTCTGTTCCTTCTGTGTAGTTTCCGTCGCCATCTTTGTCAATGTAGAAGGTTAATGTAGTTTGTTTCTTCGCTTCATCTCGTTCTGCTTTGACTTTTGGTGTTTGTCCATCTGCACCGTTTTTTCCATCAGTCCCATTGTAAACATCTTTTGTATTTAATATAGTATCTCCTTCATCAAACACATCATTATTGTTTTTATCATCATAAACAGTAATTTGAATTCCTGAACGACTTGATACACCTGCCGATTCGGCAGATTTTGTTATATCTTCTACTTTAATTTTCGGAGCTCTACCGTCCTTACCATTTTCACCTTTGTCACCTTTTTGACCTTGTTCTCCTTGAGGCCCTCTAATATTACCGATTTTCCCCCAAGCTCCATCTCTCTTTTTATACACATCTCCTGTTGTAGCATCAATGTATGTATCACCATCTTTACCATCTTCTGGCCTTGGAGCTATAATTCCACTTAATAATTCAGCTCCTCTTATAGCATCTTTACCATCATTACCATTCTCTCCTTTTGGAGCAGGAGGAATAACAGTACTTGATATCAACTCATCACCTTCATCAAATACACCATTATGATTATTATCATAATATGCTTTTATTTCGGTTCCCGCATATTCACCTGATGGTTTAGGTTGAGTTGATGGTGGTTGTGATGCTGTTGAACCTGCAGTTGCTGGTTGTGAACCTGTTAAACCTGTAGTTGATGGTTGTACTGTTTCTGATGACTCAGTTGCACTTCTATCTTCATCTGGTAATGCTCTTCTATTTCTTGCACTTCTTGATGTTCCAGAAGGTTGTGAATTAGAAGTTGATCCAACACCTCTTCTAACTGCTTCCACCAATGCATTTAAGTCAATAGTTGGTGTACGTCCATCTTTACCATCTTTAATGTTAACTGTTACAGGCTCTTCTCCAGAAACTGTAAATGTAATGTCAGTACTATGACCATCTTCTCCACGAGCAGTTGTCACTTTAGGAGTTGCACCCTTATCACCTTTTTCACCTTTGGCTCCATCCGCAATTACAACTTCTTTTAGTTTTGTATCGCCTGCATCAAATTCGTTGTTATCATTTTGGTCATAATAGAATATAACGGTCGTTGTTTTATCTGCGTCATTTCGTTGAGTCGCAACTAATGGACTTGCTCCATCGAAACCATCTCTTACAACAGTACTTGTAACATTACCTCTACCGTCGTTAATCGTGATAGTATGAGTGCCGTCATCTTTATTATCTTTAACGGTTACGGTTGGAGTTACACCGTCACGACCTGCCTGACCTTGGTCTCCTTTTTCACCTTTAGCTCCAGTGAGTCCACGTTCACCTCGGTCTCCTTTTTCACCTTTAGCTCCAGTTAAACCGCGCTCGCCTTGGTCCCCTTTTTCACCTTTAGCTCCAGTTAGACCGCGTTCGCCTTGGTCTCCTTTTTCACCTTTAGCTCCAGTGAGTCCACGTTCGCCTCGGTCTCCTTTTTCACCTTTAGCTCCAGTTAGACCGCGTTCACCTTGGTCTCCTTTTTCACCTTTAGCTCCAGTTAAACCGCGTTCGCCTTGATCTCCTTTTTCACCTTTAGCTCCAGTTAAACCGCGTTCACCTTGGTCTCCTTTTTCACCTTTGGCTCCATCTTTAATAGCAATTTTTTGAACAAGTTCATCTACACCTTCTGTATAAACCCCGTTGCCATCGTTATCAAGATAGAAAGTAAGATTATTTGTATCACCGACTTTATTTTGATCAACACGTGGTTTTACTGTATCGATTAGCTCTTTAGCAACACCAATTTGCAGAATACGTGGCTTAGCTTCTTTAGTGACACTATTACTAATTGGCAATCCTAAAATTGTTTCGTTACCAAATCGATGGACTTTATAGGTAATTTGACGTTGTCCTTTTTCACCTTCTCTGACTAATCTAGTTTGGCCTTCTGGCAATTTACTAGTTGGAAGGTAGACTGTTTGGAAGTCAATGTCTTCTGTAACAACCTTGTTACTAGAACCACCATTTGGATTGGCATCCAAGTATAGTGGGTTTGCTCTATAATAATAGTTAGAGTTACTGTATGGATCATTGCTAGTAGCGGCACCGCCACCACCTTGATCCACGTTAAAAGTAACAGGTTTCAAACGGACAGACAAATCACCATTTGGATTGTTGATTGGCAAACTGAATCTGATTGTCTGTTGCATACTTGTTTCAGTAGCAGAGGTCATAGTATATCCTGAGTGAGATACGAAGTTGGCACCCTGGCTAATAGGTTTTGATTGCTCTCTTAATCTTGGAGTTGTGATAGTTGCATTTGAAGGATTTCCAAATCCATCCCCTTTATCCAAGATAAAGTTATTATTAACAAATTCACCTGGACCAGAATATTGAATTGTGAAATTCAATCTATTACCTTGACGTACTGTCGTCACATCGTAATGAATTGAATTACCACCACGTGCGTTCCCGTAGCCACGAAAACTGTAACTACGACCAGATTGACTGATATCTGTAAATGCAACTGTATTCCCAGAACCTGAGACAATCGGGTTGGCTGGATTGCTAGCCGCTCTAAAACCACTATGCCCCTTCTCCAAGTCTTCCTTACGGATAGCTGGATTTTGGCGAGCATCAGAAAGGCTTAAACCTGGTTTCAAGATTTCATTAGTAGATGCTGGAGCTGAAGTTGTTTCTACTTTGGCAGCTGTGCTAGCTGGCAAAACAACACTATCAAGAGCTGAACGATTAGTTGTAGGAGCTTGCTTAGTTTCTTCTTCTGCTTCATCTGCATCAGCTTTCTTCGCTACAGAAGTTTCTGATACAGTTCCTTTATCAGAGTTAGAGCGGAGTTCCAGTCCAATGACAGCTGATTGAATAGATGACTCCGCTGCTGATAATTCAGCTTCAGTTGCATCTGCTTTCCCAAGCAAACTTTGACCAGCTTGGATACTTGCTTTCAAGTTTGCAGCACTAGCTTCTGTATATAATTTTGCTTCTAATTTTTTTGCACGCGAAAGAGCCGTTAACAATTTTGATTTATCAACTGCACTTTGATGAGAAACTTCCTCTTTTTCCACTTTAGGTTCTTCAACCTTTTCTACAGTTGCCTTAACAGCTTCAGATTTAGCTGGAGTCACCTCTACTGGATTAACAACAGTTGGAGCTGCGTAGGTAGTTTCTTTCTTAGCTGTAGAAACTTCTGCTGGTTTAGTAGTTTCTGCTATCTTATCAACAGAAACACTGTTAGTTGCCTCAGGATTTTGTTCCTCTGCTTGCGTATTGACAGCAGTTCCCAAGACTAAGGCTGTTCCGAGCAGTACACTAGCTGCCCCAAAGTGATACTTACGAATAGAAAAACGTTGTTGCATTTTATACCAATCAAATGATTTTCTCTGTGCCTGTTTCATATTCTTTACCTCAATATAATTTTATACTATACAATTTACATCTATTTTTTATATAATTCAATATGGTTTTACAGATTAATATATAGTATTTTTTCCCTCAAGATTCATTTAAATTGTTCTAATCAAAGTGAATTTACTGACAAAAAAATGATTCTCATATTTTGGTACAAATAGTACAGAAAAATAATATAGAGGTAAAAATGTAATCGCAAAATCAATACAAATATTCCATTAACATTTAATTGCCCTCCTATATTCGATTCATAAATATTGTTTTAAGATCAAATCGGATTATTATCCATCTTAACAATATCAATATTAGCATTTTTATTATAGACTATGATATAATGAGCTTAGGAGGATAGAACCCTATGAGATCTCTATTATCTACAAAAGAACAACGACAATTGCGACTACTTGAAATACTCATTCAGGAACGAGATTGGATACGTCTAAACGAGTTAGCACAAACTTTAGAATGCACCGAGCGTATCCTGAAAAATGACTTAAACGAACTACGAACAGCATTCCCAACTTTCAAAATTCAATCTTCTATCAATGGCATTATGCTAAATCTAGATACAGCGGCAAGTATAGAAGATATTTATATTTATTTCCTCAGTCATTCCCAATCTTTTCAGTTATTAGAATATATGTTTTTTAACGAAGGATTGCCTATTTACCGAACTGTAGAAAAACTGCATTCTAGTAATGCCAATCTTTATCGTTTAGGAAATCGAATCACCACCATTCTCTCGAAACAATTCCAAATTGAACTGTCTTTTACTCCAACATCCCTGAATGGAAATGAAATCGATATTCGCTATTTTTATGCCCAATACTTTTCAGAGCGATATTATTTTCTAGACTGGCCTTTCCCAGATATTTCTGAAAAAGTCATAACAGAGTTCGCTGACTACTTCTATAAATCCACAAATTACCCAATGCGATTTGCAATCTATAGAATGTATAAGCTGATGCTCGCAATTAGTATTCATCGAGTAAAAAATGGACATTTCATTGATTTGCCGAATCATTTTTACCAAGACTACTATCCTGTTTTAATGAATTTACCAGATTTTGAGGACAAGCTTGCATACTTCTCTCAACAATTTGGACTGGAAATGACTCCAGATATTGTGGCCCAAATTTTCATTTCCTTTCTTCAAAATGATATTTTTCTAGATCCACAGCAATTCTTTGATTCTCTAAATAAAAATGATGAATCTCGCTATTCTTATCAGTTATTAAGCCAAATTTTGGAACGATTATCTAAAGCATTTAATATTAAATTTGCTAATCATGATGAACTCATTTGGCACCTGCACAATACAGCTTATTTTGAAAGACAGGAAACCTTTTCAACACCACTCTTATTTGAGCAAAAGAGAATTACACTAGAAAAATTCAAGGTCTATTTCCCAGACTTTATGGAAAGTGCTCGTCAAGAACTGGCTCAATATCGACAAGCAATTGGACAGCATGACCATCCTGAACAGTTGGAACACTTGATGTATACCATCTTAACCCATACTGAAAACCTCTCTACTCAGTTGTTAGAAAATCGACCACCTATCAAGGTTTTGATTATCAATAACTTTGACCATGCTATCTCCCTTACCTTTGTTGATATGCTTTCCTATTACTGTAATAACCGTTTTACCTTCGATATTTGGGATGAATTAGAAACAAGTCCTGAGATTTTAAATCAGACAGATTACGATATCATCGTGTCTAATTTCTACATTCCAGGGATTACCAAGAAGTTTATTTGCCGAAACCATCTATCAATCATGGATTTGGTTAATCATCTTAATACTTTATCAAATGAGATTCATTTTTCTAACTCTTTATAGACTAAGCAATAGTTGGAAAAGAAATCGTAAAACTCCTAAAAAAAAAAACGCATCATATGTACTGATCCCAAAAAGTTGGACAAATAATTATTGAAAGGATTTAGTTCTGTATTGGACAGGACTAAGTCCTTTTAGTTTTACCTTAATTCGTTTGTTGTTGTAGTAATCGATATAGTCTATAAT